>NZ_QREI01000002.1:0-678566 GCF_003386275.1 Winogradskyella pacifica | reverse complement strand
TTTCCGATTCCGTAAACGAGCTAAAAGTCAAACGTTTTGTTTTAAATTACTAATAATTGTCATTTCTAACGGTTCTGCTCAATGAATGCCAACGTGTTTGTATATGGTTTGTTGCGTGTTTTAAGCAACTAATTTAGTAAATAATTACCAACCAAGAAAGTCCGCGAGGACTTTCGTAAGTAGACAATAAGCTAGCAATGAATTATATACGGTGTTGCCCACAGTTTTTTATTCGTAATGTTCTTTATATGCTTTCTTAAATGATAGTAAAGCTTTTGGGAAGCTACTTTGTATTTTTTTTCTAGCTTTTCCAAAATCAGGGTTTAGAAGGATTTTCTTATCCTCATTTTTCGGGTCTTTTATATATCTATGTTCTAGCTTATTTCTTTGTTCATATAAATTATTTAATAAACTACCTGCTACGTGAGCAGAATATTCACTTGTATTAATTTGTATGTACATTGAACGTTCAACTCCGTGGTCGTTGTGTTTAATTGGGTTTATATTTAAAACGTTTTGAATATAATGTAAAACTAGTTGGTCTGTATATTTTAATGCAGTAACTAACCAAGAAAGTACAGAGCGATTGCTTTTCATTTCAGAAAGTCGTGGGAATACATTGATACAGGCTTCTGCTTCTTCACTAGCTGATTTATATACACCTTGTGATAATACGGATTTGAAATCAAAATCTATTTCCTTTTTTATGACGTCTTCGAAAAAACGAATGAAATAATCATCTGAAGATTTTTCTTCAATAATTTTTTCTTGAATCATTTCTACCATAATCATACGTTGAGCATAATTATAATCTTCATTAGCCATATTCATTTGAGATAATTCCTCAAGTTCTTTAAGATAACTCATTATAGGAACCAGTTTTTTAAAGTATCAATTGGTATTTTCAATTGGCTTCTATTTATTGAATTGAGAATTGAGTTTTTTACATAAACATTTTTCTCTTCTTTTATCAATTCCGCAACTGATTGGAAAAATCTAGTATTTGTTTTAATAGTTTCTAATAAAATTTTAAAATAACCTAATCTAACAAGTGGACTATCAGTTTTTGGTATGGATTGTAATAAGCGTTGCTGTTCATCTAGGTTTAAATATGATGCTTCTTTAAAAATTGATAAAATTTGATATTGTATCCATTCATAGTCGTCAAATTCATTAAAGACTATAAAAATATCATCGTAATTATGCGATAAGTTCTCATACAACTGTAAATTCCAAACGAAATTATTGGTTTTCCAATTGAAAGCTCTAATTCCAAAAAGCCAAATATCAATCATTGACTCATTTGGTTTGTATTCTATTTCGTCTAGTAGTATTTTAACTATAATTCTCCATTTTTGGGAAAAAGTCAAAAACTCCCTCATTTCGGATGTTTCAATCAACCAAAAATCTTTCTTTACATTCTTACTATAGAATTGTTTAAGTTTTTCCTCAAAATCTTCCAATGCATTTATATAAAGAGGAATATATTCTGCAGGATTTATTTCTCCAAATTCATTATCTTTTTCTCCAAATTGAGTGCTATTTTGTTCTAATATTTCTTGACTAATTTCTGCTTTTTCTTCATTTTCTATACTAATACCATAATCATCTAAAAACTTTTCTTTTCCTGAATTGTGTTCGTCAATTGGTTCAATTAATGTTTTTTCTGAATTTAAGCATAATGATTTGGATTTTAGATGACGGTCAATTGCAACTAAGCATTGAATTAATTCTTTTCTTGATTTACCATAAATACGAATATCATCCATAAAACGATAATAGTGAAGCCCATTTTTAATTGCAAGTCTATCTAAGCTATCTAATACGATATTAGCTATTAGAAAAGAACCTGCAGGTCCTTGAGGAATACCAACTCCAAAAGTTGCTGAGTCTCTAGTTCCAGACCAAATATTTAAACATTTAGAAAAAATCTCTAATATTTTTTCATCAATATTTCTGTTTTTTAATTCTAGTAAAATTGTTGAATGGGGAATTGTATCAAAAAACCCAGTTATATCTGTTTCTAGAATATGAGTTACTTTACCTGTTTCTACTGTTTCATTTATGCTATTAATAAATCTATTATAAGGTTCTACATAAAATTCAAAAAAATAGAAATTATCAGGTTCCTCATCCAATAGGTTAACACCTTTTGATACATTTTCATTTAGTACACTACCAAATACACAATTATTAGTCTCTGCTAAACTTGAATATTCTAATTCTGCAATGTGGTTTGAAATTGCTTGATAAACAAGAGCATCTTCGATATTTAAAACAGTTTTTGTTCTTTGAGTTCCACTTTTCTTCGGTTCGAAATATTTAAAAGGTCTTTTCGGTTGATATTTATCCGATAATAGAAGTTGGCTTAATGAGGATAACATTCTATCAGTGTTATTATTGAAAACACCAATTCCAAAGTAGTCTTTTGCATCAGCACCGACACTTGAAATAACCCTTTCCCACGATAATTTTAATGAAGATTCACTAAAACAATTTTCATATGTACTTTTTTTCATTTTTTGTTCAATTGTTCTTTTAAATTGTGGGCAACGTGTTATATAAAAACAAATATAACAGTTTATATATTATAATTTCGGGATAACAAAACTTCTGTATTGTTTTTATGGGATTTTGTTATTGACTGAATTATAGTATCTAAAGGACTACTAATTTGCATTAAATCTTTATGAGCAACGTGTGTGTAAATCATAGTCGTCTCTGGCTTAGCATGACCTAATAACAGTTGTATATGACGTAAATCTACTCCGTTTTCCATTAAATGCGTAGCATAACTATGGCGTAATACATGTGGTGTCACTTGCTTTTTAATACCAGCGGAACTACAACTTTTCTTTAAAAACTGACGTACGCTAGTTGCAGAGTATGGCCCTCCGTCACGCCCTTCAATGATAAAAATATTTGGCTTGTAGGTGTTTAAATAATTAAATATTAAAGGTTTTAAAACTTCGCTCATTACAACACTGCGGTCTTTTCGGCCTTTACCTTGATTTACTCGCAATAAATTCCTGTCAAAATCCAAAGAACTGATTTTTAAATCTAATAATTCTCCAATTCTTAAGCCACAAGAATATAAAAGTCCAATAATAGCTCTATGCTTTAGATTTTTAGTCACTTGAATAAGATCAAGAATTTCCTCCTTAGATAACACTATTGGCAGTTTTTTACTCTTTTTTGGACGTTTTAAGTCATCGGGTTCCATTGAAGGCAAATTACAATAATCAATAAAATATTTTAAAGCACTAACACATTGCCTATGACTACTAATACTAAAATTCTCACCTGCCAATACAATTTCAAAAAAATAATCGATATCCTTTTTCTTAATGTCTTGTATATCTTTTGGCTTATAGAAATTCATTAACCGTAATACAAAATAGCCGTAAGAACGAACCGTACTTTCACTTAGCCGCTTGCCTTTAAGAAAACCAGCATAATCCTTTAATAACTCTTTATACGTTGGCGGAAGAGCCTTAAACATTTCTATCATGTTCAGACTTGGTTTAATTTTTATTAAAGGTTGATACGTATTTCGAATAGGTTTTTTAAACTGACTGTAATCAACAAAATAGCTTTTGCTTCTAAAATAATTGAATAACGTATGTATGGTATTTTTCGAATATAGAACATAATACGTCTTGTGAGTCTGTGACCACGCAACTCCTTCAACCGCCTTAATAATTGCTTTTGTTATTTCTTTATCATCAAAACCAATGGCTATTTGATTGTCATTATTATGATGCAATTTAGATAATGTAATCTTCATGATATTAGTCGTTTACGGTGTTGTTGTGAAGATGTAAATTACGCTAAAATCATGATTTATTTGGGTTATAAACAAAGAAGCTACAAATTGTAGCTATATGTTAAACAAAAAAAAGAGGGCAGAAGCCCTCTCGTTATTGTTATAATCAAAAATTGTTACTCAGCACTTTCTTCCATAGTATGATACACATTCTGAACGTCATCATCTTCTTCCAACTTTTCTAAAAGCTTTTCAACATCTTCCGCTTGTTCTGCTGTTATCTTTTTTGTGACTTGTGGAATACGTTCAAAACCAGAGGAAATAATTTCAATATTGTTTTCCTCTAAGTAAGCCTGAATTTTACCAAAACTCTCAAATGGCGCATAGACCATAACACTAGTATGTTCAACACCGTTTTCATCTTCATCCGTGTCTTCAAAAATTTCGTCAACCCCAGAATCAATCAACTCTAATTCTAACTCTTCTAATTCTAAATCATCTCCTTTAATTTTAAAATTACAGGTATGATCAAACATAAAAACGACAGATCCAGAAGTCCCTAAACTCCCATCCGTTTTATTAAAATAAGAACGCACATTAGCCACCGTACGCGTGTTGTTATCTGTGGCAGTTTCTATAAGAACAGCAATACCGTGTTGCGCATAACCTTCAAAAAGAACTTCTTTAAAATCACCTAAACTCTTGTCTGAAGCTCGCTTTATGGCACGTTCTACATTGTCTTTAGGCATATTTACAGCCTTGGCATTTTGTATAACAGCTCTTAAACGCGAATTACTATCAGGATCTGAACCACCTTCTTTTACGGCCATTACAATATCTTTACCAATACGTGTAAAGGCTTTGCTCATGGCAGACCAACGTTTCATTTTCCTTGCTTTTCTAAACTCAAAAGCTCTTCCCATCTTAAATATATTTTTAGTTCCTGTAAAGCAGAAAACTGTTAACAATTATGTTTTAATGTCGAATTAATAAAATAACACTGTAATTATAAGTAGTGAAATTTTTATCATAGCAAATCTAAGAAATTATTGAAATTGTTCGAATAGGAATGAAGCTAAATGTAAAAAAATATAAGATTCATGATTAAAACGGTCTAAAACATGACATATGACGCCTAATTAGAATAATGTCTATTAAAAACTTCATTTTATATAATAAAGTTAGATCAAAGGTATTTAACCACTGTAAAATTTTTAAATTCAACCATCAACCATCAACCATCAACCATCAACCATCAACCATCAACCATCAACCATCAACCATCAACCATCAACCATCAACAACTATTCCTCAACCTCTACAATAGCCTCAATCGCTTCTGCTAATTTAAAATCTTTAAGCGTAACGCCATCTTCATCATGCGTGGATAAAGTGATTTTTAAAACATTATATGTATTAGACCAGTTAGGATGGTGATTTTGTGCTTCACACTCAAAAGCAATTCGGCTCATTGCACTAAAACAATCTTTAAAATTGTCGAACTCAAACTCTGCATGAATCGCATTGTCGTAATAATCCCAATCTGGTAAATGCAATAACTTCTTTTCTATGGTAGTTTCATCTAATTTCATAATATCGATTTTATAAGTTTAAATGTAATAAATTGATAAACCGTTTCAAGTAATTTTAATGAGATTATTTTAACTTTTCACACTTCACACTTCACACTTCACACTTCACACTTCACACTTCACACTTCACACTTCACACTTCACACTTCACACTTTACACTTCACACTTCACACTTTACACTGAACACTTCACACTGACCACTCAATACTGACCACTGAACACTAACCACTCACTTCCCAAGTTCCTCTAATATTTCCTGACTCGTAATCTGAAGATGTTTAGGCAATTTATTAAACTTCGGAAGCACGGCTAAATACCGATCTTCATTTGTAGTATAAACCTGCTTTAAGACTACTTTTTTGTCTGTTAGAGTACCAATAATGTCTTTGGTGTATTCATCATGATGCACTAAATCTGTACTTCCTAAATGAAAAACGCCATATTTATTTCTGTTAATGATATAATGAATTTGTTGTGTTAGCTTTTTATCGAGCATCACATTCATAATTAAATTCGGAAATACTTCAACAGATTCATTTTCTAAAATCACTTGTCTTAATTCCTCTATTCTTGGTGAAGTCGCTCCAAATATCATAGGAATCCTAATAACAGCAACTTGTTTTTCAGGAAGACGTAAGATTAAATTTTCAATTTTTATTTTAAAATGCCCATAAATGCTATGACTTAGTGTTTTATCTAATTCATAACTCGGGAATTTACTGTAAGCGTCAAATACATTTGCAGAGGATAGAAAAATAATTTTAGAACCAGAGCTTAGGGCGTATTCAGCAATGTGTTGGTGTGCAATGGTCTGCGCATTAAAATTTCCACGAAGCGCAGAAATAATAATGGTAGGTTTAGTTGCCTCTAAAACCTCATAAACATCGTCTTCTTCCAAATTATAATGAAAGAATTGTTTATTTGCTTCAAACGCTTTTGTCGGTGTTCTATACGTTCCGAAGGTCTTAAAATAAGGTCCTAACTCCTTATAAATGGCATTACCAATGTAACCGCTAACTCCAAGTATTAAAATGCGATGCTTTTGAGGATCTAAATGTTTCTTCGTCATTAATCAATCTACACGCTTAGAAATTTAGCCTTTATAAAAAGGGGCTTTTACAACAGTAGCTGGAATGGCTTTTTTACGCACCTGAATAAATATTTTACTATCTACTTTAGAAAATACTGTCGGTACATAACCCATACCAATACCAATCCCTAAACTAGGACTCATAGTACCAGAAGTAACATTACCAATCGTTTTTCCGCTGCTATCTACAATATCATAACCATGACGCGGAATACCACGTTCATCTAATTTAAAGGCGACTAATTTATTTTCCGGGGTATGTTCTTTTTCGGCTTTTAAAGCTTCGCTATTAGTAAAGTCTTTGTTGAATTTACAAACCCAACCTAAACCAGCTTCAATTGGCGAGGTGGTATCGTCAATATCATTACCATATAAACAGTAACCCATTTCTAAACGTAACGTATCTCTTGCTGCTAAACCTATGGGCTTAATTCCAAAATCAGCTCCTGCTTCAAAAACGTTGTCCCAAACTTGTTTTACTTCGGTGTTTTTACAGTAAATCTCAAATCCGCCACTGCCAGTATAACCTGTAGCCGAAATGATCACATTTTCAACACCTGCAAAATCACCAACTACAAAATTGTAGAATTTTATGGCAGATAAATCATGACTCGTTATAGATTGCATCGCTTCAACAGCCTTTGGCCCTTGAATGGCTAATAACGAATAATCTTCGCTTAAATCGCGCATCTCAGCACCAACATCATTTTTAGACGATATCCAGTTCCAATCCTTTTCAATATTACTCGCATTAACAACTAATAAATACGTTTCTTCTTTTAATTTGTAAATGATTAAATCATCTACAACGCCACCATCATCATTTGGTAAACAGCTGTATTGTGCTTTTCCTATTTCTAATTTAGAAGCATCGTTACTCGATACTTTTTGAATCAATTCTAAAGCATGTGGACCTTCAATTAAAAACTCACCCATATGAGAGACATCAAAAACTCCAACCGAAGTCCTAACTGTTTCGTGTTCTATGTTTACACCTTCGTATTGAACCGGCATATTATAGCCAGCAAAAGGAACCATTTTAGCACCAAGTGCTTCGTGAGTAGAGGATAAAGCAGTATCTTTCATCGTGAATTGTTTTAATTTTTAGATGTGCAAAACTACATAATTTTTACGAAGAATTTCATAATTTGATACTAAGGAAATTGCCAATCTTTTAAAGAAATCAGTCTCAATATTTAAGGCCTAAATTATATCCTGAATTTTAAAAATCCATAATCCAATCGTCAATAGCTTTATCATCAGCACCGTGTAATACCGAAATATCACCTGTAGATTCAAAAACAACAGCCTTAACTTCTGATAGTTGAATTACATTCGCTTCACGTAATTTGGCCTTTACATCAGATTCAGTCACTTTACATTTCGTTAAATTATCTTTAAGTAGTTCACCATTTTTCATTAATAAGGTAGGTTTGTTGTCGACTAAATTTCTTATGGGTTCCCAACGTCTTGCCGCTGCAACTATCATCTGTAAACTGTAGATAAGCACTAAACCAATAATACCATATTGAAGCGAAACAGATTTTGAAACAATAACCGTTGCTAATATGGAACCAATTGAAACCGTCATGGCAAAATCGAAACTAGACATCTTAGAAAAACTGCGTTTGCCACTAATCCGTGTTAAAATCACTAATGCGATGTAAATACCAATAGCGGTTAATACTATCGCAAAAAGTCCGTTTGAAGAAAATTTAAACCAGTCATTCATATCCTTAATATTTTAAAATTATATAATCTTCAAGATGCTATGAATTATAACAATATTTTAACTCAAACAATTATTAGATTACTCTAATTGCATTTTTACCAAATGGGTTAATTCTTTTAGGAATCGCAGTAGTCACTTTGAAGCCAAAATTGGATATTAGTAGAAATTAATTCTAAATACAACAATTATGAAAGCGACCTATAGAAATACGATTGAAGCCTGTCAGAAATGTATAGTGGATTGTAGAATTTGCCTAACCGAAATGGCAGGAAAAGAAAGCATGAACGATTGCCCAAAATGTTGCATAGAATGTGCAGATGCTTGTGATGCTTTACTTAAAATGATGACCTCAGATAGTGCGTACGTTAAGCAATATGCTTTATTATGTGCCGAAATTTGCGAGTACTGTGCAGATCATTGTGAAGAACACAAACACGAACACTGTAAAGAATGTGCTAAATCGTGTAGAGCATGTGCTGAAGCTTGTAGAAAAATAGCAGCATAATCATAGAATCAAAAATTAAAATTACAAAATGGCCATATTAGGAAACATTATAAAAGGAGTGATTGAATTGAAGGATACGTTTATGTCTGAAGTTATTCATGAAGAAGCTCAAGAACAAGTACTTAAGGAACTACTCGAATCAGCCAAGAGTACCCAATTCGGAAAGTTTTATGATTTTGAAACCATACTTGAAGCAGCAAATTTGCATCATAGCTTCTCTAAGCATGTGCCGTATTTTGATTACAATAAAATAAACGAAAAGTGGTGGCACAAATATCACGAAGGAGAAAGTAACGTCACATGGCCAGGAAAGCCATCTTATTTTGCGTTGAGTTCTGGTACCACAGGGAAAACAAGTAAACGCATTCCGGTAACAGATGACATGATTGATGCCATAAGAAATGCTGGAATCAAACAAGTGTTTGCCTTAAAGAATTTTGATTTACCTGCGGATTTTTTCGAAAAGGAAATTATGATGCTCGGTAGCTCTACTGATTTGGAAGAAAATAACGATCACCTCGAAGGTGAAATTAGTGGTATTAGTGCGAGTAATATTCCGGCATGGTTTAGAGGTTATTACAAACCAGGTGAAGAAATATCGCAAATTGAAGATTGGGACGAACGTGTGCAGCGTATTGCAGAACGTGCTAAAGATTGGGATATTGGCGCGTTAAGTGGTATTCCATCGTGGATAGAGTTGATGCTTCAAAAAGTGATAGACTATCACAATCTCAATAACATTCATGAAATTTGGCCCAACCTGCAAGTCTACACCTCTGGAGGAGTTGCTTTTGGTCCGTATGAGAAAAGTTTTAACGCTTTATTAGGAAAGCCAATCACAGTTATCGATACCTATTTAGCGTCCGAAGGTTACATCGCAACCCAAGTACGACCTGAAACCGATGCTATGCAATTGAATACCGATAATGGCATTTATTTTGAATTTGTACCCTTTAAACCCGATTATATCAACGAAGATGGTTCGTTAACAGATGAAGCACCAGCTTTAACTTTAGATCAAGTGGAGTTGAATCAAGATTACGTATTAATTATTAGTACCGTTAGTGGAGCGTGGAGATATCTTATTGGTGATACCATTGAATTCACTAACATTGAACGTGCTGAAATTAAAATTACAGGACGTACAAAATTCTTTTTAAATACCGTAGGTTCGCAATTATCCGTGAATAAAATGGATGCAGCCATGCGCGAATTAGAAGAGCAATTCGATACTACAATTCCTGAGTACACTATTTGCGCTAAACGTGGAGACGATGATGAGTTCTATCACTATTGGTATTTAGGTTCAGACGTAGAAGGTGTTGATAATTCTACTATCGCAAAGGCCTTAGACAAAAGCTTAAAAACAGCTAATAAAAATTATAAAGTGGCTAGAAGTAAGGCGCTTAAAGGTGTAAAAGTAAAAGTAATTTCACCAAATCGTTTTTATGACTGGAACGAAAGAAACAAAAAGAAAGGTGGCCAAGTAAAAATGGAACGTGTTATGGGTGACGAAAAATTTAAGGATTGGGAAGCTTTTGTGACTGAATCTTAAGTGTTTAGCTAAGCACACGCTATTATTCATTTACGTAAGAAAATAAAATTTTAAATTGGTAATTTTGTATCTTTGATAAAAAGCTGATTAAAATGAATTTAGAAGCTCGAAAAATAGAATTTGTACAGGAATTTTTAAAACTTCAAAGTGAAGAGGCTGTTTCACGTCTTGAAAAAATTTTAAGAAAAGAAAAACAGTCAGATAAAGAGCGAAACATTGAGCCGATGACTCAAGATGAATTGGATAACAGAATTGATAAGTCTGAATCTGATTTCATAAACAATCGATTTAAAACCAGTCCTGAGCTTTTAGCTAAATATGAGTAATGGCTTTTAAATTTATTTGGTCTGAATTTGCTGAAATTCAGCTTGATGAAATTTATAAGTTTTATGAAAATAAAGCAGGTTCTAATATTGCTAAAAAACATCTAAAAGGTATAATCAACGAAACAAATAAGTTGATCCATGCAACACAAATAGGACAAGAAGAAGCGTTGCTAAAATATAGAAAAATTCTTTATCGCTATTTAATATATAAAAACTACAAAGTGATTTATTCGTTGGATTTAGAAAACGGACTTATTAAAATAGCTGACGTTTTTGATACACGTCAAAATCCACCAAAAATTCAACGATCAAAATAAAACTTACATCCAATACTTTTCACTCCAAACCATCACGATGTTCTACCAATTCCATAATCTCTTCAGGCGATAAATAATACTTCTTAATCCGATCTTTATACGATTGGGTGATATCCGCATTATTCAGAATAAAATCTTTGGTTTTTAAAATGTAATCTTCCATACCATGTGCAACAGCAAATGAATCTGCGGCACGTTCGGCTTCAACAATATGATTCTGCGAAAACAAATACTTTAGTCCAAACCAAATAAGGTTGAGCTTGCTTCGATTTTGATAATCCATAATATGACCTAATTCATGACCAATCCACCCAATAAAAATAGCATCTGGAATATGACGTGTTAAAAATTCCTTATCTGCAATTTTAAATTTTTCACTAATAAGAATCACGTAATTTCGATTTTTCCTACTCTTAAAGAAACTGCCAAATGTAGGTCTAGCCTGCATAGTCGATTTCTTAATATTTTTCTTAAACCGAAATTCTATTTTGGTGTCCTTCAACTGCGGATAATACGCTAAAGCTTTAGTTACGTTCGTTTTTATATCGGCGGGTATCTTGTGCTGTGCACTCATAGTGTGGTTTAGGCTTAAAATAATGATGATTATGAAATGTTTCATATGCTAGAAAATTAAGGCTTAAAACTGACGTCGTTTATATGATATCATCAAAATATTAACCCATTTGAATTCCTAATAACTAACATCTTGAAATAAGCATTAATTTTTAAATTACTACAAACGGAAGCAATTACAAGCTACTATATGTAGTATTTTTACAGCTAAGATTTTAACTTAAGATTTAGGAGGAAAATATTTGTCTTTTCAACGTACCCAAGAAAAATTAAAAATACTAGCAGATGCTGCAAAGTATGACGTATCGTGTTCGTCTAGTGGAAGTAAACGCGCTAACACCAATAAAGGATTAGGAGATGCTACAGGCATGGGAATTTGTCATTCCTATACGGAAGATGGGCGCTGTGTATCTTTATTAAAAATTCTATTAACTAACCATTGCATTTTTGATTGTGCCTATTGCGTTACCCGAAAAAGTAATGATGTAAAACGTGCGGCTTTTAAAGTGCAAGAAGTGGTAGATTTAACCATTAATTTTTACCGCAGAAATTATATTGAAGGGCTTTTTCTAAGTTCTGGTATTTTTAAAAGTGCCGATTATACCATGGAACGTTTGGTTGCTGTCGCGAAGAAATTACGATTGGAAGAAAATTTTAACGGCTATATTCATCTAAAATCTATTCCTGGAGCGTCGGATGAATTGATGCGTGAAGCCGGACTCTACGCAGATCGGTTAAGTGTGAATATTGAAATCCCGACTGAAGCCGGACTTAAAAAATTAGCACCAGATAAAAAGCGTGAAGATTTTATAAAGCCGATGGTGAAGGTGAAAAATGAAATTATTCAATATAATGCCGAAAAGAAAATCATTAAAAGCACTCCAAAATTTGCGCCTGCTGGTCAGAGCACACAAATGATTATTGGAGCGAGTGGTGAGAATGATTTTCAGATTATGCAAACCTCAAATCACTTTTACAAAAGCTATAATTTAAAACGCGTGTATTATTCGGGTTATGTACCTATTAGTTATGATGATCGTTTACCACAAATTGGCAGTGCTGTACCTATGCTTCGTGAAAATAGATTGTATCAAACTGATTGGCTCATGCGTTTTTACGGTTTTGATGTCAGTGAAATTTTAAACGAACAACATCAAAATTTAGATTTAGATGTAGATCCCAAATTGAGTTGGGCGTTACGAAACCTTCATGAATTTCCTGTTGATGTGAACACAGCGGACCAGCGTATGTTAGCCAGAATTCCTGGATTAGGAATGAAATCGGTGTTTAAAATTATAAATGCTAGACGCTTTAGAAAATTGAATTGGGAACATCTTAAAAAAATAGGAGTCGCGTTAAATAGAGCACAATACTTTATGGTGTGTGATAGCAATCAGTTTGAAAAACGGGATTTAACTTCAGAAAAAATTAAAGGCTTAATCCTTCAGAATTCAACGAGTAAGTATCAGAAAATGTTGAGTAATCAATTAAGCTTATTCGGATAGATGCAAGCCAAAAATCTCATATACGACGGCACTTTTGATGGTTTTCTTACCACAATTTTTTATGTGTTTGAGCACAAATTAAAAACAGTAACCATTCAAAATGAGTTTACCGTACAGCAAGGTTTGTTTTCAGAGAATGAATCAATTCCTACCGATGAAGTTAAGGCGAATCGTGTATGGAAAGGCATCAAATCGAAATTATCTTCTCACGGAAGTTACCAATTGTATTATGCTTTTTTAAGTGAAGAGGTAGGAGTAGAGGACTTACTTTTAGATTATATACAGTATGCGTTTTCGCAACAAAAGAAAGTGGATAAAGATTATTCACATCCTTCCATTTTAAAAATTGCACAAATAGCAAAATCTGTAGGACGAGAAAAGCATCGTATGGAAGCTTTTGTGCGTTTTCGGTTAACTAAAGATGACATCTATTTCGCTAGTATAGAACCCGATTTTAATGTGCTGCCTTTAATTGAAAAGCATTTTAAGAGACGTTATGCCGATCAAAAATGGGTGATTTATGATATAAAACGTGGTTATGGACTATTCTACGATTTGGAAAAAGTTGAACTTATAAATATGGATTTTCCTGAGAATTTCAACTTTACTAAAACCGATGATGCGTTTTTTGCGACTCAAGAATTTGAGTTTCAAAAACTATGGCAAGATTACTTTAAAGCCACAAATATAGCATCTCGAAAAAACATGAAACTTCATATTAGACATGTCCCAAAACGGTATTGGAAGTATTTAAGTGAAAAGCAACCTAATTAGCGTTTAGTCGCTTCACGTAAGCTTTCGCCCAATCCTCAATACGTGGTCCAAAACATTCTAAAATAGCATCCACACCAATCACGCTGCCTTTAGCTAAACGACCTAAAACGGCAATAGGCACATCGTCTTTATCTTTTGGTGTAATGACATATCCATCAGCAGTTGTTTCGATGCCTAATTTTGAATGAATAGGTTGTATCAAATCATTTTGAAGTAAATCTTTAATTAAAGGAGTGTTGACTTCAAGTAATTTTGGAGCGTCCAAAACACTATTAATCATTACAGAACAGGTGATGGTTTTATTATTAGAATTTTTTAAAGCCCAACCTTCAGCTGTCAACTCTATATCAGGATCAGTGACAAAGTCTAGTGTCAATATATCAGCATCAACCAATGCTAAAACTTGTTGCATACTTTCTATTGGTGGTCCGTAAGAATAACGTTTACTACGTTCGTCTAAGGCAATCACTTTTTCAATAACGTCATTATCTACTTTAGCATGCGAAAAAGCTTCGTATAAAGTTGGCTGACAATGACGCCAAACTTGCCCGATGCAATAATCGAGAGAAACAGGAATGGTACCTAAAGCCATTTCAATATAATTCTGAATCAGTTGATACGTTGAACTATTAGAATCTTGAATTAATGGATGGTTATAATGGTTATCATTTAACCAATTTAAGATTATAACCTCTAATTCAGAAGAACTTAAATCATGCGAAATACCGTTCGATTTTAAGTCTAAATAGACACGCGATGTAATTTCAGCAATAGGATGCGTTAAAAAATCTATGGTATCTGTTTCAATGGTTTGGTGTGAAACGGCTTCGATTTCAGATTTAAAACTATCTAATTCTTCTTTCGTAGGTTGGTACCACGAATCAATCCTTTCGTTTAAAGGCTTCGGAACTAATGGTAAGCCGTCTAATGAAAACGGAATTAACTTTAGCTCTTGTGCTGTTGTTTTATAGTAAATGGTTTCAAAAGTGTCATTATTTATCACTTTAAAATTCCCAAAATCATTAATGGTAAGATAACGCATTACGTCAATCATAGCCAAACCAAAACCTCTAATGCCAATATTAATATTTGTGTTGTTTTTTAGAGGCTTTAATTGTGTAATCGGGTAAGTGTTTTCAAAAAGCGTTAAAGAATTATGCGAAACCACATGCGATTGCCATTTTTGTAATTGGTCAGAAAGTGTTGTGGGTTGGTGACCGATGGTTAGCAGTAAATCATCATAGTGTCTAGCATTGTCTTTAGTTGAAATTTCGAGTTTTTTATTTTTTAAATTGATGTTTCTAACTTCCGCTTTAATAAATTTAAAAGTATCTAATTCCTCTAGGATATTTTCAATGGATTTATAACGGGCATTAAGATAATTTCCGAGTTTATTTCGCGCCGGAAACGTATCAGGTTCATTACTATTTTGAGAGAATTGACACCACTCATGATAAGACGGGAATTCATCAATGATAACATTACTGTAGTCTATTTGAGGTCGCTTTTCTATTCCTATTAATGCACGTTCTGTTATATTAATC
Source organism: Winogradskyella pacifica (assembly GCF_003386275.1). Classification (NCBI taxonomy): domain Bacteria; kingdom Pseudomonadati; phylum Bacteroidota; class Flavobacteriia; order Flavobacteriales; family Flavobacteriaceae; genus Winogradskyella; species Winogradskyella pacifica. The sequence goes on along the minus strand of NZ_QREI01000002.1, from coordinate 663,286 downwards.
CAATTGGAATCGGGTTGCGATTTATCCCAAACATTTCCGGTGCCAGGACTGCTAGTCGCATCAAAAACATGAATGCCAATTTGTGCATCCGCTTTACTCAATTCAATGAGAAGGTTTTCTAAAGCGTATAAGCCGCGTGGTCCCATGCCTATGATTGCGAGTTGTTTCATATCAAATTAAACGAATAAAAAAACCACCTCGTTAAAGGTGGTTTTAGATATATAATTTTAAAAATTTTAGAATTGGTATCTTACACCTAATGCAATGTCAAAATCTAAATCATCGTTGACATCTCCAAAACCAATTTCAGGTCTAAAGTCTAAAGATAATAATAAAGGAAAATCAAAACTGTATTCGATACCAACATCACCAGCGATGAAAGCAAAAGTATCGTTATAATCTTTTTCATTATTATAGTTATCAAAACTATAAGAACCAAGTCCACCACCGGCACCTGCGTACCAATTAAATCCACCTTCTATGTTCCAAACCCATTGGTAAATACCTGCTAATTTAAATCCATCATAATTATTTCCACTTCTCCAACCTAAATCTACTTCTAATCTGTTGTTGCCACCAAGCGCACGTTGATATGAAACCTCTGTTCCAAAACCATCGCTATCACCTAATCGTAGTCCAATTGCATTTTCTGCAATGTCTTGTGCGTTAGATAAACTTACAAATCCTATGGCGAATACACCTAATAAAAATAATTTCTTCATAATAATATTGAGTTTTAAATTCTTAGTTTTAGCAATTAATTACGTGCTAATTTTCTATAACGTCAAAATTAGAACTTAATTGGATGATTTGCTTCGTTTTTAAGATAAAATTATAACTCATTACAATAGATTATTAACCCTTATGCAAAACGAAATAGTTAAGGAATTAAAAGCCTTAAGGACAACATTAGAAGGTGATTTGCACAGTGATGACTTAATGCGAAAACTATATGCTACGGACGCATCAGTTTATAGAAAATTACCTTTAGCAGTGGCGTTGCCAAAGAACAATAATGATATTAAATTATTGATTGATTTTGCAAAAACACACCATACGTCCTTAATTCCAAGAACTGCGGGAACATCTTTAGCCGGACAATGCGTAGGTGAAGGGATTGTGGTAGATGTTTCTAAATATTTTACACGAATTTTAGATATAAATGAATCTGATAAAACGGTAACTGTTCAACCAGGAGTGGTACGTGATGAACTGAATAATTATTTAAAACCTTTTGGTTTATTTTTTGGACCAAACACGTCTACGTCTAACCGTTGCATGATAGGTGGTATGGTTGGAAACAACTCATCTGGAACCACATCTATTCAATATGGAGTAACTCGTGATAAGGTTTTAAAGATGAAAACCATTTTAAGCGATGGCAGTGAGGCTGAATTTTCAAGTATAAATCCAGATGAATTTCAACAAAAATTAAAACTAAATTCGCTTGAAGGCTCTATTTATAACACTATTTATAAGGAATTAAAACCTGAGTCGATTCAGAAACAAATTCAAGATCATTTTCCAAAACCTGAAATACACAGAAGAAACACAGGTTATGCGATTGATGAATTAATTAAATCTGATGTTTTTTTCACTTTGGATATTGATGCTAACACAAGTGAAAACTTGGTCGCTGAGCGTAGTCGAAGTGCCAATTTTAATATGTGTCAGCTTTTAGCAGGAAGCGAAGGCACCTTAGCATTTACAACAGAAATTACCTTACAGTTAGATAAACTACCACCCAGTGAAAGTGCGATTATCGCTTTGCATTTTGAAAGTGTTGCCAAATGTTTAAAATCCGTTGAAATCGTGATGCAGCACAATCTGCATACCTGTGAAATGATGGATGATACCATTTTAAACCTCACAAAACATAATAAAACGCAACAAGATAATAGACAGTTTATAGAAGGGAATCCTGCTGCTATTTTAATGTGTGAATTAAAAGCAGAAACTCCAGAGCAATTAGAACTCGCTATTGATAGATTCATTACTGCTGTAAATACACTCAATTTATCATATGCAGCTCCGATTTTAAGAGCTGAAGCTATTGATAAAGCAGTGGAATTGCGAAAAGCAGGTTTAGGTTTATTAGGAAATATAATTGGCGATAAAAAAGCAGTAGCTTGTATTGAAGATACCGCTGTAGCTTTGGAAGATTTAGATGCTTATATTTCAGAGTTCACTGCATTAATGACATCGTATAAACAAAATGCGGTCTATTATGCACATGCTGGAGCAGGGGAGTTGCATTTGCGTCCAATATTAGATTTAAAGCAATCTGAAGATGTGGTTTTATTCAGGAAAATCACCACTGATGTTGCACAACTAGTAAAGAAATACAACGGCTCAATGTCCGGTGAACATGGTGATGGTATTGTGCGTGCAGAATTTATTCCTATGATGATTGGCGAAGCGAATTATCAAATTCTAAAACGGATTAAGTCGGCTTTTGATCCTCAAAATATTTTTAATCCCGGAAAGATTGTTGACGCTTATCCTATGGATAAAAGTTTTAGATATGAAGTTGACAGAGAAGAACCTCAAATTGAAACCTTACTTGATTTTTCTGCGTCTGAAGGTATTTTACGTGAAGCTGAAAAATGTAATGGTTCTGGTGATTGTAGAAAATTACCCGAATTTGGTGGCACCATGTGTCCGAGTTATAGAGCCACTAGAAACGAAAAAGATACCACGAGAGGACGCGCAAATACACTTCGAGAAATTTTAACCAATTCTGAAAAAGTAAATCGATTTGATCATAAAGAATTGAAGGATGTTTTCGATTTATGTCTCAGCTGTAAAGCATGCGCAAGTGAATGTCCGAGTAGTGTCGATGTAGCGAGTTTAAAAGCCGAATTTCAGTACCAATATCAGAAGGTCAATGGTGTGCCTTTTAGAACGAAACTATTCGCTTATAATAATAAAATAAATGGTTTCGCAAGTCGTGTTCCGAAGCTGACCAATTTTATGTTTTCTAATGGATTTACAAGTTCAATTATAAAATCTGTTGGAGGTATTGCAAAAAAACGCAGCTTACCTTTGATATCAAGTAAAAGTTTACATAAGGAATTTCAAAACCTTAAAAATAAAATAGTTACAAATAATTATATTAAAGAAGTGATTTTATTTAATGACGAATTTACAAATCATTTAGATACCGAAATAGGTGTCGATGCCATTGAGTTGTTGAGTCGTTTAAATTATAAAGTGACTATCATTTCGCATTCAGAATCAGGACGCTCAATGCTATCAAAAGGGGTACTTGAAGATGCAAAAAAAGTAGCCAATGAAAACGTATCAAAATTCAAAAATATAATATCAGAAACCACTCCTTTAATAGGTATTGAACCGTCTGCAATTTTAACTTTTAAAGATGAATATATCCGATTAGCAGATGACAAAGACGGTGCAAAATCTATTGCTGAGCACACGTTTTTAATCGAAGAATTTATTCAACAAGAAGTTCAACTAGGACATATCACTTCAGAACAATTTACAAAAGAAGTGAAAATCATAAAGTTTCATGGGCATTGTCATCAAAAGGCATTATCGAATCAGATATCGAGTTTTGATGTTTTAAATTTACCAGAGAATTACAGTGTCACTATTATTCCGAGTGGTTGTTGTGGAATGGCTGGTAGTTTTGGTTACGAAAAGGAACATTATGAGATCAGTATGACAATTGGGGAGCAAACCTTATTTCCTTCGGTTAGAAAGGCATCCAAAGAAACTATTATTTCTGCAAACGGAACAAGTTGTAGACATCAGATTAAAGACGGCACAGGGCGCGTAGCTAGGCATCCTATTAGTATATTGAAAGAAGCATTGCTCTAGTTTTTATCTTTGCTTTTTTTCTTTTTCTTAGATTTAGGTTGTTCTACAATGGTTATCGCCGCAATTAAATCTTTAAGTTCCATGTCCTTAATATCTTCGTCTGCACAAAACGCAGATAATTTATCTTCGTTGTAATTGTAGATTTTCCAACGTTTAAATTGATACTCTAATGCTGTGAAGTTCTCAACCCAATCCCCAGAATTCAAATAGGTTGTTTTGCCATGTTTATTTTTTTTAATCAGCATTTTTGGTTGATGAATGTGACCGCAAATCACGTAATCATAACCATTTTCTATCGCTAAATCGGTAGCGACTTCTTCAAAATCATTAATGTATTTTACAGCTCCTTTAACGCTGTTTTTTATACGCTTAGATAACGAATAACGTTCTTTACCCATCTTATCCGAAAACCAATTGGTCAATTGATTGATGAGAATAAGAAAATCATAACCCCAACCACCAAGTTTAGCTAACCATTTAGCATTTTGAATAGAAATATCAAAAACATCACCATGGAAAAACCAAGCACGTTTACCATCTAATTCTAAAACTAATTTATTGACAATAGAAACATTTCCAATTTCAGTATTTGCAAATTTTCGCAACATTTCGTCATGATTACCAGTGATATAAATGACTTCTGTACCGTTGGCAGCAAAATCCATTATTTTTTTTATAACACTAAGGTGCGACTTCGGAAAGTAGCGTTTTTTGAATTGCCAAATATCGACAATGTCTCCATTAAGAATTAATTTTTTGGGTTCAATGCTATTCAAATAAGTCAATAACTGCTTAGCATGGCAACCATAAGTGCCAAGATGCACATCCGAAATGACCGCTATTTCTATTTTTCGTCTTATTTTCACAATATTTTAAATCTGTATTACAAAGAACTTTAATATTTTAAAGATTCAGGTTATGCTATAATTAACTAACTATTAGTAAAGTGTTATCATTATATTACCTTAATATTATTAGATATTTAGAGTAATTATACAAGTGATTAGAAGCAAAATACTGTATGGCATTTTCGTTTTCATAATTTTACAATTACATTAGCGTAAAATAAATTGCAATGGCAGGAAATTCCTTCGGAAAATTATTCAAACTTACAACTTACGGTGAATCTCACGGTAAAGCAATTGGCGGCATTATAGATGGCTGTCCATCAGGTATAAAGCTCGATTTTGAAGCGATTCAAGAAGAGTTAAATCGTAGAAAACCAGGGCAATCTAAAATAGTTACACAACGTAAAGAACCAGATACGGTTGAATTTCATTCTGGTATTTTTGAAGGTGTGACTACAGGAACACCAATTGGGTTTGTAATTCATAACACCAATCAGAAATCTAAAGATTACTCGCATATAAAAGATGTGTATCGTCCGAGCCATGCAGATTACACCTATGATAAAAAATATGGGGTAAGAGATTATAGAGGTGGAGGACGCAGTTCTGCACGCGAAACAGCATCTCGCGTTGTTGCAGGAGCGATAGCGAAAAAAATGCTTAGCAACATTAAAATAAACGCATTTACTTCTTCTGTAGGTGAAATATTTATAGATAAACCTTATCAGGACTTAGATTTTAATAAAATTGAATCTAATGTCATTCGTTGCCCTGATGAAGCCACAGCAGAAAAAATGATTTCTAAAATTGAAGAGATCAAAAAACAAGGAGATACCATTGGAGGGACCATAACTTGTGTCATTCAAAATGTGCCCGTTGGCTTAGGTGAACCTGTTTTTGATAAATTGCATGCGGAATTAGGAAAAGCCATGTTATCTATTAATGCTGTAAAAGGTTTTGAGTACGGTAGTGGATTTTGTGGAGCCAAAATGAAAGGTAGCGAACACAACGATTTGTTTAATGTAAACGGCACTACAAAAACCAATTTATCTGGAGGTATACAAGGTGGAATTTCTAACGGCATGGATATTTATTTTAGGGTTGCTTTTAAACCTGTTGCCACAGTGATTCAAAAACAAGATGCTTTAAATAGTTCTGGTGAAATTGTAGAAATGCAAGGTAAAGGCAGACACGATCCTTGTGTAGTACCAAGAGCCGTGCCTATTGTAGAGGCTATGGCGGCCTTGGTTATTGCAGATAATGTACTCCTGAGAAGACAAGAGTCTCGAGATTGGTAAGAAGGTTTTGAAAACCTTTGCGATCTGGAATGAGTTCGAAATATAATTAAGTTTAATTAAAAAGATTCCTGCTTTCGCAGGGAGTAAAGATGAAAAAACTAGCACTACATTGGAAAATTATAATAGGAATGGTTCTGGGTATCATTTGGGCTTTACTATCAAGCACAATGGGCTGGAGTCAATTTACTATAGATTGGATAGATCCTTTCGGGACTATATTTATCAATTTATTAAAGCTAATTGCTGTTCCTCTAGTATTATTTTCTATTATAAGCGGTGTTGCTAATATTGGTGATCCAAAGAGTTTAGGTAGAATGGGCGGTAAGACCTTAGGGATTTACTTACTCACAACAATAATGGCAATTTCATTAGGTTTAGTATTAGTCAATGTCATTAAACCAGGAGAGCTTATTGATGAACAAAGCCGAATTGATAACCGTATCAGTTATGAAATTTGGGCAGCAAGTGAAGGTCATGTCATTAAAGATGGTATCAACTATCTTCAAGATCCAGAATTTTTTGAACGTGCACAGGAGATTTCAGAATTATCTAAGAGCGAATTAAAAGAAGCTGCCGTTACTGATAAAATGGAAACGGTTAAAAGCCGAAAAGAAACCACCCCTTTACAGCCACTAGTAGATATTGTTCCTAGTAATTTTTTCCATTCGCTATCTAATAATGGGCTGATGCTTCAAATTATATTTTTTGCTATTTTTTTTGGTGTTTGTTTATTGTTTGTACCAACTGATAAGTCACAACCCGTACTAAATTTAGTGAATGGTGTTAATGAAGTTTTTTTAAAAATGGTTGATATTGTTATGCAAGGAGCTCCGTTTTTTGTCTTTGCATTGTTAGCGGGAGTGGTGAGTAAAATGGCAGGTGATGATATTGGTAAAGTCGTGGAGATTTTTAAAGGATTGAGCTGGTACTCAATGACCGTTTTAGCTGGCTTGCTTCTAATGATATTTGTAATTTATCCTTTGATTTTGAAGCTTTTTGTAAAGCAAATACCTTATAAAGGCTTTTTTAAATCGATGAGTCCCGCGCAGACTTTGGCATTTTCAACATCGAGTAGTGCGGCTACACTTCCTGTAACGATGGAGTGTGTTGAAGAAAACTTAGGTGTAGATAAAAAAATAAGCAGTTTTGTACTTCCTATCGGAGCAACCGTTAATATGGATGGTACAAGTATGTATCAAGCTGTAGCGGTTATATTTTTAGCGCAAATGCATATGATAGATTTAACAATAGGACAACAAATAACTGTAGTATTAACTGCAACTTTGGCATCTATTGGTTCGGCAGCTGTACCAAGTGCTGGTTTAGTAATGTTGATTATAGTATTGAGTTCTGTAGGATTAAACCCGGCGTGGATTGCTATTATTTTTCCGGTAGATAGGATATTAGATATGTTTAGAACTGTAGTTAATGTTACAGGTGATGCAACGGTATGTTCGATTATTGCAGATGGTGAAAACATGTTAGATTATCAAGGTGAAAAAAATCCAACGGAGACTTTTGATTTAGATTCTTAAGTTTCAGTATATTGAAATATGATAAATTATTTTAACTTTATACAATTCAAATTAACAAAGAAATAATGAAATGCAATTTAACATGTCGTGTTCAATTCCATAGATTAAATGTATAATCAGTTGGAAATAAAAAAATTAAATTCAGATTTAGTTTCGGTTGAATGGCTTCATAAAAGCAGTGATGCCATTAATTTAATAGTGCTAGATGCCACAATTAACAAGGTGATTAGTCCTGATTCAACACGAATACCCAAGGCTAGGTTTTTTGATATTAAACAAAAATTTAGTGATGTATCAGCCCCTTTCCCAAGTACCTTACCTTCAAAAGAACAATTTCAAACAGAAGCGCAATTATTAGGAATCAATAATGATTCTGTAATTGTGGTTTATGATGATAAAGGCATTTATTCAAGTGCAAGAGTATGGTGGTTATTTAAAGTTTTTGGTTTTAAAAACGTCGCAGTTTTAGATGGCGGCTTACCACAATGGCAACAAGATGGTTTTCAAGTTGAAAATTATACAGATACAGTGTATGATTTGGGTGATTTTGTAGCAGAATTCCATGCCCGTTTAATGACCGACTTTAATGGCGTTAATGAATTCCGCAATGAGAAGGACACTTTAGTTGTTGATGCGCGTTCTGAAGATCGTTTTCTGTGTAAGGTAGACGAACCCAAAGAAGGGTTGCGACGTGGCAGCATTCCGAATTCGAAAAATTTACCATATACCGTACTATTTAATGGTTATAAAATGAAGTCAAAAGACGTACTTCAAACAATCTTTGATGATTTAGTAGAACATGAAACGCAAATGGTATTTAGTTGTGGCTCTGGTATTACAGCTTGTATTTTAGCATTAGGAGCAACACTATGTAATTATAATAATTTAATTGTCTATGATGGTTCATGGACAGAATATGGAAGCCTAACACCTTAATTCAATGAACACAATCGACTGGACACGAGATGAACTCGTAGCCTACATTCTGCTTTTTGCTGCAAATTCTGATTTTAAAGAAAAAACCGAGGAAAGAAACATGATTCTTTCTAAAGTAGATAAGCAAACATTTCAAGATATTCATGATGAGTTTAATCGTGATAACGATTACCAAGGCATCAAGAAAATTACGACGAGTTTAGAGCAGCATAGTTATACTAAAGACGATATAGATATTCTACTCGAAGACATAAAAGTCTTATTTCTAATTGATGACGATTTTGATATTACAGAACAGAATATGTATCGTTTTTTAGAGCGCCTATTTAAGCTGTAAAAAAAGCCTCAAAACGAAAATAGTAATTCTATCAAAATTAGTGACACTTATAGAAAGTTAGACAAGCTTTCTACAAGAATTAAACTCGTTCCTAACTAACAGAAGTTAGGGTTTAATTGAAACTATTTTGTTTTGAGGCTATGTTAAGTTATAAGTTAACGCGTTTACCTTTCGGAAATTTTACCGTGTAGGAAATTTTAACATTTTCTGTGGCACTAGATTTTAAATTTAGTGTCCATTTTAAAATTCCTTTGTCTTCATCGTAGTTAGAGTTTCCTGTTTCTATGTCATCGATTTTTATGGTTTTATCTTGACTTTTAGGAATGCGATCTAACAGTGTTAATTGAATATCAGAGGTTTTGTTGTTTTTAATTTCAATTTCAAAAGCTTTTTGAATCACTCTGTTGTTACCGATAAATGTAGTTTTCTTAAAATCATTTCGCTGTTTGCGTTTTACAATAATGTTTGGATCTACTCCAAGTGAAATTGTTAAACTATCTGTGGTTGCACTCGGATTAATATTGGTTTTACCTGAATAACTACCTTCAAAATAAACATTAGCTTCTGCAGGTAATAAATTGTACTGTTCCCAATTTCCGATTTTAGCCGTTAAAAATACGTTTTCATTTAAAACAGGCGGGAAAATAATTGTAAGTGGCAGGCACACTAAATTGATCGATTTCAATGACCGAAATATCTCCATCGGAAGGAATATTGTGTTTTTTATTAATCTCGAATCTTGTATTGGTGATACCTGATTCTACAGTAATTCCTAAATCGTTTACTTTTCTCTGCGAGCTGTTCTGAGTATGAATCACAATGACTCCGTTAGAACCGCGATTACCATAAATAGCAGTAGCATTTGAGTCTTTTAAAACCTCGATGGAGGCGACACTGTTTGGGTCTATTTTACTTGCTGCATTAGAATCAACAAGAACACCATCAACAATGTACAATAGGTTGTTTTTACTTTTAAGAGTACTAGCTCCTCTAATTGTTATACCTGACGCTTTTCCATAAAGATTACTTACAATTTCTTCAGATTTAATAGTTGTTACAGCTTTGGAAAATGACCTATTTGAACTAGTGCCATAACCAACCACAACAACTTCATCTAAAGTATTAATATCATCATCTAAAGTTACATTCATAATACTAGAATGAATAGGTAACTCTTCCGTTTTCATGCCGACATAAGAATAACGAAGTGCATTTCCAGATGTTGTTTTTAAAGCATACCGACCATCAAAATCGGTCTGTACACCATGAGTTGTTCCTTTTTCAATAACACTAACTCCAGGTAATGGTAGACCATCAGAAGATGATGTTACGACTCCAGACACATTTTTAACCAATGGATTGTATTTGTAATTATAAGTTCTGGTGGCACGTTGCGATTGGTAATTACTGTATGCACTGATGAAATTTAAATACTTGGGATTTACTATTGGTTTTTCGTTATTGGTGTTTGGATCACTTGTTGAGAGCACCAAATTAACATCTGTCCAATCACAACCAGAATTTTGAAACACATGTGCTTTGTATTCCAAAGTTATAGGACTATTGATTTTTTCGGCTTTTAAATCGTAAACAGGAAACCAACCCGCGTTTTTAATATTGTATTTAAGTTTCAAGTCTAAGGACGTAGCGATGTCGCTATTTAGCTTTAATTTAATCTCGCCTGTTTGTACTTTTTCATCGACATTGAGTTCTGCAAGTTGCTTGTTAATGTCTGCCTGCAGATCGGTATGTACTTCTATTGCTTTGTGAGATTTGTTTGTAGCAATTTTCAACTCTGTAATTCGAGTTCTGTAATAGGTCGCAAATGTTTTTAGTTTTTCTAAACTTACAACTTCAGTTTCATTTCCTAATTTTTTATTGCTCTGAATAAGACTTAATTCTTCATTATAACCAGCAATTAAATCATACTGATTCTGAATTTTATCATCTAATGTTTTTAATTCATTTTGTAATGCAGAAATAGAATCACTTTGCTTTTGCTTAGATAAATAGTTAATGCCATAATTAATGGATAGGATGGAAGCGTCTTTTAAACCTGAAATTTGAATACTACTTTCTTCAATATGTGGAGACAAACCGTTAAATGTAATTTCGGATTTTCCAGAGTTGATTTTTATTGAAGATTCACGGTTAATTTCGGCTCCATCTAAATAGACAGTAACCATTTTAATTTTACTAGGTTGCTGAAAGGCATTGGTTAATTGTGTTCCGAGTAGAAAAAGAAAAATAAGAAGTGTTTTTAAGGGTTTTGGTTGGGTTGTCATAATGTTAGAGTATTAATGTTTATCCAAAATTATGACACTACTAGCCATATTATAATTCAAAATGAGTAACCCATATGGTATAGGAAGTAAACGCGTCTTATCAATTAGTAAGAGAAGTATTACTAAAATGTCATTGGTGGATATAATTGACACTTTTAAGACCAAAATCAATTATATATAGTCTTATATCGAGTTTTTTATGTGTAAACTAGAGATTGTACATACATTTGCAGTAACAAAATAATGTGCTATTAATCAACCTATTATTACCCTCAATATCGAGTTGAGATAAGTTTTTGTTTACATTAGTTTTAAGTAAGTTGTTAATTTAAAAAAGCCTTTTCATTGGTTGTGAAAAGGCTTTTTTTATGCTATAAATTTAGATTTTAACTCCGGAGTTGGAATCATACAAGATTCTTTTTTTCCATACCATTTATAACGATTCTTAGCGATATAATTGTAAACCCAATTTCTAATAAAGGTAGGTACAATTAAGAATATAGACAATATACATGTTGGAAAACCTAAGTCTTTAGCCACCAATAATGCTGCTGTAGATTTATAAGTTAAACGATCCTTTTTAGGATTATACAGTAAAATAGAATCTGTGTTGACTGTATTTATATTGAATTTTTTAATGATTTCTTCTCCGACGTCACTTTGCAATGGTGCAAATACGAATTTATCTTTTTTATCCCGTTTAATAACATACAAAACACTAGAGTTGCACAGATTGCATACTCCATCAAAGAGAATTAATTGTTTGTTATTAGGAATGTCTATCATTTTTTTACGGCCTCAACGAGTTCCAATTGATCTAAACTAACATTAGTAGTAAACATGCCATAATTTACGATGGCTTTGTTTTTTTCAATGGTATCAATACTACCAACAGCTCTACCATCTTGCATGCGTACTCTGTCACCAATTCTTAAAATAGCCTTTGGCTTTTCTATTGGTTTGGCTTTCTTTTTAGCTTCTTTTTTCTTCTTACGGATGACTTCAACTTTCTTTTCTGCCTCTTGTTTTACTTGAGTTTCTTTATGTTTTTCCGCACGTTTTTGTTTCGCAGAAACTTTTTTTCGTTTAGAGTTTTCAATCTGAACTAGCCTAAACAATTCAGCCATCAACTCTCGTTTTTTCTGATCTTCAAAGTACTTTTCGGAAATGTCATTAACTTTCTGGCCTAAGTAAATTAAGCGTTGGTTAGAATCATACAATTCTTGAAAGCTCTCTAATTTCTTCTGAACTTTTGCGTTGACTTCTTCTAATTTATCAGCTTCAGAAATCTTCTTTTTTTCGTTTTCTTTAAGCGAACGTTCGGTGCGTTCTAATTTGCTTCGTTCTTTTTGAAGCTTTGCAATGGTCGCATCAAAACGTACTTTGCCACGTTCAATCTTTTTCTTTGATCTGTTTATTAAGCTAAAAGGAATTCCGTTTTTCTGTGCCACCTCAAACGTAAATGAACTTCCTGCTTGCCCTACAACCAACTTATACATTGGTTCTAAGGTTTTTTCATTAAAAAGCATATTAGCATTTTTAATGTGTGGTAATTCGTTGGCTAACAATTTTAAATTGGAATAATGTGTCGTTATAATTCCGAATGCTTCACGTTCATAAAAGACTTCTAAAAATGTTTCTGCTAAAGCTCCACCTAATTCTGGATCACTTCCTGTTCCAAATTCATCAATTAAGAAAAGCGTTTTATTATTACACTTCTTCAGAAAATAATTCATCTGTTTTAGGCGATAACTATAAGTACTCAGATGATTTTCTATAGATTGATTATCTCCAATATCACTAAGGATGCGATCAAATAAACACACATGACTACGCTCGTGCACAGGAATCAACATACCACTTTGCAGCATAACTTGAAGCAATCCCACTGTTTTTAAAGTGATACTTTTTCCACCTGCATTTGGACCAGAAATGACAATAATTCGACTGTCTTTTTCTAAACCAATAGATTGTGGAAACGTTTTCTCCCCTTTTTCTTTATTGTTTAAATAGAGTAGAGGGTGATAGGCATCTCGCAAATTCATACTACGCTCTTCAGAAAATTCAGGAAGAATCGCATTCATACTCTGTGCATATTTTGCTTTTGCCGAAATCATATCAAGACTGATCAGAAATTCTTGATAATCTCTAAGAAGTGGTAAAAACACACGAATAAAATCCGTTAGTTCTTTAAGGATTTTAATAACCTCCTCCTTCTCTTCATATTCTAAATTGTTGAGCTCTCTGGTGTGTTGTAATGTGGTTTCGGGTTCAATGTAAACAATACTTCCGGTTTTACTACCTCCCATTATTGCCCCTTTCACTTTTCTGCGATACATAGCTTTTACAGCAAGCACACGTTTATTATCTACAACAGATTCTCTTATGTCATCTAAATAATCAAGATTGTGATAGGTGTGTAATGCTGAAGAAAAACTACTATTAATTTTACCTTTGAGCAGATTAATAGATTTTCGTAAGTTGGAAAGTAGAGGTGAAGCATCGTCTTTTATATCACCAAAACGGTCTACAACAGCATCTACTTGCTCAATAATAGTCGTATTTACCTGAATATGTTGACCAAATTGTTGAAGTTTGGGATAATACTCTTTAAATTTTTCTAAAAACTTTAAAATCGAATTAACGGTCAACGACATGCTGACTATTTTCTGCAAGCCAGCCACTTCGAGGTAGGTGTTTTCTATCTTAAGTAATTTTAATTCTTTGGCAATGGTGTCGAATCCGTGGTTTGGTATTCTGTTGTCATTTTCAAAGGACGATAAATATTCATTAACGTAAACAAGTTCGGTCATCAACACGTCTTTATTCTCAAAAGGAAGGATGGCCAAAACCGCTTCTTTACCCAAAGCTGTAAGTGTATGTGCGCTAATTTGATTTAAAACCGTAAAGAACTCAAGGTCGTTTAAGGTTTTTTCATGAATGTTTATCATGTAGTATTGTACGTTTTTAGAATTGCAAATTTAGGACATTATGTAATACTATAAGTATGAAGATACCGCTAATACGATTAAGGTGACAATAATTAATACTATAAACAATGGCATTATAAATTTTAGCCATTTACTAAAGTTAATCTTAGCAACAGCAAGCGATGCTAAAATTAATCCTGTAGGATTTACAAGATAAAATAAACCTAAACCGTATTGGTATGTATTAACCACAACTTCACGACCTACACCAACAGTATCAGCCAAAGGAGCCATAATTGGCATAGTTAAAACGGCCATTCCTGAAGAACTCGGAATAAAAAATGATAATCCAGAATAAATGATGGTCATAACACTCGCAAAAACTCCTTTATTCATTCCGGTGGTAATATCGCTAGCGTAATACAATAACGTATCGCTTATTAAACCGTCTGTCATTAACACAGTAACACCTCTTGCGATTCCGATAATAAGTGCAACGCCTAAAAGATCACCAGCTCCTTTTACAAAGGTGTCTATAAAATCTGTTTCACTAATTTGAATAATGAATCCAATAATTATAGCGCTAATTAAGAATACAGTCGTCATTTCTACAAACCACCAATCTAAAATTGAAACACCGATAATCATCAGAATGAAACTACTCGTAAAAACAAACAAAGCCAATTTTAATCTCCAATTAAAATTAACATGAGATACATCTTTTAAAGTAAACAATTGTGCAATTTGCTCTCTTTGGTCGTAAATAAGCGATTTACTTGGGTCGTTTTTAACACGCTTAGCGTACCGCATTATATAAGCAATGGTAATCGTTAAACATAAAAAGAGCATGAAGATACGACCGTATAAACCGGTTGTCCAGTTAATACCAGCGGCATCACTAGCAATAATTGTAGAAAAAGGATTGATAGTAGAGCACATGGTGCCAATTGCAGAACCTAAAAAAATACTAGCAACACCAACAAGAGCATCATATTTTGCCGCTAAAAAAACGGGAATTAAAATAGGGAAGAAGGCAATAGTTTCTTCTGCAAAACCAAATGTTGTTCCTCCTATGGCAACCAAAGAAGTTACCAGTATAATTAGTAAGGGTTCTCTTCCTTTTAAAACAATAGCTAGTTGTGCAATAGCGGCGTCAAAAGCGCCTGATTTGTTTAAAACACCTATTAAACCACCAATAATTAATACAAGGAAAATAATATCTGCTGCTTCAATGATACCTTTAATTGGAGAGGTTACAAAATCAAAAAAACTTTGTGGTTTAGGCTCTAGTTTATTGTAAGTCCCAGGAATATTAATAGGTTTATAAATGTCTCCGTTAGTAAACTTTTCTATAGGAATTTTAATATTCAAATCATCTAAAGACACCTGGGTTGCTGTTAAGCTTATTTCCTTATCTAGACTTAAACGTGTAAATTTGTTTGTTGACTCATTATAACTTAAAGTATCATATTTTCCCGCAGGAACAAACCACGTTAAAAGTGTTACTAATCCTGCAATTATAAATAATATGGTCTGTGCAGAAGGGAATTTTAGATTTTTCATTCTGAGTTATTTAGTAGTGAATTTAGATCTTAATAGGATATAATCTGTTTTAATATATGAATGTAAATATAGACCAAAGCTGGAAAACTCATCTTAATCCAGAATTTGAAAAACCTTATTTTAAAGATTTAATGGCCTTTATAGAGCACGAATATAAGACGCATACTTGTTTTCCTAAAGCATCTGATGTTTTTAATGCTTTTAACCATTGTACTTTTAATGATGTTAAGGTTGTAATTATTGGTCAAGATCCATATCATGATGTTGGTCAAGCAAATGGCTTGTCTTTTTCTGTTAATGACGGTATAAAACATCCGCCTTCATTAGTAAATATATTTAAAGAACTAGAACAAGATCTTGGGATTTCGTATCCTACAAGTGGTAATTTAATGTCTTGGGCAGATCAAGGAGTCCTACTTTTAAATGCAACGTTAACGGTTAGAGCACATGAAGCAGGAAGTCATCAAAAGAAAGGTTGGGAGCAATTTACAGATGCAGTAATAAAAACAATTAGTGCAGAGAAAACAAATGTTGTCTTTCTGCTTTGGGGAGGATTTGCTAAAAAGAAAAAGAAACTAATCGACACGTCTAAACATATTGTTTTAGAAAGTGGACATCCATCTCCGTTAAGCGCTAATAGAGGCTATTGGTTTGGGAATAAACATTTCAGTAAAACTAACTACCAGTTGGAGCAAGTTGGCGCGTCTGTAATTGATTGGAAACTAAAGTAGGCGATTTCTCAGTTTTAATAGGGTGGGGTAACCTATTGTCTACTTTTTTAGAAGTTTTGTTGCAACTAAAGATTAATAATAAAAAGTTAATAGCAACTAAGAAGGATAAAATTAGTATAATGTTTACGATCATATTTATCTATTTGGGTTATCAACAATATGGATGTAGAGGAAAACAAATGTAATTAAATTTTTGAAATATTGAAAATTATAGACCAAAACACTTTAACTTTTAATAATTATCTATCTAAATATTATGCTTTTAAAACGTCTTAAATGTTAAAAATTCAGATTTTATTCTTAAGCTTAATACTTAAGAGTAACGTTAAATTTCATGTATCAATTTAGAATAATCTACTTTCTCTGAAATAATTTTTAAATCATAAAGTTGCTCTTGTACATTATCTAGAGTCTCTTTGTCCATAACGGTTTGTGACCATTCTGTTAGTGATAACCATTCTTGAACATCTTCTAATTCTTGTCCGTAACGATTAGCAATGGTTTTGTCTATACTTGGTATAGATTTAAACTCGGAAGTTGTTCCGTTAATGATATTTAAAATCATTTTTAAATCTTCCGGATTATTGTCAATAAATTCTTGTCTAACGGCAATTACAAAGCATGGCCATGGTGATGGACAATTGTCAATACGCCTAAAGACTCCTTCATCTACAATTGGTTTAGTGGTAAATTTTTCCCACATAAAATAATCAGCTTGGCCTTCTGTTAAACCTTTTATGGCACCATCTAGGTTTTTAATGACTTCAAAATTTAAGTCATCTTCTATATCCCAATTATTATTTTTGGCGTTTATATAGGCCATAAGGTGTGATCCTGACCCATATCTGCTTATGGCAGCTCTACTTCCTTTTATATCATCAATAGTTTTGAATTGCGAATCTGCAGCAACATGAATTCCCCAAATTAGAGGAGTTTCAACAAAAGTTTGAACAATTTTAGAAGGATTTCCTTCTATAATATCTTTAACAATTCCTTCGGTTAATATAACAGCCATATCAATTTCTCCAGAACGTAATGCTTTTGTCATAGCGCCAGTGCCACCATAATAATCATGCCATCTTAAATTGATATTTTGGTCCTTGTACTCACCATCTTTAAGTGTTAAATACCATGCTAAATTAAAGTGTTCTGGTACTCCACCAATGTTTACTTTTTTCATTTTTATACTGAGTCCCTTAAAAAGAAAGGGGTTAATTAAATATTTACAATTCGCTCTAAGGCATACATAATTAATCTATCTACAACTTTTTTAGGGTCTTTACTAAAATCACCATTGGCTCTATTTGCAATAATAGCATTTAGCGATAGTGCCTCATGTCCTAATAATTTGGAAAGTCCATAAATAACAGAGGTTTCCATTTCAAAATTTGTGATTCTAAAATCCTTATAACTAAAGTTATCTAATTTAGTATTAAGGTTAGCGTCTTGTAACGGTAAACGTAATACACGGCCTTGAGGTCCATAAAAGCCACCAGCTGTACCTGTCATGCCCTTGTGGATCTGATCACCTTCAAAATACTTTTCTAAAAACTTACTATTATCAATTACAATTGGTCGCGCTTTATTTGAGTCCCAATTGGTATGTTTAATAAATTCATCTTCTACTTCAGGATTACTGATACCTTCAATTTGATAGAAATGTAGCATACCGTTAATGTCTAAGGCATGTGTACTGATCAAAAAAGCATCCACCGGAATATCATTCTGTAAAGATCCCGAAGTCCCGATTCTAATGATATTTAGGCTTGTTAGTTCTTCTTTTACCTCTCTAGTTTCTAAATTTATATTAACTAAAGCATCTAGTTCATTTAAAACAATATCAATATTATCCGGACCAATTCCTGTTGAGATAACCGTTAATCTTTTATCTTGATAATATCCTGTTTGTGTTTTAAATTCTCGCTTTTGAGTGCTGAACTCAATACTGTCAAAATGTGCTGTGATTTTTTCTACACGATCTTGGTCGCCTACAAATATGATTGTATCTGAAATATTTTCGGGTTTTAAATTTAAATGGTAAACACTACCATCTGGATTTAAAATAAGTTCTGAGTCTTTAATTGCCATTAAATATGGTTTTTATAAGTTTATTTTGCTTTATGTTAAATTGAAAACCTAACCGATTCACACCTCCGTAAACCATATTGTTATTTATTTCTTTAGCAAAGTTATTTTGTCCTAAAAGCGCTTTATGTCCTTTTCTATTGAGTGTGATTCCTTCTTCATCTTCGGTAAAAAATAAATCTAATTTATCGATGATACGTGCTAATTGTATGTCGCCAAACCCATAATAACCTTGATAATTAAGACTGTAGCCTAAAAGATGATTTTTAGATTTTATAAAATTATCCTTTACAATAGTTAGAATATTTGCTTCTATAACGCTAAGCCCGCTTTTTTGATAAGGAAAACGCTCTAAATGTGCTTTTAAGCAATTACTCATATATTTAAAACTAGAGTTTTTAACAATATAAGGTTTTAGAATATTATGGTCTTTACCACAGTAGGTTCTCCACAAGGCGATGGCGATATCAATATCTTCTTTGGTTAACAGTATCCTTTCTTTATAATGTGATTTTAGTTGCTTAGGATTAAGTTCGTTTAAAGCTTTTAAACGTTTCTCTCCTTCAACACGTCCACTACATATTAAATAAAGCGGTTTATTCACATTCTTTTGATGCAACAGATTAATAACCCCTAATAAATTGATATGACAAAATAAATCATACTCAAACCAAAGGTTAATTTCGGTGTACTTATCAGTGTCATCTAATTTAGATAATTCTGTAAGAATTTCTCTAGTATTAACTTCAATTTCGTAAAATTCTTTTAGAAAATCAACTCGAAGTTTTAAAAAAGCTCTCGAGTTTATAGCAGGAATAGTTGGCCCCTCGCAAAGCATCTCTTGCCAGGTTAAGATATCTTCTTTAAAATCTAAGTCTCTTAAATAATCCGTGAGGTTATTACCATTGGTAATATGTAAACAATTTTTACTCATAAGTATTAACCTCCTACACGTTTAACATTAAAGCCTTTATCTTTTAAAATAGACATTATTTTATCGCGATAATCTCCTTGAATAATTATTTTATCATCCTTAAAACTACCACCAACACTAAGTTTTGTTTTTAGCTCTTTTGCTAATTTTTTAAAATCTTCAGTGGCTCCTGTATAGCCTTCAAGAATGGTGATAGGCTTCCCTTTTCGCTTTTCATATTTGCAAATTATGGGGTCATCTTGAAGCCATAAATTTTCCTTCGCCGAATCAGAATCATCCGTATGTTCTGGTTCATGATCTGGAAAGAGATTTTTTAATTGGTCTTGTAAATCCATTTGTTCAGTCTTAAGTTCTCAGTATTCAGTATTCAGTTCTCAGTAGTTACTTGTAAACTGAAACTGCATACTGCCAACTACTTTTTAATAAGGCCTAGCTCAATTAAACGTTCGTTTAAAAATTCGCCAGCCGTAATATTCTCAAATTGTTTTGGATTATCTTCATCGATACAGCTCTCTAAAACATCTAATTTCATTTCGCTTACAGGATGCATAAAAAATGGCATAGAGTAGCGCGATGTTCCCCAAAGTTCTCTTGGTGGGTTTATAACACGGTGAATTGTAGATTTTAATTTATTATTAGAATGACGCGATAACATATCACCAACATTTATCATTAATTCGTCTGGTTCTGCAATAGCATCAATCCATTCACCATCGTTACGCTGCACTTGTAAGCCTCTACCTTGCGCTCCCATTAACAACGTAATAAGATTAATATCTCCATGAGCAGCAGCTCTTACTGCATTTTCAGGCTCCTGTGTAATTGGTGGATAATGAATTGGTCTTAATATAGAATTTCCATTGTGTATGTAATTGTCAAAATACGTTTCTTCTAAATTTAGATAAAGTGCTAGAGCACGCAACACATACTTTGCTGTTTTTTCGAGCATTTGGTAGGTTTGCTTGCCAACTTTATTAAAATCTTCTAATTCTTTTACTTCAACGTTTTCAGGGTATTCTTTTCTGCGTTCCTCATCATCTTCAACATATTGTCCAAAATGCCAGAACTCTTTTAAATCTCCTTCCTTTTTACCTTTAGCACTTTCTTTACCAAAAGACACATAGCCACGTTGACCTCCAATACCTGGAATCTCATAACTCTCTTTGACATCTATAGGCAAATCGAAAAAATTCTTGACTTCACCATATAAGTTATCTACTAAGGTGTCATCTAAAAAATGCCCTTTTAAAGCTACGAAACCTATGTCTTCATAAGCTTTTCCTATATCATTTATAAATTTTTGTTTTCGTTTAGGATCTTCAGAAATGAAATCTTTTAAATCTACACTAGGTATTCTATCCATGGGATTTATGTTTAAATTTTTGTCAATATACAAATGTAACGATAATAGTGCTAAAAATTGAGTCTGAATTATTGACAATTTGAAGTGTTTAATGGTTTATTGAAGCAATTTTATTTACATTTGAAACATAAGAGAAATAACATTTTATGCCAACAATTACAAAAAGTAACATAGCCTACGACAAACGAAGTTTAAATAACCAAACGTTATTAAAACTCTACTATAACATGCTAAAACCACGACTAATAGAAGAGAAAATGCTCATTCTTTTACGTCAAGGTAAAATATCGAAGTGGTTTTCGGGAATAGGCCAAGAGGCGATCTCCGTTGGTGTAACAATGGCTTTAAAATCAAGTGAATATATTCTACCGATGCACAGAAATCTTGGTGTTTTTACATCGCGAGAAATTCCGTTGCATCGTTTATTTTGCCAATGGCAAGGAAAAGCAAGTGGATTTACAAAAGGTAGAGATCGTTCATTTCATTTTGGGACTCAAGAGTTTAATATTGTAGGTATGATATCTCACTTAGGACCTCAATTAGGAGTTGCAGACGGCATTGCCTTGGGGAACCTTTTAAAGAAAAACGGCAATTTAACAGCTGTTTTTACAGGCGAAGGAGGTACTAGCGAAGGTGATTTTCACGAGGCACTAAACGTTGCTTCTGTTTGGAGTTTACCGGTTATTTTTTGTATTGAAAATAATGGCTACGGACTTTCTACACCAACCAACGAGCAATATAATTGCAAGCATTTAGCAGATAGAGGTAAAGGTTATGGTATTGAATCCTTTATTTTAGATGGTAATAATGTTATTGAAACCTATACAAAGGTTCAAAAATTAGCCGAAAGCATTAGAAAGAGACCGCGTCCGATTTTAATAGAGTTCAAAACCTTTCGACGTCGTGGACATGAAGAAGCTAGTGGTACTAAATATGTACCAAAAGAATTAATGGACGAGTGGGAAGCTAAAGATCCTATAGAGAATTATAGAAGTTTTTTATTTAGCAAAAAGATTCTCACGCAACAAATGGATGAAGCTTATATAGAAGACATTAAGTCTGAAATAGATCAGGCTTTAGAGTCCGCTTATGCTGAACCAAATATAATTCCGAGTAAAACAACAGAATTAAATGATGTATATAAACCATTTGACTATAAGGAATATACGCCAAGTAAAGAAACTACAGAATTACGTTTTATAGATGCCATTTCAGATAGTTTAAAACAATCCATGCGAAAGCACAAAGATCTTGTTATTATGGGACAAGATATTGCAGAATATGGTGGTGTTTTTAAAATTACGGAAGGTTTTGTAGAAGAGTTTGGAAAAGAACGTGTTAGAAATACTCCTATTTGCGAATCGGCAATAGTTGAAACTGCGATGGGATTATCGATCTCAGGAATTAAATCGGTTGTAGAAATGCAATTTGCAGATTTTGTGACTTCTGGATTTAATCCGGTAGTGAATTATTTAGCAAAATCATATTACAGATGGCAGCAAGAAGCTGACGTTGTTGTGAGAATGCCTTGTGGTGCAGGTGTGGCTGCAGGTCCATTTCACTCGCAAACCAATGAAGCTTGGTTTACTAAAACACCAGGCTTAAAAGTTGTTTATCCGGCGTTTCCATATGATGCTAAAGGCTTATTAGCTACAGCAATTAACGATCCTAACCCTGTGTTATTCTTTGAGCACAAGGCTTTATACAGAAGTATCCGTCAAGAGGTTCCTTCAGATTATTTTACAATTCCATTTGGAAAAGCGGCCTTTTTAAAAGAAGGTGAAGCGGTTACGATTATCACCTATGGGGCCGGAGTACATTGGGCTTTAGAAACTCTAGATAAAAATGCTGATATTTCGGCCGATTTAATTGACTTAAGAACCTTACAGCCTTTAGATAAAGAGGCTATTATAAATTCTGTTAAAAAGACTGGACGCGCGATAATTTTACAAGAAGATTCTTTGTTTGGAGGTATTGCTAGTGACCTTTCTGCACTATTAATGGAGGAGTGCTTTGAACATTTAGATGCCCCTGTAAAACGCGTCGCAAGTATGGAAACTCCGATTCCTTTTATTGGTCAGTTAGAAGATCAATATTTGGCTAAAGGCAAGTTTGAGAATGCTTTATTAGAGTTATTAAACTATTAAGGTTTGCTTTTTGATTATATAAAATTTATACAAAACACAAGAGCCAGCAAATTGCTGGCTCTTGTGTTTTTTAGTTTAATCCACTTTAAGATTGCATGTTCTTAGCCACAGCCTCAACGTCATCTAAAACACGTAATAAATTCCCACTCCAGAGTTGCTCTATTTGTGCTTCTGTGTAACCGCGTTTTACTAATTCTAATGTAACATTAAACGTTTCAGAAGCATCAAACCAACCTTCAATTCCACCACCACCATCAAAATCACTACTAATTCCTACGTGATCAATGCCAATTTTTTCGACTAAATAATCGATATGGTTTACAAAATCATCAACATTTACAGCTTCCGGAAAACCTTCTATTTGGTTCACTTTTTCATTGGTAATGTCCATAACCTTTTTCCTGTTTTCTATAAATTCCATTTGAGTTTGCTCATCTAACTTTTTAAACTCACCCCAGTTGTACCAAGTAATACCTAAAGAATCACTAACGCTTTTTCGGATATCTTCCATAGCTGCATTGCGAGTATCATGTTTTTCAGTATTCAAATAAGACGTAAAAGCAACTGTTTGTACAACGCCGCCGTTTTCTTTTAGCCAGCTTAATTGTTCATCATCTAAATTTCTACTGTGATTACATAACGCTCTTGCCGAAGAATGAGAAGCAATAATTGGAGCTTTACTTAATTCAATCATTTGTTTCATGGATTCTTTTGATGGATGCGAAACGTCAATCATCATTCCTACACGATTCATTTCTGTAATGACTTCCTTACCTAAATCACTTAAGCCATTATGTAACCAAACATCATCACTTTCTCCTGTATTACTGTCACATAGCTGGCTATGTCCATTGTGCGATAATGACATATAACGTGCACCAAGATTATAGAATTTTTCAACATTACTAATATCTAAACCGATAGGATAACCGTTTTCTATTCCGATCATGGCTACTTTTTTACCTTTGGCATTAATACGTCTTACATCGTCAGAAGTTACAGCTAACTCTATATCGTTAGGAGCAATTTCTTCAACTAATTTATGAATGGCTTTAAACTTAGACATCGCATTATCATAAGCCTTTTTATAGCCTACGTCATTTAATGAATCCTGACCTGTATAAACAATGAACCACGCCACATCTAATCCTCCTGATTTCATTTTTGGAAGCGTAATTTGTGTATCTAAATCTTGAGTATAATTAAGTGTGTCTGTAAAGTTTTTTACATTAATATCACAATGTGTATCTAAAGTAATGACACGTTTATGTATTTCTTTAGCTTTTGCTATGAGTTCGTCTTCTTTAGGCGTTTCTGATTTGCAACTTACTGTAAGCGTAAGAATTAATCCAAAATAGAGTATTGATTTTTTATACATGGTTGATTTTGTTTTTTTAAAAATAACTAGAAATTAGTCTTAAAACAAAAAGACTATCATTAAAAAATCATTAAAAACCTTACTTTTATACCTAAAAAATTAGCTACAATGAAATTTAAACTACTTTTTGTATTTGTATTTATAAGCCTTATATCTTTTGGGCAACACATTCCAGATAACATAAAACCACCGAGTTGGAGTCAAAATAATCTCTCTGACTTAGTAGCATTTAATTTGCCTGCTTTCGATTTAAAAAAATTGCAAGAAGAGGATGCTATTAATGACCAAAATAAATCTAAGCCCTGGAGATTTGGGCATGATATTTACGTAGACCATAACTTTAATGATGTTGGTGAGTGGACTACGTTAGAAAACGGAGACCGTATTTGGAGAATGGCATATACTTCTAAAGGAGCGCATTCATTAAATTTTATGTTTGATGTGTTTAAGATTCCTGAAGGTGCAAAACTTTACGTTTACAATGATGAAAAAACGGATTTATTAAGACCTTTTACACACCATAATAACAATACTGAGGAAGTTTTGGGAACCTGGTTAGTTGAAGGTAATGCGGCATATATAGAATACTATCAGCCTGCTAATGTTATTGGCGACGCTAAAATTACGGTAGGTTCAGTAGTACATGGTTACCGTACGGCAAAAGCCTTTGAAAAAAGTTTAGGAGATTCTGGTAATTGTAATTATGATGTGGATTGTGATATTACACCAGCAAGTGATCCTTATGGTTTAAATACAGTAAAAGAGAATATAAAAACGTCAGGCGCTTTAATATTAAGAGGTGGTACAGACTGGTGTTCTGGTACATTAATTAATAATACAAATAATGATGGAACACCATATATTATGACCGCTAATCACTGTGGCGGTAGCGAAAGTACTTGGTCCTTTAGATTTAACTGGAGAAGTCCAAATCCATCTTGCGGAACCACAACTAATAGTACTGACGGCACATATAATCAAACAGTTAGTGGTGCTATTTTAAGAGCAAGTAGCTCAAAATCGGATATGGAATTGGTTGAAGTAATTGATGCTAGTTTCTTTGAAAATAACTACGATTTAGTGTGGGTGGGCTGGAATAGATCTACGACACAAGTACCTGCTGTGAATTTCGGTTTTCATCACCCAAGTGGCGATATTCAAAAAGTGAGTAGAAAAGACGGAGGTGTTTATAGAACGATTAATAATGATGGTACAGATGTTTGGCGAATTGAAGATTGGGATTTAGGCGTTACAGAAGGAGGTTCTTCTGGGTCTGGTTTATTTAACGAGACAGGTCATTTAATTGGCACACTTTACGGTGGTAGTGCGGCATGTAGTGGTACTAATGATAACGGTGGCTATGATGTCTATGGGCGTTTTGATGTTGCTTGGGATTATGGCAGTACCGTGTCATCAAGACTGAGTGATTGGTTGGATCCTTCAAATTCTGGAATTGAAATATTAGATCAATATCCAACGCTACAGACATATGATATTGATGCTAGAGTAAGCGCAGGTTCTGATAATACCGCAGAACTTTGTGGAGAAGATTTTACACCACAAATCACACTAATAAACTCAGGTGTTTTACCTCTAACTTCTGCAACTGTATCCTATTCTATAGATTCTGAGACAAGTACCACAATAAATTGGATAGGAAATTTGCTTAACGGCGAAAGTATGGTAGTGGACACACCAACGTATTCTAATCTAGGACCAGGAAGCCATTCATTTAATATTAATGTCTCTAACCCTAATGGTAGTGCGGATGAAAATACAGCAAACGATAGTTTTACTTATAATTTTAACGTATCACCAGCGTATGCAACAGCAACCGTTGTTTTCGATTTATTAACGGATAATTATGGTAACGAAACTTCTTGGAGTCTTGTAAATAGCTCTGGTACGATAGTGGATAGTAGACCAATTAATACTTACGATGATGACACACCTTACCAAGAAATTATAACGATTCCGAGTTTTAATGAATGTTATACATTTACAATTAGCGACTCGCAGAGTGATGGAATCTGCTGCGGTCCTTTTGGTAATGGTTCATATAGTTTAAAAGATGAAAATGATAGCGACATCATCATTGGAGGTACATTTACTGATAATGAATCTATAACATTTAGTGTTCAAGATCCATTAAGCATTACTACATTTAGTTTAGAAAATTCTATCAATTTATATCCAAATCCTGTTACTGATAATTTAAATATTGAATTAACTCATGTTAATGAAAACGTAAGTTATCAATTATATAATACTTTAGGGCAACAAGTAAGTAGAGGTAGTTTGGTATCTAATCGATCTCATAATCTGAATATGTCAATTTATGAAACTGGAATATATTTTATTAAACTATCTACCAATACAAGTTCAATAACTAAAAAGATTATTAAAAAATAAATTTTAAATTATTGATTATAAAAAAAGTCAGTTTCTTTAATAGGAAACTGACTTTTTTATTAGACCTAAGTTGAACTAATTCAAGTTTAAGCTCTAATGGTTTTTAGGTCATCATCTAAACTGTTAGATGTGTTGACGATTTTGGATAAAACTCTCATAATAATTGATTGATTGATTGATTGATGAAATTTAGTGTTATTACCTGTAACGTCTTTTTAGGTTCCAAGCAAAGCTTTTAGCTTCAGTCGAAGTACTAGATAATTGATTGTTGTTTAAAGTTCTCATAATTGTTGTTTTTTAATTGGTTATACTTAATAGACGATGAAATTATTAATTTGTTACAGTACTATGCATAACATAATTCATTTTAACAAAATTTAATGATTTTCAATGTATCTTTATAGGAATGAAAACTAGATTCTATTTTATGATGATAATCTGTATTAGCTTGCACACTTGCAAAACAAATACAGATTCTACTTGTTATAAAACCACTTTAAAAGTAACTGCTACTGCTTATAACTCTTTAGCATACCAAACGAATTCTAACCCAAGTATTACCGCTTTTGGCGATAGTTTAAAACCTGGATTACGATACATTGCTGTGTCTCGCGATTTATTAGATTCTGGTTTAGTTCACAATACCAAAGTAAAAATTCAAGGATTTGATAGTTTATATATCGTTAAAGATAAAATGAACCGTCGTTATAAAAAGCGCATCGATATTTATATGGGAAACGATGTGAAAAAAGCAAAAAAATGGGGCAAAAAGAAACTCAAGATTGAATACTGTATTCAAGCAAAAGATTCAATTCCTAATTAGTTCGTTTTAGCATAATTTCAGAAACTAGAAAAGGGTAGGCTTTTTGTACGTCTGCTAATCCAGTTTTGGTTAATTGATCTGGTGTTTTATTATAGATTTCTTTGGCATAGCGCGTTCTTAAATCATAATACGCTTTAGTAATTTCATCTTGTACGGAAATAAAGCGTTCATATTTAGTTAAAGAAGCATGTTGTAAAGAAATTACAGCAACTTTGGGATGATCAGATGACTCTTGGGATTGATTGCCTTCACAAAAATCACAACTTCCAATTCCATTATTATCAATAAACGTTTCAACTATTCTTTTAACATCAGACAATTGAACAATAGCATCTTCAATCATAATTTCTTGATTTTCGTTCATTGAAATTCGTAATAAATTTCGTTCGGGAATATTAGCTATACAGTCAGCTGTATCGCAAATAGGTGGTAGTTTTCGTAAAATACCTTTGTCTGCAGAAATAGTTGTAGTCACTAAAAAGAAAATTAGTAACAAAAAAGCAATGTCTGCCATGGATCCTGCATTGACCGATGCAGAATGTCTTCTAAATGATTTCATAATATTTGATTTAAATGTTAATAGTATGTTAATCACAATAACGATACCAATCTTGTGAAATCTTGTTAACAATTCATTCCATAAACCTTTACAATGTTCTATTTTTGCAAAATTAACTAAGTGCTAAAATTATTTTATGTCGTCAGAAAACGGAACCATTCAACAAAATGCTACTGAGAAAAGTCTATATGATTATCAGATCAAAGACCTTAATCGCATTTTTGATGTAATGCGAGATGAATCTGATGATTTTAACCTCCTATATCAGTTACCAACAGGCGGAGGAAAAACAGTTATTTTTTCTGAAATCGTTAGGCGTTACGTTGAGCAGCATCAAAAAAAAGTAATGATTCTTACACATAGAATTGAGCTTTGTAAGCAGACTTCTAACGTATTATCTGGTTTTAATGTTAAGAATAAAGTAATTAATAGTAAGGTTAAAACGCTTCCAGACCAAGATGATTATCAATGTTTTGTAGCGATGGTTGAAACCTTAAATAATCGCTTATCAGACAAAGATTTCGAATTAAAAAATGTGGGCTTAGTTATTATTGATGAAGCACATTACAATTCGTTTAGAAAACTATTTAAGTTTTTCGAAAACTGTTTTATCTTAGGTGTTACAGCAACGCCATTGAGTAGCAATATTAAACTACCAATGAAAGATAATTATAACAAATTAATTGTTGGTGACGATATTTCAACCTTAATAAAAAATGGATTTCTTGCGAATGCGGAAGTTTCTAATTATGATGTTGGACTTACATCTTTAAAGATTGGTATTAATGGTGATTATACGGTGAAATCTTCAGAAGCATTATATACTAATAGTTTAATGCAATCTAAACTGTTGATGGCTTATGAAGAGATGGCGAAGGGCAAAAAAACGCTAATTTTTAATAATGGAATTTATACCTCTAAAGAAGTTTATCATACCTTTAAAAAGGCAGGTTATAATGTACAGCATTTAGATAATACGACGACTAAGCAAGATCGTAAAGATATTTTAAAATGGTTTAAGCATACTCCAGATGCGGTATTGTCTTCTGTAAGTATCTTAACTACAGGTTTTGATGAACCGTCAGTAGAATCCATAATTTTGAATAGAGCAACACGTTCTTTAACTTTATACTTTCAAATGATTGGTCGTGGTAGCCGAATTTATAAGGATCGAAAATCGTTTCAAGTCATAGATCTAGGAAATAATGAAGCGCGTTTTGGACCTTGGAATCAACCCGTAGATTGGCAACACATTTTTAAGCATCCTGATTATTATTTAGAAAACATTGTAGATGATGATTTATTAGAGCGCGATTTTGTTTACACTATGCCAGATTCACTAAAAGTGAAATTTAAAAAATCGTACACCTTAAATTTTGATGTGAAGTCAGAGTATAAAGAAGTGATTAGTGAAGGTAAAAAATCTTTTACTGTAATTGAACGTTCTATTGCTCAACACTCGCAAATATGTATTGATAATAGTGAAGATGTTTATGATGCTAGAGAGTTAATTAAAGATCTTCAAGATGAAATTGCTTATCGAATAAAACAGTACTGTTATTGTATTATGAATAGTACACAAAACTATAAAGACTGGTTATTTGAAGAGTATAATAGAAAGTTAAGAATTAGCTTTAACGGGAAGTTTTAACTTTTTTTTGTAAAGATTTCTATTTTTATATCTTTAATTTGAAATAGGTACGGTTTTTGTAACTTACTACTCAAATATTTAAAACAAAAATATAATAGTGAAAACCATTAATATCATAGCATTTATCTTCTGCATTTTCTGCAGCACGACGGTTTTTGCCCAAGTTATTAAGGATAAAGAGAAGAAATCCATTCGTATTCCTGCAGAAGTATCTAAGAAGAAAATCGATTCTGCTTTAGTAAAAGTTAAGGTAGCACCAATTCTAGAAAAGGAAAATGAAAAGTCTAGTGGCAGCTCTAAGGAAGGTGAAGAAAAATTTGTAATTAGAGAAACCGAAAAACCATTTTCAATGACTGATGATGATGATGGTTTAAAAAGCCCGAGTGAAATTTATGAAAAGCGTTGGACAAAAGAAGCCGTTAAAGGTGGTATTATAAGAACAATGTCAGATCAATTTCTTGGGGAACATCGCGTAGATACTAAATTCGTAAATATAGTTTGTAGAGATCATCAATACCCTGATGGTGACCGCGTTCAGATTTTATTAAATGGTGCTGTTGTAAAAAGTAATTTATTACTGACCGGTAGTTATAGAAGGGTAGAAGTAAATTTAGTAGATGGTAAAAACACCGTCGATATTGTGGCTTTAAATCAAGGTGAATCTGGTCCAAATACCGCTGAATTTGTTGTATATGATGATAAAGGTAATATGATTTCTTCTAAAGAATGGAACCTTCTTACGGGTGTAAAAGCAACTATTATTTTCCAGAATGAAAAGGTGACTATTACAGAGAAAACAACAGCTCAAGAAACAGCAGAAGCTTCTAATAATTAATTGGTAAAATCTCTGCAGGTTTCATTACTCCTAATTTATAATCTCCAATCCTAACGCGCACTAAACGCAATGTTGGCAAACCTACTTTCGCTGTCATTTTTCGGACTTGTCTAAATTTACCTTCGGTAATTGTAATGGATAACCATGATGTTATTCCATGACGTTCATCACGTACAAAACGTTCTATAATATGTGATGTATCGGTTAGAATTTCAGCCTTACATGGTTTTGTTTTATACGCTTTTCCTTCAACAGAAATTTCAACACCTTTTCTTAATTCTGAAATTAGTTCTGGAGTAATTATACCATCAACCATAACGTGGTATTCTTTCTCAATAGCCGAACTCGTTATATAATTGCTAAACTTACCATCTGTAGTTAGTAATAGTAAACCTTCAGATTTTTCATCTAGCCTGCCAACAGCCATAATATCATTTGAGAGGTCGAATAATTCTCCTAAAAGTTTTTTAGATTTCCGCTTAGTCTGATGATTTACAAATTGACTTAAATATCCGTAAGGTTTGTATATTTTATAGTAGCTATGCGCTTTCATAATTACCAAAAAGTTATAAAGCATTTTACAAGTTTGGTCTCATTATATTTTAACCAAACCAATGGGGAACGTTTAGCTTCAACGTCCTCTTGAATTTTAATTTTAGCAGTTTCATAATCTTGCCAAGGGACATCATTATGGCAACCGACCAACCAATCTAATTTTTGAGGTATATAAAATTGTAAAGTATTAAAAGTTGAAATTTCTGAAAATGAGATATAAAAACCGCTAACACAAGCTTTGTTAAGCGGTTCTATAGCTATATCAGAATTCTTATAAGGTAAAAACAATTGTGCTTTAAAACATAGTTTTTGAGACACATCTGCGGTATTAATATTAAAGTCCTTAAGTTGAATACTGGTTACATCGTTAAAAAGAAGTGGGAATTGTTTAGACCTCAGCTTTTCTAATTTATAACACAGCGAATCATTTCGGTTAGGACCAATCCAGTAGGCGAGTGGCTCTTGATACTGATTTAAGGTGTCGTACAAATAGAATTTGTAAACCACTTCGAGATGGATGGGTTTATTCTCTTCAAAATAAAGCGCATCCAATTCTCCAATGGTTTTTCGTTCCTTTTGGATCTGTAAATTCTCTACAATCCATCTCACTGTAGTTTGTTGTCGTAGTTGATAAAAAACAAATTCCTCTACAAGCTTACCTAAGCGCTGATTTTTAAACTGAAAATCATCATTTATCAAATCAGATACTGAACTGAGTTCAACTTGATCGATACCAGATAAGCCAAGATCCTTAAAGAGAGCAGGGGTTTCTGTGTAGCCTTTATATCTTAAATGTGTGCTTCTATTCATTAGGGAATAAAAGTATAACTATTTTATACAAAGTTATCCTTGTCGTTCGTTTTATTGCTATCCATAGCATTGTTATGTGCTGTGTGTTTAATATTTGCACTATCTGCTTCAAAATACTTAAGGACTTCAGTTACTGCTGTAATATGTGCCGTTTTTTCACCATTTATAATAATTGCTCCTTGAAATGCTTTAGGGTTATTTTCTAAAATCGTAACA
Organism: Winogradskyella pacifica; assembly: GCF_003386275.1. NCBI lineage: Bacteria > Pseudomonadati > Bacteroidota > Flavobacteriia > Flavobacteriales > Flavobacteriaceae > Winogradskyella > Winogradskyella pacifica. The sequence continues at coordinate 631,215 of NZ_QREI01000002.1, read as the reverse complement.
TAATCATTGGCATCAAACTTAGAGTTGTTGTCTATGTCTTTAATTTTTGAAAAATCCAGAAAATTATCAATCCCAATATTGAGATCAGTTGCCAACTCTTGCCATTGGGTTGGAGTTGGCATTGTTTCATTAATATTAATCATTAAAATGTCTTTTCCTGAGGCTTTTAAATAGCCCTCAAGCTGTTTTCCAAAATCTGATTCATTGGCATATATACAGTTGATTTGATTTTTGTCTCTGCTAATTACTCCCATTATATCTCCCATTATTTAGTATGTTTTCATTTTATCTTTGCGCTTTTCCAATTGCTTCGATAATTCATTAACTGTTTTAGATACGGCATCATAAAAATTATCATAAGAGGATTCTGAGAATAATCTTGGTCCTGGTGCACTTAATCGTATGCCACATATTTTCCCTGTGTCATCGCTAGTGGTGTTTTCTGTTTTAAAAAATACATCAGCTCTAATAACAAAATCGTATCGTGTTACTAATGCTTCTAATTTCTCCTTTGCATGTGCTTCTAATCGATCGCTTGTTGCAACATCGTGATATTCAAATAATATTTCCATTTTATAGTTTTTAAAAGTTTATTACAAGGTATATATTGTTCTATTATAGATTTAGCTTAAATGGATTATTCATTGACGTAATCCCTCTTAGACTAGAATAACCATTTGCTTTTAATCTTTAAAATAGGCATTCACGCATCTTTAGATTTATAATTCAAAAACATTTTGAACAAAAAAAAACGCAAAATCAATATGAGATTTTGCGTTTTTAAATTTAGATTGAAAATGGGTGTTATCTAATTATTAGTTTCTGTATGCGTATATCTCCTGAAACCGTTTCTAAAGCTACAATATAGACACCTGTGCTAAGATGACTTACAGCTATTGATTGGTGTGTAGACCTTATATCGAGAGCATTCGTTAACATAATTCGTCCATGAATATCATAAAGTATAAATGATGTCTGTTCCTCTAATTGTCCTGTAACTTCAATGGTTCGTTGCGCTTGATTTGTTGAAATTTTTAAAGCCTCAAGCATCGAGTTATTTATACGTAACACGTCTGTTTCGAACCTAAGATAAAAACGGCCCGTACCAGATATGTCATCCGTTGCTGTAAATGTGTAGTTACCAGCGTTAAGCAGCGTAAATGTATTGTTAGAAGTATCCTCTAAATAAACATTAGTGGCTTCTGGAATATCCGTTTCAAAAACAGAAATTGTTATTTCTTGACCTTGATTGGCGTGAACACCTAATGCTATAATGCTATTATTTATTGCAGTGTCACCAAGAGCCTGAATCATAAATGGCACACCTGTATTGTCTTCTACCAAATGCGTATAGATTGAAAATTCGGAGATGTTGCTGTTATACAACGCGGCATCATAACCAGGATCTAAACCTGAGCTCGCATTGGTGTTAAAATAAATATCAGTAAAGTATTCTGAATCTGTAGCACTAGATTTTAGTTTTAAATAACCGACATGTGCAGAAGAAACTCCTCTGCCCAATATAAAGTCATCACTAGAACCACCGACACGCATTTCTGGCGTAAATTCGATAGAGCCGCCGCCAGATTTACTCTTTACGAAGAATCCTTGACCCGGTGCAATTAATTGTTGTGTCGTTAAATTGTTTAAAACGGTCCAACCATTTGATGCGTTTCCATCATAACCATAAATAGCTTGGTATGTGCCATCATTTAATTGGCTTTTATTATGGTTAAAGAACGTATCAAAATCTATATAAGAGGTATATGGATTACCTATTAAATTCCATCCGTTAAATGAAGATCCGGAAGTCGTAATAGTTCTATTTACAGCATCTGTTTCAACACCCCCATAAAAAGCTAGAGTAGTACCATACAATGCATCGTCTAAACTTTCTCTTGCAGCTCTATAACCAATTCCTAATTCTAAAATTGTAGCGACATTTGTATCTGTTTCGTATATACTATAGGTTCCGTTAATTTCATCGAATGGACCAAACAATTTCTGAGTCGTGTCATTTGGGTTTTCATATAAATTTTGGTTGTTATCTATTGCAAAATCACCAAAGGTCTGTCCACTGACAGGTGTAGCTATTAAATCGTTACCAGTAGTACTGTTATTCGCGTTAACATGTCGCTTATATGTAATATTACCTGTACTTGTACCTTCAACAATTAAACTTGAGAATTTATTAGAAATGGAATTTAAAATGACGTCTCCAATAATATTTAAATTACCAGTTATAGTTAAACTACCACCTTCAGATATGTCTATTTTACCAACAGCAGAGACCGTATAATCTGCATCGATAATTACAGTTTCGTCAATACCAATGATTAAGTCTACACAATTTTCGGGCGCTGTAAATACTGTTCCACCGCTTGAATAAACACTTTGATAACCATCCGTAAAATCTGCTTTAATTTCTATATCTTCACCATCAGCTATTAGTCCGGTTAAAGTAATAGTTTGTGGGCTTGTTGTAATAGGAAAACTTTGACCGTTTACTTCTAAAAATCCTGTAGTAGGAGGGTTGGTATAAGTTACAATTAAGTCTTGTGAGTAGGTATTATTAGATACATCACATGTAGTTTGTTGAATTCCTGCAACTACGCTTTCTATAATCGTTTTATTCCGATAAGGCAAAAACTGAAACAATGATGCCTTCGTCTGTGTATTAACATCATTGTAATAAGGGTTTGTAGGGTTGTTATCTCCTACACCTGAATTTCCGCCCCTTCCTCTTAGATGGCTACTATATAGGTCATTAATTCCATCGCTATATAAAACGACTTTAATAGCTTCTGCAAAAATAGGTGTTTGAGTAGGACCTCCCCATTTATAAATTCCAGATTTTATCCAACCTCCTTTACCTTGGTCTAAAGTTATCCAATTCCCTTCTCTTAAGTAACTAACACGCCACATTGTATTTGTTTGTGGTTGACTACTGTAAGAACCTCCAATAGTTATATAATTCACAAATTTTGGATTTGGCCATTCAACATTTAAAAAGAATCCATTCGCTTCATCAACAGTACCAGCATTAAACTGATATGGCCATCCATACTCTGCATATTGCGAATATGTTTTGTAAGCTTTAATCATTGGATCGTATAGGATGTCGTTTGGTGTACCTCTGCCTGCATCTGCGTTAGGACCAACAGATCCAGATACTATCGCTGATGGCAAAAGAGCCAAATTACTCATAGGATTTGGGTTATTGGTAATATCTGTTATATCGGTATCTAATTGATTTATCCATGCTTCAATTAAATCTACACCTGGTTCATCGATCTCGAACTTTGCCAATGGAGGCATCATAATCGATTGGTCTACACTATTAATTTTATGATATAATACCGATTTTGAAGCATCACCTGGGTAAATTATTTTTTCATCAGGATCAACCTCTAATGGAGTTAAGATACCTGTTGATAATATTCCTGTAGCTTCAAGACTATTATAATAACGTAAATCGAAACTAGTTCTTATCGGGTTATCTAGTCTATGACAATAAGCACAATTTAAGTCTAAATATGATCTTGCTCTTTCTTCTAACGAAGCTACCGGATCGTCAATTGATTTATTTGTTATTATATGTTCTGTATCGGTGTCAGTAACGGACTGGTCAATAACACCTAAATGGCTTAAAGTTACCAATTGGTTTCTTTCTAGTCCTGTTTCCTCGTAGGTATAGTCTGTATTTAAATACCTAGTTTTTAGCCCTAGATTACCTTTATTCACCTCATTATGACAGGCTCTACACTCTGTATTTGAAGGGAAATGCCACATTTGCGTTCTCGTTCCTCCTAAATTATCTGTAGATATAGTAACAGGCTCATTTAGACTTGTGGTTTGTAATACAGCATCTGTTTGTGCATCATTCCAATTATAAGTTAAAAAATACCAACCCCCATCTTTATTGACAATAGAAAATCTGGTTTCAATTTTTTTAGTAATTGACGGGTCATTGTCATCTACCTGTAAATCGAATTGTTTAATAATCACTGTTCCTGGTGGGAATTCCCAATCACTATATTCAGAATATTTTATTTGTTCGTCAGGGCCACTATGCACTCCATCATTATTAGGTACAGCAATCCAACGTCTTTTTAAAGCTCCATCAGACCAAAATGATTCGTATAACTCATAAGGAACAATCCCATCTATAACTTCTAAAGTAGATAAGTTAGAAAACACTCCCGTATTAGAAAGCAATTGAGGCATTGGCACATAACCATTATCGATACCTTCTATTAATTTATGAATATTTCTATTATTACCATGTCGAAGTAAATACAATTCGCCATCATTATCCTCACCAAATGAAATCACATTTTGTAAGATTGATACCTGTTCATAATCTCCAGAAATCGTATTTACAGTAAAAATTCCATTTCTAGTATAATCTGCACAGACGTATTTTCCATATATATCAGGAATAGCTGATCCTCTATAGACAAAACCTCCAGCTAAAGCCCTGGCATCATTTCTAGAAAACTCAGTTAAAGGTTTTTCGTGTGGCATACCGTCTAACATCGTAGCACAATTGGTATCACGAAACCCGAATCCTTCATATATTGGCCAACCATAATTAGCACCTTTTTTAAGTACATTAACCTCTTCATGTGAGCTTAATCCAACATCACCAATATAAAATTCTCCAGTAACACGGTCTTTCGTCATTCTAAAGGGATTCCTTAATCCGACACTATAATATTCTTCATAGCGAGAGCCATCTGGACTCAAAAAAGGATTGTCGTTTGGTATCCAATAATTAATCCCTGAGGATTCCCCAGCATAGCCCACATCTTGTTTTTTTCGAATGGGAGCATGACTTTTAGTTGGATCTTTATCTACATCAATTCTTAAAGCACCTCCATTTAAATTATCAGTTATATTTTGTGCTCTTCGCCAAGACGCTTGATCGCCTATAGTTAGATATAAAAAACCGTCATCACCAAAGTCCATACCACCACCATAGTGTGTTGTTCCATACATCCTGATATCAAAAAGATTTGTTCTAGAACCTATTATAAAAGATAAATCTGTAGGATTAACTTCAAAACGTTCTAATATTAATGAGTTCCCTTGGTATTCATTTCTATCTTCACTCCACGTACAACTTTGACCTGTGTGAGACCCCACTGGTGGACTATTTTGACCAGCACTATTTTTAGACGTATAATAAACGTAGATATAGTTTTTAGGATTTATAGCTGCATTAAAATCAGGATGTAAAGCTAATCCGAGAAATCCACCATCATGAACGATTCCCACATCACTTTTTAAATCCACCAAGAGGTTTTTGGTTAAGGTTGCTTCATCGTCATCAAACCAATAAATTTCACCATCTAGCTGCGCCAAAATAATTCGATTTTGGTTGGGTACGGTTTTAAAAACAATAGGAGAGTTAAATATTAAGTTAGGGTAAGCAATTCTATGGGATATGCTTAAATCAATATTAGCTTCGTCAGGAAACGCTAAATTTGCGTATGGCCCAATAGTTCCGTGGTCTTGTAATGTTAAACCAGGACCTTGTCCGCTGAAGTAAGGAAAGGCACCAAATAATAATAAAGATCCAAAAATTACTATAACAGATCTAATCTTAAACGATTTGGACCTGATGAAAAAAAGCACAGATCCAAACGTTTCCTTGTGGGAATAATTTTTCATTGTTAAGATAATATGATTAATAGCGTAATAAACGTACTAATTAATAATCTTAAAAATGAATAATTCCGATGTATGTGTTAGTTAATCGGTTAAAGCATAATTACAACATAATGAGGTGGTTATACTTATTAGGCGTAAATTAGAAAACAGGTGTTCTATAAAAAATAATTGGTAATCAGTTTATATAAAAGAAATTGAATCTATCTGTAATAACTCTGACTCGTTCCTTTTGTACATGCACAATTACTAGCACCTTGTAGAAAATCTAAACCAATAGTTACCATATGTGTTCCTGAATTAAAACCAGACAAATCATTTAACGTTAACTGATATGAATACGCAAAAAAGAATTGATTAAATGTAATACCAGCCATTGGACCTACATTTAAAGGCTTAAAGAATTGATCGTTAAGGAAGCGATATGACCCTCCAACAAAATAATAATCTCCTTTTCTATTGAACTTTCTATATTTAAAATTGATATCAGTACTAGATCGTCTATCGCTATCAAACATTTGATAAAAAACAGAAGGTTCAAATTCTACATCTTTATTGTTTGGACTTTTAATAACGACACCAGAGTATAATTGGTAATTTAGTAATCTACTTGGTTCTAATCCAAGAAATCCATCGGTATCTTTTTTTATAATGTTATTGGCATTAAAACTTAAGTAAAATGCTTTCCATCGGTATAATAAGCCAGCATCAAAATTGTTATTAGATACGCCTCGATCGTCTGTAACAGCCGGATCAACAATAGGTATTTCATAAGTGGTGTTGAAATTTTCTATATCTATTCTAAAATTGTTGATGTTATAAGATAATCCAAAGGATAAAAATTGTTTCGTCTTATAATCTAATGTCAAATGGTGCGCAAAAGAAAACTTAACTCCTTTCTGACGCGTATTTCCATTCTTATCGTTGTAAGCTGAGATACCAACTCCTGTACGGTTAGAAATTCTAAAATCAGCATAAACAGATTGATTATCTGGTGCATTTTTAATACCAACCCATTGCGTTAATCCATTTGCTCTAATTTTTAGATTATCTCCAATTCCGGCATAAGTAGGAGAAATTACAAAATCGTTATCTGCCAAATACTGTGTAAATACTGGTAGATTTAATTCTTGGCCATAACCGTTTGCGAAGACCAAAAAAAGAATATATAGTGCGAATTTTTTCATAATGTTATCTTTCTAATTTTATGTCTTTTATCTATATAATGTAAAATGTCCAACAAATTCTTTATCGTGTGTGGCGTCATTAGTTTGAACTACAAACCAATAATCACCAGAAGGTAATTCTCGACCTTTATATTTTCCATCCCAAACCTCACCAACATGGTATGTTGCTACTTTACGACCATAGCGGTCAAAAATATCGAAGGTTAGATTTGGATAATTCTCAGTACAACCTGGTGCCCAAGTATCAAATTCACCATCTCCATTTGGAGTAAACCAATTAGGAATACAGATTTCTTGAAACTCTAATTCTATTTGTAAGGAGGCATAACAACCACTACTATCCATTACTCTAATAGTATATAAGCCTGATTCAAAAATGAAGAATGAATTTTCATTTCCATAATCCTCATCGTTAATAGTGAATTGATAATCACCAGCACCTCCAGCAGCATTAATGATATATTCATTTAGTCCGCCCTCAGTAAGAGTTAAGGTTACGGGATCTGCCATTTCAATATCGAAGAATTCAGTTGTCTGAATACATCCATTTGTATGTCTAACATCTATAAAATGATCGATTCCTACTGGTACATTTATAAACGTATTACTCGATTGGTAAGGACCACCGTTTAATGAATAATCTAGTTGCGTAAGATCTTCAATAGAGGCATCCACTATTACTGTTACACGATTACCTTGTATATTGTTTTCACAAATACTTTCGATTATTATTTCTGGTAAAATGGTTACAGATTCTGGGAATGTAATATTCCATTCAGACTCACAACCAGCAGCATCTCTAACAAATACAATATGATCACCACCTTCTAAATTTGTGAAATCAAATTCAGTTTGGGCAGCACTTCCTGTTGTATAAACACCATCATAATCATCTAAACTCACGCTATAAGGAAGTGTTCCTCCTGAGATAGCAATACTAAATTCTCCATCTAAATTTCCTGAACATACTTCTGGGAAGAATGAACCTGGAACTATACTCAATACAACTTGCTCAGGCTCTGTGATGGTAACATCAAATCTTAAGTAACACCCTGACTCATCCATTACAATGATATCATAATCCCCAGGTGCTAAATTCTCAAAAGTATTAGTTTCAAAAAATTGGTTTGACTGTGGTGAGATAGCATACTTAATAACTCCTGTACCACCTGATGCAGTTACTTCAACCGAACCATTATTATTGCCGGCACAGCTTACATTATTTACAACCAGAGTCGCTTCAATTGGTGTCGCAGGCTCTGTAATACTTATTGGAGTAGACGTCACATCACAATCACCGCTTTCAACAAGAACAACATAATCACCAGCAAAAAGTTCTGTAAAAAAGCCAGGACTTGTTTGCGGAGCCGTAACAGTGTTTCCTAAATTATCTTGCAAAGTATAGGTGTAGTTTCCTAAGCCACCTGTTGCTGACGCTAAAATAGAACCGTTATTATCACCAAAACAATTAATAACTAAATTGGATGCTTCTAAAGTCACCTCTAAATCTGGTAAAGGATCAACTGTAATTTCATTAGACACGTTGGTCACACAACCGTTAGCATCTCTTACAAAATACGAGTACGTACCATCGGGAACCGAGAATGTTGTAGATGTTGTAAATGTTCCTATAATAGGTGCAAACGAAGCATTCTCACTATATGAATATAAGCCTGTTCCACCAGTTGCGCTTAATGTTAATGTAGATTCTGTTAAACAAGTTTGAGTTGTTGTTCTTACTAAACTAGCTTCGACTGGTGTAGGCTCAGTAATAACGATATTTGCAGATGAAAATTCACAATGGAAACCATCTGTAATTCTTACAAAGTAAGTTCCAGGACCTAAGTTTTCAAATATATTAGACGTTTGTGGACCAGAAACACTCGGTGTTGGTAAAACAGTGTTTAAGGTATACGTATAATTTGCGCCTTGTCCACCAGTTACATTGGTAATCGTTATGCTCGCATCTTGATCTCCAAAACAAGATAAAACTGTAGTGTTTGGAGTAAATGTTGCTGCGATTGGATCTGGTGTTTCTAATGTAATTGTTTCAGAAACAATACAACCACTTGCATCTCTAACGTTTACTGTATAAGTTCCGGCAGATAAACCTGTAAATGAACCATTGCTAGAATAAGCCACTGTCGCAGCGCCTGTTAATTCATATTCCAAATCTCCCCAACCACCAGTTGCGATTGCAGTTATCGTTCCTTCATTATCATTACAAGTTACATTTGAAGTTTCTGAGATATTTAATGAGATACCATTAGTTGGAGATGCAATAGTTACACTTGCTGTTGCAGAACATAGAGGAATATCTGTTTCAGTAATCTCTACTGTAAATGTTCCTGCACTCATACCTGTTACTATTTCTGGATTAGTAGAGGTGTTTGCATTTATAATTCCTGTTAATGATGTACCTAAGCTATCAAAGACTTCATAGGTATAAGTTCCGGTATAATTTGCGATGTTAATTTCGAATGATCCTGAATTATCTCCAAAACATGTAATGTCCGTTGGAGTTAATGTTACTATAGGAAGTATCGCTTCTGCAACAGAAACAGACACCTCTTCAGTACAAGACGTTACTGTGTCTGTAATTGTAATAGTATACATTCCTGAAGGTACTCCCGAAAACACATCTCCTGCAAAACTAATCGAAGCAGGATTAGGTAAAATACTATAAGTATAAGATCCAGATCCTCCAATAGTAGTCATTGTAATTTCACCATCATCATCATTACAAGTTGGTAAAGCTGTTACCTCTGGTATGATAGCTATTGGTGCAACAACATCTACTGAAACGGTGTTACCACAACCATTAACATCATTAATTCTTATAGTGTGTGTACCTGAATATAAATTTGAAAGTGTGAATGGAAATGTTTGTGTTTGAAACGCTCCGCCATTAATACTAATACTGTAAGGTGGTACACCAACAGTATCTAATGTTACATCGATTTCATAAGCACCTTCCGCTACTGTACATTGATTATTTAAACTTGCAGAAATAGCAGGAGTAGGATCTGTGTCTATCACTAAAACAGGACTTGTAACAATACAGTTATAAGCATCCTTCACATGAACATAATAGCTTCCGGCAGCGTTATTAAATGTACTTGAACTATTCCAAGCTGCATCTGTAACAAGTGGGGTAGTAGCAGTTGTTGTGATTTGATATTGATAAGGAGGTGTTCCGTTTGAAGCAATAGCGCTAATCACACCAGAATTAGGTTCACAATTTGCATTCTGATCCACTGAAGCTGCTAATTCTAATAGAAATGCAGATTCCGTAATATTAAATGGAACTGTTACAATACCACAACCTGCATTAGGTCCTGATGTTTCACGAATTGAAACAAAGTAATTACCAAATGGAAGTGGGCCAAATTCTAATATATTTAAAGAACCATTAGCAGGTAAAGCAGCAGAACCACTAATTCCTGTTGATGTTAAACTTAAAGTATTAAAGATTTCATAGGTGATAGAAACAGGACTTGCGTAAGAACTGTTTACGGTAAATGAAACATTACCATCTGCACTTCCTGTACAGGTAATATTGTTAGAACTAACCGCTGTTGCAGTTAATGTTGAGTTAGTAGGAATTGGAATTGTTGCTGGCTCATAATAACTACAGAATGTAGAGGCATCATAGACAATAAATGTATATACTACACCAGGTATTAAATTTGTAAATGTTGCAGACTCACTACCAGGAGCATCTTCACTTAACCACGTTCCAGCCGGATATACAGTACCAGCTCCTTCATAAATACTGAAGAAAAATGGTCCGGCACTAGTTAGAGTAGAGCCAATACTTACTTCTGCTTCACCACCTGTAGCACAATCGAATGATGGTAAAATATCAATATCTAAATCTGTTGGAGGTGATGCTACTAATACATCTTGAACTAAAATAGAACAACCATTAGCATCAACCACATTAATTTGGTAAAGTCCAAAATCAACCACATCAAAACTAACAGATGTTGAGCCCATATTATTAAATTCAGAATTAGAATACCCATTGGTACCTGTAACAAAATAGTTATAAGGAGGTGTTCCACCTGTTACAGAGTTTACAATTACTGATCCTTGAGAAACTCCGCCTGCACCACAAGTGATATCAATAGCATTATAATCTACAACTATAGGATCTGGTTGGTCTATAGTTACAGTTTCAGTTGCTGTACACAATTTTGCATCTGTAACAGTAACGGTATATATCCCTGCAGGTAAACTAGATGTTTGTGTACCGTAATCGTTTCCTGTACTATCAGTTACATTAATTACAAAAGGAGGTGTTCCTACAGACGTATCAATAGTAACATCAATAGCACCATTGGTATCTCCATTACATAAAATCTCTTGTGTTTGTACAACCAAACTTAAAGCAGGTAATGATATTGGAGTTACAGTAATTACTGAAGATTCAGCTGAACAACCATTTGCATCTGTAATTTGAAGTTGGTACGTTCCGGCAGTTGCTGCACTATAAGTAAACGGTGTTCCTGTTGTACCTAAATCGGTATAAGCTGCTCCATCTATAGATACTGAATAGGTATAAGGTGCGGCACCAGTAACAGTTCCTGTAAGTACCGCATCTGGTGATGCAGCACAATCTAAATCCTTTGTTAACACCACAGATAATGTTGGAGATGGAGTAGGAACAATAGTATGTGATTCACTATATACACAATCGTTTTCATCTTTTACTTGAAAAGTATAAGTTCCAGGTTCTAAACCTGAAAAATCAGTAGATGTTTGATAAGCAGTTACTGCAGAAGCAGGTGCTGTAATTTGATATTCTAATATGCCGACACCGCCAGTTGTTCCTGTAATAGAAATGGTAGCTGTATTAGAAGGACAAGCTACTGGGGAGTTACTAAACGTTAAATCGGTTGGTGGGTTTAATTCGTTAATTGTAATATCAGCCATTGCAGATGCACAACCCGTTACATCCATTACAATAACGGTATATGTTCCTGCTGATAAATTACTGAAATTAGCATTATTTTGAAATGTTACACCATCAATACTATAGGTGTATGGTGCTTGTCCGCCAGTAACTGCTGTAACCGTAATTGCACCGGTTGAAAGACAGGTGTAAGGTGCAGCTAATTCAACTGTACCAGTAATTGCTGCTGCTGAACCAATTGAAACTGTTTGTGGACTTGATTCACAAACATCGGTACCAGAAGTGTATTCTACTACGACTTCGTAATCTCCGATTGATAATCCTGTAAATACATTTGAATTCACAAATGTAACTCCGCCATCAATACTATAATTAATACTACTACCATTAGCATTGCTAACATTGATTGTTAATGCACCAGTGCCATCAGAACCAGCACACGCTATATCAGTTGTATTCACATTAAAATCTGGTCCGGAAATAGCATCAACATTTATAGTAACATCTGTACTACAGTTATTAGAATCTGTAACGACTACATTATAAACTCCTGTTGAACTCACTACAATTTGAGGTGTAGATTGAAAATCTGTAGCACCATTTACAAAGTAATAATAAGGAGGTGTTCCACCTACAGGATACACTGTAATCTCACCGTCAGAACAATTTAAAGGACTTGTTAAAGCTATAGTTGCTGTTAATATAGGTGGTTCTATAATGGTAATATCTTCAGTAAATATACAGCCATTCTCAGATTCAATAGTCGCTGTATACGTTCCAGGATTTAAATTTTGGAATGTATAATTATTATCAATAATAGGACCAACAGTATTTACTACAGTTGCACCTTGAGAAAGGGTAAATACATATTGCGGATCAGCATCATTAGCGGATAAATGTATACTTCCTTTATCTCCATAACAAAGAGGTTGGGTAATAGTTGTAGAACCAGTAAATTCTCTATCTCTAATTTGCACACTAGGAACAGTAAATACACAAGGGTTTGTTGTTAAGTCTATTTGTCTTACATAAACGGTATATGTTCCTGCCGTATCAATTGAGAATACATTACTGCTTTGGAAATTGGTTCCATCTATACTGTATTCATATCCAGAAGGCACATTATTTACGGTAATACTTCCGTTAGTTTCACATATAATGTCTGTTGAATTAACTGTTGGGTTTAATTCATTCTGATACACATTGAAATAAAACTGAACATTACATCCTCCAGGATAGTTTATTGTAATTCTATATTGTCCGGCTGTATCAACTAAAAATCCAGATTCACTAGGAACTGCATTCCATGTACAAGATGTATTTTCATTAGCACAATCTGAATTTGAAACGGCATCACAACTCGTTTCATCAAGCACTTCCCAAATAATCGAGGTAGAATCGGAAACGTTTGTTTGAATGATTCTTATATCATCAGCACCACATAAAAAGATATTAGGTAATAATTTTCCATCATTAGGACAAGTCACAACTTCATCGGCATAAGGAATTACAGGGTTGGTTGTATTAGAACCAAAAAGCTGTACATTAAATTGCTGAACAATAGATTGACATGGAGCCACTGCAGTATTATAAGAATAATAAGTACCCGTTTCTGTAACAGTGATAGACTGCGAATTTCCTATCACAGGAACTCCTGTAGGACTTGTAGACCACGCATAAGAATCGTAGCCATTAGCTGCTGTTAATTCTACACTATCTCCACAAAGAATTTCATCATACTCAAAAGTACAGTTAAGATCCGCTAAAAAGTTAGTAGCCTGAGGTGAAATTAAACACCCTGTATTGCTACTTAAACTTGGATCATCTGTAATAGTGAAATCAGGGTTTATAGTTCCTTGATACGTGGCATAAGCTTGATTATTAACAATATTTGAACAAGCATCTTCTAATTGTCCACAATCGTCTACAACTTGTACTTCAATTCTTATTTCATAAACAGGATCATTCTCCTCAACAAGTGAATTATCGATATCTAAAATAAGTTCTCTTGTTGCCGCATTATAGCTTTGAACTGTAACACCAGCTGGTAGAATTAAATCTGTTGGATGGTTATAAATAATGTTTACAGGTAGAATATCTCTTATTGAAAAGTTTGTAGCATCATCATTACCCGTATTCTGAAACCCAATAACATAATTTAAAGAGGATCCTAAACCTACTAATTGTCCACCAATATCATTTCCTAAGTCGTCTTCAACAATTTTTGTTAATACGATATTAGGAGCAATGATCTCAATCGCAAAGGCACTAAAATAATAATAGTAGATATCTAAATTACTACCTAAACTAATGTTTGCTGTGGTTGCATTGTTGGCAATTAGAGAGTTTCCTGGATTGGGGATATTTATAATACCAGCATCAAATCCTAAGGTGTTAGAACTATTTGGCGTTCTTGTGGTAAATAATTCGGAAGTATTTGTAAGTGGGTTAATATCGGATACAGAACTATTAAAAAAGTTGTTTCCAGGTCGAATTGTTGTACCAGCATTGTTAGTCGCACTGATAGTAGTTCCGTTTAATCTTAAATAATCTCCAGTATAACCTCTATCTCCTTCAATAGTACTAAATGCGAACTTTGCACGAACAGGACCGGTTGGTATGGTTGTAAAACCACTTACAGGAAAGGTTTCATTGATAGAACTTGTAATTTTAGTAAAACCATCAAAAGACGTAATATACTTACTAGGTAGAAGCGGATCTTCATAAACCACGAATAAAGACCACCCTGCAGATAGACCTTCAGAATTTGGTTTCGGACCGACTAAAGTTGAAATATTAGCAACAGCATATGTCCCTTCAGGATCTGGTAAAGCTGTAAGCTTATCTGTTACATCATGGTAATATGCATAAGTGTTAGATCGGTTATTATTAGAAGCGTTTTGATAGTAAATTTCAGTTCCCGTAATGTCTTCATAAGACCCTCCAGGGACTTTAAACTTAATATCGGACTTTGGTTCATCTCCATCAACAACCGCACTCCAATATAAACCCGCATAAACAATAACATAACAGCTATCATCGCCTGGCACATCTAAATCGGCACTACTAGAGTTAAATGTACTAGCATCACCATCGATATCTACATATACCGCAGCATTTACGCCGTCGTTTGTAGAGTTTCCATTGTAAGGATTAGAAACATGTAATCCCACATTACTATTTCCTATTAAAAGTATATCTCCTTTTATGGCTTGATCGTACCGTGGAGAAAATGGCACGAGGTTTTGTGCAGATATGTACTGTCCCAATATTAGAAACAAAACAATTACGACTATTCTAGAAAAAGTAGGTTTTTTCATGATAACTTATTTTAATTAATCACTTTATTTCTTGGGGCAAAGACGTAAGTGATAGTTGGCTTAACTATTATTAATTTTCTATTTTAACTATTGACATTTTTCCATTATATGGTCTATTTCCTTTAGCTTCTAAAGCTTTATTGGCACTTCCTATATCGTTAACTTTATCATAGTATATGTAATATTTACTAGTGTTAACATCATGGAAGAAATCAACATTGGTTTTTCCAGAAGCAATAACTTTGGTTATAAATTCATCTCTACTTTTCGTATCACTATGAACTGCTATTATAAGGTAGTAACCACTTTCAATATGTTTTATATTCTTTAATATCTTGATATTATTTCCTTGTGATTCTCCAAAATCAAAATCTTCAGCTTTTAAAGGAGTTTCAGCTAATGGTGTTGTTTCTCTTATGTTTTTCAACTTAGCTCTATCTTGAGTATATCTATCATCCTCACTATTAAAAGCAGCGCGCTTGATTCGTCTTCTTTTTTCAAATTCAGTAGCTACTTTAATAGCCTCTAATTTTGTTTCTAATTGTGTGTTGACTTCATTCGCTTTTAACTGCTCTGACTGTAATCTTTTAATTTCCTTTTTATAGAATAAGGTAACTTCATCTAGGGCAAATGAACCATTAGCAACACGTTCTTCATATAGTTTAGTTAATTCATCTATTTTTTCGCTACGAGATTCTATAACATTATCTAAATCTGTTTTAATTGCTCTAAGCGCATTGTTTTCTGCAGTTACACTTTTAAACGGTTTTGGTTGTACTGTAATTCCCTGATCGCTTAAATCATTTTCTTCTTTTAAGTCTTTAAGATCTTGGTCTTTGATCGCAATGATATCGTTAAATTGTTGTAATAAATCAGTTTGAATTGCCTTAGAGTCTTCAGTTGATTTTGCTAAAGTTTGCATTGATTTAGCAAGCGCATCTGTTGGATTAGAAATAGCATCTTCCTCAGCTTCTTGCTCTGCTAATAATGCAGCTTGTGCATCAGCTTCTTCTTTAGCCTTTTGCTCTGCTAATAATGCAGCTTGTGCATCAGCTTCTTCTTTAGCCTTTTGCTCCGCTAGTAATGCAGCTTGTGCTTCAGCTTCTTCTTTAGCCTTTTGTTCTGCTAATAGTGCAGCTTGTGCATCAGCTTCTTCTTTAGCCTTTTGCTCCGCTAGTAATGCAGCTTGTGCTTCAGCTTCTTCTTTAGCCTTTTGTTCTGCTAATAGTGCAGCTTGTGCATCAGCTTCTTCTTTAGCTTTCTGCTCTGCTAATAATGCAGCTTGTGCATCAGCTTCTTCTTTTGCTTTCTGCTCTGCTAATAATGCAGCTTGTGCATCAGCTTCTTCTTTGGCTTTCTGTTCTGCTAATGATGCAGCTTGTGCATCAGCTTCTTCTTTAGCTTTTTGTTCTGCCTGTAATCGTGCTCTAGTTTCTGCTCTTTCTGCCGCTTTTTTGTCTGCTTCAATTTTATCAGATTTAGCCTTTGCTTCAGCTAATTCTTTAGCTTTTTGTTCTTCTATTAATTTTGCTTCAGCTTCAGCTTCATTCTGTGCTGCTAATATTTCTGCTTGTTTGTCTGCTTCAATCTTAGCTTGCGCTTTTTTCTCTGCAGCCAATTTTGCTTGCGCATCTGCCTCGGCTTTTGCTTTAGCATCAGTAGTCTTTTTAGTACTAGCTATGCTTGGCTTGGTCTTTTTAACTACACGACGTTTCTTAGTTCCACCTGAAGATAAAATACTACTTACTTCATCCTCTCGACTGTAATCGTAATAATTGTTGTTTTTAAATCGGTAAGCTAATGTGATTTCGTGCGAAGGTCCATAATTACTTAAATCTCCAAATGCCGTTTCAAAATTATATTCTATCGCTATTTGTGTTGTAATATTAAGACCAAGTCCACCAGAAGCTCCATAAAGTGTATTATAACCAGCTTGTGCCCAAATCCCTTTAGGAACTGTTACCATCGCGACTGCAGAAATTATAGTTTCTTCTTTTTGAAAATCTGATCGTAATAAACCTGTAAACTTACTTTCATCAAAAAAGCCTCTACTATCCATATAACCAGTATACATGACATGTGCTTGAATACTTTGTTGCGGATTATCCTCAATAAGTGCTGAGGTCTGAAAATTATATAAAGCTAAGTTGTTAATCGCTAAACCAAAATCTAAAAATTCAGTTCCATAATTAATTCCTGGGTTAACTGTTAATAGAAAGTTTTCTGGTACGTTTTGTAACGATGGATCATCAAAATTAGTGATTACGTTTGCTGTGTTAACTCCACTTTTATAGGCTCCGATGTTAAGTCCAAAAGTTAAGTTGCTATCGTAACCTAATTGTGCATTATATGCAAAATTCAAAATACCACCAAAGGTGGTTAATACTCCATAATTTTGTTGAAACAAACCTAAACCAGCTCCAATATTTTCTCCAAAACGACCAGAATAACTAGCTAAATAGGTGAGTGGTGCGTTTTCAAATTGAACCCATTCTCTTTTATTGTAAATGCTGATATATTTAGTTTGTTCTCTAACAAAGCTAAATGTTGGGTTTATAGTATAACGATTAAAGGTTAATGAGTTTCGTGTTGGTATGGCAAGTGAAACCACTCCGTCATCTTCTTGAGCGTAGAAAGTCTGTATAGAACATATACATAATATAAGAAGTAAGAAATAGGCTTTCATATTATTTCACTACGGTTATTGAACCTTTTTTTGTTTTATTATCAGATGTTGTAATAATGTAATAATACACTTGGTTGATACTGGTTAATTTTAAATCGTTTTCAGGCCAATTGTTTTGATAGTCATTTGTTCTTAAAACAACTTTACCTTGATTAGACATAATAATGACTTCCGTATCTGTACCGCTAACATAAATTGCAGGTATGATCCAGGTATCATTAATACTATCTCCATTTGGGCTGATAAGATTTGGAATGTCTTCGACTTCAGGAAAAAGGTCAAGCTCCTCTTCAATAGAAAATAAATATTCAATTGAAGTTGTACAGCCTGTAGATTGCGTAATAACGACTCTATAATCACCAAAATTAGTAGCTTCAAATGACGCTCCTGTTGCGCTAGGAATTAAATTACCATCTAAGTACCATGTAAACTCAGGAGTTATAGCAGTAGTGGTAATAGTAACCATTAAAGAATCTTCTGATGACATTTCATTAAATTCTGGAACATTGATTGAGCTATCAAATAATTCGCTTATTAAATCAATTGAACCAGAAGCAGAACAGTCTCCTAAATCTACTTGTACCGAAAAGGTACCAGATTCATTAGTTTGATACATTTGACTCGTAGCATCTACTATTATATTTCCATCCTTATACCATTGGTATGAAACACCACTTATGGTACTTAAATTAGTGAAACCTTCTCCCGGACAATATGGATTTCCTAAACTTGACGCTATAGTAGCATTTGCTTCACCTGATACTGCTTCACTAATAGTTACACGATTAGAAAAAGAATCAGAAGTACAGCTTCCGTAATTTGTTCTCACAAAATATGTCCCTTCGGTATCAACTGATAATGTTGGTCCGTCAGCGACAAAAACAAAAGTTGTTGGTCCTGTTTCCTTATACCATTTAAATGTAAGGCTTGGATATAGTAGTGGAGAATCATTATTTTCATCACCAGGATTATCTATAGATAGTAAATAACTACCTCCTGCACAATAAGCACCAGTAGATACTAAGTTATTAATGGTAAATGGAGAGTCTTGAATTTTATAATAAGCAGCAAATGGAACCGATCTAGAGCTAGTTGCCACTGGAGCACTACTTTTAATACGGATACGATAATTTTCACCAGCCGTTGTTTCTGGAAGAGAAAACGACAAGGTCGCAGGAGAAGTGGTTACAGAACCTGCTTCTGTTGTGTGTATAATTGTTGAATTTGTAAAATCACCATCAGCATCAGACATCTCAATAGAAAATTGATTAGAGGCATTTAACACAGATTCTGGTGAAAAAATAAAAGTAGTATAATAGGTATTAAAAGACGCACTTGCACAAGCTTGACTAAATCCTAAATTTGGCGTACCAATTACTATTTGCGCATTAGCTCGTGTAGACACAAAAACGAGACATAGGCAAATTCCATATAAAAACGGGGTTAGGTAAGTAGGTTTAAGCATTGGTTAGGAGTTGTAGTTTTTTAATCTATAAGCTGTTTGGGGGTTTATCAGTGTCATAACATGTTTAAATTTTCATCTAAACATGTTATGAGTTAAAATTTTTTGTTTACAATAATTAGTAGTGAATTATCTTATTCATCCTCTTCGTCATCATCAAATAAATCATTTGATGCTATAATTTTATTAATTCGTAATCTAAAATCTGGATTTCTACTATTTTCAGAATCAATAAAAGTTTCATCATCTGGACCTTTAGAGTACACATTGTCAAAAGCTCTACTACCATACCAACTCTCTAAATCATCATTGTTAGTATTTCCTTTTTTGAAAATATTTCCTTTACAGTTATTAAAGTAAGAACGGGTAATTTTAATCTTATCTAAATTTTCACTGTTAATTTCAATTTTATCATCTAAAATTACAGCAGGCTTAAACCCAGAGATCACACTTTTATGAATGTTAAACGATGCATCTGGCCCAATAAAAATAGCTTCTTGCACCAAACCTATTTTAATATCATATTTTAAATCATTACTAACATTAACTAGCGTTAGGTTTTCTGCTTTTACAAAAGTTTCCTTTTGAGAAGAATCAGCGTTCTCTTTTAAATCATAAGAACTTACATACATACAGCGCGAGCCATCCGCACTTGAAATATAAGGCGACCTTACAGCCAATGCATTTTTAATATTACATTGTGTTCCGTAGTTAAAATTATAATCGTTTTTATTAGATCTATAAGAAACTGTTTTAGTTAAGTCAACTTCTCCGCCTAAAACATTAAAAGAGCTTCCTTCACAGTAACTAACCATAATGTTGCTTATTGCAGTTTTTAGTCCAACACCTGCAAGGGTAAGTCCACTAAAATTTCCAAATGCTTTGGTCTTTTTACCAGCGTATTCAATTCTAATATAATTTAATATACCAGAGTTACTGTCAGAATTGTCACCACCATAACTAATACTTTCTGTAGATGAAGGGTTTAGACCATAATTAAGAGATGCTACGCTTCCAAATGTATTAATAGGTGCATCACCTAATATAAATATCCCACCCCAATCTCCAGGCTTTTTATCTGTTCTGTTAGAAGTGAAAATAATTGGATCCGTTGGTTTACCTTCTGCTATAATTTTAGAGCCGTTAGCAATAACTAAAGCGCCTTTTGTTTTATAATCACCAAGTATAACTGTACCAGGCTCTATAGTTAAAGTTGTACTATCTGTAACAAAAACGTCACCTAATAATAAATAAGTGTTTCTTTTGGTTAATGTGGTGTTCTCAGTAATGTTTCCAGACAATATCTGAGTAGGTTCTTCATAGTTCGCTTTGTTAGGTTGAAAGTCTGTCCATGAATCTAGCCAATTGTTATAGCCAGTAATTCCCTTTTCTTGTTGGGCAAATAAATTACCAAACACTAAAAGAAAGAAAAGTGTAGTAAAAGTAATTTTTTTCATAGTAGGTAAATTTTGTATTGTAAGGGGTTTAATCAATTAAGTCCAAACATATAAATTTTATCTATGAAACACAAATTATATCGACAAAATACACACATTTAACTAAAATGTATTGTTAATACTACAAATACCGACTGTTTGTCGGGTATATTTACAATTATTAAGATAGTGTAAAAAAAGGCCAAATAAAAAACCTTGACACTTTACGGGTCAAGGCTTTTTTAAACACATAATAATTAAAAAACTAACTAATCCTTTTTATAATCTTCATAGGTATGTAATGCTTTTAACGTTGATTCATAAAAAAGAATAGCTGCAATTAAATCTGTGGTATCAGAATAGGGCAATATCTTTTTTTGGAACTCAATGGTACTATCAAAATAAGACGTAGAAGCATCAATATTATCTTCTAAGGCTTTTCTATTATCTTTTGTATCTGGGATTCCTAGGTTCTCCATGGTTACACCAGGTTTCGTAGCAAATGCTATATTTGGAAGAATATTTACAATAACTTCTATTCGTTCTATATAAAGAACTAGCAAGTCACCTTTTTTCATCTTTTTCAGATCTTCTCGACTGTGGTATTTTGAGATATTTACTTTACCACTAATGATGCTTTGAGACTCGTCTTTCTTCTGAGCAAAACTCATACTGATCATTAGAAAAAATAGAGCACAAAATAAAGTAGATTTGGTATTCATATTCACGCTTTTTAGTTAATCTTAGTGCCACAAATCTATACAATTTATTAAATAAAACAACTATAACACGGCAATTTTCGCAAAACATTTTCGCTTACGAAATACATATTTTAAGGTTAAACTGCGTCTTTGCTTGATTAAATGCGTATTTTATCGATGAAATACTTTGTGGTTTTTTGTTTCAATTTTCGACATAGAATGAATGAATTTTGATAAAAACTGATAATTTAAATATGAAAATAGAGATATAATTCAAGATTAGAAAACAATTCATTTTTAGTGAGAAAACTCCTAAATCTAACCATTAGGTTAAGTCATATTGCTTTTTATTTTTGATTTTTTTCAAGGGAATTATTTGATTGATTTAAGAATTAAAATTATCAACGAAAAATGACTGTTTTGTGTTCTTACTTTGCAATTAATAAGTAGTATTTCATCGGTAAATTTCGCTCATTTTTTCAGTTTATCGTAAAAATCAAGCATTGGTATGATTTTTAGATGATTACGAGATAAAAGCATCAATTTTGGTGAAACCCAAAAGCTTATCCTCATGAAAAACCTAATTGCTTTATTCTGTATTATATGCTTCAATAGCGCATTTCATATTGTTGCAGCACAAGAATTAAAATTGAATAGCCCTATATATGATCGTGCTATAAATCAAATGAGTAACACAGATACGATTCCCGATTTTAGATCTAAAACAAGTAAACTAAAGTTAACCGGGATTATATATCAAAGTGATGGTGTAACACCTGCAAAAGATGTTATCTTATTTATTGAACAACCAGACGAAGATGGTGATTTTGATTTGAGAAATACAGGTGATGCACGTTATGTTTTCCATAGAAGTTGGGTTAAAACAGATTCAGATGGCAGATACACATTATATACGTTTGTTCCTGGAGGAGATAGAAGATATAATCAAATGCAACAAATATTTCCGTTAGTTAAAGAGCCATCAAAACAAGAGTATCAAGTAGACTCATTTTTATTTGATGAAGACCCACTACTTACAAAAACATGCAGAAAGCGCATGGCTAAAAAAGGAGATACAAGTCGAATTCTTAAGTTAAAAACTGAAGATGGTATGTTTGTAGCGGAACGTAATATTACTTTAAAAGCTGATAAAACCTTAGCAAAATTATAAATTGAAACCCTAAAATATTACCTAAGCGTCCTAAAATTATTTAGGACGTTTTTTTTTGTTCCTATTTCGAATAAGTTTGATTTACATTCAACTTAGTGATAATAATTCCTATTTTTAGTCATACGAAATATAGATATAATGAGTAAACAGACGTTTCACTTAGGTCTTTCTTTAGCAGGTGCAGTATCTGCGGGTGCTTATACTGCCGGGTTTATGGATTATTTGCTCGAAGCACTTTCTGAATGGGAAAAAGCAAAACAAGAACAGGCGAATAATCCTAAGAGTAATATTCCAAATCATAGGGTTGTTATTGATGCGATTGGTGGTGCTTCAGCAGGAGGAATGGTAGGAATGATTTCTACACTTGCTCTTTATGCTGGAAATTGGAAACCTGTTAAAAAAGTTTCGAATGTAAAAACGGGTAATTATCTATATGATAGTTGGGTGTTTTTAGATGATGACTTAACCTCAAACAATGAAAAGAGTAGAGCTAAAGCTACATTCGAAAAAATGCTCGATACTTCAGATATTGATACAGACCATGGAGCTCCTTCACTTTTAAATTCTACTCCTATAGATGCAATTGCAGAGCGTGTTTTTGATGAATTACCAAAAGATGCTGGTTTGGATAAATTACCGAGCTTTATTTCTAAAGATTTAAGATTGTTAATTACACTTACAAGTCTAAGACCTTTAGATTATAAGGTGAAATTAAGTAGAATTAAATCGAAATTCTTAGATGAAACTCCGTCTCATCGTGTTAGTAGTCATGATGTGGTTGCACATTTTAAACTGAATTACGATAGTAAAACTGACAAAGAACACTATTTACCATTTCTTCCGCACAATCTAGATTCTAGAAATTTTTTAATCAAAGTCACAAAAGCGACAGGTGCCTTTCCTATTGGTTTAAAGCCGCGTTATTTTAATGATGAATTTGCTACTGAATACTTAAACAATAGTCTTAAAGTTCGCAAATCACTCCTAGAGGATATGGATGTTTTAATTGATGAAGAGGAGACTCCTAATTTTCAATTTACAGCTATAGACGGAGGTACAATAAATAATGAACCATTTGATGAAGTTTTAAGACATCTCATCAATACACATGGTGCACCAAATATAGAAAACCCAAAGTTTGGAACAGTACTTATTGATCCTTTTCCAAGTTTTTTCGATACTATCAAAACAGATAAAATTAATTATAAGATATCTAGCATTGTGGGCATACTTGGTGCTCTTGTACCAACCATTCTCAACCAAGCACGCAATAAACAAACAGATACTTATGGTGTTGGTCTATTTAAATTGATGTCATTTCCTAGAAAATTGAAGCCCGGAAAAATGGAAGTTAGAGATCATCCACCTTTAGCTACAGGAGCTTTAGAAGGTTTTGGAGGCTTTATTGATATTAAATTTAGACAGCATGATTTTTTCTTAGGTAGAGATAACGCTCGGAATTTCCTAAGAGGAATTCTCTTTTTAGAATGTGACCAAAATGATCCTGATAATTTGTTTTATGGTGTAAATGATGCTGCCATAGCTGAATTTAGACGGCTTGTAAAACAAGATGATGGAAGCGAAAAAGTGTATATGCCTATTATTCCAGATATTAGCAAGATTGAAGGAGATACCAATCCCACAAGTTACGAAGTGGAAGACTTCCCAAAGTTTGATTCTAAAGCTTTTAAAAAGCTTGAAAAACCAATTAAGAAAAGAATTAAAGCCATTTTAAAAGCAGAACTTAATGGACGAATTAGCAGTTGGATATTACGACCAATTGTTAGTGTTTTTAGAGGTGTTTTTGCTAGTAAAATCACAAAATGGGTTATGGAACAAGTTGAAGCTGATTTTAAACAACGGAAGATGTAGCTGAAATCTTCTTTAAATATCAGTTCATCAATTCAAAAGCTTGTTTTGCAATTTCTAATTCTTCATTCGTTGGGATAACCATAATTTTGGTTTTAGAAGTTTTAGTGTTTATTTCTCTGATAGCTTTAGATCTAATGTCGTTTTTATTGGCATCTAAATTAATTCCGAAATAATCCATGTCCTCACAGACTAATCCTCTAATAAGACTAGAGTTTTCGCCAATACCTGCTGTAAATACAATAGCATCTAAACCATTCATAGCTGCAGTATATGAGCCAATATATTTTTTAATTCTATAGGCATTCATTATTAAAGCTAATTTACAATCCTCATTGCCATTAGCAGCTTGTGCTTCAATATCTCTTAAGTCATTGTAACCTGTTAGACCGAGCATGCCACTTTCCTTGGTTAATAGTGTATTTACTTTATCTAAATCGTACCCCAAGCTATTCACCAAGTAAAACACAATCGCATGATCGATATCTCCACTTCTGGTCCCCATAATTAAACCGTTAGAAGGGGTAAACCCTAAACTATGATCTATACTTTTTCCATCTACAACGGCAGTCATACTGCAACCATTACCCAAATGAATGGTGATTATTTTAGACGTTTTTAGTTGTAAATAGTCAAGTGCTTTTTCTGTGACATATTTATGACTTGTACCATGAAAACCATAGACTTGAATTTGCGCTTCGGTAAAAAGCGCTTTAGGAATAGCATATCGTTTTGCTTTTTCTGGTAAGGTTTGAAAGAAAGCCGTATCAAAAATGGCAGCTTGTTTAGCATCCGGAAAAAGTTGCTCGGCGACAACAATCCCTTCAAGATTATTAGGGTTATGTAAAGGCGCTAACGAGCCAAACTTTTTAATATCTTGTTTTACAGCATCTGTAATCAATGTGGTATTCGAAAATGAATTCCCACCATGTACCACACGATGCCCAATAATTTCAATCTCGTTGGTGTTTTTTATCACCCCTTTTTCAGGATTTAATAATAGATCTACCACTTTTTGTAAACCGTCAGAATGATTTTCTATCTGTTCTATTTGCTTAATATCAACAAGATCTGTTTTATAATTAAGTATGGCATCTTTTTGACCGATTCGTTCTACCAATCCGGTACATAGTAATGTTTCGGAAGGCATTTGAATCAATTGAAATTTTATAGATGAGCTCCCTGAATTGATTATTAAAATATTCATACTAATTCCATGTTTTTAAATGCCTTGTGCTTGAATAACCGTTACGATTACGGTATTAAAAATATCGTCTGTTGTACAACCACGACTTAAATCATTAACAGGCTTGTTTAATCCTTGTATTATTGGTCCGATAGCTAGTGCTTTAGTTTCGCGTTGCACGGCTTTATAAGTGTTGTTTCCGGTATTAAGATCTGGAAAAATAAAGACGTTGGCTTGACCAGCAACTTCAGAATTAGGTAATTTTGATTTTCCGACATTTATATCAACAGCAGCATCATATTGAATAGGACCTTCTATTTTTAAATCGGGTCTCATACGTTTCACTATTTCTGTCGCTTTTCTTACTTTTTCGACATCTTCACCAACACCAGAAGCACCCGAAGAGTAGGAGAGCATCGCTATTTTTGGTTCAATACCAAATCCTATACTCGTGGTTGCAGAAGAGATTGCTATTTCAGCTAATTCCTCAGCGGTTGGGTTAGGATTAATAGCACAATCTCCATAAACCGACACACGATCTTCTAAGCACATAAAAAACACAGAAGATACGATAGACGTTTCTGGTTTGGTTTTAATAAATTGAAGTGCAGGCCTAATGGTGTGTTGTGTGGTGTGAATGGCTCCAGAAACCATACCATCTGCATCTCCATTGTGTACCATCATAGTCCCAAAATAAGAAACATCTTCCATTAAATCTTTAGCCATAGCTAAATTTACATTTTTGTGTTTTCTCAGCTCGTATAGCGTTTCTGCATATGCTTCAAACTTATCAGATTCAATAGGGTTTATAACGTTTACAAGATTTAAATCTAAACCAATATCGTGTGTAATAATTTTTTCTTCAATTTCTTTTCTATTTCCTAGTAAAGTGATGTCAACAGCACCTAACTCTATAAGTTGTTTTGTTGCCATTAGGATACGCTCATCTATCCCTTCTGGTAACACAATGTGTTTTTTGTTAGTTCGTGCTCTCTTTAATAAGTTATACTGAAACATACGGGGAGTAATGCCGTTGGTTTGAAACGTTATTAACCGTTCTAAGAGCTCATCGACTTTTACATGGTCTTCAAATTCTTTAATTGAGGTTCTAATCTTCTCTGTGTTTTCAGCATAGATTTGTGATTTAATTGTGCCGATTTGGTTAGCGACTGCAAATGTTCCTCCTTTGGCTGATAAAATAGGCACCACATCCGAAAGCCCTTCAATAAGTTTAATAATTGACTCTTCGGGTTTTAGGCCACCTGTAAGTACAATTCCAGAGATAGAAGGGTAGTTCTCAGAGATGTTGGCTTGTAAAGCGCCAAGAATAATATCGGCTCTATCACCAGGTGTAATCACTAAACCGTTCTCCTTAATATGCGTTAAATAATTATGCAGTTGCATAGCACCAACACTGAAATTCCCAGCCTGATTATTGATATGAGCCTCACCAAATAAAACTTCAGCATCAAGCGCGTCAACAATTTCTTTTATGGACGGATTGGCTAAAATGGGGTTAAGTGGAATGGCATTAACAACCACACCTACAGGCAGTTCCTTTTCTAATTCCGAAATCGTAAAAGCCTGATTGTAGGGTTCTACTTTATTAGCAATAACGGCCAAAACTTCAACACCTTTATCTCTAAAAGAATCGAAAGCCATATGTATATTACCCACAAGATCATTCATCGTTTTACCAACTCCGCTTGCAAGAATTATAGCAGGAACACCTAAATTTTTTGCGATTAAGATATTGATATCAAATTCTATGATGGCGCCTTCACCAACAAAACTACTACCTTCAACTAACACAAAATCGAAACGCTCTTCAATAGCTTTGTATTTATCAATTATTGTACTGATAATTTTATCATCTTTATCGTCGTTTTTCATTTTAATAACCTCACTTCTTGTAAAAGCATAGGCATCTTCAAATTTTAAATCGAGATTAAAATAAGTCGTTACTGTATTGATATGGTTGTCAATTTTACCTTCAACAAAATCATCTATAATAGGTCTGAAATAGCCAACTTTTGCTGCTTTACCAAGTAATAATTGCATTAAGCCTAATGAGATTATAGATTTGCCACTATTAGGCTCTGTAGTGGTTATATAAATTGCCTTATTCGTTGCTTTTTTATTCATTTTTATAGATCTATAAGTGTTGAACACAAGGTGTTAAAATAAAGTACAAATTTAAGGCTTCTAAGATATTAACTTATGAGATATGTCATGTTTTGGGATCGTTTTCATTAAAATGAACTGAACTTAGAAGTCAATAAGGATAAGCAAGCCGATGTAAGTAAACCGCTTCACGTTAGTTATTGGAATAGGCTCAATTATGTAAACTATATGATCCGCACGAATTATAATTAAAATAAATGCAATAAAACATTGTATGTTAAAAAAATGGCATCATCTTTGTTCTTTAATAAGTTATATAAATTAAATTACATTACAATGAGTAAAGGAACAGTAAAGTTTTTCAATGATGCCAAAGGATTTGGATTTATCACTGAAGAAGGAGTTGACAAAGATCATTTTGTACACATTTCTGGATTAATTGACGAAATTCGTGAAGGCGATGAAGTTGAATTTGATCTTGAAGACGGTAAAAAAGGATTAAACGCAGTAAACGTAAAAGTTATCTAATACATATACTTCAAAGTTTAATAAAAAAGCCCATCAGTTACGATGGGCTTTTTTTATAGTATTAATTTATGATTAGAGTTAACTAATCTTTAATTCTAATGGGTTTTAATTGAATTAGTCCAACAGCATCTAATATTTTTATGATGACGTAAGTTAGATCTATTTCATACCATTTTACACCAAAATTAGCTCTACTTGCATATTTATGATGATTGTTATGATAACCTTCACCCATCATTAAGAAGTCAAATCGGAATAAATTTTTACTTGTATTCTTCATTTTAAAATTCACATAACCATAAATGTGACCAAACCAATTGATAATAACTCCATGTATTGGTGCCATTAAAAAGGTAATAGGCAATAATAACCATTGCCACCAAGCCGTCGCAAAAAAGGCAAAGAATAAAATATACAATGAAATCCATAGTAATCTAGAAAAACGAGAACTAGCAAAACTATCAAATGCCTTCCACTGTGGTACATTTTTTGTAAAGCGCTCATCTACTTCAATACGTTGTTTATTAATATCTTGATAGATGGTTTTTGTCTTCCACATCATTGCAAATACATTAGAATCATATGAAGGAGAGTGCGGATCTTTTTCTGTATCAGTGTAGGCATGGTGCATTCTGTGCATTATACCATAACCATAAGCACTTAAATAACTAGAACCTTGAAAAACCCAAGTTAAAATAAAGGTTATACGTTCCATGGTTTTAGACATTGTAAAAACTTGGTGTGCTGCATAACGATGCAAAAAGAAGGATTGAAAAAATAGACCCCCATACCAAAGTATTAAAACGAAAAGAATTATAATCATAGTTGTTTTTTTGCAAAGATAACGACACAATACGTGCCAAACAATGAATCTAAATCAATAAAATATATATTCTTTATGTCATAAATACGCTAAACAACTAAATTTAAGGCAGATAACTAAACGCGTTTTCTAATTCTACTTAAGGCCTGTGCAGTGACACCAATGTATGAACTGATATATTTAAGAGGAATTATTTTAAGTAGCTCTGGACGTTCCTTAAATAGTTTTAAATACCGTTCTTCAGCAGTTAGATTCAATAAGTTTTGTTCGCGACTAGATTTTAACAAAAAAAGACGCTCTGCTGTTAATCGTCCAACTAAATTTCCGATTTGTGTATTTTTATAAACCTCTTGTAAATCAGAATAGGTCATGCGTAATAACGTTGTCTCCGTAAGCGCTTGTAATTGATATGCCGAAGGTGTTTGTGTTAAGAACGAATCATAAGCACTAACAAATTGATCTTTAAAACTAAAGCCAAAGGTGATTTCTTTATTTGGATTTTCCTTAGGAATAAATAAACGGACAACACCAGACTCAATAAAAGAAATATGATTCTCAATCTCATTTACCTGTAAAAAAACAGCCTTCTTCTTTATCACATGGCGTTGCAATTTGGACGTAAAAAAGTCCCAATCTGCTTGCGATATTGCTGCTATTTGATCTAAGTATGCTTTTATTTGTTCCAAGTAATGTGAGGCTAAGTATTGAGCTTGTAAAGATATAAATTCAAACATTCATTAAAATGAAAAATTAGAAGAAAACAACTATATATTAAGACTTTCTTACTAAATCTATTATTTATACTATTTTTGCAATTAAT
Organism: Winogradskyella pacifica; assembly: GCF_003386275.1. Lineage (NCBI taxonomy): Bacteria > Pseudomonadati > Bacteroidota > Flavobacteriia > Flavobacteriales > Flavobacteriaceae > Winogradskyella > Winogradskyella pacifica. The sequence goes on along the minus strand of NZ_QREI01000002.1, from coordinate 601,311 downwards.
TAATGAAAGTGATTATAATAATATGATATTGCTTTTGAAATCTATAAATAAAAATTTAAGACAGAACGATGATTAGAAATTTCATAAATAAATTATTTAATCTTAACAAAGAAAGCGAGACAAAAGAAGGTGTCGTTAAGTTTTTTAATGCAAAAAAAGGATTTGGATTTATAACGCTCGACGATTCTAAAGAAGAGATCTTTGTTCATACTACTAATGTTGTAGGTAAAATAAGAGAGAAAAATAAAGTTACTTTTAATATCGAAAAAGGTAAAAAGGGTTTGATAGCTACTAATGTTCGTGTTGTAAAATAATTACGAACCAATTATATTCTACATAACCATCTTAATTGATGGTTTTTTTGTTGCATAATTTACAGAACGCTTCTCATTTTAAACTTTGAATGAGAATTGTTGAGACTTTATAGTGCTTACAGGCTATTTTTGTTAATTCAACTTTAATTTTGTAACGTCTTTTTTTATTCTAATACCAAGAACGGTATTCTTACCTTTGCAAAAATATTTTTTTTATGTCCAAACGTTTTTCCGATTTAGGAATTAATGAACAGCTACAAAATGGTTTAGCTGATTTACAAATTTCAGTTCCAACCGATATTCAAGAAAAAACAATTCCTGTGGTATTGCAACAAACTGATGATGTGGTTGCTTTAGCCAAAACAGGAACTGGTAAAACTGCGGCATTCGGACTACCATTAATACAACTCATCAATGTAGATGATTCTAATATTCAAGCTGTAATTTTAGCTCCAACAAGAGAATTAGGTCAGCAAATTAGTGCTAACTTAGAATCGTTTGCAAAGTATATACCTGAAATCTCTATAGCTACAGTCTGTGGGGGAGTGCCTATAAAACCACAAATCGAACGTTTACAAAGTAATACTCATATCGTTGTAGCAACGCCAGGTCGTTTAGCAGATTTAGTAAAACGAAATGCCGTTGACATCTCTAAGATTTCTTATTTCATTTTAGATGAAGCCGATGAAATGGTTAGTGCTCTAAAAGACGGACTCGATGCTATTATAAAAGAAATCCCCAAAAAGAGACGTACGTTATTGTTTACAGCGACGATGCCAGGGACCATAAAACAACTGGTTCAAAATTACATGTCTAAACATGTGGTGCATATAGAAGCCGATATGGCAACTGTTGGGCATCAAGGTATAGATCATCAGTTTGTGGTGGTTGAGCCTATAGAGAAATTAGATGTTTTATTGCATTTCTTAAACTCTAAAGCAGGACAACGTGGTATTATTTTCTGTAAAACGAAAGCTGCTGTCAATAAATTAGCTAAAAACTTAGCCATTAATAAATTCTCTTCTGGTGCCATTCACGGTAGTTTATCGCAAGGTATTCGCGATCGGATTATGGGACAATTTAGAGAAGGCCATATTGATATTTTAGTAGCCACAGATTTAGCGTCTCGTGGATTAGATATTAAAGATGTGGAATATGTGATTAATTATCACTTACCAGACACTTACGATGCTTACGTACATAGAAGTGGTAGAACAGCTAGAGCAGGAGCAAAGGGGCTAGCGTTAACTATTTTACAGCAAGAAGAAGTTATTGATATTGCTGATTTTGAAGATGAATTAGGTATTTCATTTAAGGAATACAAAAAAGCAGATGCGCAAAGTATTGAAGAAAACAAAGCCTTATTATGGGCTAAGAAAATATTTAAGACCAAACCTAATCGCACCATTTCTGAGCAGTTAAGAAAAGACGTCAGAACCGTATTTCATCATTTAACAAAAGAAGAGTTAATTGAGAAAGTATTAGCGAATCAATTGGCACAAACAACTTTAGGAGTCCAGAAATCAGAGGATTCTAAACCTAAGAAAAAGAAAAAATAGTTATGGCGAATAATATTAAAGCACAACAAGATATTCTTGAGAAATTAAACATTTACGCGCTTAATGCAATGCAAGAGTCCGCTTTAGCAGCAATTGAAGCTAACGATAAAACAATATTATTATCACCAACAGGAACAGGAAAAACATTAGCCTTTTTATTACCGCTTTTAGAAACCTTAGATCCAGAATGTGAAGAAGTACAAGCCTTAATTATCGTACCCTCTAGAGAATTAGCCATTCAAATTGAAACGGTTGTTCGTAATATGGGATCGGGTTATAAAGCCAATGCTATTTATGGAGGTCGTGCTATTTCAAAAGATAAAATAGAATTAAAACATACACCTGCCATTTTAATTGGAACACCAGGACGTTTGGCAGATCATTTTGAACAAGCTCGTTTTACCACCAAATTCATCAAAACCTTAGTTATTGATGAGTTTGATATTTCAATTGAAGTAGGAGCAGGTGGGGAAATGAAAAATATAATGAGTTATTTGGCTAATGTAAATAAGCGTATTTTAACTTCTGCGACAGAAGGAGCATCGATTCCTAAGTATTTGAAAATGGACGGAGCCAAGACCTTAAACTTTCTATCTGAAAGGCCAAGTTCTAAGCTCGAAATTAAAACCGTCATTTCACCTTCAGCTAATAAACACAATACTTTAGTCGATTTATTACATCATGTTGGTAGTGATCCTGGGATTGTATTTTGTAATAAAAAAGAACGCCTTGAAGATTTAAGTCGTTTTTTAGAGAAAAAGAATATTGCACACACTTGTTTTTACAGTGGTATGGAACAGCATGATCGCGAACGTGCATTAATAAAATTACGAAACGGAAGTGTATCTGTACTTGTTGCAAGTGATTTAGCCGCACGTGGTATTGATATTCCAGAGATGAATTATATTATTCATTATGAAATGCCCGAAGCTGTTCAAGAATACACACATCGAAATGGTAGAACGGCCAGAGTAAATTCTAAAGGAACAGCGTATTTAATAAAAGGAGAGCGCGAAGTGTTTCCTGATTTTGTAGGGAAATCTCAAACCATCCGAGTTAATGCTGCCAAAGAAATAAAACCTCCATTTTGGACGACCTTATTTATTTCTGGTGGTCGAAAAGATAAAATCTCTAAAGGTGATATTGCGGGTCTATTCTTTAAACAAGGGAACATCTCTAAAGATCAGCTTGGTGTTATAGAATTGAAACAAGACTGTGCTTTTGTTGCCGTGCCTGTTAGCATTGCCGATGATTTAGTCGACAACTTAAACAATACACGACTAAAGAAAAAGAAAGTACGCGTTAGTATTATCTAAGATTTAACTAAAGGACCTAAAACCTCCCAAACTGTATTAGCTACTATTTTATGACCTTCAACCGTTGGATGAATTCCATCATTCTGGTTGAGGGCTTTAATACCTCCAACATCTTTCAATATAAAAGGAACAAATTCTAAGTCATTTTTTTCTGCTAAATCTGAAAAAATTTGTTTGAATCCCGTCGTGTAATCTTGTCCCATATTGGGTGGCAACTGCATGCCTGCAAGGATAATTGTGGTGTCTGGACTTTTCTTTTTTACACTATCGATAATATCTTGTAGATTTGCTCTTGTTTCTGAAAGTGGTACACCTCGCAAACCATCATTAGCACCTAATTCTAATAAAAAGATATCGATGCTTTGATTTAAAATCCAATCGATTCGTCCTTTACCACCAGCTGTGGTTTCACCACTTAATCCTGAGTTAATAACCGTATAATTTAAGTCTAACGCATCTATTTTCTGTTGTAAAACACTCGGAAATGCATCATTAGTATCATCTAGTCCATAACCAGCAGTGATACTATCTCCAAAGCACAAAATGGTTTTTGTATTAGAATCTGTCGCGACTGTTTCTTCTGTTTGTATTTCAGACAGGGTTTCTGTCGTTTTCTCTGTTTTATTATCACCGCAAGAAACCAATAAAAAGGCTGTTATAAAATAACAAAACTTTAAGAGTTTAGAAGCTGTTGAGATTGGCAAATTTAAAAGCAAATGAGTATTTTGAGCCTTCGACATAAATGGTCTTATAAATTAAAATTAGTATGCCAAATATATTAAAGATTAATGGCCTAGAAAAGACATATTCTAGCGGTAACAAACAATTAACAGTCTTACAAAACATTTCATTCAACGTAGAGAAAGGACAAACTTTTTCTATTGTTGGACCCTCCGGAAGCGGGAAAACGACCTTATTAGGCTTATGTGCTGGTTTAGACCAACCCAATTCTGGTACCATAGAACTTTGTGGACAAGACTTAAATACCCTAAATGAAGACCAACGCGCTCAATTGCGAAATAAAAATGTGGGCTTTATATTTCAGAATTTTCAATTATTACCAACACTTACAGCGCTTGAAAATGTGAGTGTGCCTTTAGAGTTACAAGGTTCTAAGGATGCTGTTAAAAATAGTTTGGCTTTATTAGAAAAGGTAGGTTTAGCAGATCGTGTACATCATTATCCATCACAACTGTCTGGTGGAGAACAGCAACGAGTGGCTTTAGCGAGAGCCTTTGCTAATGCGCCATCTATTTTATTTGCTGACGAACCAACAGGAAATTTAGACGAGGAAACTGGCGAAAAAGTAATTCAATTATTATTTGATTTAAATAAAGAAGCCGGAACCACTTTGGTGATTATTACACACGATTTGGATTTAGCCTACCGAACGCAACAAATATTACGACTTAAAGGTGGTAAAATTTTAACCAACGAACGTACAGCGGTACAGTAATAATCCATTTATAGATGAGTAAAAATACCACCTGGTTGTTTAAAATGGCATGGAGAGATGCTAAAGCGAGCCGTGTACGATTATTGTTATTTATGGCATCCATTATATTGGGTATCGCTGCAGTCGTATCCATTCAATTATTTAGTAATAATCTGAAAGATAATATAAAGCTTCAATCGAAAGCCTTAATGGGTGCGGATTATACGATAGATACTCGGCAAGAACCAACGGAACGCGCACAAATAATTATAGATTCCCTACAACCCGATGCTAAAGAAATCAACTTTGTATCGATGATTGCTTTTCCTAAGAATGGAGGCACTAAATTGGTTAAGGTGCGTGGTTTAGATGGCGCCTTTCCTTTTTATGGAAGCATTGACACAGAACCAAGCTCTGCTGCAGATACTTATCAAGATTTAGGTGGAGCATTAGTTGATGCCACTTTAATGCTTCAATTTGATGTAAAACCGGGTGATTCTATTAAAGTAGGAGCCATAACACTACCTATTTTAGGATCTTTAAAAGCGATTCCTGGCAGCACAGCCATTTCAACATCTGTAGCACCTCCGATTATTATGCCTTATGCTTTAATGGAAGCGACAGGACTCATACAGTTTGGGAGTCGTAAAGAATATCAGTTTTTCTATAAAACGGCTGAAACTTTTAACTTAGAAGCGTTTGAAAAAATTATAGATCCTCAGTTAAAAAAGGAGGAAGCAGATTTAGACACGCATACAAGTACCAGTGAACGTTTAGGAAAACGCTATGATAACGTTGGTAAATTCCTAAATCTAGCCGCTTTTATTGCCTTATTATTGGGATGTATTGGAATTGCGAGCTCTGTTCATATTTATATTAAAGAGAAATTAAGTGCTATCGCAGTTTTAAAATGCATGGGAGCCTCACGCATGCAAAGCTTCTTGATTTTCTTAATTCAAATCGCTGGTATTGGTATCGTTGGTGGATTAATTGGAGCACTAATTGGTATTGGTATCCAAGAATTGTTTCCCTATTTATTAAAAGACTTTTTACCATTTTCGGTTGAAATTTCAATTTCTGCACAACCCATACTTATTGGTGTTTTTCTAGGATTATTTATGTCCGTTTTATTTGCCCTATTACCCTTACTTAGAACGTGGTATGTCTCGCCATTAGAAGTATTGCGCGTGGATGAAAAAGGAGCTCAAGAACCCTTTAAAGTTCGTGTGGCAGTGATTGCCGCAGTTTTAATTTTTCTATTCTTGTTTTCATTTTGGTTATTAGGCGATGCGCTGTATGCCTTAGGGTTTATGCTAGCCACTTTAGTTGCTTTTGCGGTGTTAACAGGGGTTGCCTTGCTATTTATTAAGGGGATTAAAACTTATTTCCCAAAACGATGGGGTTTTGCCGCACGCCAAAGTTTACTCAATTTATTCAGACCCAATAACCAAACCGTTGTTTTAGTGGTTGCTATTGGTTTGGGAACCTGCTTAATTAGCACTTTGTATTTTACGAAAGATATTCTATTAGCAAAAACCGAAGTAGGGCAGAGCTCTAGTAATGCTAATATTATCATTTTAGATGTGCAATCGGATCAGCAAGACACTGTTGAAGCGCGTATTAAAGCGAAAGATTTACCTGTTGTAAATAGCATTCCGATTGTGACGATGCGTATTCATAAAATAAAAGGTCGCTTAGCAAATGACTTACGCCAAGACTCTACCAAACAAATGCGGAATTGGATATTAAATCATGAATTTAGAAGCACGTATCGCGATGCCATGATAGATTCTGAAGAACTCTTGGAAGGTGAATGGACATCGCACACCACTCCTAATGCACCTATACTAGTTTCTATAGCAGACAACCTTGTGGAAGACGGTATAGATATTGGTGATAACATTACGTTTAATGTGCAAGGTGTTCTTATGGAAACTACAGTGGGTAGTATACGGAAAGTAGACTGGAGACAATTACAGCCTAATTTTAATTTTGTATTTCCTGTTGGAGCACTTGAGCAAGCACCACAATTTCGTGTTATTTCTACAAATGCAGCTGATGAAGCTAGTTCTGCGGCATTACAACGCGATTTAGTGGCCGAATTCCCTAATGTGTCCATTATAGATTTACGTCAGGTGTATACTATCGTAGAAGATATTCTAGACAAAGTGTCTTGGGTTATTAATTTTATGGCGTTCTTCAGTATAATCACTGGTATTATTGTATTAATAGGTTCTGTTCGAACGAGCAAGTACCAGCGTATAAAAGAGAGTGTTTTGTTGCGAACCCTTGGCGCTAAAAATGCACAGATTCTAAAAATTTCAGCTTTAGAATACTTGTTTTTAGGATTGTTAGGTAGTTTAGTCGGTATTCTATTAGCCTTAATTAGTAGTCTTTGTTTGGCATTATTAGTATTTAATGAACCTTTTGCTCCGTCAATGATTCCTTTTTTAGTGATTTTACCAGGTATAACAGTGTTAGTAATGGCTATTGGCTTAAGTAATATACGATCGGTATTAAGTAGTTCTCCTTTAGCTGTATTGCGAAAAGAAGCCTAGTATATGTTGAACGGTAAATTGTAGCTTAAATCGATACATTATATAATGATGTAAGAATTTTCAATAGCGAACCCGCTTATCACCCGCTTATGACCCGCTTATGACCCGCTTAAGATACGCTTATGACCCGAGTGTGCGCATGGGGGATTTATTTTAAGGATTCGCTTTGAAAAAGTATCTGTCATAGGTCCTTAAAAAATAAGTATATTTAGACCTGTCTAACTTATTGATAATTAATGCTTAAGTATTATACGTCATTCTTGTTTTTTTTCGCCGTAGTAATTTTTCCATTGTGGTCACAAACTACCACGCTTACTAGTGATACCTATTTTAAACAGTACGAACAGATTACTGATTCCATGGCATCTGTGTTTCCTGAAAATGATATAAAAACGTATCGACGCGTCTCGTTTTCTGATGCTGAAATGCAGCGCTATTTATCACTTCATTTTAAACGTTTAGATCTCTTAAATCATATTGAAGGGCATGCAAAATTCGTTTTAGACAGTTATTTGCATTCTGGAAATTGGTTTAGAGAAGTGGGTTTCCCGAAGGAATCTATAAAATCATATCTTGACTTTTTTAAGTATTATGAAGCTCATGAAACTGAACTAAGCCTAACAGAACGCAACAAATTTATGGAGATGCGTAGTTATGCTCGAAGTATACTTGCTGAAAATTATGCTAAGCTAGGTTTATTAGATAGCGCCGCAATTCAGCACAAAGTGAATATATCGTTTTCTAAGAACCTGAATTATATTTACCATCCATCATCCATAAATAATTATGGACTCTTTTTTTATTGGCACAAGAAAGACCTTGATTCTGCCATGTATTTCTTTAAACGTGCTTATGCACTTACAACGTCTAAATTCCCTAAGCACACTTTAAATGGAAGTATACGCGATAATATTGCTGATATTTATACCGACCAAGAGGATTATGAAAAAGCCCAGGCCTTATATCAGCAAAATTTTGATTTTTTTAAAACAGCCATTAACGAAGAAACGTTAGAAAATGACATTCCACGGTTAATTAGTGCCGGATCGCAATTGGTGATGACCAATACACATTTAAACAAACTAGAGGCAGCACAGCGCACTTTGAATTTCTTAGACAGCATCATAAAGCTTCAAGAAAGCAAGAATAATCTGAGCTCTAGTTCTAAATTAGAATATTTAAGAGCTAAAGAAGTACTCTTGCGTGCTAAAACTAATATTCCAGCGGCATATACAACTGTTAAGCAAATTGAACATATTTCGGACAGTCTTCAAACGATATTGAATCATGCTGACAAAAAATGGCAAGAGGAATTGAATGATATTACGATAGATAAAATTGAATTAAATTTTAAAATCGACCGGATTCAAAAGGAAAACATGATTAAAAACCAACGTGCTAAACTTTGGTTTATAGGACTTTTGTCTTCGATTTTTATAATTGTCTTAGTTTCACTAATTATTAGTAGACGACAACACCTTATAAATGCTAAGAACAAACAGTTATTAGCCGAACAACTACTTGAAAACTCTGCCTTAAAGGTAGAACAGCTTAATTCTGAGATTAAATCTAAGGAACGCGATTTGTCTGATTTTGCCATTAAACTCACGCAAGATCAGGATTGGGCTAAGTCGCTCGCCGACCAATTAGAAGTTATAAAAGAAGCAAATTCTGAAGCGCGTCCGGAATTAATTAATGAACTCGATTTAGCCATTTCAAATAAAATAAGCGTTGATAGCGATACGCAAGAATTTTTTGAGCGCTTAGATAAACTGAGCGATGCGTTTTACAGTAAATTAACAAAGCGCTATCCAAATTTAAGCAAAAACGAGATTAGACTGTGCTCGTTAATTCGATTAAAAATTGAAAGTCGAAGTATTGCTACCCTTCAAAATATCACCTTAGCGTCCTTAAACACCAGTCGTTATCGCCTAAGAAAAAAACTTCAACTCTCTGAAGAAACGGATTTGGATTTCTTTATTCAAAATCTATAAGTCTTTTATTATTAGGCAATTATAATTCAAATTACAAAGCTGTCTATTAAATGTCTATCGCCTGTACATCAGTGGTCTATATCGATTATGCGGTTGTGCCTTACTTAACTTTTACTTTAGCAGTGTTCTATTTATACAACGTGTTTATTTAGAATAATGCTATTACCACTTTAATTATTAAGTACCACTCTAAAACCGTATCACTTATGAAAACATGTCTTCTTGGTTTAATTTTTTTAGGACTTGCCAACCTTAGTTCAGCGCAAAATGATTTAGCAATGGAAACGTCTCAGTTTAACGACAAGGACTATACACCGCGTTCCATTTCTGTTCTCAACGAACAGTATTTAAATTTAGAACTTACAGCAGCGCAACCTTTAGCGGTTTCTATTAAGAAATTACAAAAAGTAGCTGCCGATTTTGATGTCTCAAAAGATCCTGTTTATAGTAAGAACAAGTCTATGACGTATACTGTTAATTTTCAATCTAACGACAATTCTATCACTGCCATTTATGATACTAAAGGTGTTATTTTGAGTTCTGAAGAATACTACGAAGATGTACGAATTCCATTAACAATAAGCAGTCAACTAGCAAAAGATTATCCGGGATGGGCGTTTCTTAATAGCAGCTGCACTGTTAATTATGAGCATACTAATGGAGCAGAGATTACTTACGTTATAACCCTAAAGAAGGAAAATAAATCGAAATCTATTTCCCTAACGCTATAGATATCTTATTTTTCTGAATGGAGAACAGCGCTTTTATGGTGCTGTTTTCTTTTGTAATAGAGATTTTATGTCAGTTTGAGTGTTTTGAGTGCGCGAAAAACGTATCGAGAACACCAACAATCAAAAACCATCAACCAAAAACTAACCAACTACAAATCCAACAAACGCGATCTCAAAATCTTCTGAATATCCATATTGTTTTTCTGAGGAATCAGGAACGTGTCTAAATCATCAATGTGGTTTATAGTCTCTTCTTTATCAACAAAACCATAACCTAAATAGTCGCCATTTTTCACCATAACGAAGGCTTCCTCATTATCATTTCTGCCTTTTTCTCTTACAATGATGTCACTCTTTTGATCCGACATATCATGAATAGCCTCAAGAACCCTATTATTGTAATCTTCCACAGTTTCTTCATCTTTACAAATCCCTTTACAGTTTTTGATGCTAAAATGCGAACATTCTGAAACCGATTCTTGTAAATGACAGTATTTAGGACATAAGTTATGCTTCTCACACATCTTTTCTAAATAGGCACGCACTTCTCTTATGCTAAATAGTGTAACGATAGGATTAGGCACTAAACGGCCTTTATTGCTTGCTAAATGCAGAATTCCTTTTCGGTCTTCATACGAGAATATGGCAAAGGACTGTATGGTACGTTTCGCGACTTTATTGTGCACGGGGAAATGATGTTTAATGGCAGCATCTTCCATTAGCAATGCAATTAATTCGCTACCTGAGCATTCAAAATCGATATCGCGCGTTTCTCTCACCATATCTTGCGCCTTCTTTGTTTTACTGTAAAAATGGCTGAGTACTCTTTTTTTAATGTTTATGGCTTTACCGACATAAATGACGGTTCCTTTTTTATCCTTAAAATAATAGATGCCTGCGGTATCTGGCAAGGCTTCAAACGTTTCTTTGGGTAGGTTAGGAGGTAAGGTGGCTTCTTTAGAATTCTTGTTTAAAAATTCCTTAAAAACATCTGAAGCTTCAGGTTGTTGTAATAGTAATTCAAATAAAACAGTGGTGGCTTCGGCATCGCCTCTGGCTCTGTGTCTGCCCACCAAATTAATCTCTAAAGCACTACATAATTTCCCTAAACTGTAAGACCGATGTCCTGGTAATAAGCGTCGTGATAAACGAACGGTACAGAGTTTCTTTCTGTTGAATTCTAAACCAATTCTACTGAATTCTCCACTAATCACTTTATAATCGAAATTAACATTATGCGCCACAAATATGGCTCCTTCAGTAATGTTTATAATATCGTCTGCAACCTCTGCAAATCGCGGAGCGTCAGCAACCATATGGTCATCGATCCCGGTGAGGGCTGTAATATGTTGTGGAATATAAGTTTCCGGATTTATTAGTGATGTAAACTCGTCTATTACGGTATCTCCGTTAAATTTAAAAATTGAAATCTCAGTCATGCGATTGCTTTGTCCTGTGGTTTCAACATCAATAATGGTGTAAATCATGCTTTTTTACCTTCTTTTATTTTTTGCATCAATTTATTAATGGATTGTGCTAATGGGTGTTTAAGACTTGCTGTAAATTTACAGTAGTAGATCAAAGTGATTTACTTTATTAACTTAAAAATACAGAAATTATGTCTAAACCATGGCAAGATAAAGCAAAAGGCAATTGGAATATTGCTAAAGGAAAATTAAAACAAAAATGGGGAGAACTTACTGACGATGATCTAGATTACCAAGAAGGTAAAGAAGATGAAGTTGTTGGCCGAATTCAGAAGAAAACAGGTGAAACAAAAGAAAACGTCAATAGTTTCTTAAACGATTTAAAGTTCTAAAACTTCCTCGTTTTAAAACAACAGAAAATCCTGATTAACTCAGGATTTTCTGCGCTCCAGACCACACCTTATTCGGTACCACCTAAATTATATTTAAGCTGTAATGCAACAAGGATATTGGTTTTGTCTCGATTTTCTAAAGTTTAAATCCCTTCACTTATTCAATTTGCTGATTTTATAGGAGTTATCACATTTTCTTATAGCTCCCCTTTAACACAAGTTTAACCTCAATTTACCGAGAATCTGTATGCGATTCACTACATTAATATTAGTTGAAATATAACAACCTATAATTAATAATTTTAACCAAACCCCTTCCTATGAAACTCCAAATTAAGTTTAATTATCATAAATATCTATCACTATTTTAGTGTGGCTTTGAATTCAATATCACGGACTCCATTAAAATAGTACTTAAAATTTAATCATTTTAAAACATATAGGATCATGAGAATTCAATTTAATACAACGCAACTTAACTCTAATAAAACCATACATATTAGCGAAAAAGATACGGCTTATCTTACGGCATTATTTGAATGTAGATTAGAGAATTATGAAATACATATTGCAGAAATAGACGTTCATTTATCTAATGAAAACAATAAACAAGAAGGGGATCACAGCAATAGGTGTTTATTAAGCACTAATATTGTAGGGCGACCGTTTCAACCAATTAGTTTTGAAGCTGATAATGACAATATTGTACTTGCGATATTACATGCAATTGATAAACTTACGGTTTCACTGATGGCATGCATCAAAGCAGGAGAGGATGCGTTACGCAATAATGAACGTGTTTTTTGTATTCGATAAGAAGTTATATCTATCATTACACAAACATAACATTATAGCAATTAGCTCATTAATCCTTTTAATTGTACAGCTGCAAATATCGATTTATTCTTTAGAAGCAGTTGTATTGCTCAACCCAAAGTAAACCCGACGAAGTTCGTTGTGAAACTTTGGGTTTTCTCTAAAGCAAAAGCTTTGCGATATCTTCCCAAGTAGCCACTCGGTTGTAGCCTGTATCATTCACATTATGAGGAGAATTAAACAATAATGTATCTCCTTGAAACTTCTCTAAGTTATACGACCTGTCATCAATAAGAACATCTCCATTTAAGATAAACTTATCTCCACACATAATACGGTGTTGCCACGTAATAAAAGGCATATGCTCATCTAACCACTCGCTCTTTTCTAATAAGGAATTTGGAAACTGCGTTGCTGCCGTAGCAATATAAACTTCATGTCTATTATACAACGCTTCCATGACCAATATACTATCTTTAATAGGTTTTAAATCTCTAAAAAAGCCAGGTTGTAACGCGTGTTGCATAATACTTTCTTGATGTACTTTTGGGACATTATGCCATATTTCGCCCGAAGAAATTTGCGACATGCGTAAGTCTTGCTGGTGCTCTTTATTATATAATTCTATGTGTTTGCCGTAAGTGTCGGCTAACACGTCGTCCATGTCTACAAATATTGTCATTGGGTTGTTTTTTTGCGAAGGTCTAAATAATAGTGGGAAATGACAAGTAGAGAGGTTTTATTTAATGGTTAATTAATGTTTTGGAGGTTCTATAATTTTTTTTTGGTTTGAATGGACTACGATTTTAATTAACCATATTTTTATTTTTAATCTTTTGACGTTTACGGTATTCCGTAAAAAATTACTTATTAAAATTCAGTATATTTATTGTTTTAATACTTACAAAATTTGAATAACACCATAACCGATTTTTCCGCTAAAGAACCTGCATTAGGATATTTTTATCAATTTTTATATTCACTTTTGAGATTAATTAAATCTAAAAACATTGAAGCATCTGTTCGTATCGAATGCTTGGATGATGTTGAAATAATTGACGATTCATTAGATTTAGTTCAAACAAAATTACATATCAAATCTATTGCAAACCTTAGTGATTCAAGTCCAGATTTTTGGAAATCTATTAGAGTTTGGGTTGATAATATAAATGAGAATAGAATAGACATAGATAAAACGATGTTTACCTTAGTTACAACAGCTAATATTTCTGAATCCAGTTTTCTAAATTATTTCAATGTAGCAAAAAATGGAAATGAAACATTATTTACTGAATCTGAGATACTCGATAAAATAATTTATGTTGCTATTAATTCCAATAGCACAACTAATAAAAAGAGTTATGATTTATTTTTAAATCTTTCGGATGATATTCAAAAAAAATTAATCAATAATATTACTATAATTGACGCTTCTTTAAGTGTTAATGACTTAATAACAGAAATTAAACACGAATTAAGACTATCTGTTTTTACTGATAAGCTCAATCTTCTTACGGATCGAGTAATTGGTAATTGGATGGTATTTGGCGTAAAACATCTAACAGAACTTATTCCTGAAATAACTTATAAACAGCTTCATTCTACAATTTTAGATATTTCGAATTCTTTTAAAGAAGATAATTTACCAAATGATTTTCTTGATGAAATTAAGATTACAGATGAAGAAGCTGAGTTGTTAGGCACCAAAATATTTATAAAACAATTAGAGTTAATCTCATTAAAAACGGCATCAAGATTGGTTAAAAATGCAATTAGTGATTTTAGACGAGCATATGAACAGAGGTCAAGATGGATTAGAGAGCAATTAATAAATATTAATGAAGAGGAAGCATATGAAAAAGAGTTAGTTGAAAAATGGAATACTTTATTTGCTCTTTTAGAGGATGAATGTGATGGTATTAGTAATGATGAAAAATTAATAGAGTTGAGTAAAGTGTTTTATAAAGCATTTTTTGTAGAAAAAGTGCCTAGGATTTTTATAAAGAAAAATTTTACTAGTGAGTATTTAATAAGAGGTAGTTATCATATACTATCAGATAAAAAAATAATAGGATGGCATCCAAAATTTGAAGAATTATTATGATTAAAGAATGGGGAGACCGTACAGCCATACTTGCAAATTTACTGAATCCAGCATTTTGTGGTGAAATTTTGAGAAGATTTATAAAGGCTTATAATGATAAATCAGAAAAGCAAACTACTTTTCTTCTCTGTTTTATAGTATTACCAATTGTTTTGCATAAAGAAACTAGAGAGCAACTGCCAAATACTACAAGTAACCATTTACTAACTTGGATAGATAGTAAAGATGCTCTATTTATTGATTTTCCAAATAGAGTTAAGGATATGAAACCATACACGAAAGAAGCATTAATGTTTCTGCTAAACCAAAAAGCAATTATTTTTAATGATAAAGCTTTGATAGAAACTACCAAATTTAAAAAGAAAAAATTTAAAGGTGAAGGCATAGAGGAAGCAGAAGAAATATTAAGAAAAGCTGAATTTTTAGGTAAGTGGTTAACGAAAGCTGAAGATATTAAAACATTGTATTCTTTTTTAAGAATAACACCATAAACGATTTCGAAAATGCAAATAAAAAAAATTATTCTTTATAGTAAAAATAAAAAGGATGAACCAAGGGTCATAAACTTCAATACTGGAGCATTAAATATTATAACAGGAGAGTCGAAATCAGGGAAGTCGGCCCTAGTTGGAATCATCGAATATTGTTTAGGATCAAAAAATTGTAATATTTATGATGGGGTTATTAGAGATAAAACTAACTTTTTTGCTATTGTAATAACTTTTGGAGATGAAAATGTATTTATATCTAGACTGAATCCTGATGTAAAAAACAAATTGACAATTAATGAAATCTATATAGAAAGAAGCTACACTGACAGAAATTTACCTTTAGTTGAAAATTTTCAACCTAATTTTAATACTTCTCTTTTAAAAAGTTTTCTTTCAGAAAAACTGAATATAAATGAAAATATACATATTCCAGATTCATTATCTAGAGATCCATTAGAGGCAAATTTTAGACACGCTCGTATCTTTAGTTTTCAACCACAGTTTGTTATAGCACAACCTAATCAACTCTTTTATAAGCAAGATGATTCTTTTGTAAAAATGGCAATTAAGGATACTTTGCCTTATTTTTTAGGTGCAATTAATGCTGATAGTTTACAAATAGAACGCGAAATAACTAAGAAAAAAAGATTATTAAATCAATTAACAAGAGAAAAGAGAGAAGAAGAAAAATTAAAAGAAGATGGTGTTAGTAAAGCTTATTCTCTTATTGAAGAAGCCAAAGAGATTGGTCTTTTAGAAAAAAACACAAATCCAAAATCTGTTAAAGAAGCTTACGGAATTCTTTTATGTGTAAAGGACTGGGAGTATAAGGAAATAGATTTTAAAGGAGATGATTCAGGTCTTAAAAAACTAATAGAAGAGAGGTTGTTAGTCAAGCATAAACTGGGTAAGATAGAAGATGATATTAATGCTGTTAAGCATTATATGAAAACCGCAAGTAAGTATTCTAATGAGATTAGGCAACAAGAAATTAGATTAGAATCTATTGGTTTTTTTAATGATAAAGAAGATTCTGTTGATATAAATACTTGTCCTTTATGTGATAATCATATAGAGGTTTCTAATCCTACAATCGAGAATATTAAATCGAATCTTCTTGAAATTAGAAATGATTTAAAAAACACAACACAAGAGAGTCCAAGGGTACAAACATATTTGGACAACTTAGATGATTCCCAAATTCAACTTCAGAATCAATTAGAAATAGTAGAAAGAGGAATAACGGCATTATACAATCAAAAAGACAAAGCTCGTACCTTAAGAGATTTAAATATCAGACGAGGGCGTGTAATAGGAAGGGTTAGTTTATTTCTAGAGAATATTAACTTAGAAGAAACTAAATCGCAACTAGAAAAACATATTAAAGTACTTCAAGATGATATAGACGATCTATTAATGAAAGTTGATAAAGAATCTAATGAAGATAAATTGAATTCTATATTAAATAGAATTAATCTTCAAATGACAGAATGGTCAAATCTAATTGATGTGGAATATCAAGGAAATCCAATACGTTTCGATATTAAAAACCTTGATTTAATTGTGGATACTGAAGATAAACCTATATCATTAAGCAGAGGGATTGGCAGTGGTGCTAATTGGGTTGCATATCATTTACTTTTATTAATGGCATTGCATAAAACTTTTGTAAATAAGGATAGACCAGTTCCAAGGTTTTTATTTATAGATCAACCAACACAGGTTTATTATCCGCCTGAAAATAATCCTAATATAGTAGAGATTGATTCAGAAGGTTCTTCTGATGATAAGGCAGTAAAATTAATGTTTGATTTTATGTATAAAGTAGCAAAAGAATTAAGTCCTAATTTTCAAATAATAGTAATGGATCATGCATTATTAAATAATAATGAGTTTAAGGAGAGTGTTATAGAAGTATGGAGAGGAGGAACGAAATTAATACCTCAAGAGTGGATTTCGGAATCTAATTTATAAACTGAGTATCTTAAAGTTTTATTCATTTCATAATTTTTTAATTGGGTTCAATAGGTTCTCGATACATCCCGACAAAAATATCATGAGACTTGAGCTGACGTATTTTTAATATTTTTTTATACGTTCATTTTGCCTTGATGCAAAACGAACCAAAAAATCAAAACGATTTATTAGGAAATCGCTGAAGCGCCATTCGCCAATACATTAGTAATTCAAGGTTTTTATAAGACCTGTATTTTCAATACTTGATTGTGTAAATTAACTTTATTCTTAGCTCATTATTTCTGAAAATCGTTGCTTCCGACCGTGTCGGAATTTGGGTTTTGATTGTTTACTTATATTTTGGATTTCTTTCTTTATTTCTTTATTTCTTTCTTGGGATGCTTTGTTTGATTTGTAAGTTATTAATACGTCCCAATGATTCCTATCTGCATTCAGATGTATTTCTGTAAAATGTTGCGCTCTTCGATCAATAATGAAACTCATCATAAAAACAGTTCATGTTATAAAAGCAAAAAGCTCATAAATAAAGTATTTACAAGCTTTTCACAATGTTTACCAAAATGAGGGTTTTGGCTCACATATATTTTAGTTCGCCGAAGCCCCAGAATCCGATATGGTTTGCAGGGCTTGAGAAATCATTTCTAATGTGTCGTTATTTTCAGTTATACCATGTCTTTCTCCTATATAAAATGGATTATTATATATTATATTCACATCACCATCACTATTTTCATAAATCAACATTTTTTGGGGTAAGTCTAAAGCGATAGTTCTTGATTCTGACATTAACGGTGTTCCTAATGCCGGGTTTCCAAAAATTATTAACTTCGAAGGTAATAAATCCATAGCAACACTTTGTGCGTTAGCTTGGTGATCTAACTCTGCGATAACTGACACGGCGTCTAAACTGTTTAAGGTATCTAAAATTAGATTATAGGTTGTATTGAAGTCGTTCGTACTCGTCACAGAAATAATTCCGTCGTTTAATATGGGACTAGAGGAATTTATAACAACATCTTTTTCTGTTGCGCTATTTACAATGTTAACAAGTGCATTGGCTATCATATCTGTTGTTGAAACATCACTCAAACTATGTCTGTTAACTAAGTAGTCTACTGAATTGTATGCCACAATGGTATCTCCATTTTCATCAGTAAACACGGTAATGCGTTGTGGTAAATCTAATCCGGCAGAACTATTATTTTGCATTAGTGGAGTTCCTAGTGTCGGATTTCCAAAATATACGGTACGTGTAAAATCTAATTCTAAACCGACGTTCTGAGCATTTTCAGAATGATTAACTTCTGCAATAATACCAATGCTCTCATTACTATTTAACTGAGATATAATGTTGTCGTAAATATCGGAAGGAGACGCATCGGTTTCTACGTATCCAATACCTTCCGTATTTGGAGTATTATTATTTTGATTACTATTAACGTCATCCTTGCAGGCCGAAACTAATAGTAACGTGCTAAATAAGATGGAACTAAATTTAAATGTATTCATAATGATATGGTCTATTTTGTTATGATCTAAGTTTTTGTTGCAGAGATGCTAGGCTATTTTACGTGTACGATTAACAGTTAGTCTTTTCCAGAACCTTTACTTAATCTGCCAAATTTATCACCACATATTTTAGCGTCTACTTCCTTCTTATTTCTAATCAATCTTTCTATGTTAGTTCACATTAAAATTGATTCAAACTTAAGGGTTAAAACTTATAGCTCTTGACTTATAACAATAAAGTATTGATGCGTTTAGGAAAGGTTAAATCTATCTTAATTGCTGTTTATCCGCTAAATTGGTGTTTGAAAATCGTAACTTTATACTTCAAATTAATACGTAAAAAATACGATGGATATACAACCTTTATTAACACCCTATCATAAAAATATCACTTTAAAAAACCGTATTGTTATGGCACCTATGACGCGTAGTCGTGCGGATAACAAGGAAAAAGTCGCTACAGACGATTTACAAGGTTTGTATTACGAACAGCGTGCTTCGGCAGGTTTAATTATTACAGAAGGTTCTCAGGTTTCTAAGGAAGCTGTGGGCTATATTAATACTCCTGGCATTCACTCTAAAGCGCAAGTGGAAGGGTGGAAAACGGTGACCAAACGTGTCCACGATAAAGGAGGTACTATATTTATTCAGTTATGGCATGTTGGCCGTATTTCGCATCCCGATTTTCATGATGGTGAATTGCCAGTATCGGCGTCTGCGATTAATCCCAAAGCGCAGTCTTATACTCCAAACGGATTTAAGGAAACCGTAACTCCAAAAGCGATGACGGCTGGAGATATTAAACGTACCGTTAACGATTTTAAAAATGCGGCTGCGAACGCTGTGGAAGCGGGTTTTGATGGTATTGAATTGCATTCGTCTAATGGGTATTTATTTCAGCAGTTTTTTAATGGCTGTTCTAACACCAGAACAGATGACTATGGCGGCAGTATTGAAAACAGAACACGTTTCTTTTTTGAAGTTCTAGACGCTATGAAAACCGTGATTCCACAAGAAAAAATTGGAGTGCGTTTTAATCCGTCGTTACATGGCTTATTTGGCATTACGGTAGATGAAGAAACCATTCCGACGTTTGAATATATTATTAAAAAACTGAATGATTATAATTTGGCTTATGTGCATTTGTCCGAACCGTTTACCGATGTTTCTGATGTACCGTTTGCTGTAACTGATATTGCTAAGCATTTTCGTCCGTTGTATAATGGAACGCTGATGGTTAACACTAATTTTGATCAGGATAAAGGGAATGAAATCCTTGTTGATGGTGATGCGGATTTAGTGGCTTATGGTAAGCCTTTTGTTTCTAATCCGGATTTAGTGGAGCGTTTTGAACAGGATTTAGAATTAGCGGAATGGGATAAGGATACGTTTTATACTCCTGGAAAAAAGGGGTATACGGATTATCCGTTTGCTTCTGAGTAATTTTGGTTGGTTTTAATATTAGAATTGGCATTGTAGAGCTTTTGTTTTGCGATGCCTTTTTATTTGTTCATTTTAGTTCACTAGGTTTCTATTTTATTAAATCGGTGTTCATGAATACTATCGCATTTGCCTGGATGCAAACTGCGCAGCACATCATGTGTTCCATAAAATAAGCATAGGCGAATAAACGAACCAAAAAATATTAAGAATTAGTTATTGTTTAATTCGTGAATGTTATTGTAGCGTTTTTGGAGTTTTATATGTTCATTTTGCCTTGATGCAAAACGAACCAAAAGATCAAAACGATTTGTTAGGAAATCGCTGAAGCGCCATTCGCTAATGCATTAATATTTTAAGGTTTTTATTAGACCTATATTTTCAATACTTGATACTGTAAATTAACTTTGTGTTTTGCTCATTATTTCTGAAAATCGTTGGTTCCGACGCTTTCGGAATTTAGGAGTTGATTATTTACTTGCTGTTTGTATTTTTCTTACTTCTCTTAACTCTTAACTCTTAACTCTTAACTCTTAACTATTCACTCTTAACTATTCACTCTTAACTATTCACTCTTAACTATTCACTCTTAACTATTCACTATTCACTAATCACATAGCTATAATAAAAAAATCAAAACCCAAAATAGCATTAATGAATTTAGCTATTACAATGGATTTTGATTGTTTATGCTTTTTAAGACCACTACCTAATTAAGATTTCGCTAACTATTTCTTATTGGTATTTTCAATATCTAGCTCAAGGTTTTCATTATGATCGCTTCCTAAGCTGTAATGTTGATTTTCTTCATCAGGCTTTCTATTATTAGATAATGGTTTTGAATTTTTACTACCAGGAATATCTAAATCTTTTGCGGCGAAATCGGGTTCGGTTTCACGGTTTTTTAAGAGTTCGTCATCACCATTGTCTTGTCTTAAGTTTCCAGATTTGTCTCCTAGAATCTTTTCGTCTTCTTTTGTAATATCTGAATTGTATTGTGCTTTTTTGTCTTCGCTTTTCATAACTTTTAATTTTAAAGATGTACTCAAATTTAAGAAATATGAAGTGGAGGTATTGACTTAAACAATTAAAACCTTAATGGTTTTGAACAGGACAGATGGCTCATCATAATGCAATGTAGTGGGTTAAAAAATACTCATTTCAGAATGTGTCGTAACCGTTTCTAGTAATTTCATGCCTTTAAAAGAGTTGCCGTTAGGATTTAATTTTGGACTCCAAACGGCAATCGTAAAGTTATTAGGGTATAAGGCTACAATACCACCACCAACACCACTTTTTCCTGGCAATCCTACTTTAAATGCAAATTCACCTGACTCGTCATAGAATCCACAAGTGAGCATTAAAGCATTGATTCGTTTTGCCTGACTGCTAGTTATGATCCGCTTACCATCGCTTAATTTCCTACCTCCGTTGGCTAAAAACGAAAAGGTATGTGACACTTGTTCACAATTCATTTCTAAAGAACACATATCGAAATAAAAATCTAACACTTCGGCTGGATCGTTTTTAATATTACCCAACGATTTTATAAAGTTACATAAGGCTACATTTCGGTAACCCGTCGCTTTTTCAGAATCAGCGATGTCATCAGAATAGTTTAGATCTGGAATATCACTTAAATCTCTAACAAATTCAAGAAACTCCTCACGTGCATTTTCTAAATGTGTGATTAAGATGTCGCAAATAACAATAGCTCCAGAATTAATAAACGGATTACGAGGAATGCCTTTATAAGTTTCTAGCAAAAGAAGCGAATCGAATTTTGTACCAGAAGGCTCAACGTCAATACGCGTCCAAATACGCTCTCCTAGAAATTTAACAGCTAACGAAAGTGACAAGACTTTAGCAATACTCTGAATTGAAAATTTCTCTAAGTGGTCTCCAATTCCGAAGTTATTACCATCTATTTTAGTGATGTGCACTCCAAACTTATCTGGATTTACATTTGCTAATTCGGGTATGTAAGTCGCTAGTTTTCCGTGATTTTTAATCGGCTTAACGAACTTGTATGCGTTTTCTATAATTTGAGTGTAATCTGAATTCATTCGGTTTAATCGTTTAAAAAATTATAGCAAGTTAAGTTTTAAATTGGTATTACTAAACCCGTTTTTTATCACTACTTTATAGTTTTTACAATTTAATGAAGCAGAACAACCAAGAGTCTGATTCAGTTGTCTTAATGTTAAATACTCCTTTTTAATTAGAATATAAAATTAGAAAAACTCCAATCATAATTCCTGCTAAAGGCACTAATTTTTTGCGCTTATTCTGTTCTTTAAAGACTAAACCACCAACGACTACGGCAATTAATATCTGACTTCGCTTAATAGCTGACAATAGCATTATTAAGGCATCAGGATCTTGCAAGGCTTTAAAATAGAAGTAATCTGCGGCTTGCAATAAAATACCGACGGCGATAATGGACCAACGGAATTTAAAGGCTTTTCGTTTTTCGGCATGGGGAAACCATGTGATGCTTAGGATGACGAGTAGAATCAATATGGTGTAAAGGCAAAACCAGAATTGTAGGGTTTGTGGATTAAGACTTAGATTTTGGATTAAAAATTTATCGTACAAACCACTGGAAGCACCTAAAAACGTCGCTCCAATGATAGCGAAGATCCATTTGTTGCGCTTAAAATTTATACCTTCTCTTTTACCGATTTTAGAGTAAAGCATTACTGAGAAAATGATGAGGAAAAAGCCAATCCACTGCAAAGGACTAGGTTGTTCTTGGTAAATTAAAATCGCACCAATAAAGGTAAAAAACGGTCCTGCAGAACGAATAGGTGTGACAATCGTAATCGGCAAGTGCTTTAACGCTTGGTAAGCTAATATCCAAGAACTCGCCATAATCGCTGATTTTATAACGATAAAACCATGGATTTGCCACGAAATCTTTTGAAAGTTATAACCGTGCTCAAGCGCGTAATCTGGATAAAAGATAGACAACCCATAAAACGCAGCGACAAATAAAAAGCCACTAGATACCGTACCTAAAAGGACAGGAAACACTTCGTTGCCTTGTACAGCATGTTTTTTACATAAGTTGTGTAATCCTAAAAAAAGAGCGGCTAATAAGCCTAAATACATCCACATACTGGACTATATATTTAAGTAGTTAATTGAAGGAAAGAAGTAAGATTTATTTACTCAAACGTGTGACGAATCTCACCCGTTGCTGATGCTTTTAATAAAAGATTGAACTGTTTTATGCTGTCAAAATTTTCAGTGATAGCATCAGATACCGCAACGCCCGAAATACCAGTTTCTAAAATCGCGGTCACATCATCTGTAGTGATATCTCCAAAACCGATAATTGGTTTTTCTGTTATTAAAGCATTACTGATAGCCGTATAGCCATCTAGACCTAAAGCTATAGTTGAACCATCATTAGTTGGTGATCTAAAAGGTTCTAAAATAATATAATCGCTATTTTTGGCGATTAATGATTCGCAATCTTCCAAAGTATTTGCTGTACCACCAATAATTTGCCAGCTGTATAAATCTGGTCTAACTACCGTAGGGCAGATGTCTGATTTTTCTAAATGCACACCTTCCGCCTTAACGTCTTTAGCTATTTTATAATTAGAATTAATGATTAATCGTGTTTGAAAATGAAAGGTAATCTCTCGAGCTGCTTTAGCTATTTCCAAATATTTAGCATCCGAAACATCCGTAAGATGTAATTGCACTAATTCCGCACCAGATGTACATGCCTTTTGAATGTTTTCTAAATGCGCTTCAGGAGTATTTCCTTGAGATATGTAATGTAGTTTAGATATAATCATGTAGTGGTGTCTTAATATTAGGCCTTCTCTTTAAATGCGGCGCAAAAATACAAATGTTTGGTGGTGTAGGTCATTAATATCGAATAGAAATAGAAAGCTTCTGAGATGCTTAAGACTCTGAAGCTTAATTAAACAGACAAACAGACCTATGCAAACAAATAAAAAAGCCTGCAAACATTACGTTATACAGGCTTTCCGCTATTAATCAACTAGGGTAATTATTTCAATGTTTCTAATAACTTTTCAGCTACTAATTCTGATGATGCCGGGTTTTGACCTGTAATAAGATTGCCATCTTGTACAGCATATGGTGCCCATTTATCTCCATTAGAGTAGAACGCTCCATTTTCAATCAACATATCTTCAAGTAACAATGGCACAACTTCGGTTAAACCAACTGCTGCTTCTTCTAAATTTGAAAAACCGGTCACTTTTTTTCCTTTTACTAAGGCTGTTCCATCTTCATTTTTAACGTCTTTTAAAACTGCTGGTGCATGACAAACAAAAGCGATAGGTTTATTTTGGCGATCGAATTTTTCAATCAATGCTACTGAATTTGCATCATTAGTTAAATCCCATAAAGGACCGTGACCACCTGGATAAAATACAGCATCAAAATCATCTGGATTCATATCTGCTAATACTTTAGTATTTGCAATTTTATCTTTTGCATCAGCATCCTTGTTATAACGGTCAGTAGCTTCTGTTGCCGCATCTGGCGAATCACTACTTGGATCTACTGGTGCAGCTCCACCTTTTGGTGTTGCAATAGTAATCGTCGCTCCTTTATCTAATAATGTGTAATATGGACTTGCAAATTCTTCAACCCAAAATCCTGTTTTCTTTCCTGTATCTCCTAATTTATCGTGAGATGTTAATACGAATAATACCTTCATGTTCTTTTCTGTTTTTATTTCTTTTTGTCCTTCTGAAACGGTTTCAGAAGCTGTATTCTCTTTACAACTTGTGGCTGTAATTAAAGTTAGAATAACTACTATAGTTTGTAGTGTTTTCATTTTTATAAAATCTAATGTCTGTTTGAGTGTTGAAAAAATTGATCTTGATACATTTCGACGTCAACGTCCGGACACTCAAACTGACATTTAGTTAAAATTAATACGCCATTTTCACAATTTTCTCTACCTTATCTGGTGAAAGCGATTGGTGTTCACCTAATCCCAACCATCCACGATCAGTAAAACGTTTTGCTATTTTTTCAGCCGTCCCTTCATAATCTTTAGTGTAATCGGATAACTTAGTATCGATACCTAATTGATGAAAGAAAGCTGTTGTTTTTTCAATACCAGCATAAGCCTTATCGTCTGTGCTACCTTCGGTAACATTCCAAACACGCTCTGCGTATTGTGCTAGTTTTTCTTTCTTCGCTTCAAAATTAAACTTGTAATGGCTTGGTGCAATTACCGCTAAAGTACGTGCATGGTCAATGCCAAACAACGCCGTTAACTCGTGTCCCATCGCATGAACAGCCCAGTCTGAAGGCACTCCTTTTTGGATTAAGCCGTTTAAAGCCATAGTACAACTCCACATAAAGTTAGAAGCGGCTTTGTAATCGGTTGGATCTTTCATCACTATTGGTGCCACTTCAATTAAAGTTTGCAAAATACTTTCCGCGAAACGATCTTGTAAAAAGGCACCAACAGGATACGTCATGTATTGTTCTAAAACATGTGTAAACGCATCTGTTAAACCATTTGCCAATTGACGTTCTGGGATAGAGGTGATCACTTGAGGATCTAATATAGAGAACTCAGGAAATAAACCAGGTCCACCCATCGCTAACTTCTCTTGTGTTTCAGCTCTTGTAACTACAGCACCAGAATTCATTTCAGATCCCGTAGCAGGAAGCGTTAAAACAGTTCCAAAAGGCATTCCTTTTTCAGTTCTAATATTTTGGGTTAAAATATCCCAAGGAGTCTCACCATCATAAACCGCAGCTGCTGATAAAAACTTAGTCCCATCAATTACTGATCCACCACCAACGGCTAATAAGTATGTAATGTTTTCGTCTTTTATCACTTTTAATGCTTCCATTAACTTAGCGTATTCCGGATTTGCAGGAATACCTCCAAACTCAACAACATCTACTTTAGATAAGGCTGTTTTAACCTGATCGTAAATACCGTTTTTCTTGATACTTCCTCCACCATAAAGCAATAATACTTTGGCGTCTTTAGGTATTTCGTTTTCTAGTTTTTCTATCGTATCCTTTCCAAAAATTATTTTGGTAGGGTTTTTAAATTCGAAATTATTCATTTTCTTTTCTTTTTATATTTTTTATAATTCAACTACCATTTTCCCTTTGT
The DNA here is from genome assembly GCF_003386275.1 of Winogradskyella pacifica. NCBI lineage: Bacteria > Pseudomonadati > Bacteroidota > Flavobacteriia > Flavobacteriales > Flavobacteriaceae > Winogradskyella > Winogradskyella pacifica. The sequence goes on along the minus strand of NZ_QREI01000002.1, from coordinate 575,112 downwards.
TTTTACCTTCAAATAAATCGATAAAAGCACTTGGAATGTTATCAAAACCTTTAACTATGGTTTCTGAATAGGTTAGTTTGTCTTCTGCCAACCATGTTGATAATTGCTTCATAGCTTCTGGGAATTTGTCCGTATAGTTAGACACAATAAACCCTTGCATTAACGCACTGTTTTTTACTAAGAACGGTTGAACGCTCAAGCTTTTTGGTGCTTCCGTGTTATTATAAACCGAAATGGCTCCACAAACAATGATTCGTGCGAGTCTATTAATATTCACTAAAACCGCATCTGAAATTGGTCCACCTACATTATCAAAATAAATATCTACACCATTTGGTGCTGCTTCTGCAATGGCAGCTTTCATGTCTTTTGTGGTCTTATAATTGATACCAGCATCAAATCCGAATTTGCTTTTTAGCATTTCTATTTTTTCATCTGTACCAGCGATACCAATTACTCTCAGGCCTAGGATTTTTCCAATTTGTCCTACAACAGATCCAACGGCACCAGCTGCACCAGAAACGACTAATGTTTCGCCTGCTTTCGGTTTTCCAATTTCGGTTAATCCTGTGTAAGCTGTTAAACCTGTCATACCTAGAATACCCAAATAAGCAGATAATGGTGCTTTAGACGAATCAACTTTAGTTAATCCTTCCGCTTTAGAGACCTGTTTTGTTTGCCAGTTGAGCATGCCAGAAACAAAATCGCCAGCCTTAAATTTGTCGTTTTTAGATTCTAGTACTTCAGCAATTACGCCAGACTGAATTGGTTTATCAAGTTGAAATGGTGGCACATATGATTTGGCATCACTCATTCGTCCTCGTAAATAAGGATCTACAGAAACATATTTGGTTTCTAATAGTAATTCTCCTTGGTTTACTGTGTTTTCAGATTCCTCTGTTTTAAATTCGAAATCTGACATTGAAGGTTTTCCTTCAGGTCTATTTTTTAATAAAATTGTCTTTGTCATGATTCTTTGTTTTTTAGTCTATTACAGTTACTAAATCTTCCATAGGTTTTCTCACCTTAACAAGATCTACTAACCAATCTTCATTTTCTTTTCTGTAGCCAATAGGTAATAATACGGCGCTACGTAATCCTTTTTCTCTAAGTCCTAAAATTTCATCAACTGCGTCAGGATCAAAACCTTCGAGTGGCGTAGCATCAACACCTTCAAAAGCTGCAGCAGTTATCGCTTGTGAAAATGCGATATAAGCTTGCTTAGCAGCATGGTTAAAGTTTTCTTCCGCATCTTTTTGTGGATATGAGCTTAGTAGCATTTGGCGATAGTTTTCCCAACCTTCGTTTTTAAAACCACGAATCTCATTAGTTAAATCGAACATATAATTGATTCTATCTGCCGTGTACGTGTCCCAAGCTGCAAAAACGAGTAGGTGAGAGCAGTCTGTAATTACCGACTGGTTCCATGCTACAGGTTTAATCTTTTCTTTTATCTCTTGATTTTTAATCACTATAATCTCAAAAGGTTGTAAACCACTTGATGTTGGCGCCAAACGTGCTGCTTCTAAAATGCGTTGTATTTTTTCTTCTGGTACCACGTTTCCATTCATTGCTTTAGCGGCATATCTCCAATTTAATTTATCTAATAATTCCATATTTATAATTTCTTTTTTAAGCGTTGTTTCCTAATTTATTAATGTCATCTGACGTTATAATCACATCAGCATAATGGTTTGTATTTGCTAAGTATATCATAGCTTGCGCTATGGTTTCTGCATTTACTATTTTGTATTTCTTTAATTTACCGATGAATAGCGGTTGAATCACTTTAAAAATCACCAATCCTATTTTTTCTAATGGTCTAGATTCTTGTCTATCACCACCAATTAAAGATGGTCTTAGAATAAATGTTTTTTTAAGCTGCTGCTTTAAGACGTTGTGTTCCATTTCTCCTTTCGTCTTATTGTAAAACACAGTACTATTTTTATTCGCTCCCATTGCTGAGATAACCAAAAATGTAGGGATGTTATTTTCTTTTGAAAGCTTTGCAGCCGCAACCGGAATTCCGAAATCTATTTTCTTATATAGTGTTTTGTCTGGTGTCTTTTTCGCCGTGGTACCAATACAGCAATACACCTCGTCTGCTGTAAAATCATCTTTAAATTGGTTAAGCTCTAATAGATCGCCAATAAATTGTTTGACTTTATTTGGTAAACCTTCAATTTTTGAGCGTGAAAACAATTTAATGGTATCGTAACGGTCGTCTTCAATTAATTTTTGAAGTACTAAACCACCAGTTAAACCAGATGCACCTAATATGATTGCTGTTTTTTTCATACTATAGACACGTTTTTATACTGCTCCAAGCCGATTGATAAGCCTCTTCTAAATGTGCTTTATCTAAGGTAAATGATCCTCGTTTTTGAGTCATCATTAAAAATGATAAAGGGTTGATAGCGTAAGCATATAATATATAATCTGAAAGCGGTTTTATAACCCCTTCTTTTTTACCACGTTCCCAAAGATCGAGTAGTGGTTGTAAGTGCTTAATGCCTTCTTGTCTACTTTCCTCATCTATCATTGGAGTATTATCACACTGTGCTAAAAACATGGCATGCTCACATTCGTTGAGTTTAAAGTCTGCGATGCGTTTCCATATCATTTCAAAGCCTTCTTCAATTGGCATGTTAGGATCAAAATCGGCAAATGCATAATTGGTGTATTCCGCCTTAACATCTATATACGTTTGATTAACTAAGTCTTGTTTATTTTCAAAATATAAATAAATGGTTGCTGGTGACACATTAGCCATTTTAGCAATCTTACTCATAGGAGTCGCATGAAACCCGTTGTTGTTAACCAACTCTATGGTTGCCTTAACGAGTGCATTACGTTTATCTATACTTTTTTGAAGTTTTGCCATTGTGTTTAAATTCTGATACAAATATACGGCAAAAATGAACGTTCATTCTTTTTTTAACAAAGGTTTATGTTTAACCACTAAACAAGCACCAAAATATTCTAATAAGATGAGTGAGATCTGTTTAACCTAATCCGTTTTAGAGTTTACGTTAATTTTAGAATTGCTTCTGAATCCAATAAATAGAGTAGTAGACAATAATAGTAACACTAAATACCATGTATTAGATACCAAATCCACATACGTAATATTACCCTTCGCGAAACTCAATATCATTAACACTTGCGCGCCATATGGTAAAAGTCCTTGTGTAATACAGGCAAACACATCTAAGATTGACGCCGTTTGTTTATTATCCAGGCCATATTCATCATTAATAGATTTAGCTATAGATCCTGAAATTATAATAGAAACCGTATTATTAGCGATAGCTGTGTTGATGGTAGAAACTAAAGCTGCAATGCCAAATTGCGCTGTTTTCTGATTTCTAATCAATGTTTTAATTTTGACTAAAATAAATTCGATGCCTCCATTGAAAGCTACCAAAGCAGCTAAACCACCTGTTAATAAAGATAGCAGGAAAATTTCTGTCATGTTGGTAAAACCTGTATAGCTGATTCTTGTAAATTCAATAATTGAAAAATCCCCATAAAACACTCCTAGAATTCCCGCTGAAATCACACCCAACATCAAGGTTGTAAAAACGTTAATACCTATTATAGATAAAACAATCACAATAACATAAGGAGCAATCTTTAATATGGAATACGAATAGGCGACGGTTTCTGTACCATCCGTTTGCAGACTTAAGCCTTGATAAATAAGAATTCCAATAGTTACAAGCGCTGCAGGTAAGGCAATCTTAATGTTGGCTTTAAATTTATCGCTCATTTTACAGTCTAAAGATTGGGTAGCTGCAATGGTAGTATCCGATATTACCGATAAATTATCACCAAACATAGAACCACCTAATAAGGCTCCGCATAAAATCCCCAAAGAGAAATCACCAGTGTCCGCAAATCCAATCACTATAGGTGCCAAAGCTACAATAGCACCAACTGAGGTTCCCGTTGAAACGGATAAAAAAGCAGCGATGATAAAGACACCAAAATAAATGTATTGGCTATTAATGAGGTCTAATCCTAAATGAACAATCGTATCTACACTTCCCGTGGCTTTTGTGACGGCCGCAAATGCACCAGCCAGTAAATAAATTAAGCACATGGTGAGTATTTTCGGATCTCCACAGCCTTCTAAAAGTGTGCTAATTTTAGAATTGATGGACTGCTTAAACATGAGAAATGCCACTAGGATTCCTGCAATAACCGCAATAGGAGCAGGTAAGGCATAAAAGTCATTTTGAATAATTCCAACACTTAAAAACGTAATGATGAATACAAAAAATGGAAATAAGGCTTTAAAACTTGGGGTAATTGGTTTTATTGACGACATGAATCTGTTTTTTCAGAATCAAAAAAAGTAGACAACAAGTAAATACGTGGGAACTAGTGTAACGTTTTTTCCAAAGTATTTGGCTTATCATATTTAGCACCTTGCTCGTTACTGCAGGTTGCTATCTCTTTTTGAGATTCTTGATAATTAAGTGGGCAAAACTAAAGGGTTTTTAAATACTAAAACTTAAAATTGTGTTATTTTTTTAAACTAAACTTTAAAGTGCGTTTTTCGAATTAAATATTAATCAAGTAATTTTTATGATACATCTTTTTATAAATATCTTTACTAAACATGTATAACTGTGCTGGTTTTTTAGACACACCAACTTGTTTTTCATCTAAAGGAATGATGTACTTTTTATTAATCAGTTTTCGTCTGAAGTTACGGTTGTCAATCTCTATTCCTAAAATGGATTCGTAAAGATCTTGCACGTCGTTGATTGTGAATTTATCTGGAAGTAATTCGAATATAATAGGTTCAGCTAAGCATTTTGTTTTTAAATCTTCATGCGCTTCTTCAATAATCTGTTGATGATCGAATCCTAATTCTGGTAATTCTCTAAGCGGAAACCACTTGGCCTCATACTTATTATTATCAACATCAACATCTTCTGTTTTTAACAAGAAGTAATACGCTATGGTAATCGTTCTAAGGTTAAATTCTTGATTTTGAACCCAGATAAGATCTTTTTCATTTGATAAACGATCTGGATTTCCAAAGGCCTTAAACTGTTTTTTATACTGATTGGTCAAACCTGTTAGCTCCTTCAATACACGAGTTGCTGATTCATCTAAGGTTTCATCGTCATACACATGATATCCTGTAAGTACATAATCATCAACCAAGACATCCTTAGTCCTTTCAGATTCTAAATACCGTTTTATAAGTAGCACATTTAATGATTTGGTATTGGTATCGTATCCAAAAACCACGCAATCTACAGATAAATTAAGAATTTTATTAGGCGCCATAATATCAAATTATGTGATAAATGTAAATAATTATACCGAATAAACGTCATAATTACATTAATTATTAATTTATTGAATTCCTTATAAACAAAGCTTTTAAGTATCAATATACCATAGTATCAAGATAATATGATATATTTTTATATTTCAAATTAACAGTTATTCAAATATTATTTTATACATTTGACTAATAAACGTAAAAATGACGTTTATAAATATAACAGGATTAGAATTGTTAATACACAGAATTACAATTGCGTAATTCTTTATTCAGAACATAACCTAACGAGAAATACAATGGCATGTACGTCAGAATAAAATATTTAACAAGACTAATTTTAATTTATAAAACATGAGCGCAACCAATGATTTTCAGCAATTTGAAAGCTTAGAGGACGAACAATTACCAATTGCGAAACATAAATTACACAATTGGACGCATTTTGCTGGTATTTATGCCGCCGAGCATGTTGCTGCAACGGAGTTTGTTATTGGTGCTACTTTTGTCGCGCTAGGAGCTACAACAAAAGATATTCTATTAGGGTTATTAATTGGTAATATCTTGGCTGTTTTAAGTTGGACGTTCATTACATCGCCTATTGCTGTAGATACGCGATTAAGCTTGTACACCTATCTTAATAAAATTGCAGGAGATTCAATGACCAAACTTTATAATTGGGCTAATGTCATTATTTTTACAGTGATTTCTGCAGCAATGATTACAGTATCTGCAACAGCTGTTAGGTTTGCGTTCAATATTCCACCACAATTAAACTGGTATCCCACCAATTCTTGGTTTGTACTCATCGTCTTAATTGTAGGATCAGTCGTTGTATCTATAGCTATTTATGGTTTTAAAGCCGTTTCTGAATTTGCTGGTATTTGTGCTCCTTGGTTATTTGTGATGTTTACGTGTGGTGCTTTTGTGCTGTTACCAGCCTTATCTTTAGAAGTATTAGGTAAGCCATTACCAAATGGATGGGCCGATTTTATAAGCTTAGGTGACCAATCTATCTGGACAGGAGTGAACAGTGATGGAGAAGCGGGTATCGGTTTAACAGAAGTCATTGGTTTTGCTTGGGCTGCAAATACCATTACGCATTTTGGACTTATAGATATGGCCTTATTCCGATTTTCTAAAAAGAAAATATACGGATTAACAACGAGTACAGGCATGATGTTTGGCCATTATGTCGCTTGGATTTCTGCCGGAATTATGGGCGCTGGTGCAGCTGTTATCATCGGGAAATCTATAGTAGAATTAGATCCTGGTGATGTCGCTTATTACGCCTTAGGATGGTCAGGCTTTGTTATTGTAATTGTAGCAGGTTGGACGACCGCAGTTGCTAATCTTTATAGAGCTGGTTTGGCAGCACAAGCGATATTTAAAAATCATTCGCGTAAAAAAACCACCATAGCAGTTGGTTTAGTTACTATGGTAGTGGCCTGTTTTCCGTTTGTATTTTCTCAAATACTACCATTACTTACTTATGCTGGTTTATTAGTGGTGCCGGTTGGAGCCATTGTATTTTCAGAGCATCAAATATTTCCTCGAATTGGTTACACACGTTATTGGTTACACTATCGCCAATTAACGGTTAGCACTCCGGCTATTGCTTCTTGGGCACTTGGCCTTGTATTTGGTTTTGGACTAAACGCATTAAATGTCATGTCTTTCTTTTATTTATTTATACCAACTTGGATATTCACAATCGTCGTTTATACATTTTTAGCAGGACGCTATGGCGCTAAACGTAAGTATCCAGAAGCTGAAGAAAAAGAAAGGATACGCAACATCAATATCTCAAAATTTCAAGAGCAAAAAGCAGAAGGTGAGCGCATAATCATTAAAGACACATCACTTTTTACTAAATTATTAAGAGGTATTGCTTTACTTGTTTTACTCATTACGGTCGTCTTAGCCTGTAATGTTTTATTTGGCAGTGAAGATGCGGAGATGTACACACAAAATCGAGAGGTATTTTATAAGTATGCATTTATCTGTACAGTAATATATTTTGTAACAGCCTATTGGGCACTTAAGCGTGGAAAAATTAAAAACACCTAAATATCATGGAACATAACATCAAACTTAATCAAAAGAGTTTAACAGAAATTTCTAAAAGAATTTCTTGTCCAACTTACGATAGAAGCCAACTCAAAACGGGTATTGTACATATTGGTATTGGTGGTTTTCATAGAGCTCATGAAGCTTATTATACCGATCAATTACTACACAATACCGCAATAACCGAATGGGGAATTTGTGGAGTGGCCTTACTGCCTTCTGACACTAACATATATAACACGTTAAAAGCACAAGATGGTCTTTATACCTTAATGGTTAAAGAGTTTGATGGCTCACTGACCAAGCGTGTTATTGGCTCTATTACCGAAATCCTTTTTGCCCCAGCAAATCCGATAGAAGTCATTCAAAAAATGGCGAGTCCGGAAGTTAAAATAGTCACCTTAACCATTACAGAAGGCGGTTATAACTACAATGAAGCTACCAAATCATTTGATAAGGAGAATCCTGCAATTCTTCATGATATCGCACATCCATCAGCACCCAAAACCGTATTTGGCTATTTAACTCAAGCTTTAAAACTGAGAAAAGAGAACGGAAGTAAAGGATTTACTATTCAATCTTGCGATAATATACAAGGCAATGGAGATATGACCAAAACAATGCTTTTGAGTTATGTGCAAATGGTAGAACCAAGTTTGGTAGCGTGGATTGAAGAACATGTGTCCTTTCCAAATAGTATGGTAGATCGTATTACACCAGCAACATCACCTAATGATATTGAAAGATTACAAACAGAAGCAGGTATCGATGATGCTTGGCCTGTGGTGTGTGAACCTTTTAAACAATGGGTTATTGAAGATGATTTTGTAAACGGCAGACCACTTTGGGAAGCTGTAGGAGCACAGTTTGTTGAAGATGTTGTGCCTTACGAAAAAATGAAATTAAGCTTATTAAATGCAGGACATACAGTCCTTGGTGTTTTAGGAGCATTATCGGGTTATGCAACCATAGATGAAGCGGTTCATGATACTCAAATAAGTACGTTTTTAAAACATTATATGGATACGGAAGTTACACCAACTTTAGCCGATTTGGAAGGTGTGGATTTAGAAGCCTATAAAGCATCCTTATTGCAACGTTTTGGAAATGTAAACATTAAGGATCAAATAGACCGGATTTGTTCAGAAAGTTCTGCCAAAATCCCGATTTTCGTTTTACCAACAGTAACGAGCAATTTAGAATCGAATAGATCTATTGACTTTGCCGCTTTTTTAATGGCAGCTTGGGCAATTTATAGCTTAGGAAAAGACGACAACGGAGATGATTTAATAATAAAGGATGCTATAGCAACCACTTTACATGATAAAGCGGTAGTCGCATCAAACGGAAATCCTACAGCATTTTTAGAAATTGAATCTGTTTTCGGTCAACTTAAAACTTCTGAACGCTTTGTTGCAGCTTACACTTCAGCGTATCAAAATATAACAAAACTCGGTACCGAAAAGAGTGTTCTTAATTTGAACAACAACAACTTAAATACGATCTAAATGAAAAACATAGTTTGTTTTGGAGAAGTGTTATGGGATGTATTTCCTAACCGCAAAAAAATAGGTGGAGCACCTTTAAATGTAGCCTTACGGTTGCAATCCTTAGAGAATAATGTGTCTATAATCACCCGGATTGGTGACGATTCAGATGGCGATGGTATTTTTCAATTTATAAAAGAAAATGGAGTTGCTGTTGATGATATTCAAATAGATTCAGAATTAAAAACGGGAGAAGTGGCCGTTTCATTAAATGAAGAAGGTTCCGCTTCTTATACAATAAATTACCCAAGAGCTTGGGATCGTATTCAATTGACAAAAAGCGCTAAGGCTATTACTTTGGCTTCAGATGCTTTTATATTTGGAAGTCTAAGCGCTAGAGATTATAATTCTAAACAGACACTTTATTCCCTTTTAGAAATTGCTTCTTATAAGGTCTTTGATGTCAATCTTAGAGCTCCATATTACACTAAGGAGGTTTTGAATCATTTGATGGAGTCTTCGGATTTTATTAAGTTTAATGATGATGAAATCATAGAGATCGTTACACATCTTATTATGAAAGCTGCCGATTTTAAAAAGTTCAGCAATCATGAAATTTCAGAAATCATTGATAAGCTAAATTCAGAAACACAGAACTTAGAAGGTAGTATAAAATTTATTGCGCAGCAGACCCATACAAAATCAATTTGTGTCACATTAGGCTCTAAAGGCGCGATACTATTTTATAATGACACTTTTTATTACAATAAGGGTCATAAAATTAATGTCGTAGATACGGTAGGTGCAGGGGATTCTTTTTTAGCTGCTTTAACGGATAAATTACTCAAAGGAGAAGCACCGCAAACCGCTATTGATTTTGCTTGTGTCGTTGGTGCTATTGTAGCGAGTAGTGAAGGAGCTAATCCTAAACTAAACCCGAATGACATAGACGCCTTATTAGCTAAACATATAAATTGCTAAACTCTAGAACCCTAACTAGTAGCAATTTCAGAAAAGCTTTGTGATGTAATCATAAAGCTTTCTTTTTTAATAAAAATCTAAAAATACATCGCTTTTCTAAATAAATTTTTCTTTAATATCCTCTAGTTTTATAACCTTGGTTTTAGCAATAAAATCCATAAATAGATACATGGCTATTATATGGCAACTCACTGCTAATACCGTAAACGTTTTATCATATAACAAAAACTCATTAATAACAATTAAGGTAATTTGAAAAAAGGTAAAAATACTAGATGCTAATAAAACGGTACCATTATGGTACGTGTCTCTTATATAAATTATAGCAACCGTTATGTTGTAAATGATTAAACTAACACTACATATAATAAGAAAGAACACGTCAATACCGGGTAGAAAACTAATAACCAGGTCCAAAATGGAATAAAGGACATAAAAAATCAATATTGAGCTAACTATAAACGAAAAGGATAATAACGATTTCAACTTACCTTTATGTAAATATTTCTTGAGACTCAACGCGCAGCATATTAAATATACAGAAGCAAATATAGCAATCCAAACAAAACAATTTTCAAAACAAGAAGACGCTAACAGATCAGAAACTAATATGGCCAACAAGGCTATAATAAATAACGGATTAGCTTTCTTTTTGGTGAGATTTATGTATTTGAAAATAATAGAAAAGATAACAATAGGTAAAACATAAACAAGCTGTTCTCTTTCTAGGCAGATACTCACAATTACGGTTGCTAAAAATGAAATATAAAATAGACCATCAATAAAAGTTGTCTTATTAAAAAAACGAATATCGACTTCTCTAGTTTTAGTCATTAAAAGAAAAAGTATTTGTTATCATAGTACCAAATATACTTAATTTGTTTTTTAAAAAAGGACTCAATCCATTTAGAATCAGTCTTTATACTGTTTGTTTATGTTTCCACAATATAAAATAAATTGTCCGAAAAAAAGTACATTTATAAGTAATAGTTATCCATTAAGACAACGGATAACTAATGACAAGAGAAATATATATTAGACCTATGCACGAATAGTCGGTACACAAGTTCCTCTTTTTAGCATCATATATTCACCGTTATTTTTAAACTCACGGATCGAAGTACCAGCGTAACGCTTAAAGGTTTTAGACAAGTGACTAACATCTGTAAATCCGAGCTCATCAGCAATCTGAGTTAATGTAAAATCGGAATTTAGTAAACGTATTTCCACTAACTTCAATTTCGCTTTAATAATGTATTCGCGCAAAGACATGTGGACTTGTTTTTTAAAATATTCACTAACATAAGTCGAAGACATCATAAAAACATCCGCTAAGTTTTCGACTTTTAGTAATTCTGTTTTGTCTATGTTTTCATTAATATAAGTAAGCATTTTGACAATTCTGTCGTCACTGTTGTTTGGAACTTCAAAATAATTACTCTTTTTAATATTTCTGATAAGTATTTCTAGAACACTCGTCATAAGACTTGTAACAAGGTTAATTGAAGACTCCCCGTAACTTCTAGATTCTTGCAAAATCATTTCTATTAAACTTCCTAAATGATTTCTATCGATTTCGTTTTTAATAATATCTCCTGGCAATTGATTGTAGTTAGATAATATATAGGACGCCTCTTTAAACCACTCATTTCGGTCTATATTGATTCTATTTACATTCTTAAAAAAAGAATCCGTAAATTTTAGAAATACAAATTTTGTTTGTTTTTCTATGTTGAATGAATGACATTTTAAAGGAGGTAATAAAAAGATACTGCCTTTGCTGTAGCTGACATCATTATAGTTAATACACTGAGTACCGTATCCGTCTTTAATTAAAACCAATTCGAAAAAGTTGTTTTTAACAGGACGCTGTTTCCATTCTGTTAATTCTATTTCTTGTATTTCGAAAGGCTTAAAAGCTTCAATTATATGCATTTTGGTGTGTATTAAGGATAACTTGAAGCAAATTTAGTTGAAAAAGAATTACAAATTCATAATTCCACTTTACAAACCTTTTAAAGTACATTATTATCCCGCTTATGTACAAAATAGGATTCAATTTAGAGAGGAAGGAATTAGGATTTACATTCTAATCCTTATTTTTGCATAAACCTAATTCTCTTGATTTTAAAGCTTCTTAGAAAACATTCCATTTTATCTATTTCTGTAGGCATAATATTCACCTGTAGCTTAATCGTGTTTTTTGCAACAGAAGCAAGTTATAGCGCCATTGAAAGTGCTTCTTTATGGGTTCGGAATTATTTTGGCTATTTCTATTTATATCTAGGTTTTGGATGTGTGTTGGCACTCATATTTATTGCTTTTTCCAAATATGGAAACATAAAACTTGGGAAACCCTCCTCTAAACCAAAATATTCACTTTGGTCTTGGACAGCTATGTTATATAGCGCAGGAATGGGGTCTGGTATTTTATTAAGAGCAGTACAAGAACCTGTTTTTATGCAGCAAAATCCACCTTATGCATCCGAACTATCACCTAATATTTTAGCACTAGAGTTTACCTTTTATCAATGGGGACTAACAGCTTGGGCATTTTATGGTCTTTTTGCTATGGTTGTTGGCTATGCGTTGCATGTTAAAAAAAAGAAAGTCAGAATTAGTGCGACTATTGACGACCATATAAAAAGTAATTTTTTAAAAAAAGGCGTCGATGTTACGACAATTATAACCACTGTTTTTGGACTAATCGCAGCAATTGGTCTTGGAACAACCCAAATTAATGGAGGCCTCAATCATATTTCAGATTATGACTTCGGACTTACAACAACCATAGCGCTTTGTGTTTTTATTTCAACAGTAGCATGCTATTCTGCTTGGCAAGGCGTAAATAAAGGAATTAAAATATTTTCAACACTAAATATCATTGTCACTTTTGCTATTTTAATATTTGTGTTTACAACAAGCGATATGGGTGCTATTTTGGTTGCATTTGCTAAAACAACCCTAAATTATATTGTAGATTTTGTTCCCATGAGTTTAGCATTGGGATCTTATAATCCTGGTTTAGAGTTTTTAACCGATTGGACCTTCTATTATTGGGCATTTTGGTTGGCATGGGCGCCTTTTACAGGAATATTTATCGCCCGAATATCCAAAGGTCGTACCATAAGACAACTATTGTTAGGGGTTTTAATTATTCCTTCTTTAGGCACCTTTTTTTGGTTCTCCGTTTTTGGAACCTCTGCTTTCCATTTAATAGAAGACTGGGGCGTATATAATAACGAATTTAGTAATGTATTTGCTTCTATATTTGTGTTCTTTGAGCACTATCCGTACGCAACAGTTTTAAACATTACATCCCTGTTTTTATTGATAAGCTTTCTAATAACCTCTGTAGATTCTGCCGTATTTGTATTGAGTATGTTTACGGATAAAGGATCTAAAAACCCAAGTAAAATGCATCGCCTTATTTGGTCCGTTTTCATTTTACTAGCAACAATCGCTTTGATACTTTTAGGAAATTCTAAAGCGAATATCAATGTTTTAGAAGCTGTGCAGCGTTTATTAATTATAACCTCATTGCCTTTTTCTTTTTTCATCATTATTATGTTGGGCTATTTTATAAAAGACCTCAGGAAAAAGACAATTGAAGGAAGTAAATAACACATGATTTTTCTGTTAGTTTTTTACTTTTTTCGCGATTAACCTATAAATTATTTGGAGCATAATAACATGGATCTATTCAATCAAACTGAGTTATTTTCTACGGATGAAGTTATTAAAACAACATTTGATTTGCCAGGCGCTGATGTAACTTTATTTGAGAATTTTTTCTCTACAAAAGAAAGCAATAGACTTTACGATAGTTTACTTAAAAATACCATTTGGGAACAAGACTCCATGACCATTTATGGTAAGCAAGTTAATTTACCTAGATTAACGGCTTGGTATGGAGATACAGCAAAAACGGTGTCTTATGCTGACAACAATCGTAAAATGCTTCCATGGAATGCCGATTTAAAATGCATCAAAGAACGGGTAGAGCAGGAGGTGAGCATAAAATTCACCCGCTGTTTACTTAATTATTATAGAGATAGAAAAGACAGCGTCGATTGGCATCAAGATTATGAAGAAAGTCAACGTGAAAATACAGTTATTGGATCTGTTACTTTTGGAGCCACAAGACCTTTTCAATTAAAACACGCAACGCGCAACGATCTAAAACGAATTTCTATTCCGTTAGCTCATGGAAGTTTACTACTCATGCAAGGTGCGACACAAAATAACTGGAAACACAAAATACCTAAAACTTCAAAACCAATTCAACCTAGAATTAATCTTACTTTTAGATGGATCAAATAAACTTATACACGTAAGAATAGAGGTTTGTTTGTTTCTAAAAGGTATAAACAGGAGTAAACGACAGTGTTATTTTACTTAAATTATAAAAATCACAAGGTTTAAAAGCATAAAAACCTTTATTTATACCAATATCACCTTTTTTCGTACTTAAATAAGAAGAAGGATGCCTCTACATTTGCGTTAAAATAATAAACAACCTTTAAAAAACATATAAAATGAATACACCAAATATTACAAAAGAAGACATCTTAAATGCGTTTAATTTCAGACATGCAACAAAGGAATTTGATGCCACTAAAAAAGTATCAGATGAAGACATGAAATTCATCTTAGAAACAGCACATTTATCACCAAGTTCATTTGGTTTTGAACCTTGGCATTTTATCGTTGTTCAAGATAAAGAGTTACGTGAGTTATTAAAACCTGTTGCTTGGGGAGCGCCTTTAAAATTGGATACTGCTAGTCATTTTGTATTAGGTTTAAGCATGAAAGCACCAATGGTTAAACACGATTCAGAATATATTATGCACATGATGAAGGATGTAAAACAATTACCACAGGAGGTTATTGATATGTATTCTACATTTTACAGGGAGTTTCAAGAGCGTGATTTTGATTTAGATACCGATAAAAAGTTATTCGATTGGTCTTCAAAACAAACCTACATCGCTTTAGGTAATATGATGACTGCTGCTGCTTTAACAGGAATTGATTCGTGTCCAATTGAAGGGTTCCATCAAGAAAAAGCAGAAGCCTTATTAAAAGACAAGTTTGGAGTAGATACCGATAAATACGGTTTGTCATTTATGGCTGCTTTTGGATACAGAAAAGCAGATCCAGAATTCGGAAAATCAAGACGTAATTTTGAAGATATCGTGACGTTTAGATAAACATTTCTGAAGAATTAATTTTTTGTCATTTTGAAGTCAGTAAAGAATCTTTCAAAACAGAGCCCTCTATGGTGAGAATATCGAAATTATTAATGCAAAAAAAATAAGCGCATTATTAAGTATCACAAACTCAATAGTAGCATAAGGTATTCATCAATCAAATCTTTTTCAGTTAAATTTGTCAGATGAAAAAAATATTAGTCCTTTTTTCCCATCCTAAATTTGAGAAATCTAAGGTAAATGCGGCGCTCGTTAATCATATAAAAGACATGGAAGGTATCACGTTTCACGACTTATATGAACGTTATTCAGATTTTCATATCGATGTGAAAGCTGAAAAAGAACTACTTGAAGCGCATGATATTATAATCTGGCATCATCCATTTTACTGGTATAGTTGTCCTCCATTAATGAAACAGTGGATTGATTTGGTTTTAGAATTTGGTTGGGCTTACGGTCCCGACGGAAATGCGTTGTTATCTAAAACATGTTTAAATGTGATTACAACTGGTGGCGCAAGAGAAGTATATTGTTCTGAAGGCACAAATAGTTTTACGGTGAATCAGTTTTTACGACCATTTGAACAAACTGCAAATTTATGTGGCATGAATTATTTACCTCCATTTGCTGTCATGGGAACACATACGTTAACTGAAGACCAATTAGCAAACCATGTGAGTCAATATGGAAAATTAATTTATTTACTTCAACAAAATTTGACGTTAGACGATTTTAATGGCTGCTTTTTTCTGAATGATATTCCGCAACTTCAACCACAATAATATATGACAGGAAGTATACTTTTTGAAGCTATCGTATTTCTATTAGGTGCCATTATATGTGTATCTATAGCCAAACGATTAGGATTAAGTTCGGTAATAGGATATTTGTTAGCAGGTGTTTTAATCGGTCCTTATGTTTTAGGTTTTATAGGAAATGAAGGAGAAGATATTATGCATTTTGCCGAATTTGGTGTTGTCGTTATGCTGTTTTTAATTGGATTAGAAATTGAGCCCAAGAACTTCTGGAACATGCGAAAAACCATTATTGGAATGGGTGGTTTACAAGTAGGGGGTACGATGCTGCTATCTTATATGCTATTTACCTTTTTGGGTTATGATTGGAAAATAGCGCTTGTTATCTCTATGGCTGTCGCGCTATCGTCTACAGCAATTGCAATGCAAACCATTAAGGAAAAAGGGTTGATGGATACCACATTTGGCACGTCATCGTTTTCAATTTTATTGTTTCAAGACCTTATTGTTATTGTGATGCTTGGAGCAATGCCTTTGTTAGTAAGCACAGATGCTGTTTCTTCTGCAGATAATCATAAAGAACATATTAATTTATTAGATAATTTACCAATGGGTTTTCAAACCTTGGCTATTATTTTATCGGTTGTCTTAATCATTGTTGCGGGTAAATACTTAATTGTACCCATGTTACGTAAAGTCGCAAAAACAGAAGTACGAGAATTATTAATTGCGGCAGCACTTTTAATTGTCTTTTCTATTTCTTTTTTGATGGAGTATGTGGGCTTAAGTCCAGCTTTGGGTGCATTTTTAGGTGGAGTCGTATTATCAAATAGTGAATTTAAACACGAACTTGAAAGTACACTTGAACCTTTTAAAAACCTACTATTAGGTTTGTTTTTTATGGCTGTAGGTGCCTCAATTAATTTTATTGTTATTGCAAAAAGCCCGTTGACCATTGGCGGAATATTACTGGCTATTATCGTCATAAAAGCAGCTGTCTTATTTGTAACGGGTTATGTTTTTAAACTGAAATTAGATCAGAAATTATTGCTGACTTTTGGATTGGCACAAATTGGTGAATTTGCATTTGTATTATTATCATTCGCTTTTGGGTTGAATATTTTAAATCAAGAACAAATGGATATGATGCTTGTAATAACAGCATTAAGTATGTCACTCACACCAATTATAAGTATTATTAATGAACGATTGATTCTTCCAAGAATTGGAACTAAAGAATCTGTACAACGACCGATGGATCATATTGCAAAATCGCAAAAAATAATCTTGGTTGGTTTTGGACATTTTGGGAGTACAGTTGGGCGTTTTTTAAGATCACATGGTGTTGAAGCTACCATTTTAGATCAAGATTCTAATCGTGTAGATTTTCTAAGAAAGATGGGATTTGAAGTGTATTATGGAGATGCCACGCGTTTAGACTTGTTAGAATCTGCCGGAATAGCCGAAGCCAAAATCCTAATTTGCGCAATTGACAATCCTAGTGTTACGAAGCACGTAACTAAAATGGTCAAAGAAAAATATCCACATGTTGAGCTTATGATTCGTGTTAAAAATAGATATGAAGCCTACGATTTATTAAATTTAGGAATGGAAAACATATATCGCGAATCGCTAGAAACCTCTTTAGTTTTAGCAAAAGATGTATTAAGCAAAATGGGCTTTAGAAAACATACCTTAAATACACAAGTTCATAATTTTATTAAATATGATGAAGCGATAATTAGACGTTTAGCTAAAGAACTGAAACCAGGTGACGACAGCTATATTTTTAAAGCTCGACAAGAATTAGAGCAACAAGAAAAATTCTTAAATGAAGATTTTAAAAGAGGCATTGTAGAATTTGATAATCAATGGGATAGCGAGCACATTAGAAAAGCTTTAGAAAAGACCAAAGATTAAATACGGTTGTTTTTCACCAGTACCTACTGATGCTTAGGATACAATAAAAACCAATGATTTATTCAATAGAACTCTTACCATATAAAAAAGAAACGCTATTTAATGAAGCATTTTCCATAAAACGTATCAAATTTTGTATCTTTTGAAACGCAATACATAATATTGATTTAAATCTTAATAAATAAAATTAGTTAAGAGATAAAGAACTAGTTTTGCGTTTTTTTTTGAAAATCAAAATTTTCCGTCAAATGGATAACTTAATTACATTTTGTATAACCGTATTTACCGGTTTTTTTGCCATCACAAATCCGATATCAAACATGACGGTTTTTGTGGCCTTAACCCAAGGTGCAAATAAAAAAACAAAAGAAGACATTAATAAAAGAGCAAATATCATTGCCTTTATAATTGTTACGGTCTTTGTATTGTTAGGGAAATTTATTTTTGAGTTATTTAATATTAGTATCCCTGCCTTTAAAATTACAGGTGGGATTTTAATATTTTATATTGGTTTTGAAATGCTGCAATCTAAACAGTCTAATGTTAAGAGCCTTAAACATGTAGATATTGATGAAAACATTGCTGTATCACCATTAGCCATTCCTATTTTAGCAGGCCCAGGAACTATTGTTACAGCGATGAACTTTGTAGCTAATGTAGAACCGATTCACATTATTTTAGTCATAGCTATATTTGGGCTGATGAGTATACTTGCTTATATCACATTTAGATTAAGTGATAACATCGTTAGATTGGTAGGTAATAACGTCATCTCTGTTATTGGTAAAATTATGGGATTAATTATTGCCATTATTGGTACTGGTATGATTATTCAAGGTATTAAATTATCTTTCAATTTAATGTCATAATCCACTCGTAAAACTTACAAGTCATTAACATTAATGTAACTAAATACGCAGAATTACAGACCTATTTAGATATGCGTATCTATATTGACCTTAAATATATTACACTCATTTATACTATCATTTTATAGTCTTTTTTTAGTCCGTTAATTATTTTAACATTCATTTAACTTCGATTAGTTCGGTTTGTTCCGAACCTATAGATATATTTGCATAGAATTTTACTGTTCTTGATAATTTTAGTTTCAAAATCAGTAGCAAATAGTTAAACAATGAAAGAAAATATCTGCCAAAAAAAAATGGGCTTAGTTGAGAAACTCGGTGTTCATTTGGAGAACAGAGAGCAATTGGCTCCTGTCGCTGCGCGAATTTTGTCTTACGTTATACTCACTGGTAAAAGAGGAGCTACATTTGAAGACTTAGTAAGTCTTCTTTGTGCAAGTAAGAGCACCATCTCAACGCACCTTAATCATTTACAAGATTTAAACAAAATTGAGTATTTCACAAAAACAGGAGATCGCAAAAAGTATTTTGTCATTAATAAAGATACTATAGTACAACATGTAGACCGAATGATAAGTCATTGGCAAGAAGAACGCGAAGTGCACATCGAAATTAAAAGTTATAAAGACAAACAAAACAACGAAAAAATCGAAAATGAAGACGAGAAGTTCGATTTAACATTTCATAACGATTATATCATGTTTATAGACGAAGCGTCTTCTTCTGTAAAAGCCCTAAGAGAAAAATTAATAAACAACCAATTCAAAATTTAAAGTAAAACGAAATGAAAAAGACTAATTTATATACTATCCTAGGATTATTCTTAGTTATTGTCAGTTGTGGCGATAAGCAAAATGCTACAGCAGCACCATCTCAAGCTCCACCAGCTCCTTTTCCGGTGACTCAAATACAAACGATGACAGTAACAGGACATACAGAATATCCTGCAACTATTGAAGGTATTGTAAATAGTGATGTAAGAGCTAAAACATCTGGTTATATTGAAAAAGTATATGTTGATGAAGGTCAGAAAGTACGAAAAGGACAAACGTTATTTAGACTAGAAACTCAGTCTTTAAGTCAAGATGCTGGTGCAGCAAAAGCTCGTGTTAATGTAGCACAAGTAGAGGTAGATAAATTAGTGCCTTTAGTAGAAAAGAACATTATAAGTGCTGTACAATTAGAAACAGCAAAAGCTAATTTAGCTCAGGCTAAAGCTAATCTAAGTGGTGTTTCTGCAAATATTGGTTATGCAACAATTAAAAGTCCTATTGATGGCTATGTGGGTTCAATTAATTTTAGAGAAGGAGCTTTAATTAGCCCAAGTGACGCGCGCCCATTAACAACTGTAAGTGAGATTGATCAAGTATATGCATTCTTTAGTTTTAACGAAGCACAATACATTAACCATTTACAGAGATCTGAAGGAAAGACGAAAGCAGAGCGTATTAAAAATTCTCCAGACTTGAGTTTGATTTTAGCCAACGGAAAAGAATATTCTGAAAAAGGAAGAATTCAAACTAGCACAGGGCAAGTCAATCAAAATACAGGAACTATAAAAATTAGAGCTGCTTTTGATAATCCTAATGAAATTTTAACCAATGGAAACAGTGGTAAAATAAAGTTTCCTATAGAATATAAAGACGCCATCGTAGTTCCTCAAACGGCAACATTTGAGCAACAAGGAAATATTATGATTTTTAAACTTGGTGCTGAGAATAAAATTGAGACTGCAATTATAAAAGTACAAGGTACTGTAGACAATCTATATGTTGTAGAATCTGGCTTAGATACCAATGATAAAATTGTAATAACTGGAGTTGGTAAATTAAGAAACGGTATGGTGATTTCTCCGCAAGACACACCTTTTGAAGAGGCTATTAAACAGATACCTACTTTATTTAAAAACTAATTAACCTAGAAACATAGTAATCATGTTAAAAACATTTATTGAAAGACCTGTGCTTTCAACAGTAATCTCTATTATTATAGTGTTACTTGGAGTTATTAGTATTTCAAGTTTACCTATAGAAGAGTATCCAGATATTGCACCGCCAACAATTAAAGTTACGGCGAATTATACAGGTGCAAACGCAGAAACCGTTTTAGAAAGTGTTATTATTCCTATTGAAGAGCAAATCAATGGAGTAGAAGGTATGACGTATATTACCTCTACAGCATCTAACACAGGAGCGGCGGAAATCACAGTGTATTTCGATCAAACCATCGATGCAGATATTGCAGCTGTAAACGTTCAAAACCGTGTGGCTAGAGCAAACCCATTATTGCCTCAAGAGGTGATTCAAACAGGTGTAACCACTCAGAAACAAGAAACAAGTGCATTAATGTTCATTTCTATGTATTCTGAAAGTGAGGATTATGATGCTACATTTATTCAAAACTACTTAAAAATTAATGTTATCCCAGCAATGCAACGTATTAGTGGTGTTGGTGATGTTAGTGTCTTTTCACAACAAGATTACGCCATGCGTATTTGGTTAAATCCTGAAAAATTAGCCTCATATGGTTTAATACCTTCTGATATTTCTGCCGCTTTAGCTGAACAAAATTTAGAAGCAGCTGCAGGTTCTTTAGGACAGAATAATGGGGAATCATTTTCGTACACATTAACGTATAGCGGTCGTTTTAAAGACGAAAGTCAATACAGTGATATTGTTATTAAAGCTTTAGGAAACGGGGAATTTTTAAGATTGAAAGATGTTGCAACTATTGAATTAGATGCACAATCATATTCTTCTAACGCAATGAGTTTAGGAAATCCTGCAGTATTTATGGGGATTTTTCAAACTAAAGGTTCTAACGCCCAAGAGATTATTGAAAATATTAAAACCACACTAGAAACGGTAAAAGCGGATCTACCAAAAGGTTTAGATATTTTTGTACCATACGATACCAGTTTATTTTTAAATGCCTCTATAGACAAAGTAGTAACCACGTTATTAGAAGCCTTTTTATTAGTATTCTTAGTTGTTTTCATCTTCTTACAAGATTTTAGATCAACTTTAATTCCTGCAATTGCAGTACCCGTTTCTATTATTGGTACCTTCTTTTTCTTGAATGTATTTGGGTATTCCATTAACTTATTAACGCTATTCGCATTAGTACTCGCCATTGGTATTGTGGTAGATGATGCCATTGTTGTTGTAGAAGCCGTCCATGCGAAAATGGATGAAGGAGAACACAATCCTAAAAAAGCAACGTTAACAGCGATGAACGAAATTTCTGGAGCGATTATCTCAATTACGTTGGTAATGGCAGCCGTATTTATTCCTGTAACATTTGTAACCGGTCCAACTGGTGTGTTTTATGAGCAATTTGGTGTCACCTTAATTATTGCAATTCTTATTTCGGCAGTAAACGCCTTAACTTTAAGTCCGGCATTATGTGCCTTATTATTAAAAGGACATAAAGAAGATGAAGAATTAAAAGGCAAAGGTCCTTTAAAACGTTTTTATACCTTATTTAATCGTGGGTTTAATGCTACTGTAGAGCGCTACGGAAGATCACTTCACTTTTTATATAGAAGAAAAATTGTTTCAGTACTACTTTTAGTTATTGCAGGTGTCGGAATTTATTGGGCATCTAACACCACACCTACAGGATTTGTACCAAATGAAGATAGAGGAATTATTTTCGCGAATATTGAATTACCTCCAGGAGCATCATTAGATAGAACAGATGCCGTATCGAGACAATTATATGAAAAAATTGAAGGTATAGAAGGTATTGTCGGTGTTAACTTTATTAAAGGTCGAAGTTTAATTAGTGGTGCTGGTAGTAACTTTGGTTTCGGAATTATAAAATTAGAAGATTGGGGAGAGCGTAAAGACGACGCACTTTCTGCACAAGCGATTACCGGAAAATTATTTGGTATTGCAGCATCAATTCCTGAAGCTAATATTATTTTCTTCTCACCGCCAAGTATTCGTGGTTTTGGTAATTCGGCTGGTTTTGAAATTAACTTATTAGATAAGTTTGGTGGCGAATTTGCAGATTTAGATAAAGCAAAGAATGATTTTACGATGGCTTTAATGCAACATCCTGAAATTAAATATGCGACATCTTCATTCAACACTAACTATCCACAGTATGAAATGGAGGTTAACGTTCCTTTGGCTAAAGAAAAAGGAGTTTCGATAACGAGTATCTTTTCAACTTTACAAGGGTATATCGGTGGAGTTTATGCTTCAGATTTCTCTAAATTCGGAAAACAATTTAGAGTGTATATTCAAGCATTACCAGAAGATAGAGCTGATGAAAGTGCTTTAAATAGTATGTATGTGAGAACTGATTCTGGTGAAATGACACCAATTACACAGTTTGTAAACTTAAAGCGTGTGTATGGTCCTCAATCGGTAACGCGTTTTAACCTATTCAACTCAACAACTATTACAGGTGCTACCAACGATGGCTTTAGTACAGGTGATGCAATTAAAATAATTGAAGACGAAGTTGCTAAACTACCGAGTAATTACACAGTTTCTTATTCTGGTTTAACCCGAGAAGAAGTCAATGCTGGTAACCAAACGACCTTTATATTTATACTAAGTATTCTGTTTGTGTATTTCTTATTAAGTGCACAATATGAGAGTTACTTGTTACCATTTGCAGTGGTATTATCATTACCATTTGGTGTATTTGGAGCGTACATAAGCACGAAGTTCTTAGGCTTAGAAAACAACATTTATTTCCAAATTGCATTAATCATGCTTATTGGTCTGTTAGCTAAAAACGCCATCCTTATTGTGGAGTTTGCGCTACAACGACGAAAGAATGGTGAGTCGATTGTAGATGCAGCAATCCATGGAGCAAAAGCACGTTTACGTCCAATTTTAATGACATCTTTCGCCTTTATTTTAGGATTGATGCCATTAGTATTAGCAAGTGGAGTTGGAGCCGAAGGTAACAACTCAATAGGAACAGGTGCAGCAGGTGGTATGCTTATTGGAACTATTATGGGAGTCTTTGTAATTCCTATATTATTTATATTATTTCAGTGGTTACAAGAAAAAGTTTCAAGTAAACCAGTAACAAAAACTATTGAAGATTAAAAACTATGACATCGATTATAAAACATAGAAATTTTAGTAAAGGCTCATTATTGCTAATTGTTGCGATTACATTACAAAGTTGTTTTGTGGCGCAAGATTATGTAAGACCTGAATTAGAATCGGAAACTGAAACATTATACAGAACAGATAATCTGCCAACAGATAGTATATCTATGGCAGATGTATCTTGGAAAACATTATTTACAGATCAATACCTTCAACAATATATTGAAGAGGGGCTGCAAAATAATATGGACGTTCGTATAGCGATTCAGCAAATGGTAGCAGCAGAAGCTTATGCTAAGCAAGGTAAAGCGGGTTATTTACCATCTGTAAATGTGGGTACCAACTGGACGCATCAAGAATTATCTAAAAACACCCAATTTGGTGCATTCTTAAGTGATCGGTCTACAGATCAATTCGATATTACAGCAAACTTATCTTGGGAAGCTGATATATGGGGGAAAATCCGAAGCAATAAAAGAGCAACACAAGCTGGTTATTTACAAAGCGTAGCAGGACATCAAGCTGTAAAAACACAGCTGATTTCTAGCATTGCAAACACCTATTACAGTTTAATAGCTTTAGATGCTCAGTTAGAAGTGACTAAGCAAACCATTGCAACAAGAGAAAGCGGTGTGGAAACTATTAAAGCGCTAAAAGATGCAGGTCAGGTGACACAAGTGGCAGTAGATCAAAATATCGCGCAATACAATAATGCAAAAGCATTACAAGTAGATATTGAAACTGCTATTTTTAAAACAGAGAATACATTAAGTATTTTATTGGGTAAATCTGGGCAAGATTTTGAACGCAACAGTTTAGATATTCAAGAAATTGAGCAAGACATAAAACTAGGTGTACCAGCAACTTTATTGAGCAATAGACCAGATGTTATGGCGGCTGAATATAGCTTAATTCAATCTTTTGAATTGACCAATGTAGCGAATAGCAACTTGTATCCATCTTTAACCTTAACGGCAGCTGGCGGATTACAAAGTTTAGAGTTAGACGATTTATTTAGCGCCAATTCATTATTTGCTAATATTGTGGGAGGATTAACACAACCGCTTTTAAATCAGCGTAAGCTTAAAACTCAAAAAGAAGTGGCTATTGCACAACAAGAGCAAGCCTTACTTCAGTTTAAAAAGACCTTGTTAGTTGCAGGAAGTGAAGTTTCTAATGCCTTATTTTCTTATGAATCTGAAACTAAAAAATTCGAGTTTAGAAAGAATGAAGTTGAAGCCTTACGTACAGCCGAAGCTAATTCAGAAGAATTACTTAAAAATGGTTATGCTAACTATTTAGATCTTTTAACAGCAAGACAAAGTGCCTTAAGCGCAGAGCTTAATATTATAGATAGTCAATTGCAACAATTAGTATCTATAGTAGATTTATACGAAGCGCTTGGTGGTGGTTGGAGATAAAATAGTGTACTATGATTACTAAAGCAGAATTGTTAGAACGCTCTATTGCAAAGTTTACTCAATTTGGGAGTAAGCATGTCACTTTAGACGAATTAGCAAATGAACTTGGTATTTCTAAGAAGACTATTTATACCTTTTTTGACAATAAAGAAGACTTAATCACTTCTGGTGTTGAGAGTTTATTTAATGAATATAGAGAAAATATAAATGAGATTATTGCGAATCATGGTAATGATCCTGTTTTGAGTGTTATATTAATTTACAAAAGAGGGTTTGAGTATTTAAGATACTTTAAACCCTCTTTTCTTTTTGGTTTAGAAAAGTACTACCCTAAAGCGAATCGTTTATTTGACGCTTTTGTTGAAGAATTAGCAAATACCATAGTCTATAACTTACTGAAGCAGGCGCAAGATAAAGGCAACATTAAAAAAGAGGTGCATATAGAATTAGTCGTTAAAATTTATTTTTTCAGAATCGACAACCTCGTATTTAAAGACAATAATTTATTTGAAACCTATCAAAAAGAAGATTTATTTAAACATATGGTCATTTATAACTTAAAAGGAATAATAAGTGACCATTATTCTAATTCGTATTTTGATTAAATCTTATCAATTAGTTTAAATTTACGCAAAAAAGATTTAAATAAAACAGAAGTATATCATTAACACTAAACCCTAATAATTGTGTTTACTTATGACAAAGAAATCCATAGCATATTCCATATTAGACCTTGCATTAGTTTCCGAAGGTTTAACACTAAAACAAACCTTTAACAACACCCTAAAATTAGCGCAACATGCTGAAAATTCAGGATTCACGCGCTATTGGTTAGCAGAGCATCATAATGCAGCTAATATTGGAAGTAGTGCAACGTCGGTATTAATTGGTTATGTTGCAGAAGGTACAAATACGCTACGTGTTGGTTCTGGTGGTATTATGTTACCCAACCATTCACCTTTAATTATAGCAGAACAATTTGGCACTTTAGGTGCTTTATATCCTAATCGTATTGACTTAGGCTTAGGTAGAGCTCCAGGTACAGATCCTGAAACAGCAAAAGCCATACGATCAGATTTTATGCAAGCGGCTCAGTCATTTCCAGAGGAAGTAGAAAAAATACAAACTTATTTTTCTATAGAAAATGAAGACGCAAAAGTACGTGCTACAGTCGCTGAAGGCGTCGATGTGCCAATTTATATTCTCGGTTCTAGTACAGATAGTGCGCATTTGGCAGCAAAAAAAGGCTTGCCTTATGCTTTTGCGAGTCATTTTGCGACTACGCATTTGTGGGATGCCATTAGTATTTATCGAGAAAAGTTTCAACCTTCCGAAACTTTAGAACAACCTTATATAATAGCTGGCGTTAATATTATTGTCGCTGATACCGATGAAGAAGCCGAACGCTTAGCAACCTCATTAATTAGAATGATAGTTGGCATATTTACAGGCAGACGCGCTAATGTGCAACCACCAACAGCTATGACAGAAGATTTACGAGATATTATGAGAAATCCTCAGGTGCATCAAATGTTGAAATATTCGTTTATTGGAAGTAAAGCTACAGTTAAAGCTCAGGTTAAAGAGTTCTTAGAGCAATCTAAAGTTGATGAGCTTATTGCTGCCACTCATATTTTTGATATAAATGATAAGATAAGATCTTCGGAATTGTTCGCTGAAATAATGCAAGAATTGAATTAAGTTTTTGCGCACCTATAGCTGATACTTACGCGTTATAAAAACGATTTAAAATAGTCGATTATTTTGAATATAAAGTAACCGATTTTTAATAAAACGAAACCTGCTCTTTAGCAGGTTTTTTTTATTGTCACAACACAACAGTTAAGTGCCATCAATTTATCTACGATCAACTAATATTAAACTCCAAAAAAATCTCATCGATAAAATACCTCAATTCATATAGTGAATTAGCGCAAACGTCTATCGCTTTATATTAAGATTGGATATCGTTTCATATTTGTAGTGTAAAATTAAATACACGTAAAAATGAAACATCTTTTTATCATCATAACACTGCTAGTAACTCAGCTTATCTTTTCACAAGAGACGAGTTCAGAAACCTCAAAACTTTGGACTTTAGAAGCGTGTCTTCAATATGCCTTAGAAAACAATATTACTATAAAGGATGCGGCTTTAAATTACGACCAAGCCGCAGTAGATTATAGTAAAGCGAAATCATCTAGACTTCCAAACCTAAACGGTACAGTATCTGAAACATTTTCTAACGGAAATTCTATTGACCCGATTACTAGCGATTATGTTACGGATCAAATCTATAGTACTAACGTCAGTCTTAATAGTTCTATGACTTTGTTTCAGGGCAATCAGATTAATAATCAAATTGCACAGAACGAATTATTATTAAATCAAAGTGTATTTCTCGAAGAAGAAACGAAGAACAACATTATTCTAAGCATCTTAGAAAATTATTTACAAATTCTATATGCTAAAGAAGCTGTTACTATCGCTGAAAATAATGTCGCAGCATCAGAAAAGGAAGTTGAGCGTGCCAAAGCAAGATTAGATGCTGGTACTATTGCCTTAAGTGATTACACCGAAGCACAGAGTCAAACGGCAACAAACAAATATGCTGTTATCACGGCTAAAAATAACTATCAACAATACATTATAGCCTTAAAACAATTATTAGAGTTAGACCCAACTCAAGATATAGAGATTGAAACTTTAAATACCGATACAGATTACATTACGCTAGAACTCGATAAAGTGGCAATATATACTAAAGCACTTGGTATTCTACCTGAAGTTAGCGCGAGTAAAATTGGAGTAGAGGTAAGCGAAAAAGGTTTAGACATTGCTAAAGGCGCCTATTTACCAACCTTATCGTTAGTGAGTAGTTTGGGATCTGGATTTACAAGTGTCAATGATAATAACTTCTCAGATCAGTTTAATGTGAATTTTAATCAACGTGTCGGACTGTCTTTAAACATTCCCATTTTTAATAGAAATCAGACAAAAGCAGCAGTACAATCGGCACAGATTAATATTGAAAAAGCACAGATTAATCAGCAACTGACCGAAAAGACGGTATACAAGAAAGTGGAAACCGCTTATCAAAATGCAGTGTCAGCACAAGAGCAATTGGTCGCAGCAGAAGCATCGCAATCAGCGGCAGAACAATCTTATAATCTAGCGCAGAAAAAATATGAACTAGGAGGCTTAAGTACTACCGATTTAGTAATTAGTCAAAACACCTATACTAATGCACAACAAAATTATTTACAAGCGAAATACTTAAGCATTTTATACCATCAATTATTACAATTTTATCAAGGAAACTCTATTAAACTTTAATTCAAATAATCATGAAAAAAAATAAGAAAACCATCATAATAACCAGCATAGCAGTCATAGTAATTGCTTTTGCGAGCTACGCTTTTCTAAAAGGAGACGACGGCATGGTTATCGAAGCTAAAACAATAGTAGCAAAACAAGCTAACGTCACAACTATGGTCACTGCAACCGGAACCATGGAGCCTATCACACAAGTAGAAGTGGGAACACAAGTATCTGGTGTTGTAGAAAAAATACATGTAGATTATAACAGTGTGGTTACGGAAGGTCAATTGATTGCTGAATTGGATAAAACCAACTTAAATGCAGCTAAAACGCAAGCACAAGCAGTGTATGATAATGCCGTAAGCCAAAGAAGTTACACACAAACTATTTATGACAGACAAAAAACATTATATGATAATCAAGTGATAAGTAAATCAGATTTTGATGATGCGGCATTCAACTACCAAACAGCAAAAGGAACGGTGACACAGCGTTATTCAGACTTACAACAAGCCAAAACTAATTTAGGTTATGCCAATATTTATTCGCCTATAGATGGTGTTGTATTATCTAGAGCTATTGACGAAGGACAAACCGTAGCAGCAAGTTTGAGCACACCAACCTTATTTACCATTGCACAAGACTTAAAAGAAATGCAAGTGGAAGCGGATGTGGATGAAGCTGATATCGGACAAGTTACAGAAGGTCAACGTGTAGAATTTACTGTAGATGCTTACATAGGTGAAACCTTTGAAGGTGAAGTGACACAAGTACGATTAGACCCAACAGTTACTTCAAATGTAGTGACGTACACCGTTGTAATTAAGGCAGATAACCCTGACTTAAAACTAAAACCAGGATTAACAGCGACGATCTCTATTTATACTTTAGAATTGAATGATGTATTAACAGCAGAAGCCAAAGCCATCAACTTTAAACCGGAAAGAGAAACGCTAAGCGCGTATAACTTACAACATCAGTTAGAGGGCAATACGAGCGAACGGTCTAGAGAAGAAACCGCCCTTTGGGTATTGGGATCTGACGGTTCTATAACACAAAAGGCAGTAACTCTTGGAGCTAGTGACGGAGTTAACGTACAAATTTTAAGCGGTATTTCTAAAGGAGATCAACTCGTTTATAGTTTAAAAGAAGTTGACAAATCAGAAGTGAGTACGGCAGCTAAAAGCACAAGCCCATTTATGCCACAACGTAAAAGGTAATAGAAAACAAAGAATCATGAGCAAAGCAATCATAAAAATAGAAGATTTAAAACGAGAGTTTACCATGGGAACCGAAACGGTACATGCGTTAAAAGGTATTTCGTTTGATATTAAAGAAGGAGAATTTGTGACCATTATGGGATCGAGTGGTTCGGGTAAAAGTACCATGCTGAATATTTTAGGATGCTTGGATCAACCGACTTCAGGAACCTATGAAATTGATGGTGTACGTGTAAAAGACCTCAGCAGAAATGAATTAGCAACCATTAGAAACGAAAAGATTGGGTTTATTTTTCAATCTTATAATCTTTTAGCAAGAACATCGGCGATTGAAAATGTAGAATTACCATTATTATACAATAGTAAAGTATCTACAGAAGAACGTAGAAAACGCGCTGTTGAAGCTTTAGAAAAGGTAGGATTAGGTGAACGTTTGCATCATACACCGTCACAGCTTTCTGGTGGACAACAACAGCGTGTAGCCATTGCGAGATCTTTAGTGAATAATCCCGTAATGATATTAGCCGATGAAGCTACGGGAAACTTAGACACACGAACCTCGTACGAGATCATGTCCTTATTTCAAGAATTAAACAAGCAAGGTATTACCATCACGTTTGTAACGCACGAACCTGATATTGCCACCTTTAGCAGCAGAACCATTGTATTAAAAGATGGACAAGTAATGCAAGATTATAACAATCATAACGTACAATCTGCAGCAAACGAATTAGCCAAATTACCTAAACAAGATGATTAATTATAAAATACCATATCAAAATTCTAATATGACTTTAGATGTAATTGTGGCATTCCATTTTGACCTTAAAAAAACTATAAATATAAACAGATGAGACTATTAAATTTATTTAAAATCGCAACAAAAGCCATCATTCTTAACAAAACAAGAACGTTGTTGACGATGCTTGGAATTATTATAGGTGTAGCATCTGTTATCGCTATGTTAGCCATTGGAGAAGGATCAAAGGAAAGTATTCGTACTTCCATTTCTGCAATGGGTTCTAATATGATAACTATAAAAGCGGGAGCTGATACCAAAGGTGGTGTACGACAAGAAGCTAGCGTCATGGAATCGCTAACTTTAAGTGATTACGAAGCGATTAAAGCACAATCGACTTTATTAAGTTATAGTTCTCCTGTGGTAGAAGGTAGAGGTCAGGTTATAAATGGTTCTAGCAACTGGCCATCATCAATTTATGGTGTTAATCCTGAATATTTAAACATTAAAGTCGTCGGTTTACAGAGCGGCAGCATGTTTACAGAAGCAGAAGTTAAAACCGCGTCAAAAGTAGCTGTAATTGGGCAAACCGTTGTAGAAAATGTGTTTCCTGACGGTCAGGATCCGGTCGGACAAATGATTCGTTTTAATAATATCCCGTTTAAAGTGATTGGTGTTTTAGAAGAAAAAGGTGAAAATACTTTTGGTCAAGATCAGGATGATGTGGTTATTGCGCCTTATACAACGGTACAAAAACGTATTTTGGCTATCGATCATTTAAATCAAATTATGGCTTCTGCGATCAGCGAAGAAGAAGCGCCAGAAGCCGTTTTAGAAGTTTCTAATATTTTGCGTGTGCAACATAAATTAACGGATAGTAATAACGATGATTTTACGGTGCGTTCTATGGAGGAATTAATTTCAACATTTAGTTCTACCAGCGAAATGTTAACCATTTTATTGGTCGCAGTCGCAAGTATTTCATTGTTAATTGGAGGTATTGGTATTATGAATATCATGTATGTTTCTGTAAAAGAACGTACCAAAGAGATTGGTTTGCGTATGGCAGTAGGAGGTAAGGGATCCGATATTTTAATGCAGTTTTTAATCGAAGCCATCCTAATTAGTATCACAGGTGGTGTCTTGGGTGTATTATTAGGACTCGGAGCCACTGTGTTCATAGAAAAATTCTTAAATTGGCCTACAAGCGTGGCATTGTATTCTATTGTAATTTCGTTTGCAGTTTGTGCTGTAACGGGTATCTTTTTTGGATGGTATCCTGCACGAAAAGCATCAGCTTTAGACCCAATCACAGCTTTACGTTACGAATAATAAAATTATGTACAAGAATAAAACAATTACAGCCCTTTTGCACTTACTAGTTTGGTTAACACTATTTAGTTTACCTTACCTGCTGTCTTATGGCCAAGAACAAGAGTTAGATAGAGTTAAAGCGCATTTCTGGATCCCTTTAGTATTTTCTGTGATTATATTCTACTTCAATTACTTTGTCCTAGTAGATCGCTTTTTGTTCCTTAAAAAAATGCTGCATTTTATAGTTATAAATGCAGCACTGATTGCCTTTTTCTTGTTTTTAAAAGAATATATTGAAGATAATTTCTTTCAACAAATTCTAAAAAAACGCTTTGAGAACTCATACAGAGTTGCGCCACCATTTAAAATAGCCGTCTACATACAAGTCTTATCCTATTTAGCACCGCTTTTATTTTCAATTGCTTTAAAAACAACAAAACGTTGGAATAAAACCGAAGCGGAACGTAAAGAAGCAATGCATGTAAAGTTAAAGTCAGAGTTACAGCATTTGCATTACCAATTACAACCGCATTTCTTTTTTAACTCCTTAAACAATATTTATTCTTTAGTCGATATTTCGCCAGACCAAGCCAAATCATCTATACACAGTTTAAGTAAACTAATGCGTTATATGTTGTATGAAACTAATGTAGAGTCCATTCCTCTTACTAAGGAAATAGACTTTCTTAAAAAGTATATCGATCTAATGAAGTTGCGCGTTTCAGACAAAACATCTGTGAGTTATAGCTTTCCTTTTAAAGAGACGGGCATTCAAATAGCTCCGTTGTTATTTATTTCATTGATCGAAAATGCCTTTAAACATGGTGTCTCAGCAACGAAAACAAGTAATATTGACATTAACATGACCAGTGATGATAACATCGTTTTATTTTCAGTGGAAAACAATAATTTCCCGAAGAAAACTGACGATAAAAGTGGCTCTGGTATCGGACTTCAAAATTTAGAAAAACGATTAGAACTGTTATACCCAGATAAATTCAGCTTTAAAACAATTGTAAAAGACGACCGTTTTTTAGTCACTTTAAAAATTGAAATCAACTAAATATGAGCAACTTTAAAATCACCTGTAGTATTATAGACGATGAGCCTATGGCGCTCAATTTAGTAGAAAGTTATGTTGAAAAAACTCCGTTCCTAGATCTAAAAAACAAATTTAGTAGTGCTATTGAAGCGATGGAGGTGCTTAAAAACAATCCAGTAGATTTACTCTTTTTAGACATACAAATGCCAGATCTTACAGGTATTGAATTTTCTAAAATGCTACCTAAAGAAACCCGTGTTATCTTCACCACAGCCTTTGATCATTATGCCTTAGAAGGTTTTAAAGTCGAAGCTATAGATTATTTACTAAAACCGTTTGATTATGCTGAGTTTTTAGCCGCAGCCAACAAAGCTAATACCTGGTTTCAATTGGTAAAAGGGAAACGAGAAAGCATCCTATCTAAAGAAAAAGAATTCCTCTTTGTTAAATCCGAATACAAACAACTACGCGTCAAATTAGCAGATGTCTTATATTTTGAAGGCTTAAAAGATTATATCAAAATATGGTTAAAAGATAACCCAAAGCCTATCTTAACGTTGATGAGTTTAAAATCGCTAGAAGAAGAACTCCCCGAATCTCAATTCATGCGTGTGCACCGATCATTTATTGTATCCTTACATAATATAGATGTTATTGAACGCAGTCAGATTATCATTAACCAACAGCGGATTACAGTGTCTGAACAATACAAATCAAAGTTTTTAGAGTTCATTAACAACAACTCCTTATAAAACAAACCACATTTCTGTTTCGTCTATAAAATATTCGCATTCAACGGTGAATACACAGGGTATGTATATTGTTTTTCTAAATACCATTCTGTAAAATTACATTTGCGTCTTCAATTAATTAAATCCTTCAAACATGAAAAAAGTAGTACTATCATTAACTCTAGCCGCTACACTATTTAGCTGTAATAGTGTAAAAGACGTTAACACATCAACGCTATCTCAGGCAGCAACGTTATTAAGCTCATTAAGTTCTAATTCAACGGTGCAGCAAATTACAAGTCTGTTTAGTTTATTAGATACTAATAACGATGAAGCAATAAGCTCAACAGAGGCAATTGGTTCAGTTGCTGAGAATTTTAATGTATTAGATACTGATAGCAATTCCAGTTTAAATCTAACGGAATTAACAGGTTTATTAAGTTTATTAAAATAAATACCCTAGTTTATTTAATAGCTGAAAAGGGTGTGCTTGTATTAAGTATACCTTTTTTTATGACCAATAATTAAGGCTTAAGTATAAACCTTAAGATGGCTATATCGATATAATTTTCTTGTTCGTAGATACAATTGTAGCAACCGTCTATTTGCTTTTTATTTCAGAAATAATACAAATACCTTTAAACTATCAATTACAAGTAAAGTCTTATTTAAAGATTGAAAAAGTTGAACATATTAAAAACTAAAATTATGAAAGCACTTATCAAAACAATAGTATTACCAGCATTGATGCTGATAGGAATGTCAACACAGGTTTCAGCGCAAACAAAACGTAGTAATTCTAAAACAGTAACTACGACCACAACAAAGCGAACTAGCGCCATTGCAAAAAAGACAACAAACAATAGAGTTTCGAGTTCAAATGTCACTTATAAAAAGCCGACAAAAAAAGTGGTATCCGTAAGAACGGTACCAAATAAAACAGTAGTTAAACATAATGGTCAAAATTACTATTATGGAAATAATAAGTATTATACCCAATCTAGAGGACGTTACATTGCTATAGCACCAAAAGTAGGGTTTAGAATAAAAACATTACCTGTAAACTATACACGTATTAGTTACAACACGCGTAACTATTACAACTCCCAAGGTATCTTTTATGTTCAAATAAATAATGAATATGAAGTGGTAGATCCAGAAGTAGGGACAGTCGTGTACGAACTTCCAGAAGATTATGAAAAAGTAACCATAGACGGACAATCGTATTACGAATACGCAAATATACTCTACGAAAAAGTACAGGTAGATGGCACAAGAGCTTATGAAGTGGTAGGCATTATTGATATGGAATAGAACAAAGAATGAATTAGATTAGATTAGATTAGATTAGATTAGATTGTTGATTGGAAGAAAAGGAGGATAGTTATTGCAACTAAGCCTCCTTTTCTAATTTTAGAATAAATCGTCTTAATATAGGACTGTAACAACCATCAAAAACCATCGTATTAATTCCGAAATGATTAAATTTGAGTTTCACCACTGAAGTAGCATTATGGGTTTAGCTAATTTTAAAAAGCATCTTATTGAAAAAGGCGGATTATCTGAAGACGAATTTGCGCGAATAGAACCTTTTATTCAAATCAGAAAGGTATCTAAGAACGATTATCTTTTGCAGCAAGGTGATATCTGTTCACATTCCTTTTTTGTAGAAGAAGGAGTCTTGCGTCTGTATGACTTAAGTGAAGATGGCAAAGAAAACATCTTACAATTTGCAACCGAAAAATGGATTGTAACCGACCGTGGAAGTGTTTATTTCCAACAACCTTCAACCTACTATATAGACGCTATTGAAGATACTGTAGTGGTAATGCTAGATGATGCTTTTGTAAATGAAGTCGTCAAAGTAAACATCGGGTTCCGAAAACAAAACGAAATACTATTACAAAATCATATTCGCCATTTATACAAGCGTATTAGCTTATTACTAGGAGCATCTGCACGCGTACGTTATTTAGAGTTTGTTAATATGTATCCAGATATTATGCTCAGAGTACCACAATGGATGATTGCATCTTATTTAGGCATCACTCCAGAAAGTTTAAGTCGGGTGAGAAAAGCCCTAGCCGAAGAAAACTTCAAATCTTAGAACACAAACACGCTTACCATAGGTCAATGCATAGCGTTATAGCTTGCTGTAATTTTACAGTAATAAAAACAATGCATTATGAGACATTTAGAAGTATTAGTGGTGACCCCACAGACTACAACATCAAAAATTTTAAACTGGAAAGTTTCTAACGTCAGTAATGTTGAAATAGCCATAGAAAAACTACAACAACGACCGTATAAGGTTGTGGCTATTAACAAGACAATTGCGGCTATAGATAAAACCAAATTTAAGCAAATTGCAACCATTCTCAATACGGATGCAATAGTGGTAGAGTACACTGATAATAACACATTAGCAGATACTGTGAAACGAGCATACTGGTCAAAACACACGCCACAGAGAGAACGCAATTATTTAGATAATGCATTCGAAATTAAACTAGCAAATAGTATCAATTTAAATTAAAACACAAATCAGATGAAAACGAGACACATAGAAAAAGTAACCCAACCTGGCACACCACATTTTGTAGGTGATGGATTTAGAGTTCATAATTTCATTCCTGGGACATCCACAATGCAACGCATGGATCCATTTATTATGCTAGATTATAATTCAAAATATAATTTTCCGGCAACAGACCAACCAAAAGGTGTCGGAGTTCATCCCCATAGAGGATTCGAAACCGTAACCTTAGCGTACAAAGGTCGTGTAGAACATAATGACAGTTCTGGTGGAGGTGGAGTCATAGACGAAGGAGACGTACAATGGATGACAGCAGCTTCTGGTGTATTGCACAAAGAGTTTCACGAAACAGAATGGAGCAAAAAAGGCGGTGAATTTCAAATGGTACAACTGTGGGTAAACCTTCCTGCTAAGGATAAAAAGAGTCCACCAAAATACCAAGCCATTTCTAATGCACAAATAACAAAAGTAGCCTTACCAGATAATGCTGGTGAACTTGAAGTTATTGCAGGCGCCTACAACGGACATAAAGGAGCAGCATCTACATTTTCTCCAATAGAAATGTATAACCTGAGGTTAAAGAAGGGAGCAAAAACGCAATTCACCTTTCCAGAAAACTACACCACAGCTTTAGTAATGGTAGAGGGAGATGCTAAAGTGAATGGAGATACCGAGGCACCACAAGATCATTTTGTAATGTTTAGCAACGATGGAGATACCTTTGCTGTAGAAGCCTTAAGCGATACCGTAATTTTAGTGCTAAGTGGTGAACCTATTAAAGAGCCTATTGCGGCACACGGCCCTTTTGTAATGAATACCCAAGAGGAACTTATTGAAGCTTTTCAAGATTTTAATACAGGTAAATTTGGATATTTAGAAGACTAATTCTAAAAAACAGCTCATATCTTTTGAGTTGTTTTTTTTATCTTTAAAATAATCATAAAAAGAAATACCTTGTAGCTCAATGCTATAATGATGACTAAAACGAACAACAGATGTCAAACACCAAATTAATTATAGAAGAACGTGCGGCCAATATTGGTAATTTTATGGTAGGTCGTTTATTACCATTTAAACAAAAGCGCATGGTTGGCCCATTCATCTTTATAGATCACATGGGACCAGTGAGTATGAACGAGGACGAAAATATGGATATCGCCATGCACCCACATATTGGTTTATCTACACTAACATTTTTATTTGATGGAGCCATAATGCATCGCGATAGTTTAGGCACAGCAGTAGAAATCACAGCAGGAGCCGTAAATTGGATGACAGCAGGAAAAGGAGTGGTGCATACCGAACGTACCCCAGAGCGCTTAAGAACGTCTAATAAAACGCTACATGGTTTACAAATTTGGGTGGCTTTACCCAAAGCACACGAACAATGCGAACCATCGTTTACCCACGTCGCGGCAGATGACATTCCGAGTTGGCAACATAACGGAGTTCATTTTAAACTCATTGCTGGCAAAGCCTTCGGAAAACAATCCGCAGTACCCGTTTATAGTCCACTTTACTTTATTGAAATAAAATCGAGCGACACTAAAACGGTGTCTATTGGCGACTTTTTATTTGGAGAAAGTGCCTTATATATTTTAGAAGGAAGCATTACTAGCGATGGACATACTTATGTTCCTAAACAATTGTTAGTGGCTAAAGACAGTACACTTTGTGCATTTGAAATTGAAGCAAATTCCACTGTTTATATTTTTGGAGGAGAAGCATTTCCTGAAGAGCGATTTATTGAATGGAATTTTGTAGCCTCAGACAAAGACTTACTTGAGAAAGCTAAAGATGATTGGAAAACAGGTAAATTTCCAGAGGTTCCTAACGAAACAGTTCGTATTCCATTACCACCACCAATACGGTCTGGCAGTTAAAGCATAAACTCACCATTGTTTATTTTGAAGAATAGACTTGGTGTCTAGGCATGCAATTTTAACGAAGTTTTAAAATTACTATTCATAGAACTCATTTAAAATTCAGTATCTTAAACATCAACCTTATAATCAATAGACATGCAAACCATATCTCAATTATTAAACATACAAATTCCAAAGGGCACACCAAATCCTGGTGAAAACACAGCCTTAGATTTATCTAGACCTTTCGATATTATTGTATTTATCATTTTACCAATTCTTATTGTCATACTCTTCCTAATATGGAGACAGAGGAGGCGAAGAAAATAATACCACAATACGTTACTGTTATCTTATACAGCATTGACGTTTCAAACACGCACAAAAAAAAATCCTATCACTACGATAGGAGTCTTTTAAAGTTATATGTTGATAGATTTAAATTACCGCGCAGTAGCTGCGGCTTTCTTAAATTTATAAATCACTCCAAAATTAATTCCGAAAGACGAATAGGGCACTTTTACGGCTAATTGTTTTGATGTATCTGTATTACCTGCAGGTAACTCATCTACATAAGTTGTGGTTCTGTTAGTACCTTGTGGTAAATTATTTAAAGTATAAAGGCCTTCTACGGCAACCGTTCCATCTGGTAACACAACGTTCGTATTAAATTCAGTAATCTCAGAATCTTTTCGTTTTAAACTAATTCCATAATATTCAGCTTCTGCAAAAACACTAAAATTAGTATCTATAGGATATTCATAACCTAGTGCCGCAACAAAACCTAAAGGAAACTGGCCATGAAAATCTTCAACGTAGTTGGTTTCAGAATACGACCCCAGTGGCACACCAATAGCATCTGCTTCAGCCTGCGTAAAATCGGCTTGCTGTTGCACAACAGCTTCGGTTTTACCACCTAATTTTACAAGGGCTCCAATACGGCCATAGACGTTAGGATTAAATTTATAAACAATAGAAGCTGCAGCACCAAAAGCGCGCGCTCTAGCAATAGCATCGACCTCAGTAAAAGGTAAGGTCACTTTAGATACCGTTTGGTCAGAGCCATGTAGATATCCCAAACTTAAATCCACACCAAAGCTGTCATTAAAAAAATAAGTCCCGCGTAATTGCGCATTTAAACCTTCTCCATAACTGCCATAAGAATTTTCTATGCCGTTAACCGTTAGAGTTTCACCTAATTTCATTCCGGCGCTACCGATGGCATAGCCACCACTGGCAGAAACTTGAAATTGGGCATAAGAGGTTGTGCTTAATAATAGGGCTGCAAGTATTACAATAGTTTGTTTCATAATTGAAGTTTTTTTTAGAAGTGATTGAAGATTTGGACTTCAAATGATGGTGACCACAAAGATACTTTTTTAAAAAAAATTAGTTAGTTAAGGTTTCCTTAATTATTCCATAAAATAGATAGCAGCGCTGTGTTACTAAAAGGAATGAACACAACTATTTTTGTTGCATATTAACTTAGTAAATAGGGGATTAGAACCTGCTAAAATAGAAACTAAACTAAGAGCCACTAAAACCGATGATTATCTATGGCTATTAAAAACAGATTTTTCTAATGGACTCTCAGATGGTTCTGGCAGATTTATTGGGTTTAGAGAATATGACGTATCGTTTTGTCTTGATTGTTTGAGTTGGAGCGATTAGAGAAAAGTGAAGGAATCAAAGGTGTTTAAACCTTGGTATTTAAATATCAATCGTCAGTCCGAGTGTCCCGCCTTTTTTGTCTGGGTGTATCGAGAACCTTATGAAATATGATAATTGGATAACTTTTAGTTAAGGAGATATAATAAAAAATAACACTGCTTTTTATTTTTAGAATTGATTTAATAAATTCATGAACAACCAAAATCCACCAAAATTTCTCGTTAGGTACTTTTTTTATCCTAATTTTAGAGGCACAATTAACCCTACTATAAAAAATAATCTTCCAAAATGCATACCTTAAAGTTCATTTTTGGCTTCATAGCAGTCTTGCTTTTGCAACATAGCCTGTGGTCTCAAAATTTAGATTCGCTGACTAAAGTACTCGAAACGAAGATGAGCAATCATAATGTCTATGAGCTTCAAAAAGAAGAACGCATCAAAAATTACCTTGCCCAGAGACATAACACTAAAGATCTTAAACAGCAATACGACATAACAAACACCATTTTTCAAGAGTATCAATTTTACAGCTTTAACGACGCCCTACAACATATTGAAAAAAACATAGAGTTAGCAGAAACACTAAATGATGATCTATTAGTCAATGAAGCCATCTTAAAAATGGGATTACTATTAGTAAATACTGGTCGATTTAAAGAATCTATTGACGCTCTAAGCGAAATAGACAGAAACGCCCTCCCAGAATCCTTAATTAATGATTACTTTATTGCCTACGAAGAAGGCTACTCTGGGTTGGCATACAATACCGCTGTGAAACGAAGCCAATCTAATTATTCCCAATTATACACGTCTTACAAAGATTCATTATATGCCAGAATACAACCAAACACCGAAGAAGCCTTACGAATAAAAGAAAAAGAACATAGAGATAGCCGTAACTTAGATAGCGCTTTTACTGTGAATTCACAGCGCTTAGATATGGTAGAGATGGGATCGAGAGGCTTTTCCCTTGTTACTTTCGAACGCTCTTTGTTGTATCAATTAAATAACCAAATCACAAAGCAAAAAGAATATCTCATGCTTTCTGCTATTTCAGATATTCAGGCTGCTGTAAAGGATAATGCCTCTATGGGAACCTTAGCAAAACTCTTATTTATAGAGGGTGATATCGATAGAGCCCACCAATACATCAATTTTTCATACGATGATGCCGAGTTTTACAATTCGCAATTACGCTTTGTAGATATCGCTAATAACATGCCTTTAATAACGAAGGCCTATGAGCAAAAAAGTACCAAACAGAAAAACAAACTTCAGAAGTCATTAATCTTTATAAGCATCTTAGCGACTTTTTTATTAGTGGCTGTCTACCTTATTTTTAAACAGGTAAAAAAAGTATCTATTGCAAGAAATAATTTAAAAGTAGCAAACGAACAACTGAAAGTATTCAATGAAAAACTAAACACCTCTAACGAAGATTTAAAACGTTTATATTCTGAACTGTCCGAAGTCGACAAAGTAAAAGAACATTACATTGGCAGTTTTTTAAATCTGTATTCCGAATATATAGACAAACTAGATGTATACAGAAAGCTGGTTCGCAAATATGTAAACGCCAATCAAATGACGGCGCTTTTAAAACTGTCAAAGTCAAAACAGTTTATAGACGAAGAACTCGAGATTTTTAACCGCAACTTTGATAGTTCAT
Organism: Winogradskyella pacifica; assembly: GCF_003386275.1. Taxonomy (NCBI): domain Bacteria; kingdom Pseudomonadati; phylum Bacteroidota; class Flavobacteriia; order Flavobacteriales; family Flavobacteriaceae; genus Winogradskyella; species Winogradskyella pacifica. Next base: position 533,905 of record NZ_QREI01000002.1, on the reverse strand, counting down.
TTTTACATATTTATCCTAATTTCTTAAACGACATTAATCAACTGCTTAAACCAGAACATCAAATAGACCTCAAAAACCAAAGTGAACTCAATACAGAGTTAAGAATTCTGGCCTTAATAAAATTAGGAATTAACAACAGTTCTAGAATTGCAAAAATCTTGCGATACTCTGTAAATACCATTTATAATTATCGGGCAGCGATTAATAAATCAGCAATTGATAAAGAAAATTTTGAAGAGATGATAAAATCAGTCTAATAAATAGCGCTTTTTAATAAAAACCTAACACCTTTATTGTTGATTTAGCAGTACAATCTAAAATATCCGCCTTAAAAATCCACTTATTCCGCATTCAAAAATATTCACAAATACCTACTAAACAGATGTTTGTAAATAATTACGCGTTTCAAAAATCCACTATTTAGAATTTAGCTATTGGTCGTACAGACATATCGTAGTAATTTGCTATCGCTTATTAATTATGTATATCAACTAATATCTCTACATTCAAATGATCTATAAAAAAATAGTTTTCATCACAGCAATTTTAATGTCTTTATGGTGTGCTAATAAAAGTATGGCACAATCTAAAGTTACTGGTATCGTAACCGAAAACGGAATCATGCCTTTACCAGGCGTTTCTGTTATTATAAAAGGAACCACAATAGGAGTCAGTACAGACTTTGACGGTAAGTATGCCTTTTCGGAAGGTATTAACGACAACTCCATATTGGTATTTAGTTATCTCGGATTTAAAACCCAAGAGATTCTAGTCAACGGTCAATCAGTAATCGATGTACAATTACAAGAAGATACAAGTCTTTTAGACGAAGTCGTACTTGTCGGTTACGGATCACAACTAAAAAAAGATATCACAGGATCTGTATCCACTATAGATAGTGAGGCTTTTGAATCACGACCAAATACGCAAGTCGGTTCCTTATTACAAGGGCAAACGGCAGGTGTACAAGTCATATCAGGTTCCGGAAAACCGTCGGGCGGATTTAGTGTACGTATTAGAGGAACCAATTCAATTAATGCCAGTAGTGAACCATTATATGTGGTTGATGGTGTTCCAACAACAGATACCAGAGCTATTAATCCAAGCGATATCGATACCATAACAGTCCTTAAAGATGCCTCGTCTGCTGCAATTTATGGAGCACAAGGTGCTAATGGTGTTGTTTTAATCACCACTAAAAGAGGGACCACAGCAAAACCAAAAGTAAGCTTAGATGTCTATACTGGTGTCTCTCAAGTTTGGAATACCCTACCAGTTTTAAATGGTGAACAGTATAGAGATTTAATGACCGAAATGGGCCTAACTACCGATTGGGACAGCTATACAGAACGTACCGATTGGCAAGATGAAATTTTCCAAAATGGATTCTCACAAAATTACCAAGCCTCAGTGTCTGGTAAAACAGAAGGGACTAACTATTTTGTATCTGCAGGGCATTTGTCACAAGAAGGTGCTGTAAGAAGTTCAGAAATAGCCCGAAGTAATTTTAAAATCAATTTCGATCAAGACATCAATGATTGGTTAAAAATCGGAACGAGAATAGCTTATACCTCGTACAAAGATGTAGATGTCAATGATAATAATAGCGTCAATCAAGGTGGTGTGCTTTTAGGTGCATTAACCACACCATCCATAATTGGAGTATACAATGATAATGGCATGTTTACTAGTAACCCGTTTCAAAACTGGGAAAACCCATTAGCAAGTACAGATGGCTTAGATAGAGAGTATAATAACGAACGCTTTTTAGGAAACATCTATTTAGAAGCCAAGTTTTTAGAAAATTTCAAATACAGATTCAATTATGGTATTGACAACAGCCATGGTGTTTTTGATTCTTTTCTAGACCCATTTAGAACGGGTTATGGTGTCGCAATAGGAGGTCAAGGCATCAACAATACAGATAAAAAGTCCTACTATATTGTAGAAAACACCTTAAGTTTTAATAAACGATTTAACAAGCACGCTGTTGAGGCTTTAGTTGGTTCTGTGGCGCAAAAATTCAGTTATGAAAACAGTTCGATACAAACAAGAAATTTTGCTAGCGCATCGGTAACAACACCAAATGGTGGATCGGAACTATTTGATGCCTCAGCTTGGAAATCAGAAAGAGCCAATGCCTCTTTTTTAAGTAGAGTGAATTATAGTTTTGATGACAAATACTTACTAACTGCCAACTTTAGAGCAGATGGTTCTAGTGTATTCGGTCCAAATCAAAGATGGGGTTATTTTCCATCCTTCTCTGTGGGTTGGAGAGTGTCTAACGAAAATTTCATGAAAGAAGATAGCTTTATAAATGATCTTAAAATTAGGGCAGGCTGGGGAATTGTAGGTAACGACAATATTAATGCTTACAGTTATTTAGGACGTGTAGGATCTGGTGCTAATTATCCTTTTGGTGGAGCTGCGCAACCTGGTACATACCCAGCATCGATTGAAAATCTTGAATTAAAATGGGAAGAATCTGAACAAACTAATATTGGTTTCGACCTTACCATGTTCGATAACAGAGTGAATCTTACGGCGGATGCTTACATCAAAAAGACTAACGATTTACTGCTAAATGCTCCTTTACCAACCGCAACAGGTTTCGATAATGCCATTAGAAATATTGGTGAAATCCAAAATAAAGGAATTGAATTCGCTTTAAATACAGTAAACATCCAAACTGAAAGTTTATCATGGAAAACAGGATTTAATATCTCATTCAACCGCAACGAAGTAATTAGTTTGGTGGGTCAAGAACTCTTGCAAGGTGGCATAACAGGTGGTAGAGGTGAAGCCAGCTTAGTTAGAGAAGGGGAGCCTCTAGGGCCCTTATATGGCTATATTTTTGGAGGTGTAGATCCTACAACAGGAGATGCCTACTACGTAGATAAAGACGGGAATTCAACCTTTACACCAAGTGCTGATGACCGTACGATTATCGGAGATGCTAATCCAGATTTCTTCTATGGAATTACTAGTAATTTAAATTATAAAGGCTTTGGACTATTTGTATTCCTTCAAGGGTCTCAGGGTAATGATATGTTAAACGTAACACGTATTGACACGGAAGGAATGATAGATCCTAAAAACCAATCTATAGCAGTATTAAATCGCTGGAGACAACCGGGAGATATAACAGATATACCTAGAGCAAGTTTCGGAAATAGTGACAACTCTAGAGTTTCAACACGCTTTATCGAAGATGCATCCTATTTAAGATTCAAAACAATAACCTTAAGCTATGATTTACCTCAAACTATAATTGATAAGCTAGGAATAACAGCATTAAAGATTTATGGCACTGGCGAAAATATGTTTACCATCACAGACTATTCAGGCTTTGATCCTGAAGTGAATGCTTTCGGTGGAAGTAACACGGTTCAGGGTATCGATTTCGGAACCTATCCGCAAACAAGGAATGTAATTTTCGGAATCAACGCAACTTTTTAAGGGATCATAAAATAATTAAATAAACATAAACCATGAAAATATTTAAAACAGCAATAATAGGATTACTTCTATCTGCAACTATGGGTTGTGAGGATTATTTAGACCTGCAACCAATTTCAGAAGAAACGAGTAGTAATGCTTATGACACTGCAAGTCAAATAGATGCGGCATTGGTGGGTGCTTACGAGTCCTTTCAATCGTCAGAGTATTATGTTTGGGATAATGTATTATTACAAGATGTACGTTCAGACAACTGTTATGCAGGTGGTGATAATCCGGAAATATTCCAATACGATTATATCGATATTGCTCCGACACATTCAAGATTATTTACGCACTGGTCTAACCTATACAACGCCATTTCAAAAGCCAACTTAGTTATAGAACGTGTCGATGGGATCAATGACCCCTTACTTACAGAGGAACGCAGAAACCAAATTAAAGGGGAAGCCATCTTTTTAAGATCATACCACTATTTTACTTTAGTTAAACTTTGGGGAGGTGTACCATTAATTACCAACACCATAACATCTACAGAAGCTGCAAGCGTAAATATCCCAAGAGCATCTATAGAAGCAGTTTATGCGCAAATCACAACAGATTTAGAGTTAGCCGCAACGTTATTACCAGACGTTTATGGTAATGATGCAAGTGTTAACAAAGCAAGAGCAACTGCTGGTGCAGCGCATGCATTGGCAGCAAAAGCCTATGCACAACAACCATCTCCAGATTATGACGCCGTATTAGGACATATCGAAGCTGTTGAAAGTAGTAGTGCCAATTATACCCTGATTCCTTACGACCAACTATTTAATGGTAATAATTATAACAATGCAGAATCGATAATTGAGGTGCAGTACCTAGGAGGTAACGAAGGGAATTACGGACCCCAACTACTGTTACCACCGTCTGTAAGTGGTGACTCGTGGAGGAAATTTGTAACTCCATCGGTCGACTTGATTAATACGTTTGATGCTGAAGGAGATACGGTAAGAAAAAATGCTAGTGTTTTATTCGAGTCGGTGCAATGGGTCGATGAGTTTTGGGAAAACACCCAAGGGGCAACAATTCCTTTTAGTTACAAATGGAAAAATGCAAGTGGTTTCGCTAGTGCCGACAATACGTACCTCATAAGATATGGTGATATCGTATTACTTAAAGCCGAAGCCCTAAATGAGACCAACCAACTACAGGCTGCTATAAATGAAGTCAACAAAATAAGAACTAGAGTACAATTGCCAGACCTCACCAATGCGCAAAGCAGTTCGCAACAAGTATTACGTCAATCCATATTAAAAGAACGTCGCTTAGAGTTATTTCAAGAAGGACAACGTTGGGATGATTTGGCTAGAAATAATGCTTTAGTCGCAACAATGAACGCACTCGTAGAAGTCGATTTAAGAACAGGGAACACCGTAGATTATAATATGACGGAGGCTAAAAAGTTACTGCCAATACCACAACAAGAATTGGATAGAAACCCAGCATTAGTTCAAAACCCACTATAACATTTAGAAACTATGAAAATGAAAAGACTATTGTTAAAAACAGGCATCCTCATATTCGCGTTTGCGTTTACAGCGTGCGAAAAGGAAGACAACTTACAACCAGAAGGGCAGTGGGACCTAAGTGAAGCAGTCATATTAGCTCCTACAGCAGACCAAACGATTATCTTAGATGAAGATACACCCAATGAAACCATAACCTTTAATTGGGACCCAGCAGAATCCTCTGCAGGCTATGCCGTAACTTATGAAGTACTCATAAAACCTTCTAATGCAACTGATTTTTCAGCACCGATATTTGCTTCAGAATCGTATAATAACGGTACAGCAACAGCATTATCTGTAAGTTATGCAGATATGGATGAGGCATTGGCCTTTGCAGGCTTCCCTGCAAACCAAGAAGCAGAGATCACATTTGCAATTAAAGCAATAAGTTTAAGTAAAACGAGTATGGCAACCTCAGAATTAAAGGTGACGCGTTTTGAAACAGAAGCCTTGCCACAAACATTATACATCTCTGGTACTGCAACAGAAAACAGTAACGATTTATCTCAAGCCATAGCCTTAAAAAGACTAACAGATAGCAACGGTGCTTTATCTAATAATTATGAGGTCTATACCAGTTTAGTGGCTGGTGAAACCTATATGTTTTATAGTGAGCGCTCACTACCTGCGTTGCAGTTTGGTGGTAGCGACGGTAGCATAGAGCCTTTTGGAGACGCCATTGTTGCAGAAAACTCTGGCGTCTACAGAATAACTGTGAATTTAGATAACAACACATACCAGTTACTTCAAATTGACTTTTGGAGTATGGTAGGCACCCCAATCAATGGGGGTTGGGGCGGAGACGAACCTCTAGATTACAAAGGAAATGGAATTTGGCAAGCGTCTATCAATCTCATAGAAACAGGCGGATTTGTCTTTAGAGCGAATGGCGATTGGGGGTATTTATTAAAGCGCGTTGTAGGCACACCAAATTCTTTAGTCTTAGAAAGCGATGCGGGCAATCAAGGAGTAACTGTTGAAGACATTCCAAACAATCAAACCGGACTCTATATCGTAACCTTAGATTTATCGGCTGAAAATTACAACTACGCTTTTGAAATGGATGATACCGTCGTAGCACCTATTGAAACTCCAGCGCAATTATTCCTGTTCGAGAATGGGACAATGATCCAAGAGTTAGCATTAAACGGAGACGTATTTAGTACCGATAGATTTATTCCTATGCAAGCCAGTAATAGCTATACTTTAAATAGCGCATCTGACGGGAGTGGAATAGCTTATTCAGTTAACGGCCTATTGGGTGATAGCCTTATACCTGATGGTGATTTGGTATCAGATGCTCTAACCTTAGTTGAAAACAACAATACCTTTACGTTGGTATCCGATAGAGCCATACGTATTAGTATAAACTTTAGCACGCCAGAACTCACCTGGAGCTATTACAACTTTAAATTATTCCATTGGCAGAATTGGGATGATAGAGTAGAATTACCAATGACATACAGTCATCCAAACACCTTTACCATAACCGCAGATCTTATAGCGGGCTCAGAAAGTAAATTTATTAGTCCTTGGGATTTTGATATGGGAAGCGACAGTCCTACAGAATCAGTAGGTAACCTAATCAACGGAGGAGGATCAAACTTAGCAAACATCAATAGTGATGGATCTTATACCGTAACCATAATTCTAGAGGACGATTACCAATCTGGGACTTACGAATTTGCGCAACAATAAAACACATCGAACTCATGAATTTTAAAAATAGACATACATTGAAATTTTATTTAACACTTGCGGTAATAATAGCGCTTCAAGCCTGTGACAAAGAAGACACAAAAACATATGCACCACCTGTAGTGGGTGAAGTTAATGTTGACTTTTACCTCACCACACCAGATGAAGCAAATCTTTTAACTCCAACAACTAGCGGTATATTCCCATTAGCGACAAACACTAATTTTACAATTAATGTTTCAGAAAATACAAGCTATCAAGAAATGGATGGTTTTGGATATACATTAACCGGTGGTAGTGCCACGTTAATGAATAACATGTCATCATCTTCAAGAGCAGATCTATTACAAGAGCTTTTCGGATCAAGTGACACAAGTATTGGGCTCAGTTATTTAAGAATCAGTATTGGGGCATCCGATTTAGATGCGACAACCTTTAGCTATAATGATTTACCAAACGGACAAACCGATGTCAATCTAGATAACTTCTCCATAAATCCTGATATGGCGAATCTGATTCCTGTATTACAAGAAATCCTAGAGATTAACCCTAACATCAAAATACTGGGTTCTCCTTGGTCAGCACCAACTTGGATGAAGTCGAATAACTCTACTATCGGAGGAGAGTTATTACCACAGTATTACGATACCTATGCCAATTATTTTGTAAAGTATATCGAAGCAATGGCAGCACAAGGCATCATTATCGATGCCATCACCATACAAAATGAGCCAGAAAATCCATATAACAACCCAAGTATGGTAATGAGTGCAGAGCAACAAAAAACATTTATCCGCGACCATTTAGGGCCTACTTTTCAAACAGAGAATATAGCAACAAAGATTATTCTTTTCGATCATAATTTAGATCATCCAGAATACCCTATTTCAATATTAAATGATGCCACAGCAAAAAATTATATAGATGGTTCTGCTTTTCACTTGTATGCAGGGCAAATTGATAATATGTCGCTAGTGCATAATGCACATCCAGACAAAAATGTGTATTTCACAGAACAATGGATTCAAGCACCAGGAAATTATGAAGCAGATCTAAAATGGCATGTTAGAGAACTATTGGTCGGAGCACCAAGAAATTGGAGCAAAAACGTATTGCAATGGAATTTAGCCGCAGATCCAAACAACAATCCACACACCGATGGTGGCTGTACAGAATGTTTAGGTGCTATAACAATTGATGGCAATTCAGTACAAAGAAACGTAGGCTACTACATTATGGGCCATGCCTCAAAATTTGTACCTGCAGGCGCTGTAAGAATTGAATCTAATACCGCCTCTGAGTTCCCTAATGCAGCCTATAAAACACCAGATGGTAAAATCGTTGTCATCGTTTTAAACAACTCCGATGTACAAAATGCTCTAAATATTAACGCCGCAGATAACCCTATAACCGTAACCATGCCAGCAGGTGCCGTAGCCACTTTTGTTTGGTAATTAAAAAATTAAGAAATGATTAAAAAGTGTTTATATACCCTAGTCCTCGTCGCAACGTTCACAGCGTGTAAACAGAAAGAAAAGAATACCGAAATTAAAATGGATGCTGTTGAGACTAAGACCAAAGCAAAAACAAAGGTCTTAGGTAAAACTGTTGAAGTATACACCACAGCTGAGGGAACAGACAAAAGACTCTCGTCGGAAGCCCCAAAAACCTTTACTGAGGCACAGCAACCTTTAGAAACGGAAGTCGCTATTTTTGTGAATCCTGAAAAACAATTTCAAGAGTTTTTAGGCATCGGTGGCGCTATTACAGATGCTTCTGCAGAGGTGTTTTCTCAACTAAGCAATGATAAGCAAGAGGAATTTTTAAAGGCGTATTTCTCAGAGGAAGGAATTAACTATAACATCATTAGAACCAGCATTCACAGTAGTGATTTTGGCTTAGGTAGTCATACCTATATCGAAGAAGGGGATAAGGAACTAAAAACCTTTACAATTGAAAAGGATAGAGAAAAGCGCATCCCTTTAATTAAACGTGCGCAAGCACTTATTAAAGACGATTTGGTATTCTACGCGAGCCCTTGGAGCCCACCAGCTTTCATGAAAACCAATAATCACATGCTACAAGGTGGTAAATTATTACCAGAATATTACCAAACTTGGGCGGACTATTTTGTAAAATTTATTGAGGCTTATGAAGCGGAAGGCATACCGGTTTGGGGTGTCACTATCCAAAACGAACCAATGGCCGTACAGCGCTGGGAATCTTGCATTTACACTGCCGAAGAAGAACGCGATTTTCTAAAGAATAACTTAGGCCCAACATTCGAAAAGAATGGAATGGCAGATAAGAACATTGTGGTTTGGGATCATAACAGAGATCTTATTTCACATAGAGCCAATACCATTTTCGAAGACGAAGAGGCTATGAAATACGCATGGGGAATTGGATTCCATTGGTATGAAACCTGGACAGGTGGAGAGCCTAAATACGATAACTTAAAAAATATTAAAGAATCGTTTCCAGACATGAATTTATTATTCACAGAAGGCTGTCAAGAAAAATTCGATCCTACGCAATACCAACGTTGGTCTAACGCAGAGCGTTACGGCAATTCTATGATTAATGATTTTAATAGTGGCACAGTGGGTTGGACCGACTGGAACATCCTATTAAATGAAAAAGGTGGACCTAACCATGTGCAAAACTTTTGCTTTGCGCCGATTCATGCAGACACGCAAAACAATGAACTAATTTATACACCGACCTATTATTATATCGGTCACTTTTCAAAATTCATCAAGCCAAAAGCAAAGCGTATAAGTACAACGACCAGCAGAAGTACTATAGAAAGTACAACCTTTCAAAATCCAGACGGACAAATCGTTACTGTCGTAATGAATAAAACCGACGAGCCTATTGATTATAAAGTAATGGTTGGGGATTCTGAAATCAGAAACAACATCTTGCCCCATGCAATGCAAACACTAATTTATTAATTAAAACACGTTTCTATTATGAAGAAAAATGACATTAAGAAACTAATGATGCTACTTATGCTAGTAGCGTTTCAAGCAAATGCCCAAGTAGATGTCACGCTTAAAGTAGACATGTCCGCAGAGACCGTCAGTGCAGATGGCGTTCATGTGGTGGGTACTATTAATGGGTGGTCTACAGATGCTACAATGTTAACGCAAGAAGGAGCTACAGGTATTTATTCGGTAACCGTACAATTAAACGAAGGTTGGCATCGGTATAAGTTCTTAAATGGAAATGCTTGGGGCACCGAAGAAGCGGCAAGTTACCCTTGTGCTCCTTCAAACGGAGATCGCTTTTTGTATGTCAATGATTCGGGTATGCCGCTTACTTTAGAAACAGTACCGTTTAATGGATGTAACCCTTCTGGTACAGGGTTCGAAGTCACCTTTAATGTCGATATGGCAAGCGAAGGCACCATTCCTTCAGGCAATGTCCATATGGCAGGTTGGTTTACGGATTGGAATCCAGAAGTCTTAAACTTCCCAAATGCTACTGGAGATATCCATAGCGGCACCTTACGTTTTCCAACACCAGCAGACTATCCCATAGAATTTGAATATAAATATTTAAGTGCTGCAGGTTGGGGTAATGATGAAACACCAGGACCAGAGGCTTCATGCCCTTCAGTAACAGGTGCCAACAGATTAATTACAGTTAATACATCTGGCGAAAACATATACGATGTATTCAATGCCTGCACCTATGCCTTAAGCACAGAAGACGTTATGGCGAATACCTTCACAACGACGTATAACAAAGCAACACGACAAGTGAAGATGTCTAGTATAGCATCACAAGCTGAGGTAGCAACGCTAAGCGTTTACGACCTTAATGGCAAATCGGTACAAACTAATAATAACTTAAATACATTAAATGAGATCACTGTTAATTTTCAAAACCAAGCTAACGGTATCTATTTTATAAGAATAGAATCTGGAACCAAACAATGGGTGAAGAAAATTATAGTATACTAAAGTAAAAACACAAGTAACGTAGTCTAAAGCGTTCTGTATAAGCAATTATACAGAACGCTTTTATATAAACAACTACCGATTACAATAGCAAATCAAAAAATCTCTACTTCAGTTCGAGTGTCCCCACCTTTTAGTCGGGATGTATCAAGAACCTTCTAAAAAAACAGATCACAAACTATACAGTACATAATCTATTTTTCCACAAGACTTTCTAAAGCATAAAACAAACGGTTTTTAGCATTGGCTTGAGAACCAAAAATAGAACGATACAGCACACCATCCTCAGAAATTAAAACCCATTGTGGTGTCCCTTCAGATTGAAATTGATCAAATACTTGACGATTCTTATCTATATAAATAGGAAACGGAATTTCTCCACTAGTAAAAATACTTTTGATATTAGCTTTGGTTCCTATTCTACCCGGAAAATCCGCATGGATACCTACAACTTGTATGTTAGGATAGATATGTTGAAACTCATAAGCCAAGGGAATAGCGCGTCCTGTGCAGCCTAAACAATCATTATTATAAATAATTAGCAACAGAATCTTGTGCTTATAGACTTGCATCAAATCTACAGGAACACCATCTAAATCGACAACGTTTATGGAGGTAATAGGGTTGGTCATGGTACAAAGCATAGGGAATAGTGAAGATAATCGTTTTCTAAAGACCGACAAACATTACATACTAATAACGTCATTATCCTGAAAGACTTTATGATAAACCTCTCGACTACACATGTAAAGTTACTCTGATTATTTAGATATTTCAACTTGTTTTTAATGACATCAGTTTGAGTGTCCCGACCCTTTCAGTCAGAATGTATCGAGCACCAATGTCAGTTCGAGTGTTTATTAATTCGAAGTACAACGAAGAATTAAGAAATGTATCGAGAACCTTTACGTCAGTTCGAGTGTCCCGACCTTATAGTTGGGATGTATCGAGAACCTGATAATAATCCAAATCTATAGTTAGTACAAACAAGTTTAAATTTATACTTTTGTGTACAAACTACACATAATGAGTAATCAATCCATAAAACTTTCTGTAGATGCTGTTGTATTCGGATACGAAGAAGGCGACATATCTGTATTATTAATCAAAAGAAAATACGAACCATTTAAAGGAGAATGGGCTATTCCTGGTGGTTTTGTACTCAATGATGAATCCTTAGAGGAAGCTGTTGAAAGAGAACTTCACGAAGAAACAGGGATTAAGATTAATTACTTAGAACAACTATACACCTTCGGAAAGCCAAGTAGAGACCCAAGAGGTAGAGTAGTGTCCGTAGCTTATTTTGGATTGGTACGACCAAATGCCTATAAAATTGTGGCTTCGACTGATGCAGAACAAGTACAGTGGTTTAATATTAATGAATTACCCAAGTTATCATTCGACCATAAAGAAATCTTAAATGCAGCAATAGAGCGCCTGCAAGGTAAAATAACATATGAGCCTATTGGCTTTGAACTATTAGATAAAAAATTCCCGTTTTCAGATTTAGAAAAACTGTATACGACTTTACTAGGTCGTGATATCGACAGACGTAACTTCCGTAAGAAAATGCGGGGCTTAAATGTGTTAGATGAACTAGATGAAAAAGTATCTAAAGGTTCAGGTCGACCAGCAAATTTATTCCAATTCAATCCCAAGCGTTATTTCCAACTAAAAGAAGAAGGTATTATTTTTGAAATATAAAACCTTTTAAATCAACACTATAAATAGTTTGCGTAAAAATAACACATAATAAAGTTGGCGGATAATTTATTTCGATTTACATTTGTGTTATAATTACGCAAATAACCTTAAATACTCAATATTATGTTAGGAATAAATTATATCAAATTCGACTCAATGAATTACGTTATTCATTATCAAAACGGAAAAATTAAGAAAGAGGGAAGAGGGTTATCATTCTTTTATTTCTCTCCAAATGCATCAATTGTTTCTATTCCGGTGCAGAGTAATGATTTTCAATTTGTATTTAATGAAACCACTAAAGATTACCAAGAGGTTACGATACAAGGTCAAGTCACTTACAAAATTGTACAGCCAAAGCAACTCGCAGAAACCTTAGATTTTACGGTAAATAGTAAAAAGCAATATTTAAAGAGCGACTACGAAAAAATTCAACAACGTATAATTAATGAAGCACAAACAGCAAGTGCCTCTATTATTCAGAAACTAAGTCTTAAAGAAGCATTACGACAATTAGAAGGTATAGAAAACGAAATATTCACTAGCGTACAAGATTCTAAAGCTGTTAAAATGCTTGGATTAGAAATTCTTAGTGTCAACGTACTTGGCGTCTCTCCAAACCCAGAAATGGCAAGAGCCTTAGAAGCACAAACAAGAGAGTCTTTACAAAAGGAAGCCGATCAGGCGGTTTATGAACGCAGAAATTTTGCTGTAGAACAAGAGCGCATTATAAAAGAAAGTGAACTAAATACTGAAATCGCAGTAGAGGAGAAGCAAAAGCAAATTGTAGAGAAGAAAATGGAAACAGATGTTGTAAAGCAAGAAAACGAACAGAAACTTAACGAAATGAATATGACCTCTAGTATCGCTCTAGAAGAACAAAAGAAAGCGCTTATAGATATTCAAGTAACAAATGAGAAGAAAGAAGCAGATGTTAAAGAGTATGTATTAAATGCCAACTTAAAACCTTATAAAGAGTTAGACTGGAAAACATTAATGGCAATCAGTAATAACGGTAACGATCCAAGCAATAATATTGCTTTAGCCTTTAGAGAATTAGCGGAAAATGCCGATAAAATTGGAAACCTTAATATCTCTCCAGACTTATTAGAGTCTCTTACCAAAAGTAAATAATATGAAATTCGAAAACGTCATAATAATTAGAGATAAAACAAGGCTTGAGCAATTAATCGAAAGATTCAACTCTAAGGCTCAAGCCAAATTTTATATTGAAAGTTCTGGTGGAGACTTTGCCTTTTTTGAAAGCGAACATCATACGTTTTATGAATCCCTTTCAAATATTAAGACAACCATCACAGATAGTCTCAAATACAAAGTAATCAATAGGTCTTTTTTGCCCACTTATATATTTACAGCAAAAGATATTGTACTCGTAATTGGGCAAGATGGCTTAGTCGCCAATACAGCAAAATACGTTAACGGATTACCAATAATAGGTATAAATCCAGATCATAAACGCTATGATGGCATTCTATTAAAACATGCACCCAACGATTTAAAAGACCTACTCAAAAAGATGCTCAAAGGCACGTACAGCACCAAACAAGTCACAATGGCTAAAGCCACTTTAAACGATGGACAAGAATTATTGGCTTTTAATGATTTTTACATCGGTGCAGATTCACACGTATCGTCTAGATATAGCATAGAATTTAATGGCATAAAAGAACAACAATCCTCAAGTGGTATTATAGTATCAACCGGAGCAGGTTCTACAGGGTGGTTAAGTTCTATTTTTAATATGACCAATAATATTTCTGGTTATTTTCATAATGAAAGCCATTACAGTACCAAATTAGAGTGGAATGCAAACCAACTTGTTTTTGTAGTGCGAGAACCTTTTTTAAGTAAACAATCTCAAACTAATATCGGCTACGGCATAATAACAGAAAACACCACATTAAAAATTGAATCTAATATGCCTACAAAAGGAATTATTTTTAGTGATGGTATTGAATCCGATTTTTTGAATTTCAATTCTGGTAGTATTGTAGAGATTGGATTAGCTGATGAGAGAGCTAATTTGGTGGTTTAAAGTTTTGATCTTTACGGTTTTCCTTAAAAGATCTCTTACAATATTCTCTATATTTAGACTCTCCTTATAATTAGTTTGTTTTGAGAACAAAAAATATAATACCATAAATATATGAGTAATGCAATTTATCACTTATCAAGATTATCTTTTAATCAAATTGAATGGATAACAGAATTAAAAAACAAATTATGTCAAAATGGGATTATTAGCGATGAAGATATTCAAATAGCATTTGAAAAGATCAATTCAACAAAAACCCTAAGTGATTTTTTATATCAAATAACTTCAACGCCTTCTGTAGAAAATACACAGTCATTGTATAGGTTCTATGAAAATGTCAATCTTGAAGGTTTATATGATGGAAAAGAAATCGTATTTAGTCCTGAATTAACAATTATTTATGGGAAAAATGGAAGTGGAAAAACTAGTTTTTTCAAAGCGCTAAAGGATGCTTTCTATAAACCACAAAAAATTAAAGGAAATATATATACACCTTCAACTAATCCAATTTCAGCAAAGTTTGATTTTGTTAAAAAGGAAAAACATTTAGTATTTCAAAAAAAAGGAACTTCAACTAATTTTCCTGGTTCAGAATTACAAACATTTAATTGGAATGTTGGTAATCAAATAAATTCTAATTTAAAATTCTGTGATAGAGAAATTTTAGATAGTTCACTGCACAAAAAAGATACTGGTTGGAGTATAGATCGATATAAGTTAGGATATTATGATTTGTTAAGAGATGCGGTTGATAAAGTTTCAATGAAAGTGGCTTTAAAAATCGCAGAAATCAATGGAGATTATAATGCAAATCTACAATCATTATTAAATGGTTTGAAATCGGATAAGGATGAAGGAATAAAAAAAAATATCCAAAATAATTTAACAGATGTGCGAGTATTAAAAAGTAGTTTCACTTTATTTTCAAATTATATTCTCGAAGATGGACATGCAGATAAAAAAATTAATATTCAAAAAAGAGCAACAATATCAGTAAAAGAATTAAATGATAAAATACAAGCACAAAAAGCTAAACAAGTAATACTAAAAAATATTCAAAGTATTACTGCGGAAAAAACTCATATATGTATTGAATTAAATCAAATTAAAAATAAAGTTGCAAGGATTAAAAAACTAAAAAACAGTCTAGATTTTTCTAAATTAGAACAGTATCAATTGATTTTTGAGCCTAGTAAAAATAATCAAGCATTTATTGAATTATTCAAAAAAATCACAGAAACGGCCTTAGTCTTTGGATACGAAAACTATCCAGAAGAAGTGGATAAATGCTTTTATTGTAACCAAAATTTGCCTGAAACAAACAAATCATTAATTAAGGAGATCCACTCTTTAATTGACAACGAGATAAACTCGGAAATAGATGAATTAGAGAAAGTATTAGAAGCTTTTAGAAAACGTATAAATGCTGTAATAGAAAAAGAAACACCCATTTATGAATACAATTCTATAGGTGATATTTATGAATGTTTAAGCAATGAAAAAATTGAATTGAGTAATTTACACGAGCAAGCTTTCGATTGCACTACTTTATCAATGATTGAAGTTGAAATAAAAGAGTTAAAGAATTCAATTTCATCAATTGACTCCGTTTGGACAAATAATGACTGTTTGTTCGATATAGCACAGTCCGAAGAAAAAATTATTCAAATTCAGATTAATCAATTAGAAAAACAACTCCTTGATATAGAGAAAAATAAAAAGAAGGCTCTTGAAGAATTAAATTCTCTTGAGGATGTAGAATTTTGCGTTAGTCAGAAAGCTTTATTGTTGTCTCTTTTGACATTACTTAGTGAGTCTTCAAAGTATAATCTAGTTAGTAACAATTTTACTAATATTAAATCTAAAATATCTCGAGATAAAGGAAGAGTAGAAACAGAATTAATTAGACAAAATTATCTAGAAACGTTTAACTCTAATTTAGATTTTTTTGAGCTTCCGAGAAGAGAGCGATTTAGTAGACCATTTTCTAATCCAAGTGGACAAAGTAAAGTAGAAGCAAAAATTCAAGTTGATAGCAATACATTTGAAGTTTCTGAAATACTCAGCGAAGGAGAAGCGAAAGTTTATTCCTTTTGTGATTGGCTAACAGAATTAGAGTATGACGATAATAAAATATTAGTTTTTGATGATCCAGTAAATAGCTTGGATCAAGTAAATATTTATAAAGTGGTCGACAAAATTATTACTTTAAGTAAAACTTATCAAGTGATTGTTTTTACTCATCATTTTGAGTTTTATCATAGATTAATACAAAAATCTTTAGGAGGTTCACCTCTTAAAAAAGGGAAATGTGAGTTATGTAAAAATGATACAGAAAGTAACCAATGTACAGGTTTAAATACAACTACAAATGTTACTCATAAGTGCGGAAAATATTATATGATTGAACATATCTTAAGGCCTGGACAAGTTGTTGAAGATGTTATGTTTCTAACTTTAGATTGGGAACAGAGAATAGAAGTTTTAAGAAGAAATTTATTAAACGGAGATATTAGAGAAGCCGATAAACATTTGAGAACTTCTATTAATAATTTCTTTGAGAGATATGTAATGAATGATATAAAAAGGCAAGTATATAAGAATAATGATTTAATAAAAGAATGGAGAGGGTTTAAACAAGTTCATATAGATGACTACGATATATTAATGGATGTACATAATAAGATTTCTGGTGAATCCACAATACACGAGCCTTCGCCAGAAGTTAGAACACCATTAGACGTACAAGGCTTTATTCTTGAATTTAATAAGACTGTAAGAGCAATAAATAACATAAGAAGTTTTGAGAACCCTTCACCACCAAGAAATGTAGCAGAAATAACATTTTAAAAGTAATTGATATGAATAACGAAACCCAAATAAAATGCCCAAACTGCGGTACATCAATAGATGTACAAGATATTTTGGCACATCAATTAGAAGAAGAAATAAAGCAAAAGTATCAATCTCAAATAGCTCAAGAAAAAAAGAAATATGAAGGAGAGCAGGAAAAGTTAAAACAAGAAAAGCTTGATTTTGAACAAAAGAAAAAAAGAGAGAATGTTTTATTTCAAGAGCGTTTAGAAAACCAGCTTAAAGAAGGTAAAAGAGAAATAGAAGCTAAGCTTAAGCTAAAATTAAAAGAAGAACAATCTGAACAATTTGATGCTTTACAAAAGGAGTTAAATGAAAAATCTGAACAAGTAAAAGAATTAAATCGCTCTAAAGCAGAAATTGAAAAATTAAAGCGTGAAAAATCGGAGTTAAAAGAAGCTGCAGAAGCCGAAGCACAGAAAAAACTAAATGAAATTCTAATTTCTGAAAAAGAAAAGATTAAAAAATCTGAAGAAGATAAAAATGAATTGCGTTTTAAAGAAATGCAAAAACAATTAGAAGACCAGAAAAAACTTACTGAAGAAATGAAACGTAAGCAAGAGCAAGGTTCAATGCAACTTCAAGGAGAAGTTCAAGAATTAGCAATAGAGGAGTGGTTAGCCTCAAAATTCCCATTAGACACCATTGAGGAAATAAAAAAAGGAGCTAGAGGTGGCGATTGTATTCAAATTGTACATTCAAGAACTGAACAAAATTGTGGTACTATCTATTACGAAAGTAAGCGTACCAAGGATTTTCAGCCTACTTGGATAGAAAAATTTAAAGCAGATATAAGAGATAGAGGTGCAAATATTGGAGTTTTGGTAACAGAAGTTATGCCCTCTGATATGGATAGAATGGGTTTAAGAGATGGTATTTGGATTTGTAATTACGAAGAATTCAAAGGCCTTTGTTCCGTTTTAAGAGAAGGAATTTTACAAGTAAATAATGCAATTATTACTCAAGAAAATAAAGGCGATAAAATGGATTTGCTTTATGATTACCTTACAAGTAATACCTTCAGAATGCAAATAGAAGCCATTGTAGAAGGATTTACTCAAATGAAATCAGATCTAGATAGTGAAAAACGTTCAATGCAAAGAATTTGGAAACAACGAGAAAAACAGATTGAAAAAGTAGTTACGAATACAATTGATATGTATGGTTCAATTAAAGGAATAGCAGGAAATGCTATACAATCAGTAAAAGCTCTAGAATTACCTGGTTATGAAGAAGAATCTGATTTCTAATAATAATCTTGAAAATGCCTAAAAAACAAAAAACAGCAAACCATCCTTTCGAGCATCGCAACCAACAAATCTTACCGTTTAAAAAGTTTGTGGTTAGAGTTCTTAAGTATCTATTATTTTCATTTGTTTTTATTCTATTCTCTTTAGGGATTGGCACCATAGGTTATCATCATTACGCCAATATATCTTGGGTAGATGCCTTTTACAACGCGTCTTTAATTCTAACAGGCATGGGACCAGTCAATGAAATGCCTACAGATAATGCAAAACTATTCGCATCCTTTTATGCACTCTTTAGTGGTATCGCTTTTTTAAGTACCGTAGCCGTAATTTTTGCGCCCATTGCACACCGTTTATTACATATTTTACACGTTAAAGAAGAGGATTAAATTCATTGAGTTATTGCAACTAGAAAAAACAGCGAACAAATTAGGTACTCTATAAATCCAATCATAATTATAAAAAACAGAGTTTCAATGTTTAGCCTGGCCTCATATTATTTTGGCTAAAACGATAGGTGAGTGCAGCGTCCATGGTTTAGGGGTATACTAATAATCTTTCTTAAGTGTCCAAATTTTTAATAGAACAACAGTGCAATCTTATAATTCCAAATGTTTCCTAAAGCATAGCGGAACGAGCCGTAATCGTTTCCAAAATCATATGCTGCCTTGATTTTTTTGTTTCTTTTTTTATCAAGAAAAAAAGACATAATAAAGTTAGACCTCATCAAATTTCACACAAAACCACTAAAAAAATTAAAAGCATTCTATTAATTTCGCACTTTACAAACGACGCATAAATTTAGAAACTTGCTAGAAAAAAGACCACAAGTACCCCAAGAACAGATTACAGAAACAGAGTACTTTATTTATTGCTTAGAAGGAGTAGATGATGTAGACGCCAATACGGTAACCGAAGCACAAAAAAACTTAGAGCAATTGGCCCTAAACTATGGCATAGCAAGTATATATAAAACCTGCGACACCATTGAAGGCCTAGAAGAGAGCTTAAACGCACTGGTACTAGATGATCATTATTTTAAGGATTATGAAATCATCTATTTGGTAATTAGGGGAGAAGCCAATAACATTTGTTTAAATGACTACTACTATAGTTTACAAGAAATAGCAGAACTTTTTGAAGGCCAATTAAACGGAAAGATTTTACATTTTTCAAATGCCAAAATTCTAGATCTAGACGAAGAAGAAGCACAATATTTTTTAGATATTACTGGGGCAAAAGCAATTTCTGGCTATGGTAATGTATATAATGGTATAGCAAGCACAAAACTAGATGAAGCCTTCTTTAATTTATTTAAAGAAGATGATGATATGTTTGCTGTGGTAGAAGAGTTGCACCAAAGACATTATAACGTCTGCAAAGTATTGGATTTCAGATTGTATTATTAAACACAGTGCTTTACAAAGAATCACCAACTAACAACTAACAACCGCCAACTAAAAACCTCTCTATATTCTATACTCTTGGCTCTTGGCTCTTGATTCTAAAAACCTTCCCACTGAACACTGAACACTTCACACTGAACACCGAACACTGACCACTTCCAACTTCACACTTTACATTGAACACTTTACACCGAACACTGAACACCGAACACTGAACACTTCAAACTTCCCTCAAAGCCCCTCAATAACAGCCTTTAACTTCATAGTAATCTCCTCAGCAATCCCTTTTAAAGCGTCATTTTCCACCGCTTGCATAGAAGCCATAGGATTAACAGCAGCCACTTCAATATCACCAGAATCTAATTCCTGCACAATAACATTACAAGGCAACATGGTCCCAATTTTATTTTCCGCTAATAAAGCTTTATGAGCATAAGGCGGATTACAAGCCCCTAGTATTTTGTAATTATTAAAATTAACATCCAGCTTCTTTTTAAGCGTGTCTTTAATGTCTATTTCCGTTAACACGCCAAACTGTTCTGTTTTAAGTGCAGCGATAACTTTTTCTACGGTATCGTTAAAATTACCTTTTAAAATTTTACTAAAATAATAGTTCATAATACGTTGTTTTTAAGGCTAATAATAAACACAAAT
Organism: Winogradskyella pacifica; assembly: GCF_003386275.1. Taxonomy (NCBI): domain Bacteria; kingdom Pseudomonadati; phylum Bacteroidota; class Flavobacteriia; order Flavobacteriales; family Flavobacteriaceae; genus Winogradskyella; species Winogradskyella pacifica. The sequence goes on along the minus strand of NZ_QREI01000002.1, from coordinate 513,286 downwards.
CACATACCATAAGGTACAAAAAATCAACCTAAAACACGAAATAGTAATGGTTAAATAATTAATAATTGTGGTTGGGCAATGGCACTCCTATTATCAAACAAATTCAAAAAGCATAAACAACATTGTACATACGATTCAAATGAAATCATCTATTTGTTAATTTCATACATTTGCAGTATGTCACACGATTTACCTAAAATAGCCTATAAATCAAACATTGAATTAGATATTGAAGTAATGACTTTTGCAGAAACTTACAACAAGTTAAGCAAGTCTTCGCACGATCCCTTTTCTTCACATAGAATCTTATTTCATCTTATTCTAATTGTAACCAAAAACTCGTATTCTCATGTTGTCGATTTTAAATCTTATACGCTAGTTGAAGGAAGTTCTATTTTTATTGCTAAAAATCAGATACATCATTTTACCAAAGAATTAAAAAATGCGGATGGCTATTGTATTGTTTTCAATAGTGCTTTTGTAGACAAATCGCATTACTTGTTAAGCAACCTCAATCTAAATCGGTTATTTAATTACCATATTGAAGCACCAGTGATCCATCAAAAAGAAATGGACAATGATAACCTTATTAATATAGCCAATGATTTACGTAATGAATACACGTTTTCTAATGATTTTGGAAAATCAGAGATCTTAAGTAATCTACTACATGTTTTACTTCTCAAAGCAGAGAGAGCTAAAGAAAATCAGTCTGTTAAAAATATCAATTTACAGTGGTTAGAAAAATTTACAGCATTTAAAGATATGCTAGAAATAGATTACCCAAAAACTAGAAGTTCAAGAGATTATGCTTCAAATTTATTTATTTCATATAAGTTTTTAAATGATATTGTAAAAACCTTAACGGGCAAAACTGTAAAAGCTTTTATTGATGATTTTGTAATTATTGAAATTAAACGCTATTTGGTAACAACGTCACTATCTGTTAAAGAAATAAGTTATAAAACAGGATTTGAAGAGCCTGCTAATATGGTGCGGTTTTTTAGAAAAAATACAACATTTACACCACTCAAATTTAGAGAACAAAAATAACACTCGGTTATACTATTACCATTTTTATCATCATTTTGATAATCTTAATACTGAAGCATTACTACACCTTTGCAGTATTAATAATTAACATAAAAAATAAAAATGATGAAGTATTTTAAATTAAAATTTATAGCCATTGTTATGTTGGCTTTCGCAGTGTTCTCTTGTAGTAATGATGATGATTCAAATGCACAACAAGTTATTGATTTTGGAACTGCTCCTTCAAGTACCATTATAACTACGGGTTCTGTAAACGTAATTACAGAAAACACTGTAAGATACCACACTATCAATTTTGATACGGCACCTTACACAGTAACCATTGTAGAGACAGAAAACAATGTTGTTTTGGTAGATTTAGGACCTGCACCTTTTTTCGCAAACGAACTAGAAGCTTATGTAGATGTTATTAATAAGCCAGGTGCAGTTATTATAACCCATAATCATGGAGATCATTATGGTGGTGCTACAAATTTCACAGATTTAGATGTTTATGCAGAAAGCACCGTTGCTGCACAGTTAAACAGTACAACCGATTTTACTAGTATCTATCCCAACAGTGTAATTGGAGTGACTGGTGCTCAAGAAATAGGAGGTTTAACATTTGTTTTTGACAAAGTATCTAACGCCGAAACAGGAGAAAACGGTTATATCTATAATGAAGAACATAAAGTTGTGTTTGCAGGAGATCTTATTTATAACTTATCGCATCCGTATTTAAGAGAATACACACCAAATAATGGAGATGATGAGATTGATAATTGGATCGCTGGTCTAAATGTATTAAAAGCAAACTTTGCGAATTACAATCATCTTTTTGTAGGTCATAATGGTTCTCGCTCTGATGTAAGCACTGTAATCGATGAAAATATTGATTATTTACAAAATGCGCAAGGCATTATAAAAGGTACTCAAACCATTACTGGTGGTGGTACAGCTACAACACAGCAAGAAGTTATAGATGAACTAGAAGTGTTATATCCAACCTATTTAGACGGTGGACTATATTTATCATTACCAGACGCCTTTTTCCCAGGAGATCCAGGAGCAGATTGGTTCTAAAAAACTTTGTTCTACGATTTGTTTAAAAGACGAATGGAAAAATATGAACATAAGATTTAACTTTTAAAAACAATAGAAATGAAACTGAAACTAATCACTTTTTTTAGCCTTGTAACATTTTGCTTAGGTTTTTCACAAACCAAAACAACCGAGACCAACAAATTTCAATTTGGAGAAGCTGAACACCTTTTAGATGGATATGCATTGAACTTCCAATATCAAGATGGCAAAGCCATACACATGGAATTTCACAATGGTAAAGCAAAATATGAATGGATTGCTGGTCCGGCTAAAGGACGCGGAAACGAAGATATTCCATATCGTTCCACTAAAATGGATGATAATCTTTATCTAATCAATTGGCATGAAACAGGCATCAAAGATTATTTAACCATTGTCTTCGATTTTGATAAAATGATAGTACACAGTTCTATTATTATTGGTTACGAAAACAAACCTGAAAGACCATTAAAAACCGTGTTTAAGAGCGGAATTATTGATCATTTAAAAATAGCTGAATAGTTTATGATTATGCAATCCGTTTAGATTTGAAAAATAGACGAATAGTAGAACATTGGGATGTGATTACACCAATGTAACCAGAGTCTGAACGGAAAAATACAAACAGAAAATTTTGAATAAATAGTGATTAATAGCATGAAGGAATATCAATATTATTTTGATGTTCCTTCTTTTATAGAATAGAAAATATGATAACCTCACAACAAAAACAAATACACACTACCATAAGCGAACTCTTTGAAGACTCAAAATACGATAAGCTAAAAATAATGAAAAGTGCAGCAAAAAGTGTTTTCAGAGCCATGCAGCCTTTAGATTTTAAAAATGCATATCTGTCTATTTCAAAAGAACAAGGAGAAGATTTAGTAAAACTAATTACAGACAATAAACTCAAAAATAGTGTTGAATTTGGAACCTCTTTCGGTATTTCAACACTGTTTTTAGCGCAAGGTGTCATTGAAACTGGTGGACATATAATTACTACAGAATTAATTGAATCAAAAGCCCAAAAAGCAATAGAAAACTTTGAAAGGGCAGGAGTGAGTGAGCTTATTGAAGTAAGAGTAGGAGACGCTATGGAAACCTTAAAAAATCATGATAAACCAATAGATTTATTGTTACTAGATGGTTGGAAAGATTTATACTTACCATTATTTCAAATGCTTGAACCTAATTTTCATTCTCACACAATAATTTATGTAGACAATGCAGATATGAAGGAAACAAAAACATTTTTAGAAACCATTGGTGAAAATAGTACCTATCAATTACAACCAAAATTTAATGGTAAGGTTGTGTTAATTACAATTAAAAAATAATATTAAGATGAAATATATCAAAAAGAATTATGGCTGGATGATTATTACTATACTGGCGATACTACCTATGATTCCATTATTGAACATGGTATTAGAAGGAGGTAAAGAAAATTTAGATATGTTATACCATATTTCAGGAGAGTTTGCCATTCGATGGATGACAGCTGTACTAACATGCACACCGTTCTTTATTCTCTTTGGCATCAATAATCTTTTTGTAAGACAAGCAATGGGTATTGCAACTGCTGTTTGGAGTTTTTTGCACTTCATTATTTTTATTGTAGCAGAAGGATTTATGGAAACATTTACACAAGTCAACTATATTGCAGGATTTATAGCCGTTTTAATCTTAATTCCTTTATTTTTCACTTCCAATAGAAAATCCATGAAACGTCTTAAAGTCAAATGGAAGAAATTACAAAGCTTTGCTTATGCAGCTATATTTTTAAGCTTGTTGCATGTCGCTATATTAGAAAAAACGTGGCTCATTTATGCTATAATTGTTGGAGTTGGTTTTATCATAAGGTTACCTATAATTAAAGATCAATTTATATCTCGTCGTCAAAATAGAAAAAGCACTAATTAAATAATTATGAAATTTATAGAACTCATTCAAAATCAAGACTATAACAGTATCCTTTCACATCTCACTGAAGATGTAGAATTCAATTTACAAACCGTTGGTGAAGCAAAAGGGAAAACGTCGGGTATTGCATTATTAAAAAAGCAAGCTGAATATTTAAAAGAAGAAATAAAGGACGTAAAGGTTTTTAGGAAGTTTGAAGATGAAAAACATCTCGTAATTGAGTATGATATCCTATTAAATAATACGTTCGATTTACCTTTAGTGGTTATCCTTGTTAAAGCTGGAAATAAATACAGCGCATTACGAACTTACCATTCAGTTTATCCGATTACAGAAGGCCATGTATTTAGGGCATCACTATTTACAGAACTTATTGAGTTAACAGAACCTACAGAAGTCGTTAACTATTTTGAAGGCATCACCATAGGTTCAACCGAAGACACTATGAAAACGCTTTCTTTTGAAGATAATGTTTATTTTAGAGAACCTGCAGGATGGCGCTGGAATCATAAAACCGAAAAAGGTTTAAAAGAACATTTCAATCATTTCTTTGCGGATGGAGGTGTACCGCTAAAGTTTCATAACTATATTCTAGATAAAGATCAAGGCACTTTTGCAGGCGAATACACTTGTGATGTTTGGGGAAGCGCAACTTTTAAACCACAAGCTGGTATATCCATTTACGACATTAACAAAGAAACAGGAAAAATAACAGGTATTCGTGTTTATGATAATGTGGATCCTAGTTATACTTAAGTTATAACATAATACCAACAACGAATCTAAAATAGAATAACTAATGCAATCGATCATGGCACGGCTCACAAATAGACACTAACCATTTTATAGGTTCTTTACCAATATTTTTCTTGGCATAACGCTTATGATGCACTTGCGTAGCATAGGCACCACAACGCACACAACTCCAATTATCTCTTTTTAAAACGACATAGCGTTTACGTTTCCAAGCATCCGATTTTAAATAAACATTTCTGTAGTAAAGTTGGCGTCTAGATAATATTTTAGAGGATATATATCTATAGACAACACCTATTATAATAACACAAACAACGAGTAGTATGAGTCGGTAAGCCTCAACATTAAGATTAAATAGTTGCTCCATGATTATGGTCTTAGATCTATAGATTTAACAATCAACAAGTTAACAGACAACTTTCTAAACAAAAAAATCAAATACCGTCTTAATTCTTGCCTCTAGGTTCTTGTATCTTGTATCTTGTATCTTGATTCTTGATTCTTGATTCTTGATTCTTGGCTCTTGTCTCTAGGCTCTTGACTCTAAGTTCTTGATTCTAAGTTCTTGATTCTAAAAACCTTCTCACTTAACACTTCCCACTTTACACTTCCCACTTCACACTGAACACTGAACACTGAACACTGAACGCTGAACACCGAACACCGAACACTGAATATAGAAATCCAAAAAATTCCGTATTTTACAAGCTCTAACAAGCTCAAAACCAAATGTCCAGACAAAAAGGCATCCTAAAACTCGTAGGCACTTTAAATGGAAAATGCTATTACCAACTCAATGGACAATACATTGTGCGCAAGGCTGTTGGACCATCAAGAGCGCGTATTAATAACGATCCGGCCTTTATAAACGTTAAGAATAATAACCAAGAGTTTGCAGCGGCATCACAGCTATCAAAAGCCATTCGGCTAGGTTTAGCAGATAAAGCCGATCAATTCAAGCAAGACTATATGGCGAGCCGTTTAACAGGCTGTTGTCGTAAAATCATTCAAAAGGGTAGTGGTGCCTTAGGAGAAAGAGAGGCCAACCTTTTCAACAGTCCATCAGAACTCATAGGTTTTCAACTGAATAAAGACCTGGAGTTTCACCAACTATACAACTCAAAAACGAAAGTCACAACCAATACACATCGTAACGAAATTTCAGTACAGATTCCAGAAAGCATAGCAAACGAACATTATAAAATTCCCAAAAAGGCCACACATTATCAGCTCACAGCAGCCATAAGTTGTGTCTCTAAATTACAATGGCAACCTCAAAGACAAGCCTATCAACCAACACATCCCGAACACCATACATTGGATGGTATCATAGAAAGTCAACCATTAGCACTTAATACGATACATCATAATATTAGTCTGCAATGGCAAAAGCCAACACCAAAAGGCATTCCAACAGATGTGGCCATGACGGTATGGTTAGGTATCGCATACCTAAAACAGCAAAACGATTCCTTCCAAACATTCAAAACACCACAAGCCATGCAGTGCATAGCCATAATCTAAAGCGATCAACCAACCAAACACAACCAACCAAACACCAACAACCAAAAGAACATTATGTAAAATAGAATTAAGACACCTAAATCACACCTTAAACCAGTAATAACAGGGCTCAACACGCATCCACAGCCATATCAAATATGAGGTTCACCCGTAGTTACTTCGGGTTTAATCCATATCTAAGCCGTATATGAGCCGTATCTAATTCGGGGCAGCCATAATATATCACCAATTGAAGGCCATATCTTAACAAGAATTCAAAAAAACATCACATTGACTTAAAGCCTTATAATTCGCGTATATCGAAATAATAAGTCTACAGCTCAGGATATAAAAGTTATCAGTAACGGACAAATCAATACATTTAAAACGCACAAAGTATATAACCCACAATGAGCGTTTACATATAATCAGTCACGTTTTAGAACACTAAAAATCATTGAAGAACTGCGATGATATCAAATAACTCCTAAAAACGTAATTACTATAATTATACAGCCCGCAATTAGCTTGTACATAATCATAAACGTTATAGAGCACTGAGTGTCATTAAAACAATGATGATGTCAAATAGATCTCAAAAGCACTATGACGCTAATTATATTTAACCCACAATTAGCTTGTACATAATCACTAACGTTATAGGACACTGCGTGTCACTAGAACTATGATTATGTCAAATAGCGCCCAAAAGCGCTATTACGCTAATTGCTATACGTTGTCCTATAATTTATATTATGTAAAATAGAATTTAAAAGAACACTCTATCTTTAGTTTTGAAGCTAAACAAAAATCACATTAAACTTTTCGGTCTTTACCAACATCAAGCCCCATTACCAATTTCACTAATGCCAAGATTATTAATAAGATTAATGCATAATTCCACATAGATGTTAAATCATAAATCACACCAACCACAAATGGTCCTGCAGCAGCAATAAAATAACCAATAGATTGTACAATACCAGAAAGTTCAGCAGCAGTTTCTGCATCATTAGATCGTAAAACAATAAGTAATAATGCCAAACCAAATGTGCCACCAAGTACTAGGCCTATCAGCCCAACCCAAAGTTCAATCATTCCCAGTCCTGGTAACAATAACCCTATTAACGCTATAAGTTCTACAACAATTAAAGAAACAATAACCAAACGTTGATCTTTTCTAGAACCTGCCCAAATAGGAATAAAAAGCGCTCCTATAATCCCCGTACCTTGGGATAACGAAAGCATCCAACCCGCATATGAAGCATCAAATCCGCGATCAATTAATATCGCTGGTAACCAAGCTAAAATAACATAAAAAGCTGCAGATTGAAGTCCCATATAAAAGGCCATTTTCCAAACCAATACCGAACCACTAAGTTTTTTCATAGCCACTTTAAAACTTCGATTTGGAGGTAAACGCTTAATACGTTTAATATTAGGAATCCAAATGATAATTGCAAATACAGCTAACAATGCCCAAACTCCTAACGACCCTCTCCAACCGAGGTCCATCTCTATCGCTAATGGCACACTTAATCCTGCCGCAAACGCAGCTCCTAAAGACATAATTCCGGAGTACAAACTGGTAACAAACCCGGCTTTATGAGGAAAATTTCGCTTAATCAATGCTGGTATTAACACGTTTCCAAACGCAATAGCTACCCCTAGTAAAATGGTTCCTAAATACAATGCAAAAATGCTGCCCGCAGAACGAATTATAATTCCTGTTGCAAGTAAAATTAAAGCACCTAAAAGGGTATTTCCTATTCCAAAACGTTTGGTAAATAAGGGAGTCATTGTAGAAACTACGCCAAATGCGAGTAATGGCAAAGTGGTGAGTAATCCTAATAAGGTATCAGAAAGCCCAACATCTAAGCGAATCATGTCTATTAACGGTCCAATACTAGATAGTGCTGGTCTCAAATTTATAGATACAAATAAAACTCCTACAAGCAATAGCGTTCGAGAGCCTTTATGTAATCCATTTTCATCTAATTTTGCCATAATATTAAACGCTAGACATTAAAAACGTCCAACTAATGCGAGGTTAATATGTTTTTTTTGAATGACGTAAATACGCCTAAAGAAACAGCAAAAATAATGGTTTGTTTTTAGAAGAGACGCTTTATATACTTTATTTAAAAACGGGCTACTTTATATTTAATGGCGTGTTAGAAATCAAATGACATAAACAAAGTAATGGCATTTTACAGTTAATCCACTTGAGATTTAAATAGTTGACTATTATAGAAAACAGAAACAAAATTCACCAAATAATTGTGAGCTCACCTTACACAACCAACAATAAATAGTTAGTCTAAGAAATATGATCATTCTTCACATATTTATCGGCATAAACCTTTGTAAAATGCGCCCCAAATAATAATATTAAACTCGAATACGACACCCACAACATAATTAAAATAATAGACCCCGCAGCACCATAGGTTGAACCTGGTTCCATGGCATTAAAATACCACGCCAAGAGGTATTTACCTATTAAAAATAATATGGTGGTCAATGCGGCTCCTGAACGCACCGATTTCCACGTAATCTTTGCAGATGGTAAATATTTAAACATCGTAGCAAACAAGACATAGATAAAGGTTAAGGATACCAGAAAATCGATAACAAACAAATAATCGAATAAATTATCTGGCAAAAACCTATTTAATTGTCGACTAAACGTACTTAACAATGAGGTTAATACAAAACTGGTTAACAATAAGAATCCAAGAATTAAAATAAAACCAAAACTCTTCACACGACTCATTAAGGTCGCCACAACATCATTTTTATAAGATGGTTCTTGTTCCCAAATCTTGTCTAATGCCGATTGCAACTGAAAAAATACTCCTGTAGAACCATACAATAAGGTTCCAATACCAATCACGGTAGCAAACACTGAGGTTTCTTGCCCGCTCTGGTTTTCAATCATGGTTCTAATGGCATCTGCGGCATCGCTTCCAATAGCTTGAGAGATTTCACCTAACAATTCACCACGAACAATATCTTCACCCCAAACACTACCAACCACTTTCAGAATAATAATCACCAAAGCAGGTAGCGATAAAACGGCATAATAAGCCACAATAGCACTTCGTTGAAACGGCTCACCAGCAAACCAAGATTTCCCAGAAGACACCAACAAGCGTGGTAAATGTTTAATTTTAAATGTGTTTGAATCACTCATATTATAACTGGATAAAAAAAACGTAAAGCCACTAACGACCTTACGTTTTATATAAAAATTTAGAACTATTAAGCCTCTCCTCTAGCCGGATAATCTTTATCTAGTACAAACTTAATTGCACCAATCACATCATCTAATTCTGGTCTAGCAAATGGCATCGTCTGTATAGACGCACAATACAATTCCTGATCTGGACGGATAATAAATAATCCTGGTTCTATAAAGGTTTCAGGCTCATCCTTAATCCCCTTAGAAATAAATAAGCCCCATTCGCGAGCGTCTTCTATTGGAAACTCGTACCCCAAAGGCACATCAGCAATATCCCATTCCTCATAGGTTTGTTTTGCTTTGGCTTCAGTATCACTACTCACAGCAATAACGTTCACTCCCAAATCGTGAAACTTGGATAATTTAGGCTGTAATTCTTCTAAGTATTTTTTACACACCGGACAGTGAAGTCCTCTATACACAATTAATAAAGTAAAGGCTTCAGGCTTCTGTTTGCTTAAAGTCCATTCCGTACCATTAACTAAATTAATTGCTAAGTCTGGTGTTTTCTGTCTTGGTTTTAACATGTCTTTTATATTTTAAATTATATAAACTTAATTCTTAAGCTTCTCGATGGTTTAAAATTAGAAAGAACACATGGCATCCATTACCGCATTTAATAAGAATTTTAATGGTAATGAAAAGAAAGGCTTAATTATAGAGTATCCCACTACCCTATTTCTATTTACGGCAATATTTATCACATTACCGTTAAGTGAATCCTATAAATGGTTGCAATTTAGTCGTCCACAAATAATCATAAAAAAACAGAAGTCATGGATTTAAAAGATAAAGCTATTATAATAACAGGAGCGTCAAGCGGAATTGGAGAAGCTACAGCAAAAAAACTAGCAAAAGACGGTGCTCTAGTCGTTTTAATGGCAAGACGAGAAGAAAAATTAAATGACATAAAACAAGCCATCGAAAAAGAAGGCGGAACTCCTTTAGTCGTTACTGGCGATGTCACCAAAAAGAAAGATTTTGACCATGTCGTTTCACAAACCATTGAAAACTATGGAAAAGTTGATGCCTTAATTAATAATGCAGGACTCATGCCTTTATCCTTTGTTGAGAAATTAAAAACTGAAGAATGGGATAAAATGGTAGATGTAAATATAAAAGGGGTATTTAACGGTGTTGCCGCAGTACTCCCTAAAATGAAAGAGAATAAAGGAGGTCATATTATTAATATTTCTTCAATGGCTGCACATCGCTATTTTCCTGGAGGTGCCGTTTACTGTGCCACTAAAGCCGCAGTAAAAATGTTCTCGGAAGGCTTAAGACAAGAGCTAGCTCCTAAGTATGGTATTAATGTAACCTCTATTGAGCCAGGTGCCGTAGCCACGGAGTTAACCGATACCATTACAGATGAAGACATAAAGGAAAATATAAAAAAAATGCAAGAGATGACCACGTTAGAAGCTGAGGATATTGCTAATGCTATTCATTATACACTTTTACAACCTAGTCGCGTCAACATTAATGATATCTATTTGGTGCCAAGCGAACAGCAATAAGAACACAATTTAAAGTATAAAAAAAAAGAAATTATGAAAACGAAAATAAAACAAGAGACATTTACGACAACCAATCCTGCCAACGGAAAAGAATTATCCTCATATACTTATATGACCGATGATCAGGTAGAATCAACAGTAACAAAATCGCACGAAGCTTTTCTAAAATGGAAAATGAAATCCTTTGAAGAACGTGGAAAAATCATAAAAGCCATAGGAAAAGAACTTCAAAACCATAAAACCGAATTAGCAGAATTAATGACGGATGAAATGGGAAAACTTCTCAAACAAAGTCATCAGGAGATTGATTTATGTTCTGGTATTTGTGACTACTCAGCAGACAACGCTGCAGAATTCCTAAAGAATGAAGAGCGCCAATTACAAGATGGAGGAAAAGGTATTATTACCTATGCTCCTATTGGTGTGATATACGGTATTCAACCATGGAATTACCCAGCTTATCAAGTGATTCGTTATAGTATCGTCAACTTAATGGCAGGAAATAGCGTGTTATTAAAACATGCTTCTAACGTCACAGGAACCGCGAAATTATTAGAATCGATATACAAAGCCGCAGGTTTACCTGAAGATCTATTTAGTGTAATGGTGATTAATCATGACCAGTCTGATGAACTTATTAAGCATAAATTAATAAGAGGTGTTACCTTAACAGGAAGTCCTGTTGCTGGCGAAGCTATAGGAGCAAAAGCAGGGAAAGCATTAAAAAAATCAGTACTAGAATTGGGTAGTAATGATGCCTATATGGTACTTGAAGATGCCGATTTAGAACTAGCTATAAAAACCTGCGTTATGGGACGCATTTACAATAATGGTGAAACCTGTATCGCGGCAAAACGCTTTATTGTGGTCGAGTCTGTCTATGATGAATTTAGAGACGGCTTTGTAAAAGCAATGAAAGACTTAAAGTTGGGAGATCCTACTGATAAATCTTCCAAATTAGGACCTATAGCTCGAAAAGATTTAAGAGAAACCCTACATGAGCAAGTAGAAAAAAGCATTAAAAACGGAGCTAAACTACTTTGTGGTGGTAAAATACCTGAAGGTGACGGTTATTATTATCCTGCAACCGTTTTAGAAGCGGTAAGCAAAGGACAGCCGGCTTATGACGATGAGCTTTTCGGACCTGTTGCGGCACTGATTAAAGCAAAAGATGAAGAGGATGCGATGCGCATTGCTAACGATAGTCGTTTTGGACTTGGTGGCGGTATTTTCTCTAAAGATATTGATCGCGCTATAGAGTTAGCAGCCAAACACTTTGATACGGGAATGGTATTTATTAATAAATTTGGATTAGCAGAACCTAACATGCCTTTTGGTGGTGTTAAAGATTCAGGATTCGGAAGAGAACACGGAGGATTTGGTATGAAAGAGTTTGTAAACACCAAAGCCATTATGGTCGCTAAATCTTAGTAAGCTACCTTCTGAAATATATAAACAACTAAAAGCCCATCACATTGTGATGGGCTTTCATAACTGAGGTTAAGCGATATATTAGATAACTTTTACGTTTACTGCGTTTAAACCTTTTTTGCCTTCTGTAAGATCAAATTCGACTTGGTCTCCCTCACGAATTTCATCGATTAATCCAGAAATGTGGACAAAATGTTCTTTGTTAGAACCTTCTTCTGTAATAAATCCGAAGCCTTTAGCATCGTTGAAGAATTTTACTGTTCCTGTACTCATAATAATATTATATTTAATTTTAATAATTACTTAGTAGTATTCAAATATGATGCCACAAATTAAATAGCGTTAATTATCGGATTTATAAGCGATTAAAATCATATTACCGATAAAACTACGCTCTATAACAAACATCTTTGAGTACACATAGCTTTGCATATACCTTTGTTTTAGATCTCCCTCTATCTATTAAATCTAAATATTATGGAAACAAAATTCTCATTGTTTAACCAGATTAATAGTTTATGTTACTGGTTATTAGTATCAAGCGATTACAGAACTTCAGTTAAGTTAGATGCAGAAAATGACACCTATAGTGTGTGTATTAAACATTGCGGCGTAGAACTTTATGCCAATAGCATTAAAGGGTTTAGTAAAAGAAATGCCACCTTTTTAGAACATGAATTGGATGGTATGGTTGCAGGCTTATTGCATCTAAAACAAAATGTAGAGCAGAAAACAGCTTAGTATTTAAGTCCTAGTTTAATTTTAAAATAATAACGTCAGTTCGAGTGAATTTGCCTTAGCAAATTTGTATCGAGAACTATTTTATTAAAGAGCTTCTCGATACAAAATTCAAAAAAAAGAATTTCACTCGAAGTGACATCAATGTACTTATTTAAAAAAGGATTAATCTAGCGTGCTAATTTTCTAAGCGCTACCCATTGCTTCAACATTTCTCTAGAATCCACCGCAGGATAACCTAATACGGTTTTTCCAGCAGCAACGTCATTCATAACACCAGAACCTGCACCAACAGTTGCACCTGAATGAATTGTTGTATGATCTTTAATAGAAGCTGAACCTCCAATAATAACTCCATCACCTAAGGTTACAGAACCTGCAAGTCCAGAGCTTCCTGCCATAATACAAGAACGGCCCAAGACGCAGTTATGTGCAATTTGAACCAAATTATCAATCTTACAACCGTCTCCTAATATCGTAGAACTGAATTTGCCACGATCTACACAAGAGTTAGCTCCTATCTCAACAGCATTACCAATTACAACATTTCCAATATGCGGAATCTTCACTAAGCCTCTACCATCATCACTTGGACGGTATCCAAAACCATCAGCTCCGATACTCACGTTATTATGAAAAATACAATGGCTACCAATAACTGAACGTTCTCTTATTATGGTTCCAGACCAAATTGTAGTGTAATCACCAATAGTAGTTTCATCTAAAATCGTCACATTCGGATAAACAGTTACATTTTCTCCTAATACAACATCCTTACCAATATAAGAACCCGCACCCACTCTACTTCCATTACCTATTTTAGCAGATTTATCAATGGTTGCTGTTGGATGAATATCAGTTTCAAAATGCGGAGGTTTAGGAATAAAGGTTTCAAGTAATTTTGCCATAGCTAAATCGGCATTCTTTACTTTTATAAACACACGATTCTCTCCTGGTTCGATATCAATATTATCATTAACAATAGCTAAACTCGCTTTAGAGTTTTTCCATAAACCTGCAAATTTTCGGTTACCAATAAAGGTCGCCTGATTTTCATTTGCTTTCTGAATTTGCTCTAATCCAGTAATTTGATTCGTAGTTTCGCCAAAAACTTCACCATTAATAATGGCATTTATGTCTTCTATTGAGAATGATTTCATGGGTGTAAAATTGTGTGTTAATTAATAAAGACACAAGATAATACTATTATATGAAAGCGCTGTATTATGAATTTGAAGAGTTTCAAGAATTTTTCAATTTAAGCACTGTGGTCACTTCATGCCTTCTTGGGGTATGATTATTCTAGAGAAACTATTAATTAAAATTCTTTCCGCAACCACACACTTGCAATCATTTGGAAGCATAAAAAAAATCGAGAACCTTTTTATTTCAAAAGATTCTCGATAAAATATTGTAAAAATAAAGTGCGATAAATTCTAACTCATTATTAAATCGAAATCTCTTTAAACGTAATACCTAAAGCTTTCTGTATGTCTAATATTTTTTGCATTTCACCAGGGATGATTAATGCAATAGACTGGCCTGTTTTACCTGCTCTTGCTGTTCTTCCACTTCTATGCGTATAATACTCTAAGTGCTCTGGTAATTGGTGATGTAATATAAAAGCTAGATTATTAACATCGATACCTCTGGCTGAAACATCTGTAGAAATTAAAACTTGTAAGCTTTCATTCTTAAAAGCACGCATTACTTTATCGCGTTCCTTTTGTTGCATATCGCCTTCTAAAGCCCCAACGGCAAAACCTTCCTTTTGTAATTGATGTGCCAAAGCTTGTGTCCCTGCTTTTGTTTTACAGAAAATGATACCTCTTTCATCTTGACGTTTGTCTAAGATTCGGATAATCATATTTACTTTGTCTTTAATAGACGTATGAATGAAGTGATGTGAAATATTTTCGTTAACCAATGCATTTTTATTCACTTCTATGCGAACCGCATCTTTAGACATATAATTTTTAACGATATTTTTAATTTCGTCTGGCATTGTTGCCGAAAACAACCATGTATTTCTTTTCTTGGTATTGTATTGCAAGATTTTGGTTAAATCTTCTTTGAAACCCATACTCAACATTTCATCAGCTTCATCTAAAACTAAGATTTTTACGTTTGAAATATCGACAGCTCCACGTTCTACCAAATCGAGTAAACGTCCTGGTGTAGCGACTACAATATGCGTCGTTCTTGTTAGGTTTTTTATCTGACGGTCAATCTTTTCACCACCATAAACCCCTTCAGAGAAAATCTTCTGATCAATATATTTTGTAAATCGGAAGAGCTGCTTTTGTATTTGCTGTACCAATTCACGCGTTGGTGCAATGATTAAAGCTTGCACATCAGAATTATTAGTATCAATGGCATGTAAAACGGGTAAGCCAAAAGCTGCTGTTTTTCCTGTTCCTGTTTGTGCTAATCCTATTAAATCGGTGTTAGATTTCAATAAAATAGGAATAACTATTTCTTGTATCTCTGTTGGATTTACAATATTCAGTTCTTTTAATCCTTTTATGTAATTCTTATGTATTCCTAATTCTGAAAATGATGTCATAGTGATTTTATTATGTTGCAAAGGTAATTTAAAAAGTGTCACACTGAGCGCAATCGAAAGTGCTTACTAAATAAAATAGTTGTAAAAAGGGCTTCGACTGCGCTCAGCCAGACAGCGTAGTTTTTTAAATTCTGTTTCGATGTCACCTACCAACTAATAGGTCGGTAATCCTTCAAGAATTTACCAGACCAATGTTTTCCGGTATTAATACCATCAAAAAGCGGATCCATAACACGAGCAGCTCCATCTACAATATCTAAAGGTGGTTGAAAATCGTGCAGGTCTTGTTTTCGTTTTGCCAGTTCAGCAGGATCTTCGTCAGTTACCCAACCGGTGTCAACAGCATTCATATAAATACCTTCTTTGGCTAAACTACCAGCAGCAGTATGTGTTAACATATTTAAAGCGGCTTTGGCCATGTTAGTATGTGGATGACGATCTTCTTTAAAGAAAGAATGAAACTTTCCTTCCATTGCTGACACATTGATAATGTGCTTCTTACCTGTAGTGTCTTTCTTCATTACTTCAGATAGACGATTACACAAAACAAATGGTGCTACAGAGTTGACGAGTTGTACCTCGATCATTTCTGTGGTTTCAATTTCACCCAATTTAAGTCTCCAACTGTTAGTTTTTCTTAAATCTACTTGTTGTAAATCGGCATCTAATTTCCCTTCAGGAAACACTTCTTGCGATACCAATGTATTATCAAAACTATAAGGAATCTGAGATAATTTAGCTGATGAACGCAAACCAATTCCGGGTTCTGGTCCATGCCATGTTACAGGCATATTTTTATTTGGTGAAGCTCCAGATGTTAATTCTTGTAACTCCACTAAACATTCAGTATGATCGTTTAATAAATCGCGTGCAAACTTAGGCAACTCTTCTATTGGTCGTTCTTCGTTTGGCATTAAGTGACTGTAAAAACCTGCCGGTCGTCTCACCGTTTGTGCCGCATTATTAATAAGAATATCAAGCTTTTCGTAGCGTTGCTCTATAAAATTACAGAAAATCTCTACACTAGGGATATGTCTTAAATCGAGACCGTGAATCTTTAAACGATGTCCCCATTCTGTAAAGTCTTCTTCTTTAGAAAAACGCAATGCAGAATCTACAGGAAAACGTGTGGTTGCAATCACTGTTGCTCCACCACGTAATAACATTAAGGTAATATGGTAACCAATTTTTAAACGCGATCCGGTAATCACAGCAACTTGTCCTTTAACATCTGCGGTTTGAAAACGTTTTGCATAATTAAAGTCCCCACAGTCTTCACACATGGTATCATAAAAATGATGCAGTTTGGTGAATAATGTTTTACAAACGTAGCAGTTTCGAGGAGATTCTAGCTCTAATTGTTCTTTAGCTTTTAAATCGGCTTCAGGCAATAATTTAGGAGCCACAAAAATATGTGCTTCTCTTGCACTACGTATTCCTGTTACTTTTCGAGCATTTTTATCTCTAGCCGCTTTCTTTCGCTTTTCTGCCTTTTTCGCATCCTTTTTTCGACGCGAAAACTCTTCTCTACTCGGGCGTGATAATTGTCCGGAAGCTTTAATTAAAGCAGTTCGCTGAGATTTTGGGATTTCGAAAATCTGATCTGTATCAGTAACTAACCGTTCTAAAATAGAAATGCAGTTTTCAATCTCTTGGATTGAAATCTCTTCTGTCTTTTCTGATGTATCGTTACTCATAACTATATAAGGACTACGTGTTGCGTTATATTAAGCGTCTTGAAGTTCTTTCTTCGACTTTCTGTAAGTATAAGAATTGAAGATACTTCGTCTTGCAAAACGCATTTGTTTATCTGAATTTAAAAACTTGATAAACACACCTTTAGGAACACCGAAATATTCGTATGTTGCTCCGTCTAAAAATGTAATTTCTAATAACAAGCCTTTATGTTGAAAGTCTACAATGCTAGATTCTGTGATCGTTGCGGTGTATTCTTCAAGATTTGCTGCTTTTGTTTCTGGCGCTATACTTACTAAAAAATGATAACCATCAATGATTTCAACACTCTTTAATTCTGCTTCTTCTTGTCCAGCATCTCCATCTTGAAATTTATCAGGATGCCATTCTTTCACTAAGTTTCTATAGGTCTTTTTTAAATCTTTAAGATTAATTGAATCTTCTACAGAAAAAAGCTTTTTGTATTGACTAATGCGTTTCATTTTTAGTATTTTAAAATAAGGCGCAAAATTACGCTATTTTATAATACAAAATCTATTTAATCCCTATTATTATAAACCTTTAATCTTCAGGTGGAAATCCGTGAATTTCCTCGAATTTTTCATCAAAATTAGTTCTTAAGTACGCACTCAATTTCTTCTGATAATCGTCTTTCAACCATTTTAGGAAGTTATAAGTACTTCTACTAATACATTTCGCATAGGTTTCAATACGTTGGTTGATGTCGTCTTTTAATAATTTAGCCAAAGCTAAAGCATCGTAAACATCTTCACTATTCTCTATACAAATTTTAGCATGTTGCTCTATAGAACGCTCTAACACTACTTTTGAAGATTCACCACTATCTACAGCATCCTTATAAGTTTGCTTAATATCGAAATAGGTCTCTTCAGACTTAGAGAATTCTTCTTTAACTTCATCCGATAAATCGTGTTTAAAGTTAGATTCAATAGCATCATCATCTTTAATACGATCCGCGTACCAATTTGGTGACTTAAATATTAATTGCCAATCTAAATCTGCTCCCCAAGGTCCAAATCGGTAAAGGTTATTCCCTAAATCAATAGTTGTAAATTTCGATTTATTATTCAATATACGAGATCCACGACCAATCATTTGGTAATATAATGTTAAGGATTTTGTTGCTCTGTTTAAGATAATAGTGTCAATGGTCGGCTCATCAAAACCTGTAGTTAAGATACTTACCGACGTTAAAATAGCATCTGGAGTGTCATGAAACCACTGTAAAATTTGTTTACGTTGTTTTTTTGTCGCCGTATTATCTAAGTGCATAACTGGCAAATCTGCTTCCTTAAAAGCATAGTATACATTTATAGAAGTATTAATACCGTTATTAAATATTAAGGCCTTCTTTCCTAGTGAATGCTTTTTATAAGCATCTACTAATTTTTGAAGCATTGCAGGACTCGAATATAAATCTTCAGAAGATTTTACGGTATAATCACCGTTAGATCCTACTTCTAAAGAGGTTAATCCCATATCATAAGCATAAGTTTCAGCTCTTGCCAAAAACTCATTTTCTATAAGATTCTCAATCGTTTCACCTGTAATAAGCTCATCGTAGTTATCCTTCATTGGTAACTCCTTATTAGAACTTAAAGGTGTTGCTGTAACTCCAAGAATGAATGACTTTTCAAAAAACTTAAATAATTTTGTAAATGAATTATAATGCGCCTCATCAATAATAACTAAACCAACATCAGAAATATCTAACATGTTGTCATTTAATCGATTGTTCAGAGTCTCAACCATCGCCACAAAACACGAATACTCTGCTTGATCATCTAAATTCGCCTTACTATTTACCACCTTATTTGTAACACCAAAGCCATCCAACATTTTAGACGTTTGGTTACAAAGTTCCACTCGGTGTGTCATTATCAAAACCTTCTTATTATGATTTTTAAGATATTGACGTACCATTTCAGAGAAAATCACCGTTTTACCACCACCAGTAGGTAATTGATATAATAAGTGATAATCGTCGCGTTCTGAATCAAACTTTTCGAAAATCTGGCTTATTGCACCTTGTTGGTAGTCATATAATTCTTTATCGGTTTTTTTTTCTTGAACAGCTGGATTCGTTACAGACATAAATTTCTTTTCGGATTATTTTAGAAGTTGCAAATTTACAACACTTTGGCACACAAAAAAAGTCTCAAGTCAACTGATACGCATCAAACGTCATGAAATCTATCTTTTTTCACTAAAAAAAATCATCGGAAATTTAAAAATTTGACTTTAAAATAATATTTATTATATATTTACGTTTCATCAGCTTATCAGGTTATTTTTTCCCTTTATGAAATACATTTTTTTTAGTATTGCTTTTTTGTGTGGTTCATTATGTATAGTCGCTCAAAATGATTCGTTACCTAATTCATTAAAAATAGAATTACAAACCTATAAACTCAATATAGGACCAGTTATTGAAACCATTGAAATTCCATTGGTCACAAAAAAAGCATCAGAAATTGATATTAAAGCAGATCATTGGGATACAACGTTACATAATCCCTATGTTGATACCGTTCTACAATTTCCTTTAGAATTAAACTTTACAGATAGTACTTATGCTTCACCGGTACCACATACTAAAGTGGTGACATCGCGCTATGGTTGGCGACGAGGACGTGCGCACAATGGTATTGATATTGATTTAGTTACAGGAGATACTGTGGTGTCTATACTAAGTGGTGTTGTACGTTTCGCTAAGTATGCGAATGGTTTTGGTAACACAATTGTAGTCCGTCATTATAATGGTTTAGAATCTACTTATGCTCACTTATCTCATATAGGTGTTAAAGCAAATGACACCATAGCTAGAGGTCAATATATAGGAAAAGGTGGTAACACAGGAAACTCTAGAGGAAGTCATCTTCATTTAGAATTGAGTTATAAAGGTGAGCAGATTCACCCTGAGTATCTTTTCGACTTTTCTTCTAAAAATGCTATTCGATCAGAGCAAGTTTGGGTAACTCAAAAGTGGACACATGCCAGATACCATAACTCTAGAAAAGTGAGTAAGGTTAAGGTTATAAAATCAGCAGACGAAGCGGCATTAGCAAGTTTAGCAAGGCAGCCTAAAATGTATGTCGTGCGAAAAGGAGATACTCTTTATGCGATTTCGAGACGTAATAATATGTCACTATCTAGACTTTGTGAAACCAACGCGATTAAACAATCGTCTCCTTTAAAAATTGGTCAAAAATTAGTTTTAGAACTTTAAAGACCTGTGTACACCTAGAATCAAGACCAAAGACTTGATTCTGACTAGCTGAAAAAAGAATTTATTTTTATCTTGAACGTGACTCGCTCTTTTTCGTCATATTTATTCATAATATAAACGAAATTGCGATAATCAATTCCTTTATTTCTGGTTTAGTATTTTGAAAATTCAGTACTTTGCACCATCAACAATAATCAAGCCAATTTGAAAGTCTGTATTGCCGAAAAACCAAGTGTTGCTAGAGAAATCGCCTCTGTTTTAGGGGCTACCACCAAGCGTGATGGCTACTATGAAGGCAATGGCTATGCTGTAACTTACACGTTTGGACATCTCTGTACACTATTCGAACCCGTTGATTATAAACCCTATTGGAAAAGTTGGGATTTAAACAACTTACCTATGCTTCCTGAAAAATTTGAAGTTAAGGTGGCTAATAACGATGGGATTAAAAAGCAGTTTCGGATTGTAAAGAGTTTATTTGATAAAGCAGATGTTGTCATTAATTGTGGTGATGCTGGCCAAGAAGGAGAATTGATTCAGCGTTGGGTGATTAACAAAGCCAATTATAAAGGAAAAGTACAACGTTTATGGATTTCGTCATTAACAACAGAAGCCATAAAAGAAGGCTTTAATAATCTAAAACCTTCTGAAAATTACGACAACCTTTATTATGCTGGTTTTTCGCGCTCCATTGGTGATTGGCTTTTAGGGATTAATGCCACACGATTATATACGGTTAAACATGGTGGTTATAAACAAGTTTTATCTGTAGGACGTGTTCAGACTCCTACCCTTGCGATGCTTGTAAATCGTTTTAAAGAAATTGAAAACTTTGTACCACAGCCATATTGGGAATTACAAACATTATACAGAGATACACTTTTTAGTTATGAAGAAGGGCGTTTCTTAAAAATGGAAGATGGCGAAATTTTAGCCACCAAAGTCAAGGAACACGAATTTGAAATCGTATCGATCACCAAAAAGAAAGGAACTGAATACGCACCAAAGTTATTCGACTTAACAGGTCTACAAGTTTATTGTAATACGAAGTTTGGATTTTCAGCAGATGATACGCTTAAAATTGCTCAAAAATTATATGAGAAAAAAGCGGTAACATACCCAAGAGTTGATACTACATTTTTACCAAATGATGTGTATCCTAAAGTTAATGGTATTTTATCTAAATTAACTGATTATGCAACGCTTACCGCTCCCATTCTAAATAAAAAGATTAAGAAGTCATCACGCGTCTTTAATGATAAGAAAGTAACCGATCACCATGCCATCATTCCAACCGGAATGCAAACACATCTGCAATATAATGAGCAGCAAGTTTATGATATTATCGTAAAACGTTTTATTGCTGTTTTTTATGATGATTGTAAAGTATCGAATACGACCGTTATAGGAAAAGCGGCAGATGTTAACTTTAAAACTACAGGAAAAGAAATTTTATCTAAAGGTTGGCGGGTTGTTTTTGAGAAGAAAGACACTTCCACTGCGCCCAATGTAACAAAAGACAACCTATTGCCATCTTTTGTCAAGGGTGAAAAAGGTCCACACGAACCATCGTTTTTAGAGAAACAGACCAAAGCTCCAAATTATTATACGGAAGCGACATTATTACGTGCTATGGAAACAGCAGGTAAGCAAGTTGAAGATGAAGAACTAAGGGATTTAATGAAAGAGAATGGTATTGGTCGTCCATCTACACGTGCCAATATTATTGAAACGTTGTTTAGACGTAAATACATTAAACGAAATAAGAAACAAATCTTACCTACTATTACAGGTATTCAATTGATTGATACGATTCAAAATGAACTTTTAAAATCTGCTGAACTCACAGGAACTTGGGAAAAGCAATTAAAGGATATTGAAAAAGGGGAATATACTGCAAGTGCATTTATAAAAGGCATGAAGCGTATGGTAGATGCTTTAGTTTATGAGGTACGAAGTGAAAAGGTACAAACCCGAATTTCAGCAGTAAACAACAAACCTGCTGGAAAACCAAAAGCGAAAGCAAAACCGAAATCCAAGACTCAATCTTTAGTGGGTAGTTCTTGTCCAAAATGTAAGGCTGGTTCACTTTTAAAAGGAAAAACGGCTTATGGTTGTAGTTTTTATGGTAAATCTTGTGATTTTACCCTGCCGTTTAGTTTAGGGGAAAAGAAAATATCTGAAAAACAATATATTCGCTTAATAACAAAAGGCTCTACAGTAAACTTAAAAGGCTTTAAAGTTAAAGGGAATTCACAAGAAGGTTTACTGCGTTTTAATGACAACTTTAAACTAAAATTTGAACCTAAACAAACCATTAAAAAGCCAATTATGAAAGCTGGAGACGTTTGTCCTAAGTGCAAAACAGGCAAAGTATTACAAGGCAAAACTGCTTTTGGCTGTAGTAACTACAAGAGTGGTTGTGATTTTAGGGTTAATTTTTAATTAATCTTATAGGTACATAAAAATCTTCCTCAGAATCTGGACTTCCATTTTTATAGGTTTGTCCCATCACTTGAAAATGCGGTCTATCATCTATTACGTACCCAGAATTTGGTAACCATTCCGTCATAATGTTTTGATAAGTTAGACTTGCATTCATTCCCCTATGCAGAAACACAGCATATTTGCCACTAGGTATTATAAAGCTTTTCAGGTTTTGTGGCATTGTATTAAAATCTTCGACTTCAGCACATGCCCAAATGTCAAAATCTTCATCTGGTTCACCGTTTTTCTGCAAGTTAAAAATTTGCATTGCTATTAATTCTTCAGAAACCAATGTTTTTAATTCATGCTTTCTTGGCATAAACTGTTTCCATAGCGCAACGATTTTATGGTGTTCATGCATTTTAATTGTTGTGGATAATCCTATTACTTTTATTTCAGAAACTTCTAATATTTTTGGATTCATACAATGTCTATAACGTGCGACTTAAATATATAAAAAAAGCACAAGTGTTTAAACTTGTGCTTCAAAGAATTAGTATTAACACCAACCAATCATTCTAAACTAATTCTTTATCCAACCAAAACTATTTTTTACATACCTGGCAATACTACGGTATCAATAACATGGATAACACCATTAGATTGGTTAACATCTGCGATTGTAACCATTGTTGTATTTCCTGCGGTATCTTTTAACACTAAGGCTTTACCATCCATCATAGCAGTTATCATAGCTCCATTTACCGTTTTAAATGTTGCTTTTCCACCTCCTTTTTTAATGGCTTTCATTATATCTTTCCCACTAAAATTACCGGCAAGTACATGATAGGTTAATATCGATTGAAGTTTTCCTTTATTCTCAGGCTTTAGTAATGTTGCAACTGTGCCTTCTGGCAACTTATCAAATGCGGCGTTGGTTGGGGCAAACACTGTAAAAGGACCATCGCCTTGTAAGGTCTCTACTAAGTCTGCGGCTTTTACAGCAGCGACTAATGTTGTATGATCTTTAGAATTTACAGCATTACTAATGATGTCTTTAGAAGGATACATCTCGGCACCTCCAACCATCTTTGTGTCTTTTTTCATTTTGGCCTGAGCCATTGCTGTAGTTCCAAATAATAATGCGACAGCTAATGATACTGTTGAAATAATTGTTTTCGTTTTCATAGTTTAAGTTTTAAATGAATTGTTTCTCTACCTACGAAGTTTTCAGTAGGTCGGTTTTTAAAACTTAAATGTTAGTATAGAAAGAAGAGATTTTTCAAACAAAAAAAAGCCACTATAGTAAACTATAATGGCTTTTTATATTTTTAATTAAAAATTATTCTGCTTGCTTTACTCTAACAGCATTCATTCCACGTTGTCCTTTCTCTAATTCGAAAGTAACCTTGTCGTTTTCTGCTATTTCGTCAATAATACCACTGACGTGTGTAAAATGCTTCTCGTTAGTTTCTGTATCGATAATAAAACCAAAACCTTTGGAGTTATCATAAAAAGAAACTTTTCCGTTTCTAATTGGATCAAACGGTTCTTCGTCTGATTCTTCTTTTGTAGGAATACCAAGAACTATATTCTCAGCTTTTACCTTCACCTTCATCGTTGGATCTGGAGGAGTATCCGTAAGATTACCATTATGATCTACATAAGCAATCGGGATTCCTTCTGAACCATTCTCATCTCTGTTGAGTTTACGCGCTTCCATTTTCTTGCGCTTGTCTTCTCGTTTTTTTAATCGTTTTTTTTCTTTTTCACTTTTACTAAAAGTCTGTTGTGATTTAGCCATTCGTAGTTTTAAAAATTAATATAGGTGTGTGCTTTTGAAAATATTTATAATGCAAACAAGTTAATCAACTTAACAATGAATAGTATTAAAATCTAGTAAAATAACTTAAAGAATAATGTTATTTGTGTAGTATATCTCCAATGAACCGATGACAAAGATACAATATCTATACCAAATATTTAAATTGTTATTCATTATTCTATTCTAGAACACACAATTTACTTGCTAAATAAGCATATAAAAGCCAACTAATTTTAAATTTCAAGCAATTTGCCAACGTATTTTACGTTGGTAATATCGTTTCCTGTTAATGTTAAAAAAGCTTTTCCATTTGGTTTTACTTCAATACTTATAGTATAAGCCTGCATTTTTACAGTAATTGAAATTTGTTGCTTTTCATCATGGAACACTGTACTGATGTCACTACTGTTATCTTTTAAAGTATAAATTGCTTTATTCTTTGAAAAACCATGTAACTGACCAGTCACCTCTAATTTGTTAATACGTATTTGATTGGTATCACCATCGAGCATTTCCCTTTGTTCACTATCATGGATAGCATTTGCTACAAATTGATAGTGCTGAGATTTAACGACACTTTTTGAATTATGATATGTTGTTGCAAACATTTCTTTTTGACTTTTTTTAGCTTGCGCTGTCACAAAAGTTGAAGCGGAAAGACTAAAAAGCAGGACTAATAAAACTAATTTTTTCATGTGTATAAATTCTTATTTTGGGTCTAATATGTTATTAATGCGTTCAATACCATCTTGATAATGATATTTAGTTTCTGTATTTATATTGGTTTTAGATGCTGAAGTAAGCATACGCTTTAGCATATTTAACTCTCCTCTAACCAAAGCTCTAACATCAGATTGATTAACGTTAAAATACTGTCGGCTACGATTTGGATCTAAATCTTCTGTCATCAACTCAAACATAGCATCTAAATAAACACGTTGCAAATTACGTCTAAAAACTGAAACATTCGCTCCTGAATTTGCTTCAGACCAAATTCCGGTTCTTAAATCGCCTAATAATTCTAATGCTGAATAATTTTTAGCATCTAATGCGTTATGATCTATCAATCGACCTAAACGCTCAAAATCTAATATATTATTTAAGTGTCTCGCTTGTAAACTTCGAATACGATCTGTATAACCAGCGTAATTTATATTCTGAAGAATAGATGTATCTATTAACCAATTTGGTGTTTCAAAAGCATTCTCTTGCAACCAGCTCAACGCTGCTTTCTGATCTGATTTAGAAACCGGATTGAAAACATCTCCTTCTTGAGAAGGATTTTTAGTCTCTTCCACTACTCCACCAATATGAGTCACAACGTGACCGACATAACGACTCCAAACACTTAGCAATTCACCATAAAGCTCTTCTAAATCTTCGTAGTTATCTGTTTGGTCACTCGTCCAGCTTGGTAAATTCTTAGCGACAATTTTTAAATTCTTAAGTCCGTATGTGCTCGCTTTAATACTATTATTCCCAATGTCTTCAGTTTGTGCTGTAGGATCGTAACTACCACGACCTCCAAATTTATAAATAGGATTACCAGCCTTTTCTAAAACCCAACTATTCAAAGTCGATTTTTCATCATCCGCAGATTTGGCGTCGTCAATATATCTGTAACCATAATTAATAGCATAGTCATCGTAAGGTCCTAATTGTCTTACAAATCGAATATTTTCATCACCAGGTTGTGCAATATAATTGTAACGCGCATAATCCATAATGGTTGCTGCAATACCATTTTTTTGTGTAAAGTCGCCATCTCTGTAACTTTCAACATCATAGGCATAACTTGCACTCATATTATGCGGTAAACCAAGTGTATGACCAACTTCGTGTGCAATGACCATTTTCATCATTTCCCCTATTTCGGCATCCGGAGTATTTAAAGTTCTCGCTAACGGATTTGCAGCACCAGTTTCTAATAAGTAACGATTACGGTACGAACGTAAATGGTTATGGTACCAAATAATATCACTTTCAATAATTTCACCACTTCTAGGGTCAGAAACACTTGGCCCTGTTGCATTTCTTGTGGTACTTGCTACATATCTTACTACTGAATATCTTATATCTTCAGGACTAAAATCTGGATCTTCTTCTTTCGTCGGTGGATCTTTTGCGATGATGGCATTTTTAAATCCGGCTGCTTCGAAAGCCTTTTGCCATAGCTCTATACCTTCTTTCATGTACGATCGAAACTTCATTGGTGTCGCAGGGTCCAAATAATAAACGATTGGCTTAATCGGTTCTACCAACTCTCCTCTATTATAAGCTTCAATATCTTTTGGAATTAATTTCCAACGTCTTAAATAGGTTTTTCTATCTGACTTTAATTCTTCACTACTATAATCATACTTGCTCAAAGTAAACCAGCCTACACGCTCGTCAAAAAGACGCGGTTGCATTAGTGTTTTTGGTAACAGAATCATCGATTGATTCATCTGTATACTAATAGTTTCATCTCCTGTATTTACTGGAGGGTTAGATGCATTATAGGTAAAATCTTGAATCACTTCAATATTCTCAGGGAAACTTTTTACCGAATTGATAAAACTTCTAGATTTGTCTAAATTTTTCACTTTATAAGTAGACCGCAATCGCGATCCTAATCCGCTTATAGCTTTGACATCCGTATTATAAAAACTGGTTACATCAATCACAACTGAAGAAGAATCTTTAGAAAATGCTGCGATATCAAAAGCGTATAAAGTAGGTTCGTAATTATTAGATTTTACAGAGACATTAATCGGTAAACTATCGGATGCTACCGCACTTGACGATTTTTCCTTTATGAGAATTTTGTTTTTAAAGCGTTCCCAATTAATCATTCTTGTATTGGTTTTTGTACCTGCATTGACATAACCTCCACCTAAATTTGAAGGGAGTTTTGCAAAACGACTTACCAATAACATATCTGTGTTTAGATGCTCCATTGGAATTTCAAAATAATACTTCTCATCTACGAAGTGCACATCGAACAATCCCTTATCTGAAATAGCATCTTTTGTAATGACTTTATCATAATCCTTAATTTTACTGCTATTCTTTTTAGGAGCTTGCGTTTTTGATTGTACTGTTTGATTATTTGATTTTTTATTACCTGCGGATTGCGCTGTAGCACAAGACAGTAGAACACAGGAACAAAGTGTAAGTGTTAGAATTTTTCTCATAAATTGAAAGCTAATAGATTAAAAATACCGCTAAATATAATTAATAGAAATTTAGTTTTTCAGAAATCTCTTAAAAGCTGTTAAAATCTGCTCTTATTACTTAATTCTAAAGTATTTTTGCACAAAATTTAATGTTATGCCAAAATTATTACCTGTTTTTAGGATTATAGCTTTGTTAGAAGGTGTTTCATATATCCTATTGTTATTTATAGCTACGCCTATAAAATATTTATATGAAGATCCTCAGTATGTCAAATTATTAGGAATGCCGCATGGTATATTATTTATGGCCTATGTTGTTATTGCTGTCCTAATTAGCTCTGACATGAAATGGCCAACACGAACCCTTTGGATTGTCTTATTCGCTTCTGTTATTCCTTTTGGAACCTTTTATATTGACAAAAAATACTTAAATAAAAAACGTGCTTAACATAAGACATACTTTATACGATTTTTTAATAGAAAAGGGCTTATCTGAAGATGCAGCTATGTATCTTAATATGCTTGGACTACTTTTAGCCTTAATACTGATTGCGTTTGTAGTTGACTATATTACGAAACGAGCCCTGTGGAGATTTTCTTCAAGCGTAGCCAAACGGACTAAAACGGATTTCGACAACATCCTTATTACCAACAAATTACCAAGAAATATAGCTCATATTATTCCGTTGCTAATTCTAATAGAGTTTGTACCTCAGGTCTTTACTGATTTTGAAGTTGCACAGAATATTATTGAAAAAACGCTTAAGGTCATCACGATTGTTTTGACGCTACAAATTATTAGAAGTTTCCTAAGCTCTATAAAAGATTACCTAAAAACTTTAGATGCCTACAAAGACAAACCAATTGACAGTTACGTGCAGGTCTTTATGATCTTTGCTTGGCTTCTCGGTTTCTTTTCAATTTTAGCTATTATAACTGGTGTTTCATTTATAAAATTTGCAACAACACTAGGTGCTGCTTCTGCGGTAATAATCTTGATTTTTAAAGATACCATCCTAGGTTTTGTTGCCAGTATCCAAGTCTCCATAAACGATATGGTTAGAATTGGAGATTGGATTACCTTTGAAAAATACGGTGCAGATGGTGATGTTATTGAAATTAACTTAGCGACGGTGAAAGTCCAGAATTGGGATAAAACGATAACTACAATTCCTACTTATGCTTTAATTTCAGATTCATTTAAGAACTGGAGAGGCATGATGGATTCTGGCGGACGACGTATAAAACGTTCCGTTATTATTAAGACATCTACTATTAATTTCCTTAGTGATGACGATATTCTACGTTTTGGGAAAATTCAATTAATTTCTGAATACTTAAAAACACGTGCTACCGAAATTGAAACATTTAATGCACAGCACAATATAGATAAGTCTGTTTTAATCAACGGTAGAAACCTTACCAATTTTGGTGTGTTTAGAAAATACCTTCAAACGTATATTGAAAACCATTCTGCCATCAATAAGGACATGACCTTAATGGTGCGTCAGCTAGAGCCTACCTCGCAAGGAATTCCTATGGAGATTTATGCATTTAGCAGTGATCAACGTTGGAAAAATTACGAATATATATTAGGTGATATTTTTGACCACGTGCTAGCTTCTGTAAAATATTTTGATTTAGAAGTTTACGAGCTATCTTTAGGTAACAAGATTAACGATTAAACTATTAATCTGTCTTTAACAAACTCTATTTTAGTTTTTCCGTGTGGTGCAGGTTTACCGTCCGCCCCTAAATTAACCATAACGATATTATCTACAGTTAATATGGTTTCTCTGGTCATTTTATTTCTGGCTTCACATTTTAAGGTTAGTGATGATTTACCAAACTTAATAACCTCTATTCCTAATTCAACAATATCTCCTTGTACAGCAGAGCTCATAAAGTTGATTTCGGATATAAACTTGGTTACAATTTTAGAATTTTCGAACTGAATTATGGTATATAATGCAGCTTCTTCATCTATCCAAGCCAAAAGCTGACCTCCAAATAAAGAACCGTTAGGATTTAAATCTTCGGGTTTCACCCATTTTCTTGTGTGAAATCTCATATTTTTATTGTTGTTATTAACCATATTGATATGTTTTTATAAAAGTTTTTGTTGTATATCTGAATCGTCGTTTGGGATTTTTAAATTCGTACCCAATTCGGCATTTAATTGTTTTATAAAATAAGCAGACAGTAAAGGTGATTCTTTTTCAATATTCTGATGCACAAAAAAGTCTATTTCTTCAATACCGTTAGCTTTCCACAATTTTAAGCGTTCTACCCAATCATCTAATCTTGCGTAGTCACTTTGATGATTAGCACCTACATAACGCACAAAAGCTCTAGAATTAGTTAAGCGCATATGCATAACATCGCGTCTACCAGCGCTATCTACTATAATATTAGAAATATTATTTTCTTCTAAAAGCTGATACAAATCTTCGGCTACAGCTTTATCGTTATACCAACTTGTGTGTCTAAACTCAATAGCCAAAGGTATTTCTTTTGGCCAACTTTCTGCAAAATTCACAACACGATCAAAGTCTTTTGGCGCAAAATTATTGTGCATTTGAAGAAATACACAGCCTAATTTTTCTTTTAAGTTTACAGCGCTGTACAGATAATTATCAACGATAGGTGTAATGTCTTCATTTAAACGCTTCCAATGACTTATCTCTTGATTAAGTTTTGGAAAGAATTTAAAATCTGGAGGTGTTTTATCGTACCATTTTGAAAATTGTTCTGGTGGAAATATTCTATAAAACGTGGCGTTTAACTCAATTGAATTAAACTGACGTGAGTAATATTCTAATTCGTCTTTAGTGCCCCTAGGATAAAAACCTTTTAAATCTGCTCTATTCCATTTAGCACAACCTACAAAAACATTGAAACGTTCTGGTGGTTTTTTCTGCAACACTTTTAAAGTCTCTGAATGGTCTGCTGGTAAAGTAAAATCAATATCGCCTGGGTTATCTACACTCCCGAATTTCATAACTCAATATTTTACTCAAAGATAAAGTTTAGAACGCAGTATTCGATTGTAGATCCATTAGATTTAGCAATATTAGAATACGAAATGTTAATAAGAACGTTAACAAGATAATATCCATACAAAACGACATGCGCGCTATTTGATTAATTTTAATTCAGAATTAATCCTTAAATCATTTAATCATGACGACACGTTTTAATAGCCTACTATCCATTAGACCCGAAATTTCATCTGCTAAAATACATGATGAAACAAGTGCGGAAGAAGCATTTCAGAATAAAACCTTACGACCTATAATTAAGTTACAACACAATTTATTAATTGCAGTTTTTAAAAATTATATCGTCAAACATAAAAATGTTTTCTCTAATTTATCGTTGGAAAAACAAATCAACTACATTTCAAATGCAATACAGAAAGACATTAAATTTCGAAACGCTTTAAAGGGAATGATCATTGGCCAATTTACAGTTGAAGAATATGAACTTTATATTCAAAATTCATCAGCTTTAAATAAACGTATGATGACTATTGTAAAAGAGCGTTTGATTCAAAGTATTCAATTATTTACACCAACTGAAATTCTTCAGAAAGTTTAGCCACAGTCTTAATGAACATAAAATCGCAATTATTAGAGCTTTGTACAAAATATGCAGACAAACGCGTGTTAGGTTACAAAAATGAGATAGAATTAATTAAGGAATCTATTGAAAACAATGATAAAGTAAGCAATGAAGAAGATGATTCAGGAAATTCTAAATTATTAGATGATTTAGAGAAAAACATGAATTATCTTAATGACGCCAACAAAATGCGTGAGCAATTAAAACTGGTTCGTCCTAATTTGGTTTCCGACAACGTTGTTTTAGGCAGCTTGGTAAAAACGGATAGCATCACTTTTTATATTGCTTTAAGTTTAGGTAAAGTTGAAGTAGAAGGTTCTGAATATTACATTATTTCTTTAGCATCACCATTGGGTCAACTCCTTAAAAATCGTAAGAAAGAAGACCAGTTTAACTTTAACGACAAAAGCTACGTTATAAAAGACGTACTATAATATAGACTCACCGTTTAAATTTGTGGTGAGCACATCACTCATATAATTAAAAAAGGGTCTTACATTTTTAAAAGCATGATTGACTTCAACAAGAAAATCATCAGCTAAGACTTCTTTATCTGTATATTTTTTAACGAAGATAAATTGCTTTCTTCTAATTAAATCTATGGCAGCATGTTCTTTATCAAAACCTTTGGGTGCGGTTTTTAACTCATCACCTGTAAAATCGCCCCAAATATTTTTAAATGTTTTATCTTTTAAAATGGCACGCATTTCACTGTCGTCCATTTCGAATTCTTTTCTAATTCGCAATAAATCTTCTTTGCTTGGATCCCAAAAACCTGTGGCTATAAAAGATTCATTGTTTGGTTGAATATGTACGTAATACCCTCCTCTTAACTCAGGTTTCTTTCTAGCAAACGAGCCACCAAAGTGTGTTTTGTACGGCAGTTTGTTTTTAGAAAACCGTACATCTCTATAAATTCTGAAAATTTTTAACTTTTCAATTTGGTCGTGAACATTCATTAATTCTCCCAAATAGTTAAATGCGGCTTTTACCTCCGTTTCTATAGCTTTAAATTCTGGTTTATGTTCATTAAACCAATCACGATCGTTATTCTTTTCGAGTTTATTAAAAAAGGTAAAGGTTTCTTTAGGGATAGAATGGCTCATGGTAATTTAAATTTTTATAAAAATATAAAAAGCCATCTAAACGATGGCTTTTTACTTTAATATTTAGAATGCTAATTATTAATTATCATCTACTGCATCTTCAACATCATCTGCAGCATCCTCAATTGCATCTCCTGTATCATCAATTGCATCTTCTATTTTGTCTCCTGTATCTTTTTGTTCTCTACAGCTCGTTGTCATTAAACTTAAGCTAAATAGGGCTATAAATAAATAACTGAATTTTTTCATTGTTTTTGGTTTTAATGGTTAAAAGTATACTACAAATATCTACAATCAAATACGATGTGATTGGCTCTTATCCTAAGAGTTTTGACTCAATTGAAAAGGGCGATTAGCTTGAAATACTAATTAGTTATTAGGCTCTGAAGGGTTTTGTCTTTCAGATGTAACATCTAATTTATTACCAAATTGCAACGTTCTAATTGGAAAAGGAATATTAATACCTTCTGCATCATAGGCTTTTTTAACTTCTATGATGGCTTTTGTTTTTGCTCTTAATTTTTCGAGCATACTATCGGCATCAATCCAAAATCGGCATAAGTAATTAATGGAACTATCCCCAAATTCTGTATAATAAAA
Organism: Winogradskyella pacifica; assembly: GCF_003386275.1. Taxonomy (NCBI): domain Bacteria; kingdom Pseudomonadati; phylum Bacteroidota; class Flavobacteriia; order Flavobacteriales; family Flavobacteriaceae; genus Winogradskyella; species Winogradskyella pacifica. Next base: position 479,805 of record NZ_QREI01000002.1, on the reverse strand, counting down.
CTCAACTTCATCAGGTGATTTTACGTGATCAAACGAATTTGCAATAACTTCTTTAGTGAGTTGTTGTACTTTTTCTAAATCAGATTCATAACCCACACCACACTCTAGAAAAATTCTCATTTTAGTAGTAAGCGAATAATTTTTCATAGGATTCTCTAAAATTGTTTTATTAGGAATAATGACAATATTATTATCCGCCTCTTTTAATGTAAAATCTTTAAGGTTAATATCAATAACTTCTCCTGAAAACCCTGTAGTCTCAACCCAATTACCAATTTGGATTTTCTTTCTAAATGACAAAACAAGTCCAGCAAAGGTATTAGCAATAGTGCCTTGTAATGCTAAACCGATGGCCAAACCTACGACACCTGCACCTGCTAGTAACGATGTAAGAGCTTTTCCTAAATTTAAAACTCCTAAAGCTATAAATAGACCTAGCATAACAACTAATACAGCTACTACTCTAGCCAAAGCATTTTTTATAGAATCTTGTTCAATACGATTAGAAACGACCTTTTTAACGAGTCGACTTACATATTTGGCTGCAAAATAGGAAGCGACCATTACTAAAATTGCTAAAATAAAATTTGGAATATTCTCTATTATGGCATTAAACCAACCAATTAATTTATCTATTAAATTCCCTAGTGCTGTATTGAATTGTTCTCTCATAATATGAATTAGACTTTTAGATTTTCTAACTTGTATGCAAATATCTACATGATTACAGGATAAAACTTGCTCTTACCCTATGAGTTTTAACGCTAATCAGTATGAATAAACTTAATAATACAGTCTTTGGGTTAATGAAAATGGACTATTTACGTTACCATACGAACCCCATAATTATATTAATTAAAATTGTGGGGATATTGGATTTTAAAGTCATTCGGACCGCAAGTATAGATGCCATAAATTATAAAACTTAGCGTGGTTGATAATTGTTTGCGAATAAACTTGCGAGTTATTATAATATTTACTATTATGCACAACTTTTAAAACAGACAATATATTTATGGGTAGACCAGCAACAAGACCAACAGCACTAAAGGACGGTTTCTATATTGAGATTAGAAACAAAGGCTCAAAATCAGGTGTAAAACTTTATAGTGGTACTAAATTACAGATGCATCGTGCTATAAAAATGTACGAACGCTCTAAAGAAGTTATCATTTTAGGTGAATCTGTCAATGGAAAATTTGTAGACAAAGAACCTAAAGTGCACGTAGCAGATTAAATATTAGAGTTTGTTTTTCGTTGATTTTTTATACAAATTAACACTCTTCGTTATTAATTATTATATTGAACAGTAGTAAATCATTATTGTGCTTTATTCTATGTAATAAAATAGAAGGTAAAACTCTTTATTTAAAAATGCTTAGACTTTTGAATTTAAATAACATTGTGTTATTTATTCATCATAAGAAAGTATAACCAACCAATTATAAAAAGGTATTAGTTCTTTGAATTAATACCTTTTTTATTCAAAATTTACAGAATGTAAAATTAAACCTGAAGCTGGTGCAATATAATCCATCACTTCTGTGCTTTCTAGCCTCAAAGTATCTTCGATATAATCTAAAGTGACATCTCCCCTACCTAATTTTATTAAGCAGCCCATCATTAATCGAATTTGGTTTCGCATAAAGCCTTTGCCTACAACTTTAAACACATAAGACTTCTCAGGAAAAAAATTGGCTGTATAAATAGCGTTGTCCAAAATTTCTGATGATTCAATGGTCCTTATATATTGTCCTTTATCGGTAGCACGATAGCAATAGGTTTTAAAATTATGATGCCCTTCAAATAACTTAGCTCCTTGCTTCATTAAATCAACATTAAGCGGCTCAAGAATTGTAGTTAGAATCGGCGCGCAAAACGGATGATTTTTTTGACCTTCAGAAAACACATAATGATATTCTTTTAATTTAGAATCTTGAATAATATTAAATTCCTTATCCACTTCCTCAATAGATAAAGCCCTAATATCTTGAGGTAAATTAAGGTTGAATACATCTAAAAACGCATCAAAATCTTGAAGCGGTTCATTATATATAAATAATTCTAGAGCGGCTTCATTAGCAGACACCATGGCATCTGTTCTCCCAGCGCCTAAAGTTTTAAATCGCGTATCTTGAAAAATAAATTTTAATGTACGATCTATCATTAGGTGTACCGTTTTAACATCGGGTTGTTTTTGCCAACCATGAAAACGATAGCCTAAATATTGAATTTTTATAAGATAATAGTAGCGTTTATCAAACATAATGGCAAGAACGTAATTTTATTGACGATTCCAAAAGCAATGCTTATATTTATGAATATTATAATCATATGAGGTGTAATTTAATCGTATTATTCATTTTCTTTAGCCTAGTGAATTGCGAAAAGGAAAAGGTTAAAATTAAAAAAGGTCAAATTGAAATTGAAGAGTTGTATATTAAATATAAACCTGAAGAGTTCAACTTTAATCGAAGTTATATCATAGAATCCATTGACGACTCCGAAATTTATAATTATAAACGACTGTTAGATTCTAATTTTAAACTTCCTTTTGGACCATACAAATTGGTTTATTCTACCTTCTATAAGCAAGAAAACAAAGTTGACTTTACAGTAGACAGTAAAAATAATAAAGTTGTTTTTTATTCTGATTCATTAGATTATTCTCAAATAAAAGACACCAAATGCTGTTTGCTTGTAGATGCATTAAAAGAAAATGAAATACTTAATCTTTATCTCAATAATTCAGGTTGCTACCTTTCTTTCAATACAAAACTTGAATTATATAAAAAAGATTCCGCTTATTACATCAATACAAATTTTTACCAAAATAAAAAACTGAATACTAATCAAGTCAGGAGCTTACGCGAGTTTGAATTTGAAGTTGACAACCTAGATTTAAGCGACTATTATTGTACTACTACTGAAAATTATTTATTTTTAAATTCAACTAATAATGAGTTTGTAAGTGCCACAAATAGTTCTTGTTGGTATTATGGCTATAGTTATTTTATAAAAAGTTTAGAAGAATAAAACCTATGAAATACCCGTTTGACCCTAAACTTAAACATCACATAATCATTGGTTTACTGTTAGCCGTTTGGATATTCATCTTTCTTTATTTTACTGAACCTTTAGATGTTAATCAGTTTAATAATAATGAAAAACTTCTTTATTTACCTGGTTATGGTCTGTTGGGAGGTTTATGCTACGTAACATTTCTGCCTTTACAATATTATTTATATAAGTCTTTTAAAACATCATGGACAATATTGAATGAAGTGATTTTTTTATTGATTTTTTCAGTGATTTCTATAACTGTAACTTGGTTCTACTATTTAGAAATTATAATGATGTACGAACAAAACCCTAATACTTTCGGTTATATGTTAACGTCAATATACATGCCAGCTATAGCAACGATACTGCCAATATTGATTATAGGCCGTTTTGGTTTTGGAAAATATTATGAAAAGCAAATAGACGATCAAAAAATTGAAATTAAAGGTGAAGGTAATTACGAGGGTTTACGTTTGCAATTAAATGATGTGATTAGCATTCAATCTTCAGATAATTATATTGAAGTTTTTTATCTCTCTGGAAACAACTTAAAAAAAACATTAATTAGAAATAAACTTTCGGTCATTGCAGATGAATTTCCAGAATTACTTCGCGCTCATCGTTCTTATCTTATTAATCCGTTTCATTTTCAACGCTGGAAAACAGAAAACGGGAAGCTTTTAGTAATTCTTAATCACCAAGTAGAAGTCCCCATTTCTAAAACGTATAAAAATGATATAAAAGCGATGATTAATTCTACCACAAACTAAGGTCATTTCACCCCAAACACCTATTATTAGTGTATTTATAACATTTTCAAATGTAAGTTTGCTTCAAGAAAGTTTAACACTAAAACACATTAATTATGAGAATGCTATTCACTTTTATTATCATTTTATTTAGTTCAACATCAATTGGAAACGCTCAAGAAGCTAAAAAAGAAATCCTAATTGTAGGAACCATGCATACCGTTCCTAATATTATAAAGAACAGCTACAAACCCATGTTAAGACGTGCTAAAAAATACAATCCTACGGCAATTTATGTTGAAAGTCCACGAGGTAACGATACGTTGAGTTGGGAATATTTAAAAGAGGGTTGGTCTAAAAATTACAAAGCCTTTTATTATTTATCCGATTCTATTCAAACCGTTTTTACACCAAATCCTGAAAAATATAATTCTATTCTTGACAAGTCATTTTCAAGCATGACGACTGATGATTTAGATTTTATGATTACAACGTTTGCTTATAATAGAGATAATGCTAATCACGAATTTTACACTTACATAAAAAAACATGGCATTGAGGGCTCAAAAAAACCAACACAACATGAAGATGGAGATCTTACTTTTAAATTGGCATTGCATCAAAACACAAAGTTATTAATGTCTATGGACGACCAACGTACTAATAAAGAATATCATAATGCTTGGAGTAAATGTAGTAAAGAAGGCCAATCTAATGGAAATAATGCTATTAATAATAAACTGAATAAAAAGGCTTACAATTCGGCGATCTTACCTGCTCTTTTTAGAGGACTAGGCAAACACACCAATAAATTAAAATCATTAGAGCAACTACACAAATCGAGTTCTTTTACATATGTTGCTGTAAAAACAGAAGGCTGTACGGAAGGTGAACGTTATTGGAATGAACGCAATATGAGAATGGCAAAAAACATAGGAGAACAAGTTATGACTTCAGACTCAGATCGAAATATTGTTATTGTAGGAGCGTCTCATGTTATTGGTTTAAAAAAAGAATTACAGGCTAATTATCCTGAATTAAAAATTGTGCTTGCTGGTGACTAAACTTTCTTAAAATTACCGCAAAAACAAAACAGCCATAATTATAAAATTATGGCTGTTTCTAATTAAAGTATTGTTTTTGAAGATATAAAAATTATCTGATTATTAATTTTTCAGTACGTCTTTCATTTGTAGTATTGTCTAATTCTAAAATATACACACCAGAACTTATTTGACTCACATCAATAGATTGAGTTGTGTTATTTGTATTTAAAACATTAGTTAAAACTAGGCGACCATTAGTATCAAATAATTTTGCTACTGTATTATTTTGCAATTGACCATTAATAGTAATTGTCTTAGCAGCATTATTAGCATAAATTTTTACAGACTCAACATCTACATCTACTGTACTTAATGTTGACGTTTCAAATCTAAGAAAAAATCGTCCTGTTCCGCTTAAGTCAGTAGCTGGAGTAAAGATATAATCGGATGTATTTAATAATGTCACGGTATTGTTAACGGCATCTTCTAAATACATGTTTGTAGTGTCTGACATATCACTTTCGATTATACTAAACACCAATTCTTGTCCTTGACTAGCATTTACTCCTAATGGAACAACAACGTTAGTCATATCGGTATTACTTAAAGCCTGAATAGCTAATGGAATTTCAACATTATCTACAACTAAGCTTGAGTAAATTGAAAATGCAGGTGGACTTACACCAAATATACTAGCATCGTAACCTGGATCTAATCCTTCAGAAGCATTACTATTAAAATAGAAATCTGTATTATAGTTAGAGCTACCTGAACTTAAATTCAATTTGATATGCCCATAGTGTGGTGATGTTGAAGATCTCCCCACGACAAAATCATCTGAAGTCCCCGTACGACGCATTGTTGCTTTAAAATCAACTGATCCTCCCCCTGATATTGATTTAACAAAGAAACCTTGACCAGGTGCAATTAATTCTGTTCCAGCTAAAGCTGCCATTGATGCTGAATTCCAAATCGTCCAACCATCAGAAGCATCACCGTCATAACCATATATTCCGATATAGCCAGGGTCTAATTCTGAAGCGTTTTCCGAAAGAAATGATGCAGCATCAATATAACTAGGATATGGATTACCAATAAGGTTCCATGCGCAACCTGCTGCAGCATCAGAAAGCGCAATACCGTTAACATCTCCTGTTTCTACTGTGCCAGTAAATCTTAAGAAACCTCCTCCTGATATTTTGGTCGCTGCTCTATATCCTTTACCCAATGTAATCGGTGTTGAAAGATTAAGGTTTACATTGTAATTCTCATAAGCACCATTCATCGTATTGTAAGGAGCAAAAGCTCTCACAAAACCATTATCAGCTAATGTAAGTGTATTAACAACAGCAAAATCTACAAATATTTCAGTAGAAGTCACCGGTGATGAGATTAAATCGTTTGTGCCTAATTCTTCAGTAAAACGATCATAAGACACAACAGGACTACCTAGAATTGTTCCGTTTGAGATAAAACTAGAGAATGAAATAGACGTGGAACTCATTAAGATCACAGATACTTCCAAACTCACCCCTGTATTTACAGTTAGTGATGCGCCGGCATCTATTCTAACTTCTGCACATATTGTATTTGCTGTTATTACTAAGTCTCCACTTTGAACGATAATAATATCAAGACTCGTGATCGTACCTATTGGGTCAATTCCTCCGAGCCAACCATCATCATAAATATATGTAGTAAAGGGTGCTGCATATTTTGCAGTAGACAGACCATCAGTGCTTGTCTGCGTGTGCGGTTCTAGTGTTGTATGTAGTTTTTCATGTGCTATTAATGTATTAAAGACACACAAAACTAATAAAACAACTAAAGTAGGTTTAGTTTTTTTCATAAGATTTGGGTTATAGTTTGTTAATGATGGTTCAAAACTACGTCTTAATCGAAAAAAAAGACGTCGAAACAATCATTTATTCGACGAAATACCAAAACCCTAATCTTTATCCTACTTATAGGTTCTTTTTATCGGATTTATCATTTGTTTCGTCTATTGAGCACTTTGACTACATCGTTCATTTTGAAGCCTTTTGCTTGTAAAAGCATCAAATAATGGAACAATAAATCGGCACTTTCATCTAAAAACAACGTATCGTTGTCATCTTTTGCTTCAATAACAACCTCAATAGCTTCTTCTCCAACTTTTTGTGCGATCTTATTAATGCCTTTTGCAAATAATGAAGCAACATACGATTTTTCTGAATCGGCTTCTTTTATACGCGATTCAATTGTGTCTTCCAATGTAGAAATAAAACCATAAGTCGTTACGTTGTTTTCATTCCAACAGGTATCTGTTCCTTTATGACATGTTGGTCCCTTAGGATCTACTTTTATTAATAAGGAATCACTATCGCAATCTAATTTTATATCTACTAAATTTAAAACATTCCCGCTTTCTTCACCTTTAGTCCAAAGACGTTGTTTGGTTCTACTAAAAAAAGTAACTAACTGTGAGTCAATAGTTTTTTTAAGTGCTTCGGCATTCATGTAGCCTAACATCAATACCTTATTGGTTGTATTATCTTGTATTATTGCTGGAACAAGTCCATCTGGGTTTTTATTAAAATCTACGTTCATAGTTGTTATTATGTCATCCACCTGAGTGTTTTATACTTAAATTCACTCGAGTGGACGTTATTATTTATAATCTTACGGGTATACCTTTATTTTGTAAGGCTGCTTTTAATTCTAAAATGGGGATTTCACCAAAATGAAATACACTTGCCGCTAATGCCGCATCTGCTTTCCCTTCTTTAAAAGTATCGACGAAGTGCTGAATCGTTCCTGCTCCTCCAGAAGCGATTATTGGAATATTCACTAAATCTGACAATTTCGCTAAGGCTTTATTTGCGAATCCAGCCTTGGTTCCATCATGGTTCATCGATGTAAATAATATTTCACCAGCCCCACGTTGCTCAACTTCTTTTGCCCAATCAAATAGATTTAGTTCTGTTGGGATTGTGCCTCCTGCCAAATGAACTAACCATTCGCCATCAACTTCTTTAGCATCAATAGCAACCACTACACATTGACTTCCAAATTTATCTGAAAGTTCATTTATGAGCTCTGGTCGTTTTACAGCCGAAGAATTAATAGAGACCTTATCTGCACCACAATGCAACAAATCATCCACATCTTCAACAGATGAAATTCCTCCACCTACTGTAAATGGTATATTAACTTGTTCTGCAACTTTTAAAACCATATCGTGCATGGTTTTACGGTTTTCTAACGTGGCTGCAATATCTAAAAACACCAACTCATCGGCACCTAAATCAGCATATTGCTTCGCTAATACCACAGGATCACCAGCATCTCTTAAATCTACAAAGTTGACACCTTTTACGGTTCTTCCGTTTTTAATGTCCAAACAAGGGACTATTCGTTTTGTCAGCATATTTTAGCTTTTAGGAATTAGCCTTTAGATATTAGCTAAAAGCTAACACGACTAATCGCTATTTTATAAAAATCGTTCAAATTCTTTTAAACTGATTCTGTTCTCGTAAATAGCTTTACCAATAATGACACCTTCACAACCGATGTCTTTTAATAATTCTAAATCATTAACACCAGAGACTCCTCCAGATGCTATAAGACTTATAGACTGGGCACCACTATTGTTACTACAAGATTCAATAATGTTTTTATAGAGTTCAATTGACGGGCCTTCAAGCATCCCATCTTTTGAAATATCTGTACAAATCACGTATTTAATTCGCTTTCTCTGGTAATCCTTAATAAAAGAAATGACTTCCTCTTTACTATTATCTTGCCAACCGTTAATTGCAATTTTTCCGTCATTACTATCAGCACCTAAAATAATTTTCTGTGGTCCGTATTTAGACAACCAACCTTCATAGGTTTCTCTATCACTAACCGCAATACTTCCTCCTGTAATTTGTCTTGCACCACAATTAAAGGCCACATTTAAATCTTCATTAGATTTTAATCCACCACCGAAATCAATTTTTAAATTCGTCTTAGAAGCAATTAATTCTAAAACTTTATAGTTAACAATGTGCTTCGCTTTCGCTCCATCTAAATCAACCAAATGCAAGTATTCAATACCTGAATCTTCAAAAGCCTTGGCAACTTCTAATGGATTTTCGTTATATATTTTTTTGGTGTCGTAATCGCCCTTAGTTAAACGCACACATTTTCCTTCTATAATATCTATGGCTGGTATAATTCTCATGCTTACTTCCCACGAAAGTGGGAATCTCTTTTTTAATTAATACTCTATTTCTATCGAGACCTTTCGACTGCGCTCAAGGTGACATTTGTTATTGTTTTAAAACCTTATAATTTTAAAAAATTCTTTAGTAACTGTTCTCCTGCTTTGCTACTCTTTTCTGGGTGAAATTGTACTCCAAAAAAATTGTCGTTTTCTAATGCTGAAGCATATTCTAATTCGTAATCAGATGTGGCAACAGATTTTTTACACTGTTCCGCGTAATAACTATGCACAAGATACATGTATTCTTTTTCTTTTATCCCTTTAAATAAATCGGATTTTAGATTAGAAATCGTGTTCCATCCCATTTGCGGGACTTTAACGTTATTAGAAAACCGTTTTACATTGACATCAAAAATACCTAATCCAGTGGTATCACCTTCCTCACTATGACTACACATTAATTGCATACCTAAGCAAATACCTAGAACCGGTTGTTTTAAGGTTGGAATTAATTGATCTAATCCACTTTGTTTTAATTTCACCATGGCAGAACTCGCTTCTCCTACTCCAGGAAAAATCACTTTATCTGATGTTATAATTTCTTCAGGATTATCCGTTAAAATAGCGTCGTATCCTAAACGTTGAAATGCGAATTGGATGCTTTTAATGTTTCCGGCTCCGTAATCTATAATTACAAGTTTCAAATTTGTTCGTTTTTATAATTTATATATTAGGTATTTGAAACTTATTAATTACAAATACCAAATTTCAAAATCTAAATCCCAAAGGCTTATTCTTAGCTATTGAAATTTAGTTTTTGTTTTTTGAGATTTACAAAAGGGGTTTTATAAAACCCCTTTTGTAGATGGTAAAATCATTTTTTCAACATCTTGTTTAACGGCCATTTTAATCGCTTTTGCAAACGCTTTAAATATGGCTTCAATTTTATGATGTTCGTTGGTGCCTTCTACTTTAATATTCAAATTACATTTAGCTCCATCCGTAAACGATTTAAAGAAGTGATAAAACATTTCTGTTGGCATTTTTCCAATCATTTCACGTTTAAATTCTGCTTCCCAAACCAGCCAATTTCTACCTCCGAAATCAATACCTACTTGCGCTAAACAATCGTCCATTGGTAATGAAAATCCATAACGCTCAATGCCTAATTTATTTCCTAAAGTCGTCGCAAACACTTCACCTAAAGCGATGGCTGTATCTTCTATAGTGTGGTGTTCATCAACTTCTAAATCACCATCTACCTTAATATTTAAATCGAGTTGCCCATGACGCGCAATCTGATCTAACATATGATCGAAAAATGCAATTCCGGTAGCGATGTTGCTTTTTCCTGTACCATCTAAATTTAAATCAATTTTAATTTTAGTTTCATTGGTATTTCTTTCGATACTTCCAACGCGTTCCGTGGTTTTAAGAAACTTATAAATCGCTTCCCAATCGTTAGTTTCTAAAGCAATAAATTCTTCCAATTCCGTGTTACTCACGGTAACTTCATCCGTTCCTAAGTTGGTATTATCATTGATGAAAATACCTTTTGCACCTAAATTCTTAGCCAATTCAATATCTGTAAGTCGATCGCCAATAACAAATGAATTCTTTAAGTCATAAGGTTCCAAAAAATACTTAGTCAACAAACCTGTATTTGGCTTACGTGTTGGAGCATTATCTTTAGCAAATGTTCTATCGATAAACTGCTCTTTAAAAGAAACTCCCTCGGCTTCAAATGCTTTAAGCACAAAATTATGAACAGGCCAAAACGTGTCTTCCGGATACACGTCCGTCCCTAAACCATCTTGATTGGTAATCATTACAATTTCGAAATTCAATTCTTTTGCAATTTTGCTTAAATATTGAAAAACTTTCGGATAGAACTCTAATTTTTCAAATGAATCAATTTGTTCGTCTGCTGGTTCTTTTATTAAAGTTCCATCTCTGTCTATGAATAATACTGGTTTTTTCATAATACTTTCCCACGAAAGTGGGAATCTGTTTTTATTAAACTTCTTTTAATACCTACAAGGTTTTGAAAACCTTGCAGGATTTTAACCTAAAGGTTAGTTAATGTTTGAATTAATTTCTCATTCTCTACTTCCGTACCTACTGAAAATCGCAAACAGTTGTCGCACAATGGCTGATTCGTTCTATTTCTCACCACAATGCCTTGCTCCACCAATTGCTGATAGCGTTGATTGGCATCATCGACTTTAGCTAGGATGAAATTGGCATCAGAAGGATACACTTTTTCTATAAAACGAATAGACTTTAATGCTTTTCTCAGTTTTTTTCTTTCCGTGATTATCGTTTTTACCTCATTACCAACAGCATCCATAGCGTTTAAACGTTCTAAAGCTTTATCTTGAGTCAATTGATTAATATTATACGGTGGTTTAATTTTATTTAATACTGAAATAATTTCTTGTGACGCGTAACAGATTCCTAAACGAATTCCTGCTAAACCATACGCTTTAGATAGGGTTTGTGTGATTATTAAATTCGGAAATTCATCTAAGCGACTTAACCAACTTTCTTTTTTTGAAAAATCAATATAAGCTTCATCAATCACCACAATACCTTGAAATTCATTAATTAATTCCTCAATTCTTTTTGCTTTAAAACTATTGGCTGTTGGGTTGTTTGGTGAACATAAAAATAAGAGTTTCGTATGTGTATGCGCTGCTGCAAGGATTTCTTCAATATTCGGTTGGAAATCCGGTTCTAATTCAATTTCAATATTTTCAACAGCATTGAGATTTGCCAGCACATCATACATTCCATAAGTTGGTGGTAATGTGATGATATTCTCACGATACGGCTCACAGAAGACTCTAAAAATTAAATCCAGTACTTCGTCGCTTCCATTACCTAGAAGGATTTGGTTAGTCGGAATTCCTTTTAATTCAGACAAACGCTTTTTAACCTGTGTTTGCTGAGGATCTGGATACCGATTGACATCCGTATTAAATGGGTTTTCATTCGCATCGATAAAAACCATACCATCTGTGATGTCCTTATATTCATCTCGTGCTGAGGAATACGGTTTAATGGTTTTAATATTATCTCTTATGAGATTATTTAAGTTGAAATTTATCATGTTATAGACACTTCGACTGCGCTCAGTGTGACATTTGAAATTACATTTATTACTTTTTTAAATCATTAAGCCTTAAGGTTACTGCATTTTTATGCGCCTGTAACCCTTCTGCTTCTGCCATTAATTCTATAGCGTTTCCAATATTTTGAATGCCTTCTTTTGATAGTTTCTGAAACGTCATACTTTTTTGAAAGCTATCTAAATTGACTCCAGAATACGCTTTTGAAAACCCGTTAGTTGGTAAGGTATGATTGGTGCCGGAAGCATAATCACCTGCACTTTCGGGTGTGTAATTCCCGATAAACACAGAACCTGCATTGCTAATGTTATCGACAAAAAACTCATTGTCCGTTGTTGCCACAATAAAATGTTCCGGACCGTATTCATTAATAAGCTCCAATGCTGTTTCATTGGAATCTACAATAATAGATTTAGAATTCGCAATCGCTTTTTCTGCCATAGCTTTTCTTGGTAAAACAGCCAATTGCTTTTCCAATTCCGATGAAACACTATCCGCAAATGGTTGAGATGTTGTAACTAAAATCACTTGACTATCACTACCGTGTTCCGCTTGACTTAATAAATCTGAAGCCACATAAGCTGCATTTGCAGATTCATCAGCCATAACTAATAATTCACTCGGGCCAGCTGGCATATCGATGGCAACACCATACTTTGTTGCTAATTGTTTTGCTACGGTTACAAACTGGTTACCAGGACCAAAAATCTTGTAAACTTGTGGAATGGTTTCTGTACCGAAAGTCATTCCTGCAATAGCTTGTATGCCACCAACTTTTATGATTTTAGTAACGCCACAAAGATTGGCTGCATATAAAATTTCATTCGCTATTTTTCCTTCTTTATTAGGAGGTGAGCATAAAACAATCTCCTTACAGCCTGCAATTTGCGCAGGAACAACCAACATTAAAACAGTAGAAAACAAAGGAGCTGTTCCGCCTGGAATGTATAAACCCACTTTCTGTATTGGTCGTTTTTCTTGCCAGCACTCTACTCCAGCCATGGTTTCTACAAAAACTTTATCCGTTTTTTGAGCGCTGTGAAACTTCTCGATATTAGATTTTGCTAGTTGAATAGCCGCTTTTAAATCGTCATTTACGAGTTTTGAAGCTTCTTCGATTTCTGATTTTGAAACTATATTATTCTCAAGCGCTACTCCATCGAACTTCGTCGTGTATTTTTTTATAGCAGTATCACCATTGTCTTTTACTTCTTTGAATATCTGATTGACAGTTTCCTCAATGGCTTCAACCGATTTTGTTGGCCGTTGTAATAGTGAAAGCCACTCGGCTTTAGATGGATTTATAAATAATTTCATTACGTCTAAATTCAGATTAATTATAATACCATGTTTTCTATAGGGCAAACTAAAATACCTTCTGCTCCATTCGCTTTTAATTCGTCAATAATATTCCAAAAATCATTTTTGTCAATTACAGAGTGCATTGAACTCCAGCCTTCTCTAGCTAGAGGTAAGATCGATGGACTGTTCATTCCTGGAAGAATTCTTATAATCTCATCAAGTTTATTATTTGGTGCATTTAAGAGTATGTATTTGCTCTCTCTTCCTTTTAAAACTGATTTTAATCGGAATTGAAGTTTATCTATCAACGCTTGATTTTCTTCAGAAATCATAGGTGAAGTCGCTAATACTGCTTCAGATTTCAGTAAGACTTCAATCTCTTTTAAACCGTTTTTAAATAAAGTGCTTCCACTGGAAACAATATCACAGATACCATCTGCTAATCCTATGTTTGGCGCAATCTCAACAGAACCATTAATGATGTGTAAATTCGCTTTTAGTCCTGCTTTTTCTAAAAATTGATTCACCGTATTTGGATACGATGTTGCTATTCGTTTTCCGTCCAAGTCTTTTAAACTTTTTGCTTTCGATGATTTTGGAACTGCAATAGAAACTTTACATTTTGAAAATCCTAAACGTTCTACAATCTTAAGATCATTTCCTTTTTCTATCAATACATTCTCGCCAATAATAGCAGCATCAACCACACCATCTCTAAGGTATTGCGGGATATCACCATTTCTTAGGTAAAAAACTTCTAAAGGGAAATTTCGTGCTGATGCTTTTAATTGATCTTTTCCGTTATCGACAGAAATACCAATCTCCTTTAAGATTTTCATTGAATCTTCGTTAAGACGACCCGATTTTTGTACTGCAATTTTTAATTTACTCATAACCAAGTTTTGTAATGTCTAAGACTTCAATTGCGTTTAAAAAACAAAAAACCCGCTTGAAGTTCTCAAACGGGTTTTTAAAATATATTTTGAATTTATTCAATACACTTTCACCTCGCTTGAGCGATTATATGAAAATGATGATGTAATTGAATAAGTGTCATGTTCTTTATGTTGCTACAAATATTGTTAATTTAATTTTATTAATCCTAATTTTAACTCAAAGAATCTCAATTTTTAACAAATTAATAATATTTGTTTCTTTAATTATTGATTTCCTAAGATAATTGGCAAACCACTATCTCCCGAACCAATAATAATCGTTTTACTATTTGGTGATTCAGAAAGTTTCACTGTAGCTTCAATACCTTTATCCTGAAGAATCTTATCTGTTAAAGATGCACTTAAAATACGGTTAGCATCTGCTTTACCTTGTGCATCAATAATAACTTTTTCAGCTTCTTTTCTTGCGCTTTCAAGTCTGAATTCATATTCTAATGATTCTTGCTCTTGTCTTAATTTACGTTCAATTGCTTCTTTAATTGTAGAAGGCAATGTAACATCTCTAATTAAAATATCATTTAATTGAATAAATTGTGGCTCTACAAGCTTTTTAGTCTCCTCAAAAATCTCTTCTTGTATTGCATCTCTTTTACTAGAGTATAATTGTTCTGGCGTATAACGACCAACAACACTTCTTGCAGCACTTCTAATCGCTGGCTGAAGCACACGACTTAAATAATCTTCACCTTTTTGGTTGTGTAATTTTCCTAAACTTTTAACATCGGGTTGATATAGAATAGAGGCATCTAATTTAATGTCCAAACCATTAGAAGATAGTACTGCCATTTTTTCTGCAACTTCTTGTTGACGCGTTTCATAATCGATTACGCGATTCCATGGCGCAATAACATGAAACCCTGGACCTAATGGTGCTTTTTCTGGATCTACACCATCACTAAGTGTTTCGTATAAAACACCAGCATGACCTGAATCTAGCGTAACAGCAGATTTTGCTAAAATTATTATTAAAAGTACAACTCCGATTAAAATCGGCAATCCAATCTTTGGTAATTTTTCCATTCTATTCTTTTTAAATTAATCCGTTATATTTTCTAATAAACCACTCAATAAAAAGGCTTAAAGCGATTAAACCAAGTAGATATTTCCAATCTATCAAAGGTACGATATTTTTAGTGCTTTTTTGTATGGTTTTGAACCGATTATCACTAATTAAAGTACTAATCATTTCATCGATTTGAGTCGAAAAAAATGCAGTACCATTACTAGTTTCAGCAATAGATTTTAATTTGATAATATCTGCATTTAAAAATTGCTGTTCTACATTGTATTCTAAAATTTGAAAGCTTCCTGAAGCCGTCACAGATTCTGAATTATGCTTAATCGTAAAATCGTATAATCCGGCATTAACTCCACTTAAATCTACGGTATAATTCCCATTATTTAATAACAATGGTATTTCTCTAACACTGTCGTCATCTTTATTTTTTAAGACAATGCTTAATGACGCAGACGTATCAAACTCAAAGTTTTTATTGAAATATTGTGCTGAGATTATTACATCGTCATTACCATTATAAAATGACTTGTAATCTATATTAATACGTTTTCTCTTTTTGTTTGAACTTAGGTATTGTACAAGCTTATTAATGAATTCATCAAAACCATTAAAACTGTTCGTATTTAGAAATGATTGCGCTCTCCAACGCCAAATATCTTCTCCATTTAGAATAGCATGTTTTGTAGCGTCGGCTTCAAAGGTTGCTAGCAATATATCTTCTGTTGTAATTCCGTTAACGTTTTTATACAATAGCGTTTCATGCGGCACTGTAATTTGAAGTGCACCAAATTCAGATTTTAAAGGTGGAAAACTATTGAAGTCAAGATTTTCTACGATGAACGTTCCATAATTTCTATTAAGACTTGGCTGATAGCTTTCAGTTTGATTGGTGATGGTTTGTCTGAAATACTCCTGAGTCTGGTTCAGTAAATTCCAATTGGTCGTAGCACCCGAAATGATGAACGTATTAATTTTTTGTTCCTTAATTTCTTTTAAAAGGGAATTAAAGTCATTATTCGGCTGATACAATATAACTAATTGAAAATCATTAATTTTAGTTATTAAGTCTTTTGGCTTTATAATTGAAACACTGCGTTGCTCGTTACTTTCAATGGCTTTTTTTAAGGCTCCTAAATCTGGATGTAAACGATCATAAACCAAAGCAATATTTGTTTTCTGATCGATAACTTCTACTCCAAAATTCTTAACGTTATTGACTTTATTTTTCTCATTGTCTAAAGCCACCAACTCTACACGATACGTTTTGACACCAACACTATTCGCCATTAAAGCAGTTGAAATAATTTCGGATGATTTTAATGCATTAAACTGAAGTGTTTTTCTAAACACCACAGAATTTCCAGACCATATTTTAAGTTCTGTATTGATAGTCTCATTGCCACTATAATTAGCGATAATCTCAACAGGAAACTTATTCTTAAGATACACATAACGATTAACGTTCAGTTGCTTAATGCTTAAATCAGAATACACCGTGGAATCCCCAAGAATAATAGGATAAATAGATTGCTTAATTCCTTTGGCTATATAACTATAATCTGAACCATAAGTTTGATTCCCATCGCTTAATATAACAATTGGCGCTGTTTGATTGGCATACACCTCTCCAAATTGTTTTAAGGCCAAGGCCAAATTAGATTGACGTTCCTTAAAATTTAAAGTATCTAAGGTATTAACGGATTTTCCAAAACTATAGGTCTGAATATCAAAACGTTCTTTTAACTCTGGATTGTTATTTAAAGCATCGACCACGTCCCTAGCCTTTTCCTCTTGTTTTAAATAAGAAACGGACTCCGAATTATCAACAGCAACAACCAAAGTTGGTTTCTCATCAAAATACCTATAGGATTCAAACTTTGGATTGATTAGTAATAGTAAAATTCCGAAGATTGAAATCGTTCTTAATGCTGTAAGCACGTATTTAAGATTCGACTTTAATTTAGATTTATACAAATACTGAAACAGCGCTAATAAAAGCGCTGTTATTGCAGCAATTGTTATGTATATAATTGTTAGTTTACCCATTCAAATTTCGACAAATATCATAAGATTCCTGCCTTCGCAGAAACAATAGCTTAGGTCAACATACCACCATCTACATTTAGCGTCTGTCCTGTAATATAAGCACTTAAATCACTTGCTAAAAACACACACGCATTAGCAATATCTTCAGGTGTTCCTCCTCTTTTAAGTGGAATACCAGCTCTCCAACCTTTTACAGTGGCTTCATCTAGTTTTGCTGTCATTTCAGTTTCAATAAAACCTGGAGCGATGACGTTACTTCTAATATTACGTGATCCTAGCTCTAATGCCACTGACTTAGAAAAACCAATAATTCCGGCTTTAGAAGCCGCGTAGTTTGTTTGTCCGGCATTACCCTTTACACCAACAACAGAACTCATATTTATAATTGAACCTTTACGTTGTTTCAACATGGTACGTTGAACGGCTTTAGTCATGTTAAAAACCGATTTTAAGTTTACTTCAATTACTTTATCAAAATCATCCTCTCCCATTCGCATTAAGAGATTATCTTTTGTGATACCAGCATTATTAACCAAAATATCAATAGCACCAAATTCGGCTAAAACATCTTCTGCTAATTTTTGAGATTCATCAAAATTTGCAGCATTACTTTGGTAGCCTTTAGCCTTTATGCCTTTAGAATTTAATTCTTTTTCTAATTCGTTAGCCGCTTCAACCGATGAGCTATAAGTAAATGCTACGTTTGCTCCATGATCTGCAAAAACCTCTGCAATTCCTTTTCCTATACCTCTACTTGCACCAGTAATTATGGCTGTTTTTCCCTCTAAAAGTTTCATGATAAATTTATAATTAGTTTGTGTTACAATACTTTATTAAAAAAAAGGCTTCAAATAATTTAGAGTTTGAAACCGCAATCCAAAGATAGCAATTACAATTTGCACGAAATAAAAAAACCTCACAAGATTTTGTAAGGTTTTTAACAGTTTTATGTGAGAAAGATTAGCCTAAAACTTCAGCTACTTTCTTTCCTATTTCAGCAGGAGAATCTACAACGTGAATTCCACATTCTCTCATGATTTTCTTTTTAGCTTGAGCAGTATCATCACTACCACCTACAATAGCGCCAGCATGTCCCATTGTACGACCAGCAGGAGCAGTTTCACCAGCAATAAAACCAATAACTGGTTTTTTACTTCCGCTTTCTTTATACCAATGTGCAGCATCTGCTTCCAATTGACCTCCAATTTCACCAATCATAACCACAGCTTCAGTTTCTGGGTCATTAATTAATAACTCAACAGCTTCTTTAGTTGTCGTTCCAATAATTGGATCTCCACCAATACCGATAGCTGTTGTAATACCTAATCCTTGTTTTACAACCTGATCAGCAGCTTCGTAAGTTAAAGTACCTGATTTAGACACAATACCTACAGTCCCTTTTTTGAAAACAAAACCTGGCATAATACCAACTTTAGCTTCCCCTGGGGTAATTACACCAGGACAGTTAGGACCTATTAAACGACACGCTTTATCTTTGATATAGTTAGACGCTTTAATCATATCTGCAACAGGAATACCTTCAGTAATTGTGATAATTACCTTAATACCAGCATCAGCAGCTTCCATAATAGCATCAGCAGCAAAAGCTGGTGGTACGAAAATAATTGTAGTATCTGCACCAGCTTTCTCTACAGCTTCAGAAACTGTATTAAAAACAGGTCTGTCTAAATGTGTTTGACCACCTTTACCAGGAGTTACACCTCCAACGACATTTGTACCATATTCAATCATTTGTTCAGCGTGAAATGTACCTTCACTACCTGTAAAACCTTGAACTATAATCTTAGAATTCTTATTAACTAAAACGCTCATTTGTTATTGTTGATTTTAAGTTTTATGTATTTTGTTATGCAAAAATAAGAGATTTTAAACGCAAAAGCGACCTCTTTTATAATTTTATTTCTCGATATGATTTGATGCTTTTTTTATCAGTTTCATCAGCTTGTTGACTGATTTCAAAACCACGATATAATTTGTCATCTTTCACTTCCCAAATTGTAGAAAAATGTGCAATTGTTGTTTCTATATATGGATTTTCAATAGTAAAACCAAATAATGTATGTCTTGTTGTTACAAAAACACCTGACGCTATAAAATGAGTAAACTCAAATCGCAAACTATTGTAAGATTGTCTCGTTCCTTCAAAAAATGTTTCAATATCATCATAATTCAGTAATGTAAAACCTTGGCTACTCGTCCAATGTAATTCACAATCTTTATGAAAATGCTTAGAAACCATTGTAGCATCATTCGCTAGGTCTGATTCATAAAACGACTTGACAACTTTCTTTGATGACATTATAAGTTTTTTAGTTTTTGAAGTATTTCTGGGATTCTCTTAACGTAAGCCATTTCTTTAAACATTGTTCTAGCGTCTTGAGCAGGACTACCAAAATAGGTCTTCCCCTCTTCCGTAGTATGTCCTAATCCAGATTGTGCATATAACACTGTGCCTTTTGCAATCGTTATTCCACTTTTTACACCCACTTGGCCCCAAATAGTAACATTATCTTCAACAACAACACAACCCGCAATTCCGGTTTGTGAAGCTATTAAACATTTTTTTCCAATAATGGTATCATGACCAATTTGAATTTGATTATCTAATTTTGAACCTTCACCAATTGTTGTATCTCCTGTAACACCTCTATCAATAGTACAAAGTGCTCCAATATCTACGTTGCTTTTAATAATAACACGGCCACCAGATTTTAACTGGTCGTAGCCCTCAGGTCTATTTTTATAGTAAAATGCACTTGCTCCTAAAACTGTACCTGAATGAATAGTGACATTATCGCCAATAATAGCATCATCATAAATACTCACGTTAGAATGAATGACACAATTTTTACCAATTTTTACATTATTACCAATAAAACAATTGGGTTGTATCACTGTACCTTCTCCGATTACGGCATCAGTAGCGATAGCATTATTTGAAGCTTTAAATGGCTTAAAATGAGAAGTTATTTTATTGAAATCCCGAAATGGATCATCTGAAATTAAGAGTGCTTTTCCTTCAGGACAAGCAACATCTTTATTAATTAAAACGATTGTTGCTGCTGACTCTAAAGCTTTATCGTAATACTTAGGATGATCTACAAAAACAATATCACCAGGTTCTACAACATGAATCTCATTAATACCTAAGATTTCAAAATCTTCATAACCTCTGTATTCACAATCAATTAAGGTTGCAATTTGCTTTAAAGTATGTGGTTTTGGGAATTTCATTTGTCAGTATTCAGTAGTCAGTATGCAGTCGTCAGTATGCAGTTTTTAGTAATTTACTGCAAACTGAGGACTGTATGTACTGTCAACTTATTTATTCTTTAATACGCTCCTTATAAGTTCCCTTCTCGGTTTCAACTTTAATCTTGTCCCCTTCATTTATAAATAACGGAACATTAACCTCCGCACCAGATTCAACCGTTGCTGGTTTAGTAGCATTGGTAGCTGTGTTTCCTTTTATTCCTGGTTCAGTAGCTGTAACTTCTAATATAACAGAAGCTGGTAAATCTACAGAAAGCGGCATATTATCTTCGGTATTAATTTGAATGGTAACCACTTCTCCTTCTTTCATTAAATCAGTTCTATCAATAGCAGACTCTAATAATCGGATTTGTGTGTAGTCTGCTTCATTCATAAAATGATAAAATTCACCGTCATTATATAAATACTGAAATTTATGAGTTTCAACACGAACATCTTCGATCTTATGTCCCGCAGAAAATGTATTATCCAAAACCTTACCGTTAGTAACGCTTTTCATTTTTGTTCTTACAAAAGCCGGTCCTTTTCCTGGTTTTACATGAAGAAATTCTACTATTTTATAGATATCGTTGTTGTATCTTATGCATAATCCGTTTCTAATATCTGAAGTACTTGCCATAATATTGCCCACGAAAGTGGGTATCTTTTAATTGTTTATAAATTGAATGTTGATTATTTAATCATAACACCCCTAAAGTCCCCTCAAGGGGACAACACTCAGTTCTGATTATTCAAAACCTTAAATTATTTAATGCTTTAGTAATTTTCATGAAAATCTAGTTAGATTTAAAGTAACCTTTCATAATTCCACGATGCGAATTCTTAATAAATTGAAGAATCTCATCACGTTCTGGAGTGGCTTCCATTTCTGCTTCAATTAAATCTGCAGCTTGTGTGTTATTGTAATTTTTTTGATATAATATTCTGTAAATATTCTGAATCTCTCTAATTTTTTCAGAAGTGTACCCTCTACGTCTTAAACCTACAGAATTAATTCCTACATAAGATAGTGGCTCTCTACCTGCTTTAACAAAAGGAGGCACATCTTTACGCACTAAAGAACCACCAGTTACAAAAGCATGGTTTCCTATAGAGCAAAACTGGTGAACAGCTGTCATACCCGCTAAAATCACATAATCACCCACTGTAATATGTCCGGCAAGTGTGCTATTATTTGAAAAAATACAGTTATTACCAACAATACAATCGTGAGCTATATGACAATACGCCATAATAAGACAATTGTTACCAATTACAGTTTTCATTTTATCGGTTGTACCACGATTAATCGTGACGCACTCTCTAATGGTAACATTATCACCGATTTCGACGGTGGTATCTTCATCGTTGTATTTTAAATCTTGTGGAACCGCTGAAATAACAGCTCCGGGGAAAATACTACAATTTTTACCTATTCGAGCACCTTCCATAATGGTTACATTACTTCCAATCCAAGTCCCTTCTCCAATTTTTACATTATTATGTATGGTTGTAAAAGGCTCTATAACGACATTTTTGGCGATTTTTGCACCAGGATGTACGTATGCTAACGGTTGGTTCATTTTTCTAGTTTTTAATTTAATAAAGCGGTAAAAATGTGTTCGCTATTAAACTTTGTAAACTCCTATTTAACTTTTGGAGTCTGCTCGGTTCATTTTTCTAATTTTTAATTTAATAAAGCGGTAAAAATGTGTTCGCTATTAAACTTTGCAAATTCCTATTAACTTTTGAAATCTGCTCGGTTCATTTTTCTGATTTTATTTAACTTTTGATATTTGCGCCATCAATTCTGCTTCTGCACATAATTTACCGTTAGCATAAGCATAACCTTGCATGTGGCAAATTCCTCTTCGTATTGGCGTAATTAAAGAACATTTGAAAATTAAAGTATCTCCAGGTACTACTTTTTGCTTGAATTTTACTTTATCCATTTTCATGAAAAACGTTAAGTAGTTCTCTGGATCTGGAACCGTACTTAATACCAAAATTCCTCCTGTTTGTGCCATCGCCTCAACAATTAAGACTCCTGGCATTACTGGTGCGCCTGGAAAATGACCTCTAAAGAACTCTTCGTTCATTGTTACGTTCTTCATTCCAATAACATGATTGTCAGACAACTCATAAACCTTATCTATTAATAAGAAAGGTTGTCTGTGTGGCAACATATCCATAATTTGATTCACATCCATTAAAGGTTCTGAATTCAAATCGACTTGAGGAACATTATTTCTTCTTTCGTTCTTTATAAGTTTAGACATCTTTTTTGCAAACTGTGTATTCACAAAATGACCTGGCTTATTAGCAATAACTTTACCTCTAATACGTGTACCTATTAATGCTAAGTCTCCTAATACATCTAATAATTTATGACGAGCTGCTTCATTTGGATGATGCAAAGTAAGATTATCTAAAATACCGTTAGGCTTTACTGCAATATTATCTTTATTAAAAGCGACTCTTAATTTATCCATAGTTTTATCAGACAACTCTTTATCTACATAAACTATAGCATTATTTAAATCTCCACCTTTAATTAAGCCGTGTTCTAAAAGCATTTCAATTTCATGCAAAAAGCTAAAAGTTCTGGCATCAGCTATTTCGGTTTTAAAATCTGAAACCTTATTAAGTGTTGCATTTTGAGTGCCTAAAACTTTAGTGCCAAAATCTACCATTGTAGTAATTTGGTACGTACTTGCTGGCATTAAAATTATTTCGCTTCCAGACTCTTCATCTGTATAAGATACAACTTGAGTTACTTCATATTCTTCTCTAAAAGCTTCTTGCTCAATAATACCAGCTTTTTCTAGTGCTTCTACAAAGAATTTAGAAGAACCATCCATTATTGGTGGCTCTGATGAATTTAATTCAATTATAGCATTATCTATATCTAAACCAACTAGAGCTGCTAAGACATGCTCACACGTTTGAATAGTTACCCCATTTTTCTCCATACAAGTTCCACGCTGGGTACTTGTTACGTAATTAGCATCAGCTTCTATTTTTGGAGACCCTTCTAAGTCTATGCGTTGAAACACAAATCCAGAATTTTCTGCACCTGGCTTAAATACCAATTTTACATCTGCACCAGTATGAAGTCCAACACCAGTAAGCGTTACTTCTTTTTCAATGGTTTTTTGCTTCGTTTCCGTTTTAATTATTGCCATCTACTTTTTTTTCTAATTCATTAATAGTTTTTGCCAACTTCGGTAAATTTTTAAAATAAACATAGGATTTATTAAAATCCCCATAGCCAAAAGCAGGAGATCCTTGTAAAACTTCATTATCTTTTACATTACGCCCAATACCAGATTGCGCTTGTATCTTTACATTGTTTCCAATAGTTAGATGTCCAACAATACCAACCTGTCCGCCAATTTGGCAATGTTCACCAATCTTGGTAGAACCAGCAACACCAGATTGCGCTGCAATCACTGTGTTTTTTCCGACCTCTACATTGTGGGCAATCTGTATTTGATTGTCTAATTTTACACCAGACCTTATAATCGTAGACCCCATCGTTGCTCTATCTATTGTTGTACCTGCACCAACATCTACATAATCTTCTAATATAACATTTCCAATCTGTGGAATTTTAGAATAACCTCCGTCTTTATTAGGTGCAAAACCAAAACCATCAGCACCAATTATAGCACCAGAATTAACAACGCAGTTTTCACCGATAATACAATCAGAATAAACCTTTCCACCTGGAAAAATAGTTGTATTAGCACCTATTTTTACATTATCTCCTACATATGCGTTTGGGTAAATTTTTACATTATCTCCCAATTCTACATTACTACCAATATAAGCAAAAGCACCGACGTATATATTATCTGATATCTTAGTACTTTCTGAAATAAAACTTGGCTGCTCTATTCCTGATTTATTCGCCTTTATCCTATCATAATACTCCAGTAACTTAGAAAACCCCTCATAAGCATCTTCAACTTTAATTAAGGTTGTTGATATCGGTTTCTCTGGTACAAATTTATCATTAACAATAGTTATTGATGCTTCTGTAGTGTAAATATAGGGTGTGTATTTTAAATTGGAAAGAAAGGTTAATGACCCTAGAGTTCCTTCTTCTATTTTAGAAAGTTTAAAAACTTCAATTTTAGGGTCGCCAACAACGGTTCCTTCTAAAATACCTGCTATTTGTTCTGCTGTAAATTTCAATGATTAGATTTTAAAGTCATATTGCTTTCCGCAAAAATAGAAAAAAAGGATCACATTTTCTTTTTAGGATAGCACATATAATATTTTGTGATGGGTTTACTAAGTGCTTTTAGGTTTAATTGATGTGAGGCTTTTACGATGTCTCTTATTTTTCCCGACTTAAATAAGATGTTGATCTTTTGAGCTTTATTCTCATATGCCTGGTTGCTTAACTCACCCTGAAACACAAAATATTCTGCTTCAGATTTAGAAATATTATACCGCTCTACCAAAGCTTCAAAATGACTTTTTAGTTCTGATTCCTTAAACACTTTGCTTTTAATCTTAATTTTCAGCAAACGTCTTTCAAGTATCATTTGGCAAAGGTTGCTCAATACGAAGTCATCATGATTTTGCCAATCTTTCATTGCAGCTACAATATCGTAATCATCTAATTGTGAAAAAATAACAAGCGTATCATCATTAAAACTTTCAGCGTTTATTTCTGAATTCAAGAAATAAAATAAAGCATCACTACACTTTAATTTTACATTCTGATGTACTAATTCTTTTGCACGTTTTAAAACCCGCATTAATAATTCTTCTGCAACTACACCTGTTTTGTGCAAATACACTTGCCAGTACATAAAACGTCTTGCTACTAAGAATTTTTCGACACTTAAAACACCTTTCTCTTCAACCACCAATTGGTCATTAACCACATTTAGCATCGTAATTAATCGTTCACTATTTACATTACCTTCCGCAACTCCTGTGTAAAAACTATCGCGTTTTAAATAATCGGCTCTGTCCATATCTAATTGACTTGAAATAAGCTCGCACATAAACTGTCGCGGATATTCCTTCTTAAAGATAGAAATCGCTAACGTTAAACTTCCGTTAAACTCTATATTGAGTTCTTCCATAAAACGCAATGAAATTTCCTCGTGAGAGACGTTGTTTACAATACTGTGCTCCATGGCATGCGAAAAAGGACCATGACCAATATCGTGTAAAAGAATCGCTATTAGCAATCCATTTTCTTCATCATTAGAAACTATAACTCCCTTAAAGCGAAGTACATTAATGGCTTTCTGCATTAAATGCATACAACCCAAAGCATGATGAAAACGTGTATGATGTGCACCTGGATATACCAAATATGATAACCCCATTTGACTTATACGTCGTAATCTTTGAAAATATTTATGTTGAATTATATCAAATATTAACGAATTCGGAATAGTAATAAATCCGTAAATTGGGTCGTTAAAGATTTTAAGCTTATTTTTTGTAGGCAAAATTTTAGAATTCAATAATTAATAAACAAATATAC
The DNA here is from genome assembly GCF_003386275.1 of Winogradskyella pacifica. Lineage (NCBI taxonomy): Bacteria > Pseudomonadati > Bacteroidota > Flavobacteriia > Flavobacteriales > Flavobacteriaceae > Winogradskyella > Winogradskyella pacifica. The sequence goes on along the minus strand of NZ_QREI01000002.1, from coordinate 453,517 downwards.
CACAACATGATAAATATTCTCTGGGTTGACGACGAAATCGATTTACTAAAGCCACATATTATTTTTTTAGAACAAAAAGGATATCAAGTTACAAAATGCCAAAGTGGTACGGAAGCTTTAGAAATTATAGACGACACTAATTTTGATATTGTCTTTTTAGATGAAAATATGCCAGGACTTACAGGGCTAGAAACCTTGAATGAAATTAAGGAACGACGTGCCAATTTACCTGTTGTAATGATTACCAAAAGTGAAGAAGAATACATTATGGAGGAAGCAATTGGTAATAAAATTGCGGATTATTTAATAAAACCCGTAAATCCGCATCAGATTTTACTAAGCTTGAAAAAGAATTTGGATCATTCGCGTTTAGTATCAGAAAAAACGACTTCTAACTATCAGCAAGAATTCAGAAAAATTGCTATGGATCTATCTATGGTAAACTCTTATGAAGAATGGGTAGATTTATATCAGAAATTAATTTATTGGGAACTTCAGCTTGAAGGCATTGAAGATGTTGGAATGACCGATATTTTAGAATCTCAAAAAACCGAAGCTAATATGCAATTCGGTAAGTTTATTGAGAAAAATTACGAAGATTGGTTTCAACCAAAAACAGATGCTCCCGTAATGTCACATACGCTGTTTAAAGATAAGATTGTGCCAGAATTGAGCGATAAACAACCAACCTTATTGGTAGTTATAGATAATTTACGATACGACCAGTGGAAAGCCTTTGAACCTTTTGTAAACAATTATTACAAAAAAACATCTGAACTTGCTTTTTATAGCATCTTACCAACAGCAACTCAATATGCACGTAATGCCATTTTCTCTGGTTTAATGCCTGCTGATATGGAAAGTTTATTTCCTCAATATTGGAAAAATGACACTGATGAAGGAGGCAAAAACATGCATGAAGGTGATTTTTTGAGAGAGCAATTAAAACGTTTAGGTTTAGGACACTTAAAACATGAATATCATAAAATCACAAATCTTAAAGCCGGAAAAAAATTAGTTGAAAACTTTAGATCCTTAAAAGACAACGACCTAAGCGTCATTGTTTATAATTTTGTTGATATGCTTTCGCATTCTAAAACGGAAATGGAGGTTGTAAAAGAATTAGCCTCTAATGATAAAGCTTATCGTTCTCTTACTGTTAGTTGGTTTAAAAATTCTCCATTATTAGAAATGATTCAGTTATCACAACAACTCGGCTTTAAATTAATATTAACAACCGACCATGGAACGATAAATGTAAAAGCACCAACTAAGGTAATTGGAGACAGAGAAACAAGTTTAAATTTACGTTATAAAACGGGAAGAAGTTTAACATATCAAGATAAAGATGTATTAGCAATTAAAAATCCTAAATCTATTCATTTACCAGCTTTAACCATGAGTAGCTCGTTTATCTTTGCTAAGGGTGATTTATTTTTAGCTTACCCTAATAACTTTAATCACTATGTCAGTTATTATAGAAATACTTATCAGCATGGCGGTGTGTCATTAGAAGAAATGATTATACCGTTTGTTGTAATGAATCCCAAATAAGAGGTTTTTATTCTAAACAAAAATGAAGTTGAATTTAATTTGGCTTCATTTTTTTTATCTACATGAGCCACAATTCTAGAGTATTAGCATAAAAAACACCTTAAAAGGTAAAAAAATCCGACGAAATGCATTTTATTTTAGGTTATCTAAAATATTATTCCTACTATTGTATCCCTAACTTGTATAAAATAACATAGTGAAAACTCTCGAATTCACATACCACTTAAATGATATAGATGCTATTGCCTCCAAGGTTTTAGAGCATTTAGACTCTAAAATTATAATATTTAATGGTGAAATGGGAGCTGGCAAAACAACGTTTATAAATGCACTTTTACAGGCCATGGGAAGTAATGATGCTGCTACTAGTCCAACATTCTCAATTGTAAACGAATACGATTTATCTAATGACAAAGTTTATCATTTTGACTTCTATAGAATTGAATCTATTGAAGAAGCTTATAATTTTGGAATAGAAGATTATTTAAGTAGTAATCATTGGCTATTTATGGAATGGGCAGAACGTATAGAAGAGCTTCTACCCGAAAACACACAAACCATTACTATTACTGACATACAAGACAATAAGAGATTTCTAGAGTTAACTTTAAACACCAAAATTCAACCGACAAAACAGCTATAAAAATACAGAAATTTTAGATAAAAATATAATATTTTTCCTACAGAATTAAACTAGTATTACGGAAAAACCGTAATTATAAACTCATATTTTTTGGATTTTAACATTTTCGAATTTGTAAGGATTTAACAATGCTCATACATTTGAAGTAATTAATTAATTAAATCCCTTAAATTATGAAAACTAAAAAAAATCTGTTATTAGCAATCGCTATATTCGGAGGAGTATTGTTCACTGTAGAAGCAACTAACCTTATCGACTTAGATGGACAAACAACCACAAAAATTGAAAAAAAGAAAAGAAAACTCGTTAAGTGGGGATAATAATAAATTAAGTAGAAGTGCTATTGCAGGATCTATTATAGCCACAATAATAGCCTCTACACCACTATTGTTTTTAGTACATGAAAGTGTTCCAGATGAATTAGTTTGGAACACTTTTTTTGGTACTTATGAGAGTGGATTTTGGGAGTCAGCACAATATGCCATGTGGGTTTACACAGGTAAACTTGTGCCCCTAATATTAATTATAATTTGGTTTTTTACATGTCGCCATTGGTGGTATCATGTACTATTAGTACCTATTGTAATGTATTCTTTTCAAATTATAACTAGCTTTAATGCAGAATTAAAAAATACTGACGAAAATCAATTATTATTTTTATTACCTGTATTGGTATTAGTTGTGCCTTCAATTTATCTTATTAGAGCTAAAATGTTTAATCAAATAAATACTGCAGATAAAACGCTTGAAGAACTTGAAGAAGAATTTATGATTAAGCCAAAAGGAGTTTGGAGTAAGATTAAACAGTATTTTTAGAACTACAATTCAATTTCAAAATTTAAGTTATTCTAATACTCCATTTATTTTAGTGTTATTCGCTATATTGCAATAGCAATACTAAAGTAATTGACTTAATGAGTATATCACCATTTACCAAAGCCCAGTTATTACCTCAAGAAGAAACCTTAGAAATTCTTAAACAAAAGGGCGAACTCTTTATTGGGATTCCTAAAGAAGCACATTTTCAAGAACGTCGTGTTTGTTTAACACCAGATGCAGTTTCTGCGTTAACAGCCAACGGTCATCGTGTATTATTTGAATCTGGCGCTGGAGAAGGTGCTAATTTTAAAGATAAAAATTACAGTGAAGCTGGTGCTGAAGTCACAAAAGACACAGCAAAGGTTTACTCCTGCCCTATTATTCTTAAAGTAGAACCACCTTCCTTAGATGAGATTAAGCTTATTAATCCGCAGACTATCTTAATATCTGCGCTTCAAATTAAAACTCAAAGCAAATCCTATTTTGAAGCTTTAGCAAAAAAACGAATTACCGCATTGGCTTTTGAATATATAAAAGATGATGACGGTCAATACCCTGCGGTTAGTTCTTTAAGTGAAATAGCAGGAACAGCTTCTATTTTAATTGCATCAGAACTTCTCTCTAATATAAATGGAGGGAATGGTTTAATGATGGGTAATATTAACGGCGTACCACCAACGGAAGTCGTTATTTTAGGCGCAGGTACTGTGGGCGAATTTGCGGCACGTTCTGCCATGGGCCTAGGAGCAAATGTTAAAGTCTTTGATAGCTCTATTACTAGATTACGCCGTCTTCAAAATAATTTAGGTCGTACGCTTTATACCTCAACAATGCAACCCAAAAACCTTTTAAAAGCCTTAAAACGTTGCGATGTTGCCATTGGAGCAGTCAGAGGCACCAATCGTGCTCCAGTCATAGTTACTGAAAGTATGGTTGCTAATATGAAATCTGGCTCAGTGGTTATAGATGTGAGTATTGACATGGGAGGTTGTTTTGAAACAAGTGAAGTTACTACTCACGATCGTCCTACTTTTGAGCATAATGGAGTGGTTCATTACTGTGTCCCTAATATTCCTGCACGTTATTCCAGAACTGCTTCAGTTTCTATAAGTAATATCTTTACTCCTTACCTTTTAGAAATTGGTGAATATGGTGGTATAGAAAATGCCCTTCGATTTGATCGCGGTTTAAAAAATGGGTTGTATTTTTACCACGGCATTTTAACTAACAAATCCGTTGCAGAATGGTTTGGTTTAGAATATAGTGATGCCAATTTATTAATTTTTTAATCTGTACTTAACGATTATTCGTTTGACAGAATTATTTCACAACTATGAAATTTATACATCGTTTGGCCTATTATTTAGGTGGTTTTGCTATTGGTTTAATGCTTCTTATGTTTTTTTTAAACGGAAAAGATGCCTCCTGTGATTATGGTCCAAATGCTAGAACAATTAAAAACATTAGCTCTAAACCTTTTATATATACTAATGAAACCTCCAATTTCATAGCAGAACAATCATTAGATTCTACTATAGTAAACAACTTGGTGAAATTTGGAAGTGTTGATTTTTCTAAAAGTAAAACCGAAATTGATTCATGTAAAATCTATCTTATAGAAAATAGTTATAAAGAACGTGATTTAGAATTAATGATAAAGAATTGTGATTCAATAGCTACAATCCTCGATATTAAGTATACAAACAACTAATAAATTGAAATTGTTTCCTTTAAAATTTAGAGGATTCCATCTAAATTTATAATATTTGAAATTCGATTAAAAAACGATTATAATATGAAAGTATTAGTAACAGGAGCTGCAGGTTTTATAGGTTTTTATACGGCTAAAATCCTTCTATCTAAAGGTCATCATGTTGTTGGACTAGACAATATAAATGATTATTACGATGTTAACTTAAAATATTCTAGGCTTAATGAATTAGGCATCGATAACAACGAAGCTGCAGAATTTAATAAACTTTGTAAGGGTGCGTCTGAGGAATTCTCTTTTATAAGAATGAACCTTGAAGACAGAGAGGAATTACCAAAATTATTCAAAACAGAAAAATTTGATATTGTTTGTAATCTTGCGGCTCAAGCAGGAGTAAGATACAGTATTGAGAATCCTGAAACTTATGTAGATTCTAATCTTGTTGGTTTTTTAAATATTCTTGAATGTTGCAGAAACAATGCAATTAAACACTTAGTATATGCCAGTAGTTCTAGTGTATATGGGATGAATAAAAAAATACCATTTTCTACGGATGATAATGTAGATCATCCGATTAGTTTATACGCTGCTACAAAAAAGAGTAATGAACTTATGGCACATACGTATAGTCATTTGTTTAAAATTCCTACTACAGGTTTACGTTTCTTTACTGTATATGGACCTTGGGGAAGGCCAGATATGGCGATGTTCTTGTTTACAGATGCCATTATAAACGACAGACCTATTAAAGTGTTTAATCATGGTAATATGGAGCGCGATTTTACTTATATCGATGACATTGTAGAAGGTGTTGTTCGGGTTATTGAGAAGTCACCAACTAAACGAATAGAATCCAATGAATTCTACAAAATTTATAATATTGGAAACAACAACTCAGTTAAATTATTAGATTTTATAAAGGAAATAGAATTAAACTTAGATAAAATTGCAAAGAAAGACATGATGGAAATGCAGCCAGGTGATGTAGAACGCACTTGGGCAGATGTCGATGAATTAATTAAAGACTACGATTATAGACCTAACACCTCAATAAAACACGGTGTAAAATCTTTCATAGATTGGTTTAAAGAATATTACAATTAATCTCTTAAATTTGAACAAAATTTCTCTTTACTATAATTCTATAAGAATCTTATCGTAAAAAGAAGTTGTTTATATATTAAATTATTTGAATTAAATAAAAAAAAGTCAAATTTACACACAATTTAAAATTTAGACTCAAATCAAAATAAACTTAAAAGCATGAAAATCACAAAGATTTGCTGTATTGGAGCTGGTTATGTTGGTGGGCCAACTATGGCAGTAATAGCAAAAAAGAATCCTAACATTAAAGTTACTATTGTTGATATTAATGAAGAGCGTATTGCTGCTTGGAATGATGAAGACTTATCAAAACTACCTATTTACGAACCAGGATTAGCTGAAATTGTTGCAGAAACAAGAGGAAAGAATTTATTTTTCTCTACTGCAATAGATGAAACAATTAAGGAATCAGAAATGATTTTTATCTCAGTAAATACTCCAACTAAAACTTATGGTAAAGGAAAAGGTATGGCCGCTGATTTAAAGTACGTAGAACTTTGTGCTAGAAATATTGCAGAAGTTTCAACAACAGATAAAATTGTTGTAGAAAAATCGACTTTACCAGTAAGAACAGCTCAAGCTATAAAAAGTATTTTACACAATACAGGTAAAGATGTGAAATTTGAAATTTTATCTAATCCTGAATTTTTAGCTGAAGGAACAGCAATCCAAGATTTATTAAATCCTGATCGTGTTTTAATTGGTGGAGAGTCTGGAGATGCTATTGAAAGCTTAGCCAATGTATATGGAAGTTGGGTGCCACAAGAAAGAATACTAAGAACCAATGTTTGGTCTTCTGAGTTATCTAAATTAACTGCTAATGCATTTTTAGCACAGCGAATTTCTTCAATTAATGCTATTTCAGAATTATGTGAGCATACTGAAGCTAATGTGGATGAAGTTGCAAAAGCTATTGGAATGGATTCTAGAATTGGACCTAAATTTTTAAATGCTTCAATTGGTTTTGGAGGTTCTTGTTTTCAAAAAGATATTTTAAACCTTGTGTATATTGCTAGAAGTTATAATCTTAATGCTGTTGCCGATTATTGGGAACAAGTTATTATTTTAAATGACCACCAAAAGCGACGTTTTTCAGATAACTTAATTAGCACATTATACAATACGGTTTCTGGTAAAAAAATAGCGATGCTTGGTTGGGCTTTTAAGAAAGACACTAACGACACAAGAGAATCAGCTGCCATATACGTTGCTGACCACTTACTAAATGAACAAGCAAACATAGCTGTTTATGATCCTAAAGTAAACAATAAAAAAGTACAAGCAGACCTTAATTATTTAAATACAAGATCTGAGGAAGAAAACAACGATTTAGTTAAATCGTATAGTGATCCATACGAAACATCAAAAGATGCGCATGCGATTGCTATTATGACAGAATGGGATGAGTTTAAGACCTACGATTGGGAAAAGATATATAACCAAATGAAAAAACCAGCTTTCATTTTTGATGGTAGAAATATTCTGAACAAAGAAGAAATGACTAAAATTGGTTTTGAATATTCTTCTATAGGTAAGTAATATTTTAAAAATAATACTATATAAAAAGCACAAAATTCAGAAGAATTTTGTGCTTTTTATTTTACTGAATATGAATACCCATTTACTTTACAATTAATTTTTTGGTAATATTTCTATCTTTATTATTAAGTTTTATAAAATAAACTCCTGCTTGGAGTGAACTGATATCAACTTGTGTGGTCGTGCTAGGATTTAAGTTTTCATTAGTTATTTTAATGTATTGAACTAATTTACCAGTAACATCAAAAATATTTATATCTGATACAATCAACGATCCTGATATTTTTACGTTAACAATTCCTGAGGCAGGATTAGGATACACATCAAAAGCAAATTCGGTCTCTTCTTCAACTGGATTAGTTGAATCTATCCCACAATTTACATCCACCTCCACTCTAACTGTGGCCTCATCAAAATCTAAGGCATTAAATACCGTAACAGTATAATCGGTTGTTTCTGTCGGTGATACCTCAATCGTTTGTGTTGTCTCACCTGTACTCCAGATATAGTCATCTCCTCCACTTGCCGTTAAGGTTGATACATCTTCTAAACAAGCAAATACATCTTCACCAGCATCTGCATTAACGCGATTTAGGACATTTACGGTGACTTGCTTTTCATCATAACATTCACCAATAAATCCTTTTATTTCATATGTTGTGGTTATAGAAGGGCTTACTGCTATATTTGGTTGCGATGCACCATTATTCCAACGGTATGTATTAGCACCAGAAGCAGATAACGTTACAAAGTCTCCACTTAATATTTCAACACTTTCTCCATTTGCTATAGTTACTACTGGGCTCGGATCTACATAAACCTTAACATCATCTGTATCCGATTGATCCCCTTGTGTTACCGTAACAGAATAAGTTGAAGTCGATAGTGGATTTACGACTATACTTTGACTTGTCTCACCTGTACTCCACAAATAACTATCTCCTTCATTTGCTGTAAGAACAACTTCATAATTCTGATTATCACAAACCCTTTCATCAGTACCTGCCGATGCTCTAAATAATGGAGTGACTTTAACAGTTACTTCTTTTAGCTCACTGCTACATGAATTAGTCGTTCCTACTACGCTATAAGTTGTAGTTTGACTTGGACTCACTAAAATAGAATTAGATGTATCTCCTGTATTCCATAAGTACGATTCCGCACCGCTCACTAATAAGTTTGTGCTATCTCCTTCTATTATTGTAATACTTTCACTTATTGTTATAGTTGGTAATTCATTTACGATAACTGTTACACTATCTGTATCTGAATTCCCAAAACTATCCGTTACTGTAACAGTGTAAGTTGTAGTCTCTGTAGGGCTTAAAGTCAAGGAAGCACCTGCTTCACCTGTACTCCATGTGTAATTTATTCCACCTGAAGCATTTAATGTAACGCTTTCCCCAAAACAAATAGCAACATCATTACCTGCATCTGCATTAACTTCTGCTATGACTGTTACAGTAACTTCCGCTACACTCTGACATCCATTGGCAGAGAAACCTGTAACACTATAAGTTGTTGTTTCTATAGGACTAACCTCAATAGAATTGGAAGTGTCACCTGTATTCCATAAGTAAGAATCTCCTCCACTCACTAGAAGTGTCGTAGAACTACCGGTTACAATCGTTACATCTTCACTTACAACAACCTCTGGCATGGTAGAAACAAATACAGTAACATCAGCACTATCTGAACAATTGTTAGAGAATGTCTCTACTGTATATATCGTGTCTTCATTAGGATTTACTGTAATATTAGCTGTCGTCTCACCAGTACTCCATAAATAAGTATCCCCACCTTCAGCTGTTAAATTTACAAACTCACCTACACAAATTGTTTGGTTTTCTCCTGCATTTGCTATTGGTAATGGATTGACGGTTACAATAACATCATCTGTATCTGAGTTTCCAAAACCATCAGTAATTGTAACTGTGTAAGCTGTGGTTTCTGTAGGTGTAACTGTTGGTGTTGCACCTGATCCACCCGTATTCCAAATGTAAGTTATGCCACCTGAAGCATTTAACGTTACGCTTTCTCCTAAACAGATTGAAACGTCTTCTCCAGCATTGGCATTTAATTCTTCTACTACAGTTACAGTAACCTCAGCAGTATTTTGACAACCATTTTCTGAAAATCCTGTAACTATATATGTTGTTGTTACATCTGGACTTACTGAAATTTCATCTGTAGTTTCTCCTGTACTCCAAACAAAATTATTTCCTCCATTAGCCGTAAGTGTTGTAGAATCACCTATCATAATGAACACGTCATCACCAACTGTAATATTTGGTGATTCATTTACAAATACAGTAACACTATCATCTTTAGTATAGCCATACTCATCTTCCACAATTACTGTATAGGTTGTTGTAATCGTAGGGTTAATAATAAGTTCAGAACCTGAATCTCCTGTATTCCATAGATATGTTGATCCACCTGAGGCAGATAAAGTGACGAATTCTCCATTGCAAATAGTAATATCTTCACCAGCATCAGCAATGATTTCCGCTATTACAGTTACAGTAACATTAGCACTACTTACACATCCATTCTCACTAACTGAGCTAACTGTATATATTGTTGTTTCTGTTGGGTTTACCTCTATAGATTCTGTAGTTTCACCTGTGCTCCATTCGTAGTTTTCTCCACCAGTTGCTGTAAGCGTAGTTGTCTCACTTTCAATAATTACAATATCTTCAGAAATAGTAATATTTGGAATTTCGGCTACAAAAACAGTAACTTCATCTATGCTCGAACAGTTCTCATTACTTACTTCAACACTATAACTTGTTTCGACTGATGGATTTACCTCAATTGAAGCTGTAGTTTCACCTGTATTCCATAAATAAGAGACTCCTCCGGTAGCGACCAGTGTTGCAGATTGACCTAAGCAAATAGTTTGATCTTCCCCTGCGTTTACTAAAGGTATGCTGTTTACTGTTACAGTAACACTTGCTTCTTCGGATTGACCAAAATCATCTGAAACAGTTACAGTATATGTTATTGTTGCATTAGGAGTTACTTCAATACTTTCAGTAGTTTCACCTGTACTCCAAACATAACTTATTCCTCCACTCGCTGTAAGTGTAACGCTTTCGCCTTGACAAATTTGTTGGTCAGTACCTGCGCTCGCTTGGAGCGCTTCAGGAAAAACCGTTATTTCGGAAGTGTCTGTAAATCCGCCATCATTAGTAATAAATGTAATTGTAACATCACCGAATGAAACCGGAGTCACTAATCCGTTAGAATCTACTGTTGCTATAGATTCATCGCTTGAAGTCCATTCTCCACTCTGATTCGAAGCATTTGATGGTGTTATTGTGACTGTTAACTGTAGTGTTTCTGATATTTGCAATTCTGCAGTGGCAGGAGTTACTGCAATGCTTTCAACTCCTATTGCTGAAGTTTCAGAGTCGGCATCTACACCATTAAGGTATTCTTCTAACCACGTGTAACCGCTTGGTGCTATGTCGTTGTGATTTTGACCTGTTGGGACGTTTGCTTGAAACCAAATTTCAGGGATATGCTCATTAGAAACATAAAAACCTTCTTCTCTAGTGTTTACCGGAGTCGTACTAATAGCAGCCAAAAAATCTAAATAAGGCTGTTCTTCACTAGCAGAATGATAACTCCCTGATTCACCATACCCATAATTATCAAAAAACTCTGGTGTGTCATTAATAACATTATTAACGTATCTTGCATCTTGAGGATCTCTATAAATTCCGACACTACCATCTGCATTTAAAAATTTATAAGCACCAGAATCAAGAGGTACAGCAATCGAAGCTTCTACAGCTGTCATCTCTTCAGGAACAGCACCAATCATCGGAAATTTCACATCAGTAAAAAAAGAAGGATCAACTCTTTCTGTTTGAGAACTATATGCGTGTTCTATCCATAGATACTGATTATCAGCTTCAGGATCCGTAAATAAATCTTGAACTATATTACCTTTAGTATATATGTTAAAAGGAAATTCGGGATGTTCATTTGTTGCTCCATTTACGAACCACATCTTCGGATTACTCTGATATTGATACCATAAACTAACTCTACTACCTAAGAAATAATAATTATTAAAATGATTTATATGAGAATTAACTTTTACAGTAGTTAATCTATTAATCCATTGATATACAACATTATTGTAAACATCCGCTCGACCACTTGAAGTATTAGGTGTTCTTTGCCCTACATTATAAAACATTGTAGTTCTAAATGTATTGTCATAACTAAAATTTGCCGTATCGGTATCCCCAAATAAACTTCCCGTTTTAGACTCTGCTATTATTCCATGTTGAAATGTTATATTCTTAGTCTCTTTTCCCCTCATTGAAAACCCTTGTAATCCAGCATAACTTATAGAAATATGATCAAATATTAAGTTACTAGCTTCATCTCCCTCACTATTTCCTGGAAATATAGATAATGCAGTATCGCCTTGATACTGAGGTCTAACTCTAATGTATCTCATTATGATGTTTTGTGCATCACCATAACTTAGTTTTCCTTCAGCTGGATAAGTTAAAGTTACACCACCCGTTGGCGCTGTTTGACCTGCTATTGTTAGGTCATTACCGTTAATTTGTAAAGGAGTTAATAAATTTATAATACCACTAACATCAAAAACTATTGTTGACGGTCTTGGTTGTGATAAAGCCCATCTAAAAGTACCAACAGTATTATCATCACTTAAGGAGGTAACATGGTAGACATTTCCAACTCTACCTCCACTTGCATAAGCACCCCCACCGTAAGCGGTAGGAAATGCTTTTTGTTGGGATAAAGATAAAAATGGAATAATTAATAAAAAATAGATTATTTTATTCATGTTGTAGGCGGCTTTGATATTAGGGGAATCTTTTTATTCTGTTAAATAAAGCAACAATTTATTAAATATAATTATCATAAAATGACAAAACGTATAAATTTTCGACAAAAAGCATTTATTTGTAAGAATATTATAATATTATTTATTTTTACTCAATTTAAGTACGACGAGGCGTAAGATTTAGATGTTATGAATTATAATTTAACAGGTTGAAGAATTTCCCTATAACAACATAAAAATTATAATCAAACAATTTTATTTTTAAAGCAGATGGTTTTAAAATAAAAATGTGTTTTTTTACAAAAAATATTAAATAATGTGCGGTATATATTTAACCAACATACCTTATGAAGAAGGTATTATAAAAGAAAAACTAGAATCAATTTCATTTAGAGGACCTGATTACACAGGAATTCAAAAAGTAAATGATTTAACTTTTGGACATCTCCGTTTATCAATTTTAGATTTAGACCCAAGATCACATCAACCAATGAGTTACGAAAATTTAACTTTAGTTTTTAATGGAGAAATATATAATTACCAAACTGTAAAAAAGGAACTTAAAAACTTAGGCTATTTATTTAAAACAGAAAGTGATACTGAAGTACTGTTAATTGGCTATAAGCATTGGGGAAAGGGAGTTTTAGATAAAATAAATGGCATGTTTGCATTTAGCATTTATGATACTCTAACCAACAAATTATTTTCTGCGAGAGATAGATTAGGTGTTAAACCCTTTTATTATTACTGGCACAAAGGACAACTAGAGTTGTGTAGTCAAATAAGACCTCTATTAAAAGATAAAAAGATTAATGATGAAGCTATATCCATTTATCTAGACACCGATTTTATACCTAGCCCATATACTATTGCTGAAAATGTTTTTAAACTTCCACCTGGAAATTATATGGAAATTGATTTTACAATCAATAAACTCACAATTGATGAATATTGGAACTTAAAAAAAGTAAAAATACAAGACATATCATATGAGGATGCAAAAAAGGAACTTCATAATTTATTAAAAGATGCTGTAAAAATTCGACTTCAATCGGATGTTCCTATTGGTTCTTTTCTTTCAGGAGGTATCGACTCTTCACTAGTTTCTAGTATTGCTGCAAATGTTTCAACAACTAAAATCAATACTTTCTCAATAGGTTTTGACGACCCCAAATTTGATGAAAGTAAGATTGCAGAGCAATTTGCCAAAATAATTGATTCAAATCATACCACCACAATATGCAGGCCAAATGATATTATGGAATTAATACCAAAACTAACTGAAGTTTATGATGAACCTTTTGGAGATAGTTCTGCACTACCTTCGCTATTACTGAATAAAGTAACTAAACAATATGTTACTGTGGCCCTTTCTGGAGATGGTGGAGACGAGAGTTTTATTGGCTATGGCCATTTCGATTCTCTCGTGCAAAACAGAAAAATAATGGACATACCATATAAACTTAGAAAATTTATAGCTAATTCTGGAATGTTGAAACTGTTTGGTTTAAACACACATCGCATTAACAATGCTTTAAATACAAAAACTAGAAACGATTTTATAGAAAATATTTTTTCAAGAAAAGGATTCTTACTAAAAGAAAAGAGACAGAATTGGATGAAATATTATCAAGGCTATAAAACTTGGTCTGATGTTTTTTTACAAAAAGCTGCAGATTTAAATATAAAATTATGGTTAGAAAATGACAGCAATGTAAAAGTTGATCGTGCAAGCATGGCCTATTCTGTTGAAGTAAGAAGCCCCTTCTTAGACTATAGAGTTATAGAGTATGCTAGAACGCTTCCTATGCATTATAAATATGAGAAAGGGAGGCAGAAAAAAATATTAAGAGATATTCTAAAAGAATATATACCTGAAGACGTTTTTAATCAACCAAAGCGAGGATTTACAGTTCCAATAGGAAATTGGATGCGTAAAGAATTAAGGGAGGAGTTTGACCTTGCTTTGAATGATGATTTTTTAAACCGAGTACCAAATTTAAATGTTAAAAAATTTAAATGCTTATATGATGATCATATGAGTGGAAAAGAAGATCATAGAGTTTATATTTGGAAGCTTTTTGTACTAAGTAAGTGGTACAAAGAATTTCAATTTTAAATTAATTAACCCCCTCAATAAAGATTGTAGTAATTGACTTTAATATATATTTTAACAAGCTTAAATCATAATCCGTGTTATAGCATACAATTGATCCTTAGCAATAACCCTTTTCTAAAGTTTTAGCATAATATTCAAATAGTTATATTGAATACTAAATAAAAGAAACGCTCTATTTTCACCATTATGCTCTTGTTAGTTTTGTTATATTTGATGTTTATCGTTAAAAACAAGTAGTTGATATAATTATTTATAGTATTTAAATTATTTCTCACACATTTGCTGATATAATAACTATTATTTGCCCCAATTGAATCACCTAAATGAAAGAAAGAGATCTAAGTCATCTTAAGGTTTCAAAGTTTACAACAATTACTCCCTCAATAAACTTAGTGTACCAAAGTCACTATTAAATGGAAAACAAAATAAGCGTTATAGTCCCTGTATATAAGGTTGAAACTTATTTACACCGCTGTGTCGATAGTCTAATTAATCAGACACATAAAAATTTAGAGATTATTTTAATCAATGATGGCTCACCTGATTCATCAGGAGAAATATGTGACCGATATGCTACTAAGGACAACAGAATCATAGTAATTCACAAGAAAAATGAAGGGTCTAGTTGTGCTAGAAATGCTGGTTTAGATATCGTTACAGGAGATTACATAGCATTTGTAGATAGTGATGATTATATTAACGAATTAATGTTGGAAACCATGCTTAATAAACTTCTAGAACATAATTTGGATGTTATAGAGATTAAGCCTAAAAGTAAAAACAACCTGTCTAGCGCTGATAATAATTTTGAAATTCAAGGTAAAAATTCTGCCTTAAAGAGAATTATTAAAAACACTACCTTTTCTGTATGGTGTCGCTTGTATAAAAGAGATATAGTTAATGACTTACGTTTTATTCCAAAAATAATTCATCAAGATGTTTTCTACACTATCGATGTTTTAAACAGAATAAATAAAATAGGCTATTTAAACAGTAAACTGTACAACTATAATACGGATAATGTAAGTATTATAAGAAGTAAGTATACTTTAGAAAAAATAACTATTGGTATAAGAGCCACAGAGTATATTATGAATAATATACCTAAACAACCAGACTTGCAACAAGTGGTTAATGATTATATCACTTATTATTATACCGATCATTATTTTTTACTCTCTAGAAACACTGAAGTAGACCCCAATAATGTATTTAGAAAAAAAGTAAAGAGCGCTATTAAAAAATCAATAAGTTTTAAAAATTATGGATTAAGACCACTTATGGTGGTTATTTTACCTTACAAAATCATGGAGTTTATTTCTAAAAGTTATTATACACTAACCTCACGATAAAAAGTTATGTCTAGAGTTGCTTTAACTATAAAAAACGCCTGGATTGCTCTAGTTTTTCAAATACTCTATGTAATTATCCAATTTTTTTCAAGAAATATTTTTCTTGAAAATCTTGGGGATGAATTTATTGGTACTGTTGATACGCTTAAAAGTATTTTACAATTCTTAAACCTGTCGGAATTGGGTATAGGAACCGCTGTTGGCTTTGCATTATACAAACCTATTTATGATAATAATAAAGAATCAATTAACGAAATAATAGGTTATTTAGGCTTTCTTTACAAGAGAATTGGATTTTTTGTACTAGGCGCTTCATTATTACTGTTGCTATTTTTTCCTCTTTTTTTTGAAGATACAAGCATAGATCTTACTTCAATAATATTTTTGTTTATTGCTTTGCTCGTAAGTAACTTACTAAGTTACTTTTTTGCGTATTATACGTTTCTTTTACAAGCAGATCAAAAAGGATATGTAACCATCACAATTGGTCAATCTGTTTTTATACTAAGATTGTTTTTACAATGTATAGTACTTATTTACTTACAAGATGTAATGCTATGGATTTTATTAGAGTTATTAACACCCTTCATTTACATCTATGTGTTAAGAAAGAAGGTAAGACAAACGTACCCTTGGCTTATTTTTAAGTTGAAAATAACTCAGGGTGTACGTAATAACCAAAAGGGATTATTAAAAAAAATAAAACAGATTAGTTTTCATAAACTTGGTGGTTTTGTAAGTAACAGTACTGATAATATTATCATTTTTTCAATGGTTAGTCACTCGATGGTGGCCTACATAGGCAATTATCAAATGATTATGAATAACATAAACCTTCTTGTTAGTAAGCTTTTTGATGGCACCAATGCAAGCGTAGGTAATTTAGTTGCAGAAAATAACTTAAAAAATATGCTAATAGTATTTTGGGAGTTTATGGCTTTAAGGTTTTTTATTGCAGGGTGCTCTACCATTTTACTTTATATAGGTTTTGATAATTTAATTATGCTTTGGCTAGGGGAAAAATATCTACTCTCTAATACAATTCTATTTGTACTAATTATAATTTTCTTTATGCTACAAGTAAGACAACCAATAGATAGTTTTAAACAAGCTTATGGACTTTATGATGATATATGGTCTCCTGTGGTACAAAGCATTATCAATTTGGTTTTATCCATAATCTTCGTTTTAAAATATGGTGTACTAGGTGTGTTTTTAGGGACTATGATTAGTCAATTTATTATAGTTATGTTATGGAGACCCTATTATGTTTTTAAATATGGATTTAAAATAAATCATATGATATACTGGAAAGGGTTCATATTACATTTAATTTATTTTTCTGCAGCATTCACCATTTACTATTTTATATCAAGAAATTTCTCAGTAGATTCTAGCACTAATTATTTCTTGTTGTTTATTGAATTACTTAAATTTGGTTTATTATTCTTTTTAATTTATTTTTTAATATTAGCATTATTTAGTAAAGGCTTTAAAAACTTAATTACACGTTTTTACAAGTTAATAATTAAAAGAATAAAATAATATATATGAAATATATAATAGGCGTTTTACTTGTGCTTTTTGCTTCTTATGCCGATATATTTTTATTTCGGATAGGAATCATTCCGGTTCAACCATCTTCTTTTTTAATTCCATTGTTTTTTGTTTTGTGTCTTGTAAGGTATTCTATTTTAGATTTATGGGATCTTTTTAAATCTCATTCTTTTAAAATATTTGCTGCCATTCTTTTATTTGCAATAGTTTATTCAGCCGTTTCTCCTGTTGGAAGTGAAACTATTATTACTAAAATTTCATTAGATGTAATTACGCTATTGTTATATCTTTTTTCTGTACAATTTTTTAGATCAGAAAAAAGATGGCTCGTATTTTTAGTTATGTTTTTTGCTTTTTTAACACTCGCGGGTAGTGTGTTTTATGATTTTATTATTGGTTTACCTAGACAAAGTAGCAAGTTAGCAGACGCTGTAAGAAAGGGCGGATTTGGTGAAAACCCAAACCAAGCAGCGTCTGGAATAAAATTTTTAGCTCTAGGTGTATTAGTTTTTTTGTACAAGTACAAAACAAAGAAATATCTATTTATTGCTGCAATGGTGATTTCGGTATTTTTAACTTTCTCTAGAAGCGGAATTATTTCTGTAGTGTTAATATTAATTTTTGGAACCGCAAATAATTGGAATACAAAATTCACAATTACAACGCCTATTCTTTTCAAAAGTTTATTTAAAATGGCCTTTTTATTTATAGGCCTGTATCTTGGGCTTGTTTTGTTTGCTGGTGTAATAAAAGATAATTTCCCCGCCTTTACTAGAGGCTCAGCAGGCAAACGTATAGACTTGTTATTGGGTAAAGGAGACAGCGGTCTTATATCAGAAGATGTAGGTGCGAGTAATGGACGTGGAGATTTACTATTAAGATACATTAATAGATTTAAAGATAATCCTCTTGGATATGGAACTAGTTACACCTCAGAAAGAAGGTATAATGGATTAAACACCCACAATTATTATTTATTTCTAGCCGTTAATTATGGATTTCTAGCACTCATTCTATATTTAGTATATATATGGTACGGATACAAACTATCACTTAGAGCAGATCAATTTTACTATTTAATATTTTTGACCCTTTTAGTTTTTGAAGGATTTGTTTCCCACTCTATTTATTACGAAAGAGCTCTATTGGTTAGTTTAGCCTTTTTTGATAGTCTTATTTATAAAAGAAATATTCAAGCCCAAACTGAGATTAGTTAATAAAAACTCAAAACAAATCTAGATGTACCAAAATAACAACAATTCAATATTTATCACCATAAGACAACTAGTGTCTAATGGTTATAGAAAATCGAACATTGGTTATACTATTTTACGGCCGTTTTATAAATTATATGAATTGGTACTTAGATTAATTCCGGATAAAATAATTATCAAAAATAGTTTTAAAAAACACATGGGGTATAATTTAGATCTTGAAAACCCGCAAACTTTAAATGAAAAAATGAATTGGTTAAAACTTTATAATCGGAAAGATCTCCAAACGCTTGTAGCCGATAAATATAAAGTTAGAACCTACGTAGAAGAAAAAATTGGAAGTGAATTTTTAATTCCTCTACTCTACCATACCAAAAACTCAAAAGATCTTATTCCTGAAAATTTACCTGAATCAGATTTTATAATTAAAACAAATCACGATAGTTCTGGTGGTTTAATTGTTAGAGATAAAACTCAATTAGATTGGAATTCGGTACGTAAACGATTTAAGCACTTATTAAAGGAAAATCATTATTACTCAACGAGAGAATGGCAATATAAAAATATAGAACCTAGGATTGTCGTAGAAAAATTATTAACCAATGAGGATGGCAGTATACCTATAGACTATAAACTTCATTGTTTTAATGGGGAATTATCTTTTATAATGATTGACTTTGATCGTCACGGAGATTTAAGAACCAGAAATTTATATGACCGAAATTGGAACCTTATACCGTGTAATTGGGGAAGGCCGTACGGAAAAGAATTAAAAAAACCTGAAAATTTAGATGAAATGATTAGGGTTGCAGAAATATTAGCTAAAGACTTTACCTACGTAAGAGTAGACTTTTACTTAGTTAAAGGGAAAATATTTTTTGGCGAAATTACATTTCATCACGCCTCTGGTTTTCAGGCATTCATTCAAAAAGACTATGATTACAAGTTCGGTAAACAACTAAAAATTAAAACCTTAGAATGAAATCAAAAATAACAACATATTTTATTTTACCTACTCTTTTCGCAGGAGGAGCAGAACGTGTAATTTCATTTGTATCTCAAAATTTAAATAAAGATAAATTTAACGTTAAACTAATCATTATCGGTTTTGAAAAAGATAGCAAATTTGACATTTCTGGTATACCGGTTATATACTTAAATAAAGATAGAGTTCTTAACGCTGTTATTCCAATTATCAGATTATTAAAAAAAGAAAAACCTGACATCGTAATTAGCTCAATATCACACTTAAACTCAATGATGGGTTTGGTGTCTTTATTTTTTAGAAATATCAAATTTATAGGGCGTCATGCTACGATTAATAAAGTGGCTAAAAATTATAGAACACCGAAAAAGCGCTCATTTCTAAGTTTATTTGATAAAGTTTATACTTATGGCACTAAAAGCCTTGATCGTATTATCTGTCAGTCTTCCGATATGAAAAATGATTTTCTAGAAAGCTACAATTATAATCCAAACCATATTCAGATTATTCATAATCCAATAACCAAGGTTGATCTTTTAAAAACGAAAAGTGAAACAAATAATATTCGAAAATTTATAACAGTAGGAAGACTAAGTAAAATAAAAGGACAACTTCGTTTACTCGATATTTTAGCACAATTAACCTTTCCTTTTCAATATACTATTATAGGAGAAGGAACTTATAAGTCTAAAGTATTTACTAAAATAGATGAACTTGGGCTTAAAGATAGTTTTGCTTATATTCCATATACAGACGACGTTTTTCTACATCTAATAAACCACGATATGTTTTTACAAGGTTCATACTCTGAGGGATTTCCAAACGCACTATTAGAAAGCTGTTCGGTAGGCGTGCCTGTTATTGCTTTTAACTCACCTGGAGGAACAAAAGAAATTGTTAGTAATGGAATAAATGGTTATTTAGTAAACAATGAAGATGAATTTTTAGAAAAACTCTATGAGGATAAAGACTGGGATCCAAAATCAATTCGAGAGTTTGTTTATGAAAAATTTAATAAAGAAAAAATAATTAAGCAATATGAAACATTATTTTTCGATATTTTAACACAAAATTAGTCGTGAATAATTCAAAACAAAATATAAGCATCCTCAGTATTACATTAGGAAGTGGCGGTGCAGAAAAAGTAATTAGCTTACTACTTAAAAAACTAGTTATAGATTACAATGTAACTCTCGTCTTATTTTATAATACGATTCATTTTCCTATACCCGAAGGGGTGAATCTCGTTATACTTTCAAAAAAGAGTGCAGATCGATCATTTTTATCAAAAACAATAGATAGTCTAAGATTTATTATAAAATATTACCGTTTTGTAAAAAAGGGGCATATCAATATTTCCATATCATTTTTAGCTTTTCCAAACCTAATAAATGGAATTATATCAAGTCTAAACAAATCAGTAAAAACGATTATTAGCGAACGTGGCTTCCCTTCCGATAATGTAACAAGTAAGTTATCATTATATATTTCTAAAATATTCTATCCTATTTTTTATAATAGATGTGATAAATTATTTTCTAATTCGCTACACATCAATAAAGATTTAAAAGATAACTTTGGTGTTAAAATTCCAATAGAAGTTATTTATAATCCAATCGAAATACCACATTTAGTTATAGATTCTAAAAAACTAAATACTTCTATAGACACGCTAAAAGTAATTACAGCAGGAAGTTTAATAAAAAGGAAGAACCAAATAATGACCATCCATGCAATAATGGTGTCTCAATTAAAATATGAATTTTCTATTTTAGGAGCTGGTGATTTACAAGGCCATTTACAAAGTGAGATTGACAAACATCAGTTAGGTGATAGTATATTACTTAAAGGAAAAGTAAAAAATGTAAATGAGCATTTACTAAACAGCGAATGTTTTGTACTTTCCTCATTCACAGAAGGCTTTCCTAATGCGTTGATAGAAGCTATGGCCATTGGTTTACCAAGCATATCAACAAACTGTTTATCTGGGCCATTAGAATTATTAAATAAAAATAAAGAAGTGACCATTAATGATGGTGAATTTTATATTGCCAAATATGGCCTTCTTGTCAATAATGATGATCATATTGGATTAAGCAAAGCACTAGATTTTTTTCACAATAATCCAGAAGAAAGAGAAAAGTTTAGTAAATTAAGTTTAGAACGCTCCAAAGATTATCAATTAGAAAGTATTTATAAAAAGTTTGACCACTTTATACAGAATTAATAAGAAACAAAATGTGTGGAATTAACGGTATTGTAGCCAAAACTAATAGAAAGAAAGACGACATAACAGCTGTTCTTAATACAATGAATAATTTAATTATTCATAGAGGACCAGATGAAGACGGCTTATTTTCTGAAGAAAATGAGGAATTTACTGTTGGTATGGCAATGCGTAGGTTATCCATTATAGATTTATCTTCGGGTAAACAACCTATTTTTTCAGATGATAAACAAATCGTCATTGTATTTAATGGTGAAATCTATAATTATAAAGTCTTAAAATCTAAATTAGAATCTGAAGGAGTAACGTTTAAAACGTCTAGTGATACAGAGGTTATCTTAAAAGCCTATGAAAAACATGGAGTTGAATCTTTTCAATGGTTAGATGGTATGTTTGGGTTTAGTATTTATGATAAAAACATCAATAAGCTATTTATCGCACGTGATTTCTTTGGCGAAAAACCACTCTATTATACCCATACTGATAACGAATTCATTTGGGCATCAGAATTAAAGTCTATTATAAATACGATTGATTTCACTCCTAATATTTCGAAAAAAGGATTGAACCTCTATTTCAGATTAACCTACATTCCTGCGCCACACACCATATACGAAAACATTTTTAAGCTTGAAGCTAATCATTATATTGAATACGATTTATCATCACATCATACTACAATTCATAAAATAAACACTGAACCAAAACCAAAACCAACAAATATTTCTTTCGAAGATGCAAAAGCAAAAACCAAAGATCTAGTTTATAAAAGTGTAGATAGTAGATCTATTGCAGATGTTGGTTTAGGTACATTTTTATCTGGTGGTGTAGATTCTTCTATCATTTCATTATGTCTAGCACAAACCACCGACAAAAAAATAGATACATTCTCTATTGGATTCAAAAAAGCATCCTACGACGAAACAGATAAGTCTAGAGTGGTTGCTAAACAATTAAATAGTAATCACCATGAGTTTATAATTGATGAAAACGATCTTAAAAATAACATCCACGAAATTTTAATTAATTTCGATGAGCCCTTCTCAGATACCGCTGCACTCCCCACTCACCTATTGTCCGAAAAAACGAGAGAACACGTCACAGTTGCTTTAACAGGAGATGGTGGAGATGAAGTATTTGGAGGATACAATAAGTACTACATTGGTAAAATGAACAAAAAATACACTAGTGTTGTACCAAAAGGGCTTCATAAATCTATTGCTGCTTTAAGCAATAAGTACCTTATAAATAAAGATGACACTCGTGGTCGAAAATTTCAGATTAATAAACTCTTAAATGCTATTGATTATGATGGTGCTTTTTATTGGGATATCATTTCACTTGCCAATACGAGCAATCAATTAGCCGAAATAATGTCACCAGATTATTTTGATGCCAATATTTTTCAAGAGTATAAAACCGTTTTAGGAAAACAAAAGATTGAAAGTTTAACCGATTTTAGACTTGTAGATAAAATTTTGAGTCTAGAAGGAGGCATGTTAGCAAAAGTAGACAGAACCAGTATGCTGACGTCTTTAGAATGCAGAGCCCCTTTCCTAAACAGGGAGTTATGGGAATTTGCAAATACCCTACCTGAAAGCTATTTAATGAAAGGGTGGAACAAAAAGTATATCTTAAAAGAAGCATTTAGAGATCAGTTTCCTGTTGAATTTTTAGAAAAAGGTAAAAGTGGATTTGGATCACCTACTGGCGACTGGTTAAGACAAAGCCTTAGAAAAGAATTAGAATCCTATATAGAACCAGACATGCTTAAATCGCAAGGTATTTTTAATGTAGACGTTATAACGAAATTAGTTAAAGATCATTTAGAAAGTAAAAAAGATAGTACTTTTAGGGTATGGTCTTATTACTGTTTTCAGAAATGGTATACGTTTAATTTTCTAAAACAAAACTAATTAGAGATGGATAAAAAAAGAATATTGCTGATTGCATCTCTATCGGGCTCTTTAATAAATTTTAGAGGCGACTTTATTAAGAGTTTAATAAAAAATGGATTTCAAGTTTTTGCTGCTGCACCAGAGCATCCTGAAGATATACGTGCTAAACTAGAAGCGCTAGGTGCGACTCCATTAGAATTTAGTTTAAATAGAACTGGCCTCAACCCTATTAAAGATCTGCAATCCATAAGTGAATTAAAAGGACTAATTAGAAATAATGATATAGATCTCGTATTCCCTTACACTGTTAAACCCGTTATTTATGGCTCAATTGCGGCTAATCAATGTAAAGTACCTGTAATCTCATTAATTACTGGCTTGGGTTATGCATTTACAGGCTTATCAACTAAAGCGAGGTTGTTACAACGATTTAATGAAATCCTATATAAATTATCTATTCGAAAAAATAAAGTCATCGTTTTTCAAAATAAAGATGATTACCAATTGTTCTTAGATAGAAAAATCATTCTAAAAAATCAAAAAGTAGATTTTGTTAGTGGCTCTGGAGTTAACCTAAACCAATTTAGCTTTAAAGAAAAAAACCCATCAGAACATGCTAGTTTCCTTTTAGTTGCAAGATTGATTAAAGAAAAAGGCATTGATTTATACCTAGAAGCTGCCAAGATATTGAAAGTTAAATATCCTAAGGCTGAATTTCATTTAATTGGCTCTCCCGAAACCTCTCCTTCTGCAATTAGTATAGACGAATTAAATAATCTACACAAAGAGGGAATTATAGTGTTTCATGGTGAACAAAGTAATATTGACCAACATCTACATAAAAGAGATGTATTTGTTTTACCCAGTTACTATAGAGAGGGCTTACCAAGAACAACTCTTGAAGCCTGTGCATGCGGTAATCCAATTATTACGACAGATTCCGTAGGTTGCAGAGAATCTGTAAAGGAAGGCGTTAATGGCTTTTTAATAGAACCTCAAAATTTACAAGCATTAGTTGAAGCCATGGAGTATTTTATAATCCATCCGGATAAAATCAAAGAAATGGGAATTAATAGTAGAAAATATGCCGAAGAACGATTTGATGTTGATATTATAAATAATGATTTAATTCAATTAATAAAGGGCATTCTTAAAGCTTAAGTAAAACATGAAACTATACAGAACATTCATAAAACGTATTTTTGACTTTTTAGCTGCATTTACAGGACTTCTTATCATAGCTCCTTTGTTTTTATTTATTGTTTTCAGTCTATTAATACTTAATAACGGCAAACCTTTTTTCTACCAAGAACGGACTGGCAAAAAAGGCAAGATATTTACTATTATTAAGTTTAAAACCATGACAGATAAAACAGATAGCAATGGCAATTTATTACCTGCAATGGAACGTGTTACAAAGATTGGTGCTATATGCAGAAAATTATCTTTAGACGAGCTACCGCAATTAATCAACATACTTAAAGGAGACATGAGCTTAATTGGTCCACGCCCATTATTACCGATATACTTAGATCGCTACAATAAAAGACAAAATAGACGACACGACGTTTTACCAGGGATCACAGGCTGGGCTCAAGTAAATGGAAGAAACACAATTAGCTGGGAGCAAAAATTTGAATATGATGTTTATTACGTAGAGCAACAATCATTTAAATTAGATTTTAGAATTATTCTAAAAACTATAGACAAAGTAATAAATAGAAAAGACATCAACAATTCTGAGAATCTTGATATGCCCGAATTTATGGGTACGCAATCAGAAATTTAGATAAAAAAATTAGCTTATATTAAAATCGCTGAAATCAATCACAAAGGCTTTTGGTCGATGTTTAGCTTCCATATACATGTGTGATTCAGAATGTATATTCTTGCCATTATCTATTAATGCAACACTTTTCCATCCTAAAGCATTTGGTGCTAAAAAATCTTTTTTCAAATTGTCTGCTATATAATAATATTCTGCCCCTGTTAAAGCATTTTCGATAGCTTCAAAATTGGCTGAACTTGGCTTTTCAGATCCTATTTCTTCAGATATAATAATCTTATCTAAATAATTTAAAATACCTAAACTCTCTAACTTTGCTCTTTGCGTTTTAGATCTACCATCAGTGATGATTCCTATTTTACCGTTTTTTGATTTGATGGCATCAAATACTTCTAAAACACCTTCAAATAATTGAATATCTGGTTGGTGATTTCTGTACATCTCTACAAGATGTCCTATTTCTATTTTATAGGTATTAGCAACAAATTCAAAAACATTAAACTTACATCTATATAATGAGAACATCTTTGAATACAAAGCTTTCCAATCCTTTGGCTCTACAAATATTGCAATAGACTTATAAGCAGACCTCAAGTAATCTAATTCATTATACAAGGTGTCGTCTAAATCAAAGACGACCACGGTAGTTTCGTTAATCTTTATATCCATGTACTAAAACTTCATCATCATAACGAATCATTAATAAATCACTTTCCCAAACATCAAATTTTTCTTCTATTGATTTATCATATAAATATTCCTCAATAAGCCATTTAGTAAAATTAGCACCAGATAAATATGATAAAGGATAACCTCCACCAAAACGAGGATTAATTTCTATGGCATAAATTTTTTCATTATCATATTTATGCAAAAAAAACTGAGCCGTAAGACACCCAACGGCCCCCTCTATTTTATTTAAGTTTTTCTTTATATAAGGAATCAAAACATTACTGACTGTCAATGCCTTATAAACCTCTCCATCTCTAACCTCTATCCGCTTTCTTGGCACCACACATTTTAAGGTATGATCTTTACTAAAATATAAATCACATGTAAATTCATCAAAATCATCATGATCTATATACTCTAAAAACATCAACTTTTCATTATTAAAATGATAGTCTGTTAGCTCTTCTTTTGTTCTAATTAAATACGTATCCACGCTCCTACTTCCATCTAGGGGCTTAATAAAAAGTGGTAAACTGTAATTGTCTTTTTCGTATTCTTTAGCCACACTCACATTCTGTGATTCAAAAAATTGATGTATTACACGTTTGTTTCTACACTTAGAAACAAAATCAACCGACGAAATCACAACTTCTATACCTTCTTGCTTAAATTTTTCTTTAGTCTTTGCCAACTCAAGTAATTCAGTATCTATGGTAGGAATAATTAAAGAAATATTATGTGTTTTACACAAATTCATTAAAACCGAAATATAATCAGGCGCATCTAATCTTGGGACTTTAAAAAAGTCATCAGCAATTTGGCAAGCCGCAGACAAAACAGGGTCAGCATCGGTTGCAAAAACCTTACTGTCTTTATTTATTTTCTTTAATTCTTTTTGAAAGGATCTTATAAGCGAAACTCTTCGTCCTGCTGAAGTAATTAAGATATTCATTTTATCAATTTAGATTACATTTTTCAACGATATTATAATGCTGATAAAGATAACATAGTTAATACTATACTTGTTTAAAAAATATTAAGATATAAAAAATCTAAATTTATATCAATTTATAAATCTAATTATTTTTTAAACAAGCAACTCAAATGTAAGGTTTTTGTCATAATTATCTGATTAAGATTATTCAAAAAATTATCATACATCAAATGGATTATAATATTCACTACTTTTACCAAAATAAAAAACGTAATTATCTGCTTTTAATCGTTTTAATTAGGGTTAACCCGATATAAAAACGCATATTTACCTATTAAATTAGATCGTGTCCCAAATCCCTCTAATGACATGAAATTGAATAGTAATAGCATAATTACTTAACAATTTTTACATATGAAACCTAAAATATGGCTTTCATCACCACATATGAGTGGTAATGAACTATCTTACATCAATGAAGCTTTCGAAACCAATTGGGTCGCACCATTAGGTCCAAACGTCAATGGTTTTGAAAGTGATTTAGAATCTTACCTTAAAGATAATCGACATGTTGCGGCGTTAGCATCTGGGACATCTGCTTTACATTTAAGTCTAATTATGTTAGGCGTTGGCAATGGGGATGAAGTCATTTGCCAAAGCAAAACATTTTCGGCTTCTGCTAATCCCATCGTTTACCAGGGAGCTTCTCCGGTTTTTGTAGATAGCGAAAGAGACACGTGGAATATGTGTCCTGCGCAACTAGAAATCGCGATTAAAGACAGAATATCTAAAGGAGTAAAACCTAAAGCTATTATTGCTGTACATTTATATGGTATGCCTTATAAGGTTGATCAGATTAATGAAGTTGCTTTAAAATATAGCATACCTGTTGTTGAAGACAGTGCAGAATCCTTAGGAAGTTTGTATAAAGGTAAAAATTGTGGTACGCTGGGAGATTTTTCAATATTATCGTTTAATGGAAACAAAATTATAACGACTTCAGGAGGAGGTGCTTTAGTCACTAAAAGCAAGAAACTTAAGCAACAAGCTGTATTTTTAGCAACCCAAGCTAGAGATGATGCGCCACATTATTTACACTCGCAAATTGGATATAATTATAGAATGTCTAATATCGTTGCTGGTATTGGTCGTGGGCAGATGACAATATTAGATAGTCATGTTGCCAAACGCCGTTCTAACCATCAATTTTATTTTGATGCTTTTAAAAAGAATAACAAGATTACTTTTTTACAAGAACCAGAAGGCTATTTTTCTAACCGTTGGTTATCTTGCATTCTCTTAGATTCTAAAGAGACTCGAGAAGGTTTAAGGCTGGCATTAGAGAAAGAAAATATTGAGTCTAGACCGCTGTGGAAGCCAATGCACCAACAACCAGTTTTCGAAAAGTACCCTAGCTACCTTAATGGTGTTTCTGATGAGTTATTTGAGAAAGGTTTATGTCTGCCTAGCGGATCAAATCTTACTGATAATGAATTAGGAAGAATAGTTTCAGCGATAAATTCGTATTTTGTAACATGTTAATTAAACTTCTGAATAAAATATCGGAAAAATATGCCTCAAAATGGCTCGTACTATTATTCGACGTAATAATAGTAATAGCTTCATTTTTCTTGGCCTATTTAATACGATATAATTTTCAGATAGATTTTGATTTCATAAACCTACTAAATCAAGTTCCATATGTAGCAGTTATTGCCGCTATTAGCTTTGTTGCCGTTGGATCCTATAAGGGGGTTGTTAGATTCACAGGATTTAAAGACATTGTAAATATTATTATTGGAGCAAATATCTTAGCTACTATTCTAATATTTTTTACGTTTTTAAGTAGAAAAATGCTAGGTGACAACAGTATTTTTAATTTACCTGGATCTATTATTTATATTAACTTATTATTAAATATCTTATTGCTCATTGGAGCTAAGCTATTTATCAAATCTATTTATAACCATATAACTCAAGATTTTCAATCAGTCTCTAATGTTTTAATTTTTGGAGCAGGAAATTCAGGAATGTTAACCTACGATGCGATTCAAAATGACACCAAAAGTGGATTAGAAGTTGTCGGTTTCATTGATGATGATGAACGTAAAATTGGAAAAAAAATAAACTTATTAAAAGTTTATAGTATTGAATCTATTACAGAAGATTTCATTAAAAACAATGATGTCGAAGACGTTATAATTTCAATTCAAAACATAGACCCTACCCGACTGCTTCAAATTACGGGGAGTTTATTTTCTTTAGGCCTTAAAGTTAAAATTGTACCGCCTGTTCAAAGTTGGATAGATGGAGACTTAAGTGTTGGTCAAATAAAAGAAGTTAAAATTGAAGATTTATTAGGTAGAGACCCAATTAATATAAAAAACCCTGACTTAGAAGACCAATACGACGATAAAGTTATTTTAATAACTGGTGCTGCAGGCTCTATTGGAAGTGAGATTTGTAGAAAGGTAAGTTTATATAACTACAAAAAATTAATATTAGTCGATAATGCAGAGTCTGCGCTCTATGATATACAACAAGAATTTAGACAACAAGGCTTAGAAAATATTGAAGCTATTGTTGCTGATGTTCGTAACAGAACGAGAATAGATCAAATATTCAATCTTTATAAACCTAAAATAATTTTCCATGCAGCAGCTTACAAACATGTGCCGTTAATGGAAAACAACCCATTTGAAGCTGTTAGTGTTAATATTGGAGGTACTAAAAATGTTGCAGATATAGCAGTAAAACATAGTGTAGATAAATTTGTACTGATATCGACGGACAAGGCTGTTAACCCAACAAATGTAATGGGTGCAACAAAGCGTATTGCTGAGCTCTACGTCAGTTGCCTAAAAGGAAAAGGGCATACAAAATTTATAACAACAAGGTTTGGTAACGTTTTAGGTTCTAATGGTTCTGTTATCCCTTTATTTAAAAAGCAAATAGATAAGGGCGGACCTTTAACAGTAACTCACAAAGATATTACGCGATATTTTATGACCATCCCTGAAGCCTGTCAATTAGTTCTAGAAGCTGCAGCTATGGGTAATGGTGGTGAAATTTTTGTATTTGATATGGGGGAGCCAATAAAGATTTTTAGTCTAGCGACAAACATGATTATTTTATCTGGACTAAGATATCCTGAAGATATCGATATTAAAATAACAGGCTTAAGACCTGGTGAAAAGATTTATGAAGAGCTTCTTGCAGATGGGGAGAATACTAAAAAAACGTATCATGATAAAATTATGATTGCAAAATCTAGATATGTGGATATTAGTAATATCGAAAAACAAATTAATAATCTCACAGCAATAAATTCTTTAACACAGCCCTTAGAAATTGTATCTTTGATAAAGCATTTAATACCAGAATACATCTCTAACAACTCAACATATGAAGTGTTAGATATAAAAAAATAAATTAAATTTTTCAATAAAACTATAACAACGTTAAACATGAAAACACGTTTTCTTATCATCTCAATATTAGCAATCTTTTTGGCAACATCATGTGGCTCTCGAAAAGATTTTATTTATTTTCAAGATGAACCTCTTTTAGAAGGACAGCTTTCATCAGAACCAACTGAATTGATTTATAAGCCGGACGATATATTAACTATTAATGTAACTGCATTGGACCCAGCTACCGTTAGTCCCTTTAATTTACCAGTAGTTTCACACAACGCCTCAAACTTATTAAGTGCACAGGGAGGTTTAACCCAACAAACCTATTTAATTGATTATAATGGTAATATTGAGTTTCCTGTTTTTGGAACGTTAAAAATTGAAGGATTAACACGGTCAGAATTAACTACTATGCTAGTTGAACGTATTAGCAAAATGGCAAAGGATCCCATTGTGAATGTTAGATTGGCTAATTTTACAATAACTATAATTGGTGAAGTCAATCGCCCTGGAACTTTTACAATGCAAGACGAAAGAGTAACTCTCTTAGAAGCTTTAGGTTACGCTAGTGATTTAACCATCTTTGGAAAGCGTAAAAATGTAAAATTAATAAGAGAAATCGATGGGAAAAAGAAGTTTGCCAATATTGATTTAACTTCAATTAATTCAGTTAACTCACCGCTTTATTACTTACAACAGAATGACGTCATATATGTTGAACCTAATAATGCTAAAATACGCTCTTCAACCTATAATCAAAACAATGGTGTATTAATCTCTGCTATTGGCACGCTAACGACAGTAATTGCTGTCTTCTTGATTAAATAATGTTGTAATCATAATATAGTTTTACATGGAATCTAAAAACGTTATATCTACAAAAGAAATAAAGAAAGTATTGGATTTATATCTTTCTAGATGGAAATTAATTTCATTTTTTGTCATTATTGCACTGGCTTTAGCATATAGTTACTTGCGCTATTCAACCAATCAATATGAGGCTTCGGCAACAATACGAATTAAAGACGATAAGGAATCTCAAAAATTACCTAGTTTATCAGAACTAAGTGGAGGTAGTCTTTTATCTGGCAAATCAACTGCTATAGCAGATGAGGTTGCTGTAATGACCTCTAGAACACTGCTTTCTAACATTGTCAAGAATTTAAACCTTAATATTACATATTATAAACAAGGTAAAATAAAAGAGCAAGAGATATATGAAAATCCTCCTATAAAATTAAATTTTTTCGCTCACGATTCTATTATACATAAAATAGATACTACGCTTTTTATTAAGATAAAATCCCCATCAGAATTTTTAATGTTTAAAGATGATGGAAAATCGCTAATGAATCGTGATGATGCTCTAGGAAAACACTTTTCTTTTGGTGACCGGATAAAAACAGGATTTGGCGATATCGTAATTGTACCTAATAGTGGAAAATACAGTCCAACAACTGGAAGTAATTTGAGAGTATCAATAAAACGCATATCCTCAATAATAGGACAGTATAAATCCAATCTAATAATATCTACGGGAGCTGAATCTAGCATCGTAAAACTAGGCCTTCAAGACAACATTCCAAAAAGAGCAATAGATGTCTTAAACCAAATAATAAAAGAATACAATAACGATGTTATTATTGATAAAGAAGAGGTTGTTAAAGTAACTTCAGACTTTATTAATAATCGATTAGAATTAGTATTTAAAGAATTAGAAGAAGTTGACTTTTCTGCAGAACAACTTCAAAAACGAAATAACTTAACAGCCCTAGGCTCACAGGCAGATATATACTTGCAAAGTGAAAGACAAAATGAATCTCAAATAAACAGCACTACAAATAATATTCAATTAATTGACTATATGCAAGAAGAATTAAAAGAAAAGAGCAGTAGTTCTGATCTTTTACCTTCTAATATCGGATTATCAGATGGTGGCATAAACCAAGTTACCAAAACTCATAATGAATTAGTCGCCGAACGTGATAAATTATTGAAAAATTCTACTGAAAGCAACCCTGTGGTAATTAATTTGAACAATCAAATTAATACGTTAAAAGAACAATTAGGTAGTTCATTAGAAAACATGAGAAAGTCTAGTGAAATAACACTCAATAATCTTAATAGAGAAGATGCTAGAATTAGAGGGCAATTATATTCTGCACCAACAAAGCAAAGACAACTAAGAGATATTGAGCGTCAACAGAGTATTAAAGAATCACTTTATTTATATTTATTAGAAAAAAGAGAAGAATCAGCAATAAGACTGGGTATGTTTACTCCTAATGCTAAGGTAATAGATAATGCATATTCATCATACACACCTGTGTCACCTAATAAAATGTTTACCTATTTAGCTGCTTTTATTTTAGGTCTCGTATTTCCAATAGCCTTTATTTACCTAAAGGATCTACTAGACACAAAGATTTATGACAAAGATGACCTATTAGAAGTACTTAGTATTCCATACATAGGTGATGTACCATTAACAAGTAAAAAAACAAAGCTAATCTCTAAAGTTGATTATTCGCCGAAAGCTGAAGCTTTTAGAATTATTAGGTCAAACATAGATTTTTTATTAAAAAAGAATAGTTCTAAATCTAAAAAAATATTTATTACATCCACAAGAGCACAAGAAGGTAAATCACACACAAGTACTAACCTAGCAACATCAATTTCATTTTCTGAAAGAACAGTATTACTAATAGAAATGGATATTAGAGTTCCAAAGATTATGCAATATCTTAAAGAGAAACCGTCTACTGAAATTGGTTTATCAGACTACATTGCTGATAAATCAATAAAACTAAATGCAATTATAAATAAATTAAAGAATAACGAATATTTAGATGTTATTTCTTCTGGAACAATTCCTCCTAACCCATCAGAATTACTGATGAGCGACAGAGTAAAGGATTTATTTGAATATTTTGAAGATAAGTACGATTATATTATTGTAGATACTTCTGCAGTAGGCTTGGTAAGTGACACATTACTTGTATCAAAGTTTGCGGATATGTTTATATATGTTGTAAGCGCAAATAACGTTGACAAAAGACAATTAGCCGCAGTGGCAAAACCGCTTTACAATGATAAGCGTCTACCAAATATGAATATACTTCTAAACGGAACTGATTTTGGCAAAAAAGGATATGGCTATGGTTATGGATACGGTAACAATCCTCATAAAAAGAAAAAATGGTACTATTTTTCAAAGAAGTAATTTTTAATTTCAAATATTAAATTCCTATGTCCGTATTAATGTTCCACAGTATCGGTTGTGAAAATGAAAATTGGTATCGGAATTGGCTTTCAGTTTCTTTAGATCATTTTGAAAATTTTTGTAAGTTTTTAGTTAAAGAAAATTACGAAACAGTTTTTCTAGAAGAATGGTATAATAACACCCCTAACTCTAATGACAACTCATCTAAACAAGTTGTTCTAACATTTGATGATGGTTATTTAGATAATTGGGTTTACGCTTATCCTATTTTAAAAAAATATAATTTAAAAGGAACCATATTTATAAATCCTGAGTTTATTGATGGCTCAAATAAGGTTCGAAACAACTTAAATGATGTATGGGACAAAAAGATAAAGAAGAACCAATTATCCCCACTTGGATTTCTTAATTGGGCAGAAATAAAAAAGTTGGATAAATCTGGCGTAATAGATATACAATCCCACAGCATGAGCCATAATTTTTATTTCAAGTCTAATAAAATTAAAGATATATATACAGGTCAACCGCATTACGACTGGATGCCTTGGATCAATAGACCTGACAGAAAACCATATTATAACATTGAGGATCAAGAAAAATATGTTCCAAAAGGGAGTCCTATTTTTGAATTTGATAGAGCCTTAGGATTACGTCGTTACTTTCCCGATGACGAATTAATAAAGTATGCCTCTGAAATTTATTCTGATATTAAGGATAAAAAAGATAAAACTATTTTTATAAATAAATTAAATAAAAAGCTTAGCGCATATTCTGGCACCTACGAATCGGATGAAGACATGGATAAAAGATATCGTTATGAGTTGTTTGAAAGCAAAAATATTTTAGAAGAAAAACTAAACAAAAAAGTTGAATATTTATGTTGGCCAGGTGGTGGTTACAATGAATTGAGTGTAGAACTTTCTATTGCAGCTGGCTATAAAGCTTCTACATTTTCCACTAAAAATAAGGACCTTATTAAAACAGATTATGGAGATTATAAAAATATCAAACGTCATGCAATGACTTCGTTTATTTCGACGTCGACAAAAAATCATTATATAAAAAGCACTAATTTTCTAATTAATTTATTTAAATATCACCAAGGAAAGTCTTTAAATAAAAATCTGTATCGTGCTAATAAATTAGGATTGATGATTTTAGATAAAATAATCAAATAACTACAACTTCCGCCTCCGCTTCTCCGTCTTTAACAAAGTTAACTCACGACTAGTCTGCCCAGAAACAGATGTATTCTCCTCTGCCCTTCTAATTAAATAAGGCATCACATCCTTAACAGGGCCAAAAGGAATATATTTAGCGACATTATAACCTTGAGCCGCCAAATTAAAGCTAATATGATCACTCATACCATATAATTGTCCAAACCAAACGTTATTATCCTGCTTGGCGATCTTATGTGTTTCCATAAGATCCATAGCTAAAAAACAACTGGCTTCATTATGTGTACCAATAAAGACAGAAATATCTTTTAAATTATTGAGAATATAATTCAATGCATCGTTGAAATTATCATCTGTTGCTTTTTTGTTTTCACAAATTGGAGAGTCATATCCTTTTTCTAATGCACGATCGCGTTCCTTTTCCATATAAGCACCACGAACAATCTTCATGCCTATTTTAAACCCATTCTCTTTAGCACGTTGGTGTAAATCTTTTAAATAATCTAATCGATCCCAACGATACAATTGTAACGTATTATATACTATAGTGACATCTTTATTATAACGACGCATCATCTCCTCTACCAAATCATCAGCTGCATCTTGCATCCAACTTTCTTCACCATCAATTAAAACTTCAACGTCTTTTTCTTTAGCGAGTTTACAAACAGTATCAAAACGGTTTACTATTCTACCCCATTCAGCGTCTTCCTCAGTTGTTAATGCTACTCCTTCTGTCTTCTTTTGATACAACAAAAAGCGTCCAAAACCAGAAGGCTTAAATACCACAATCGGCATCGCTTCTCTGTCATCACAAAAACGAATGATTTTTAATATTTTCTCTAAAGCATTATCAAATTGATTTTCCTCGGCTTTACCTTCCACAGAATAATCCAAAACAGAGCTAACTCCTTCTGTATATAATTTATCTATTACAGGCAAACAATCCTCTTCATTAACACCTCCACAAAAATGATCAAACACTGTCGCCCGTATTAATTTTTCTACTGGTAGATGTGCTTTCAATGCAAAATTTGTCACTATAGTACCAATCCGAACCAAAGGTTCAGATGATATCATCTTAAATAAAAAATAGGCACGATCTAATTCTGAATCAGATTTTAAAGTAAATGCTGTGCCTGTGTCCTCAAAGAGTGAACGATTTATCATTAGCTAAAAGAATATAAATGCAAATATATTTATTATAGTCTTACTTTTTTTTCTAAAAAGGAAGTATTTTCACATCCTATTTTGCAGACAATATTAATTATGGAATCTATTTCAACAAAAAACGCCGTAGTACACTTTAATTCTGAAGTTTACACAGAACTTAATAACTACATTAAAACAGCAAAACCGTCTAAGATATTTATTTTGGTAGATACAAACACACACGATTATTGTTTGCCAAAGTTCCAAGAGCGCATAGAATCTGGCGACATAGCTATTGAAGTTATGGAAATGCCAAATGGAGAAGAACACAAATCTATTGATATTTGTACTGGTGTTTGGGAAGCTTTATCAGAGTATAATGCCGATCGCAAAAGTTTATTAATCAATTTAGGTGGCGGTGTCGTAACAGATTTAGGTGGCTTTGTCGCAAGTACCTATATGCGCGGCATAACCTACATAAACATACCAACCTCTTTATTAGCAATGGTAGACGCTTCTGTTGGCGGAAAAACAGGAGTTGATTTAGGATCTTTGAAAAACCAAGTAGGAGTTATAAATGAAGGCGTAATGGTCGGAGTGGATACGTCTTTTTTAGATACACTTCCTCAAAACGAAATGGTTTCTGGTTTTGCCGAAATGCTAAAACATGGATTAATTTATGATGAAGCTTATTGGAATACATTAACACATCTCGAAAATTTAGATCTTTCTGATTTAGACCGCTTAATTTACGATTCAATTGTTATTAAAAATACAGTAGTAACTTCTGATCCTACCGAACAAGGCTTAAGAAAAATCTTAAATTTCGGACATACTTTAGGGCATGCTATAGAAAGTTATTTCATGGAAAATGCAGATAAAACTCCGTTACTTCATGGCGAAGCTATTGCTGTAGGTATGATTTTAGAAACTTATTTATCCACTAAAATTACCGGTTTAAGCAACGATTCTTTAGATACAATTACTAAAGGCATTTTAAAAACGTTTTCTAAAGTTGAAATCACTAAAGCAGATCAACAACATATCATCGAATTATTAAAATACGACAAGAAAAACAGTCATGGTGTGGTAAAATTTGTACTTCTTGAAGCTATTGGAAAACCAAAACTAGATTGCGTAGTTAGTAATGATTTGATTTTAGAAGCGTTTGATTATTACGCGAATTAAAGATAGCGTTCCTTTATAATTTTGAGGTGATGATTTTCATGGCCCATTATAATATAACCAATTGCTCTAACGGATACAGGAAATCCAGAGGCTTCTCCAATAAAAAGTAATGTATCTGTATCATATGAACTAAACAATGTAATTGTTGCTTGCCGTACAGTTCTATATTCCTCTAACAAACTTTCCATAGTACGCTTTTCTGCATTTGCATGCACAACGTAATCGTCTTGTTCAAACCCCGCAAGAGGCGTGCCGTCTTGCCTAGCGATTCGTAAAGCTCTGTACGCAAAAATACGTTCAGTATCTATAATGTGAAGTAATACGTCTTTTATAGTCCATTTCCCTTCGGCATAGGCATAACTATGCTTTTCCTTTGGAATATTAGAATAAAAAGAAACTACATCATCTAAATTTTGCTTTAATCCTTCAACAATACCTAAATCCTTATTTACTGCATCAATATAGGGTTTATAATAAGGGTTGTATTCTGATACTTTTATAGAGTTCATAATAATTCAAATTAAAAAAAGCCCTTAATCATAGTAACTAAGGGCCGTTGTTAAAATATGTTATTTTGATTACAATTCATTAAAAATGGTATGCATCAAACGTTTTTTATCATTAAGACTCTCTTCTAACGAAATCATAGTCTCAGTTCTATAGACACCATCAATATCATCTAACATAAAGATAATATCCTTAGCATGCATTGTATCTTTTGCTCTAATTTTACAGAAAATATTGAATTTCCCTGTGGTGATATGTGCCACCGTTACATAAGGAATATCCGAAATACGCTCTAAAACAAATTTAGTTTGTGATGTATTTTGAAGAAAAACGCCTACATAAGCTATAAATGAATAATCGAGTTTTTGGTAATCTAATGTTAAAGACGACCCCATAATAATACCAGCTTCCTCCATTTTCTTTACACGTACATGAACAGTACCTGCAGAGATTAGTAATTTTTTTGCTATATCTGTGAAAGGAATACGCGTATTATCGATAAGCATATCGAGAATTTGGTGATCAACTTCATCTAATTTAAACTTTGCCATAATTATAATATCTTTAAACTAAACGCAAAAATAGAATATTTACATTAACAATTATGCATTAAAACTGAATATTTTTACGGTTTTAATGAGATTCTTTCATTATTCACTATTACGAAATCGTTTTCGGAGTTTATAATTAGTTCAGAATTTTCTTCTGTCTCTACCAAAAAGCCATTGGCTTCTATTTCTTTATGTCCGTACTTGTTATTTAGCTTAGCGACTTCCACTACCACTGGCACAAATTGCAATTTACAATCTATCAAAACCTCTTTATATTGAATGGCTATATCCACCAAATCATTTAAGTCTTTACGTTTTGCATTTCTTATAATAACATCATAAAAACATTTTGCATTTTCTGGTATATCAAAATAAGCGTCATACTTATCAGCATTAACCCCATTAGCAATAACATCGAGCCCTTTTAAAATAGCAACAAACATTAAACGCCTAACCTCTTCCCTATCATAATCATTTTTATAGTGCCCAGCTTCATACAATAATGTAGGTATGCCAAAATTCTGAAATGTATCTCCAACACAATTAATATTAAAACCATCATCATAGCGCCCTATTCCATCAGGAATTTCAATTTGAAGTAATTGATTTATCTCAGCTATAATAGACATAGCGGCTTTCCTATTAGTTGTGAGCGTCCGCTCTTGGTCTTGCGCCGGAGACAAAAACGAAAGCGTTGCCACATTATTTGTTTCACCGGCACTAAAAATGGTCCGCTGTCCATGAAGGTTAAAACAATACTGTGGCTTAAAATCAGTATAGGATTGCCGAAGTATGTGACTTTCTGGCTGTGATAAATGTTGTGCATCCCTGTTTAAATCAACTTTATTAGCATTTACACGTGTAAATCGCTCAGCTCCATCCGGATTTAAAATAGGAATTACCATTAAAGTACAGCGTTCTAAAATCTGTTTTGAAACACTATGTTCAGCCTCAAACAAATTAAAACAATCAAAAAGCGCTTTAGTCGATGTAGATTCGTTACCGTGCATTTGTGACCATAGCAAAATTTTGATGGGTCCGTTACCAAATTTCAAACTATATATTGGTCGGTTTTCAACAGAATACCCAAGTGTAGAAATAATAGGTTTTGATAATTTATCTAAACAATTTTCTATGTGAGAATTGGTGACATAACGACCAAAAAGTTCGGGCGTTTTTACTTCTAAAAATATCTGCTTTAAAGACTTTAAATTCATAGGACTAAATTAATGGTTACAAATGTAATCATTTGGTTTTTTACAATTGTAAACAATTAAAATCAATAAATTTGTTACATTCGTAAACAATGTTTCATCCAAATCTCAATACCAAAAACCAAATACTAATACTAAATTCTGTTAAATACATTTTAAACCATCAATATACTTGTTTTCAGGTAAATAATACGCAAAATCAAACCTATTATTTAATATTAATAAAATAATTATACCACATTTAGCACAAATACAGATACTATTGTTTACATTTGTATCGTTATAATCACAAACCTTAAGTTTACAATGATAAACTCCAAAGAATTTACTGGACGCCTACAAAAAGTCATTGATTTTTACAGCGAATCTGCTTCTAGTTTCGCAGAGAAAATCGGAGTACAACGCTCTAGTATCTCTCATATCTTAAGCGGCAGAAACAAGCCTAGTTTAGATTTTGTAATGAAAGTTCTACACTCCTATCCCGAAGTAGAATTGTATTGGCTAATGAATGGAAAAGGAAAGTTCCCCAACCAACCTAACACTTCAGAATCACCACCCCCGCAAACCACTGAAGCAAAAATAAAACCACAAACTCCAGAGCCGAATCCTACTCCTCAAATTGAATCTCAATCTAAAGCTGGATCTAAATCTGATTCTGAAATTGACAAAATTGTAATATTTTACAAAGACGGAACTTTTAAAAGTTACAAGCCATAATATTGCACTATTCATTATCTTTGCTCAAAAGATTTATATGAGATTTTTTCTTTCATTATTAGTATTAATATTACTAACTAGCTGCTACTCAATAGAACGCGATTGCACAGATTTCAAAACAGGTACTTTTGAGTTCACCTACAACCTCGATGGCATTGAGCACACCTCACGCTTTATGCGCACCGAAGATTTCAATATTGATTACCACGAGGAAAAAGCAGACTCATCTTCTATTAGATGGATTAATGATTGCGAATTCATATTAAAAAAATTACACCCCACCACTAATTCCGAAAAAGAAGCTATTCACATGAAGATTCTATCCACAACGGATGATTCCTATACTTTTGAATATAAACTCGCGGTAAAAAGACCTAATAGACCTTCACGAGTTGAAAAAGGTGTCGCAATAAAAATAAAATAACATTATGCTCGATTTCCTATTGACTTCCGATGCTATAATAGCATTGCTGACTTTAACATTTCTGGAGATCATACTCGGTATAGATAACATTGTATTTATATCTATTGCAGCAAACAAACTCCCCGAACACCAACGAAGTAAAGCCACTAAAATAGGACTATTGCTCGCTCTGGTTCAGCGAATCATATTACTATTTTTTGTTTCTTTTTTAGTCGGACTCAGTAAACCTTTTTATAGTATAGAAACCAATTGGCTGTCCGTAGGAATTAGTTGGCAAGCTATCATTCTATTTGCTGGAGGCTTATTTTTAATCTATAAAAGCACTTCTGAAATCAGAGAAAAAGTAGAAGATCCATCACACGATGTAGACCAGATAAAATCTAAACCCATAAAATCACTTAGCAGCGCTATAGTTCAGATTGTTATAATTGATTTTATATTCTCTATAGATTCAATACTAACCGCTGTCGGAATGACCAACGGTCTACACCCTAACCACAATTACACATTAGTATTAATGATTATTGCAGTGATGATCTCAATTGGAATAATGATTGGCTTCGCTAATCCGATTCGGAAGTTTATTGACAAACACCCGAGTGTACAGATTTTAGGACTCGCCTTCCTAATCCTTATAGGTTTTATGCTAATAACAGAAGCTGCACATTTATCGCATACTGAATTTTTCGGACAAACAGTCGGCGCAATACCTAAAGGCTATTTGTATTTTGCTATAGCATTTTCTTTATTTGTAGAATTCTTAAACTTTAAAGCTGCAAAAAAGAAAAAACCTTAAAATTTCGACACAAAGCACCAGTATTTAACGCTAAAATAATGTCACCTGCCCTTTATCATCCGTATCTAAATCGTCCTCATCATCTGTAGAAGAACTATCAGAGTGAGGTTTATTTACAGCTTCAGTAGCATTATCACCCCCCTTCTCAACAGTCTCCTCATCAACAACCTCTATTTCATCGGCATGTACTTCTTCCGGAGCCTCATAAGGTAATGGATCTAGTAAATTAATTTGATTTATTTTATCTTTAGTCAACTGATTTCCTAAAGCAGTAATCCCCTTTACCGAAATGAATTCTTCAAGATTCACTTCCATGTTTGGTTTACGTTCTTTACCGCGCTCTTTAGTGAATTCTACATCCGCTATGGGTCTCCAATCCGTTGAAACAATCTCTAATTGAGAATCTGGATGATCTGAAATAAAATCTTCTTCTTTGCCTTCTTGCTCAATAATAAAACGCTTTACATAATAGCGTTCTTTTTCTCCATCGTAATAAAT
Organism: Winogradskyella pacifica; assembly: GCF_003386275.1. Taxonomy (NCBI): domain Bacteria; kingdom Pseudomonadati; phylum Bacteroidota; class Flavobacteriia; order Flavobacteriales; family Flavobacteriaceae; genus Winogradskyella; species Winogradskyella pacifica. The sequence goes on along the minus strand of NZ_QREI01000002.1, from coordinate 411,699 downwards.
AGCAGAAATTGGTTTTTTAGGAACCCACTTTTCCATAATAATCATGTCACTATCAAAATGTGTAGTTAACTCAGGGATGATCGTTTTCACTATTCCCGATTGATTGACAATAAGAAGCCTATCTTCACCTCTAAATTCACCTATCAACTCACCTCTATCATCAACATTTAAACGCTGCACCGTATCGTCAAACCAAATTTTTCGAGGCTTTAATGTCGACACACCTCTTTCCTTTAGTTCTACGCGTTTAATTGCATATTTAGTAACACGATTACCTTTAGACGCTCTACCTTTTATTAAAACTTCAGCAAAATCTAAATCCCACTTTAACTTCTTAATACTACCTACTTGGCGTAACATAATAGTCACAACTTCAGCTTCACCATTAGGGTTCGCAGAAAAGTACCACAACGCAGACCCTTTATTTCCATTGGTTAAATCGTATTCACGATCTCGTGTCATACTTGTCACCGCAAATCGTTTCACATAAGAAGGACCACCTTTACCGTCTCTATAAATCATATTATAGATGGTGCGTTTGTCTTTTTTCTTAAACACAGCAACATGAATAATATTCTTACCAATAAAAGTCTTAGCATCTACTTTTGTCACCATCATCACTCCATCGTTTGTAAACACAATGATATCATCAATATCACTACAATCACAAACGTACTCATCTCGCTTTAATGACGTCCCAATAAAACCTTCTTCTCTGTTGACGTAGAGTTTTGTGTTTCGAATAATTACCTTAGTAGCATCTACATCATCAAAGATTCTAATTTCGGTTTTACGCTCTTTCCCTTCACCATAATCTTTTTTCAATCGCTCAAAAAATGCTATGGCATAATCAATTAGGTTCGCTAAGTGATGTTTTACTTCAGCTATTTGATCTTCTAATGCATCAATTTTTTGTTGCGCTTTATCGATGTCAAACTTAGAAATACGCTTAATTCTAATCTCAGTTAGACGCGTAATATCTTCAACAGTAATAGCACGTTTTAAATGTTTAATATGCGGTTGCAACCCTTTATCAATTGCGTCAATTACTCCATCCCAAGTTTCTTCCTCTTCAATATCGCGGTAGATTCTTTTTTCAATAAAAATACGCTCAAGTGATGCAAAATGCCATTGCTCCTGAAACTCACCAAGTCGTATTTCTAATTCACTTTTTAAAAGCTGCACGGTATTATCTGTAGAACGCCGCAACATTTCAGTAACACCAACAAAGTAAGGCTTGTTATCTTCAATAACACATCCTAATGGCGAAATTGAAGTTTCACAACTCGTAAACGCATAAAGCGCATCAATCGTTTTATCTGGAGACAAACCTGCAGGCAAATGAATTAAAATCTCCACTTCTGCAGCCGTATTATCTTCAATCTTTTTAATCTTAATTTTCCCTTTATCATTCGCCTTAAGAATAGAATCAATAAGCGATGATGTGGTTGTACCGAATGGAATTTCGGTAATCATCAATGTATTCTTGTCCCGTTGAGAAATTAGCGCACGCACGCGCACCTTTCCTCCTCGTAAACCATCATTATAATTAGTGAAATCTGCAATACCAGCCGTTGGAAAGTCGGGTAAAATCGTAAAACGCTTACCTTTTAAATGTTTTACAGAAGCGTCGATAAGCTCAATAAAATTGTGCGGTAAAATTTTTGTAGACAAACCAACAGCAATCCCTTCACCACCTTGCGCCAATAACAAAGGAAACATTACTGGCAAATTAACTGGCTCTTTACGCCTACCATCATATGACGCTTGCCATTGCGTAATTTTCGGATTATAAACAACATCCATCGCAAACTTAGAAAGTCTCGCCTCAATATAACGCGAAGCTGCTGCGCGATCTCCTGTTAATATATTTCCCCAGTTTCCCTGAGTATCAATCAATAAATCTTTCTGACCAATCTGCACCATCGCATCTGCAATACTTGCATCACCATGCGGATGGTATTGCATCGTATGACCAACAATGTTCGCTACCTTATTATAACGGCCATCATCCAAGTCTTTCATAGAATGCATTATACGACGCTGTACTGGCTTAAAACCATCTTCGATCGCAGGTACAGCACGCTCTAAAATTACATAAGAGGCATAGTCCAAAAACCATTCCTTATACATACCAGTAACCTTAGTAATAGTCTCTTGGCTACCATTGTCTTCATTTAACAACTCCTCATGTTCGTCTATCATCTATCCAACTTTATGCTTTTATTTTCTTTTATAATCTTACGCAGAGATTGCCTAACATACTTTACCTTTTTGTATTTCAAAAGCGTAATATTAAAGTGCTCCTTCTCTATTTTCCCATTACTATGTGATACATAAATAACCAAACTTTTATAAAAGTAATAGTTGCGAATTTTATAACCTGATAATTTCTCTCTAGAAATTTCAATCTTATTTTCTCTATAATTTAAATAATCCGTAAGTATCAATCCACTGTTTGTGATTATAACTTGAGCACCATCACTGTCATACTCAAAGAATCGCGCAACAAAATGCACCACAACTACAGCAACTAACAAACCTATTAGCACGTAGAGCGAGCTTCCCTCAACTAAATGATAAGACTTAAATACCGTAGCCAGTAAAATCGCTGCGATTATTAATATAAAATAAATAGAAATTATGGTGTTTTTTATTTCCCTGTTATCTGTTCTCATAGTGTATCTTCAACAACATCAAGTTCAACCTTAAGATTATCAATAATAAATTCTTGACGCGTAGGTGTGTTTTTTCCCATGTAGAAAGACAGCAACTCCTCAATAGACATGTCCTTATCTAACATTACAGGGTCTAAACGAATATCTTCACCTATAAAATGCACAAATTCATCTGGCGAAATCTCCCCTAAACCTTTAAATCGCGTAATTTCTGGTTTTGGTTTTAATTTCTCCATGGCGTCGCGTCGTTCCTCTTCAGAATAACAATAAATCGTTTCCTTTTTATTTCGAACCCTAAACAATGGGGTTTGCAAAATATACAAATGACCATCCTTAATGACTTCTGGAAAGAACTGCAAGAAAAACGTAATTAACAATAAGCGAATATGCATACCATCGACATCGGCATCAGTTGCTATCACCACATTGTTATAACGCAAATCCTCAAGAGACTCTTCAATGTTTAACGCAGCTTGTAAAAGGTTAAACTCTTCATTCTCATAAACGATCTTTTTACTTAAGCCATAGCAGTTTAGTGGTTTCCCTTTTAAACTAAACACAGCTTGCGTATTTACATCGCGTGACTTGGTAATACTACCTGATGCCGAATCTCCCTCTGTTATAAATAAAGTGGATTCTAAATTCCGATCGTGTTTAATATCTCCAAAATGCACACGGCAATCGCGTAATTTCTTATTGTGAAGACTTGCTTTTTTAGCTCTGTCTTTCGCTAATTTTCTAATACCAGATAATTCCTTACGCTCACGTTCAGCCTGAAGAATTTTACGTTGCAATTTTTCGGCAGAATCAGGATTCTTATGCAAAAAGTTATCTAAATATGTTTTTACAAAATCATTGATATAGGTTCTCACTGTTGGCAATTCGCCTCCCATGTCCGTAGAACCTAATTTTGTTTTGGTCTGACTCTCAAAAACAGGCTCCATTACTTTAATCGCAATAGCAGTTACTACTGACTTCCTAATATCTGAAGCCTCATAACTTTTACCATAAAATTCTCGAATGGTTTTTACGATAGCTTCTCGGTAAGCTGCTAAATGCGTTCCACCTTGCGTTGTGTTTTGTCCGTTAACAAAAGAATGATATTCTTCGCTATATTGTGTTTTACTATGTGTTATAGCGACTTCGATATCATCACCTTTAATGTGAATGATTGGATATAACATATCTGATTCGTTAATATTCTCAGATAATAAATCTTTCAATCCGTTTTCACTGTAAAACTTTTCACCATTAAAAACAATGGTTAGCCCAGGATTTAGATACACGTAGTTTTTAAGCATCTTAACCACATACTCACTACGATACTTATAATTTTTAAATATAATTTCATCCGGAATAAAAGACACTTTCGTTCCTTTTCTTCGAGAGGTATCATCTAACAACTCCTGATTAGTAAGATTTCCCTGTTCAAATTCTGCTGATGCCGATTTACTATCCCTTGTAGATTCGACTCTAAAATAAGAAGACAGTGCATTTACAGCCTTTGTACCTACACCATTTAAACCTACAGATTTCTTAAAAGCTTTTGAATCATACTTTCCACCAGTATTCATCTTAGATACAACATCTACGACTTTCCCTAAAGGAATACCACGACCATAATCGCGAACAATAACACGTTCGCCTTGAATCGAAATCTCAATCGTCTTACCTGCTCCCATCACATACTCATCAATGGAATTATCTAATACTTCTTTTAAAAGTATATAAATACCATCATCTGGAGAGGAACCATCACCCAATTTACCGATATACATACCAGGTCGCATTCGGATGTGTTCTTTCCAATCGAGTGAGCGTATGTTATCTTCAGTATAAGTGGACTCTTCTGACATAAAGTTAAGCGGATATTTAGATGAAAGGCTAATATAAGATTATACCTTAAAACATGAAATAAAGAGCGCTTAAAGTAATTAACAAAAAGGCATTAATGTGTTGAGAACATTGGAGTTTTCAAAAATCAACACCCAAAATTGCAGTATTTTGAATTTTAAGCGTTTTTACAACCTACTTTTTCACACAAAAACAACTCAACTACTCTCTTTTATACAAAGACATAAAAACCCCCAATTGAGAATAATGTTGAACCAATTTCCAATTAGTCATGATTTCATTTAGCTCGTCGTCTTTAGTCTGATTATCTATATTTGAAAGCAATATAAATTGATTTGTATTGATGTTAAAATCAGCATAGCGATCGGCTTCTGAGATATCTTTAAATTCTGAAAATTCACGCGCATTCAACAGAATTCTAGTCCCTATTTCAGTAGGCTCGATGCCTGAAGAATCAATAAAGCGCTCCATTTTAGCCTCAACGGTATAACTATTTAAATACGCTAAGGAACTATCCCAAGATTGCGATAATGTCGCAGGATAAATCCAAAAATGCCCCGTTATAAACATAACAACCATTACAGCATACACTACTGTTTTTTTAGCAACATCATAATGCGCCATTAAATTAACAAGCAATACGATTGCTAACAGATAACAAACCATAAAATAACGATCACCAAATGGGTTAGAAAACGGAACCATTCCTATAAAAAAGATAAAAGCAAGCACAAAAAAAGCAATAGCTACCCGATCGATTTTAACATCTCTATTTGTTTTGTCTTTTATATATTTTACTAAAAGAGGCAAAAGAATTATCGCAATTATAAAGCGTCCATATTCCAGAAAACTTTTTACATACACAATACTATTTATCAGTACTTGTTTTACCCCTACAGATTGCCTGTGGGCGTTGTAGTTTTCATTCTGACTGATTAAGAACCAACCTAATTTTTCGTATTGAAAATAACAAAACACCGCAAAGCTAAAAACCGCTATTAGGTAGCTTATATAAATTAATTTTCTACTCTCAATTAATTTCAGCCTAACATAAATAACATGAATTAAAGCTATAGATACAACTATATAAACCCCTCTAAGATTGACAAGTAACAAACCTACTAATGCTAAGGTGAAAAATATTGTTCTCGATTTAATAAGTGAATTCAAACCCAAAAACGTAAAAAACAACAAGAGCATGTCGTTATTTAAATTTGTCGTTTGTGCTATAAATGTAGGCTCTAAACACACTATAAAAACAGCAAACGCGGATACCGTTTTTAAGAAATTAGTTTTACAAAACAGTACTATTTGCCAAGCGACACCAACATTAACAATCAGCAATAATAATCTTGAAGACCAGAGGGCTTTTTCAAAAATTGTCCAAAAGATCGCTAGTAAAGAAATCCACAAAGGCGGATGACCAGAATTGTATTCCGTTGGCACAATAAATTCGGTTAGACCATTAGCATAAATCCAACTAGCACGAGACGATTTAGTAATAGCATCCCAAAAAAAAGGTGTGTGTTTTAATAATAGAAACTCTACTACTAATACACACACCAAAAAAAATAAAATCTGTTTAAAGCTTATCTTTTTTAAAAAATTTATCATTTACGCAAGTTACACATTAAACAAGAAATGCATTACATCGCCATCCTTAACCACATAGTTCTTTCCTTCTACACGCATTTTACCAGCTTCTTTCACTTTAGCTTCACTTCCAAATTCTACAAAATCGTTGTAAGCAATAACTTCTGCTCTAATAAATCCTTTTTCGAAATCGGTATGAATAACTCCTGCTGCTTGCGGTCCTGTTGCACCAATATTTACAGTCCACGCTCTTACTTCTTTTACACCTGCAGTAAAATACGTTTGCTGCTTTAACAATTTATAAGCAGAACGAATTAATTTAGCAGAACCTGGCTCCTCTAACCCAATATCAGCTAGGAACATTTGGCGCTCTTCGTAATCATCTAATTCGTTAATATCTGCTTCTGTACCTACAGCCAACACTAAAACTTCAGCGTTTTCGTCTTTAACAGCTTCTTTTACTTTATCTACATAAGCGTTTCCTGTATTTGCTGCCGCTTCATCAACGTTACAAACATACATTACAGGCTTATCTGTAATAAATTGAGAAGGCACAACGTAGTCTTCGTAATCTTCTTCAGAAAATTCTAAAGCTCTAATTGAAATACCAGCTTCTAAGTTTTCCTTTATTTTTAAAAGTACCGCTTCTTCTTTCTGTGCCTCTTTGTTACCCGTTTTGGCAGCACGCTTTACTTTTTCCAACTTCTTATCAGCAGTTTCTAAATCCTTAAGCTGCAATTCCATATCAATAGTCTCCTTATCTCTAATAGGATCTACAGAACCATCAACATGAATAATATTTGGATCATCAAAACAACGTAATACATGTAAAATAGCATCCGTTTCTCTAATATTAGCTAAGAATTGATTTCCTAAACCCTCACCTTTAGAAGCCCCTTTTACTAAACCTGCGATATCAACAATCTCTACAGTTGCCGGCAACACACGCTCAGGATTCACTAGTGCTTCTAATTTCTGTAATCTTGGATCTGGTACATTTACCACACCAATATTAGGCTCTATTGTACAAAACGGAAAGTTAGCACTTTGCGCCTTGGCATTAGATAAACAGTTAAATAAGGTTGACTTTCCTACGTTTGGTAATCCTACGATTCCTGCTTTCATCGAATAAATTTATTTAGTAGTCTCCGTAAAACCGGAAATCTCTTTTTTGCGAGTGCAAATGTAAGTAATTAGTAGAATAGTTAGATTATAAATTTTTGAAATGATTGCTGTTAGAATTTACAGCTTAATTATTCCGCTATACAAACTACCCCTTTTAATGATCCGCGTCTAATGAAATGAAAAATTAACAATATTAAAAACGGAATCAACACCCACAGAATCGCGCATGGTTAGAGTAAAAAAAAATCCCAAGCCAAAGACTCAGGACACTTATACTTATATACTTATAAGAACAAAGATGTTAACCAAAAACTACATTTTTAAAAGTGGGTGAACTTTCGGTAATACTACCAATACCTTTCTTATTCACCTTAAAAACAACATCTTTCTCTGTTGTAAACAATAGAACAGACAAAAAGAAACTTTTCAAATGAGATTGTAAGATTACAAAGGCTTCCTCTAAAGTGAGCTCTTCTTCTATATCTTCCGTCTCCCTTGGCCTAAAACTGTATTTAAGCATTACTTTAAAATCATCATCCGAAAGAATAGGCCTAATGAATATATTTTTTAATTCGGGCTTACCTATGGTTTTGGCCATTGTTAATTTTGCGAAAGTGCCAGCTTCGATACTTTCCTTTACTTGTTCCCAAAAAACATTAAATTCATCTTGGTAGGTCATAAACTTAAAATATAATAATATTCAATTAGACATTTATTTAACAGATCGTTACTCGCGCTCTAACAACTTCTTAGACACTTTATAAGTCGCAGAATACACTAATCCTTCTTGACGCTTTTTTAAATCTGAAAACGCTTTTTCGTACCACTTTGGATCTGTAGCCTTCTTTTTAAAAGCATCATGATCAGCAACATCAAACGCCTCTCCATCTAGAAAAGATTCTATCTTATAAACACTAAGACCAAAGTGCTCTGCTCTTTTAAGAACGGTTGCAAAATCTGATTCAGAAAAATAATGAATTGAAGCATCTTCAAAGCCATCATTTACATTTTCTAAATCGATAAATATATTTTTCTCTAAAAATTCAGTTTGTTTCATAGGATTTAATCATTTTATAACTCGGCTTAAATAGTAACACCAAGTAAAGTGCGAAGTTAATTTTTCCTTTTTAAAATTTAGTCTTCCGGAAGATAAATATCAAAAATAGCTCCATTATTAAATTCACTTCTAGCAGCAATATGGCCGTCATGGTTTTCTATAATCCGTTTTACAATAGCCAACCCAATACCTGTACCAGAATAATCTTCTTTACTATGCAGACGTTGAAATACTTCAAATATTTTTTCGTGGTATTGTTGATCAAAACCAATACCGTTATCAGAAAAACGAATATGGCAGTATGTACGATCATTATTTAAAGCCGGAATACCGGTTTTCTTTCCTTTCAATATTTCGCAACTAATTTTGATGAGAATTCCCGTTCCTTCTTTTGAAAATTTAATAGAATTACTAACTAAATTTAAGATCACTTGCTGAAATTGCACAGGAATAATACGAACATCACATATGTTTTCTAACTCAAAAACCACGTTTTTTTCTTCCAACTCCTCACTTAAGGTCTCTTTAGTGTCTTCAATAATATCTTGAAGATTATAAATTTCGAATGTACTTTCTTGAGCATTGGTTCTAGAATACGCAATTAAATCTTGAATTAAATTTTGCATTCGATACGCAGACGTCTGCATTCTTGAAAAATAGTTCTTAGCACTATCCGATAACCTCTCTAATTCCTTTTCCTTAATTCGCGAAGCAAAAGTTTGTATTTTTCGTAATGGTTCTTGCAAATCGTGACTAGATATATACACAAACGATTGCAACTCTTTGTTCATTTTTTCTAGATCCAAATTTTTCTTTTCCAACTCATTGGTTCTATTTCTAACCATGTTTTCAAGCTTAGCTGTAAATACTTTTTGCTCTTGAATATCAGTACTACTACCAACCCACATTTTAATAACACCATCTGCATCTTTTTGTGGAATGGCACGGCTTAACTGCCAACGGTAATCACCATTATGTTTACGAAATCGATGTTCTAACAAGAAATCTTTACCAGACGCAATAGCTTCTGTCCAAACTTTAATATTTTCTTCTTTATCATCTGGATGCACTATTTGTAGCCAACCATCTCTTAAAATATCGTCTAATGTTAGCCCAGAAAAATCATAAACCGATTGGTTAAAATAATTAAGATTACCCTCAGGATCTGAGGTCCAAATAAATTGCGGCATAGAATCAGCTAATAGTCTAAATTTTTCTTCTCGATCCAATAATTGCTGATGAAAATTCCGCTCTTCTGTAATATCTCTTACGGTGCCCAGCATACGTTCTGGCTGATTATGCTCGTCGTAAAACACTTTCCCTTTTACATCTTTCCAATGCAAGGTTTGATCTTCCCATATAATTCTTATCTGATAATGTAAGACACCAGTTTTATATGCTTTTTCAAAGGCATCAACTCTAAGGTGAACATCTTCAGGATGTATCTGAGAAATCAATTTTTCTTGTGTTAAATCATTATTGCTAGAAAAGCCTAAAATATTATAGCAACGCTCTGAGGCCAACATGTATTCGGTTTTTAGATCTAAATCCCATATACCAAGTTCGCTTGCTTCTATAATAAGCTTTAACTTCTCTTCATTCTCCTCTATAATATGTTTTGCCTCTACTGTTGCTGTAACTTCCGAAGCGACAACCATAATACCTGTAATAGTATTGTTTTCCTTTAATGGATGATAAACAAAATTGAAGTAGCGAACCTCCGTTTTGCCTTTACGGTTTAAATAAACTGGGAATTCGTAACCATAAAAGGCATTTCCTGTTTTATAAATATCTTCAACTACTGGAGCTATAATTTCTTTAACTTCGGGTAAGCTTTCAAAAAGTGGTTTTCCAACAAATTGCTTTTCTGTTCTATCTACAATGTTCAAATAATTTTTATTTGCCATTTCAATAATGTTCTCTGCACCTCTAAAAATAACGATACCAAGTGGTGCTTGCATTACAGAATCTCTAAAACGCTTTTCACTCTCTTCAACTTTCTGTTTAGCTTCATGCAGTTCGGTAACTTCGGCTGCGGTATTCATTACTGCATATACATTACCCTCAACATCTAACAATGGAGTAAAGCTATAATTATAGTAAAAGGGTTTTAATTCTTCATTTTGTATAATTTCAACCTTTTGATTTCTCGCATGAAAAGCAATTCCCGTACGTAAGACATTGCGTATTTGACTAAATATTTGTTGGTTGTCAAATTCTGGTAATATCTCTGTGTATAATTTACCGATAACATCATGTCCTTTTCCCCAAGCATCCATAATGGATTGATTAGCAAGTGAAATCCGCATCTCTTCACCAACAAAAACGCCTATTGGAAAAGGTGCACTTTCTACTAAAGCGCGTATACTCTGTTCACTTTTTTCTACCTTTTTTCTTGCTTCTACTTGGGGTGTGATATCGTTTCCGATGGTCATAATACCATTGATTTTCCCTTGAGTATCATATAGCGCTTCATAAGAAAAATCAACATACATCGTTTCTAAAGTTCCATTTCTTAAAAGCTCAATAGCACGTTCTGGTGTAGAAAAACTAATACCTGTCTTTAAGACACCGTCCATTAATTCTTTAATTCCTTGCGTTTTGAGTTCTGGCATGGCTTCAAAAATGGGATAATTAAGCATCTCATCTTCTGTTCTTCCCCATAATTCCAAAGCATACTTATTGGCAATTTCCACTTTGTAATCGGCGCCCTTTAAAATTGCAATAGCTATAGGAGCCTGAAGAATCATTAATCTTAGACTACGTTCACTTTCTTCTATTTTCTTCCTTGCCAACACACGGTTGGTGACATCCTCTACAGTTCCTGTTAATCGATAAGCAATTTTTTCTTCATTAAACCAAGCTTTACCTTTGGCATGTACTATGGTTTCTTTTTTGGTGAGTTCGTTTATAATGGTGTATTCGGCATCGTAGTGTCCACCTGATGCGTAATTCAAAACATCCAAAATGGCATTAGACACACGATCTTTATCCTTTTTTGAAATAACATTTAAAGCCTCCGAAAGTTCTATTTGTTCTTTTTGAGCCAAACCAAACCACTCTTTTAATCTCGTATTACAAGAAAATTTATTTGTGAGAGGATTATAATCGTACGTGGCTAGTTGTGCTGCTTCAATTACAAATTCGAGTTCATCTTTACTTTGTTCTAGTTTATATTCAGTATTATTTTTATGCGTAGCTTCAACAATAGTCACCAAAACCCCTCCTACTTCACCCGACTCTAACCTAATTGGACTGAACGTAAAATCGAAATGATAATTTTCATTATAATCCTTTCGTATTAATGGTAATTTAAAATTAGGAAAACTAACTGCTTCACCCGCCATAGCAGCATCATACTTAGAACCCATAACATCCCAAACTTCAGAAAACGCTTCTTTGAAACTAATTCCTAAAGCATTACCACCATTAGATAGACTCAAAACAGAACGAAACCCATCGTTATAGATTTGTGTATTATTATTTCCCCAAGTAATACACATACCTAAAGGATTATCTAACATTACACTTACCATTGTTTTTAATGATTGCGGCCAAACTTTTGCGTCACCAAGCGGCGTATTGCTCCAATCTTTAGCTCTAATGAGTTGCCCCGTTTCGCCACCGCCTCTCAAAAAAATATGTTTTTCTCCTTTTATACTCATGTAACAGTTATGGTTGAATAATAAATTTATCCTTAGAACGCAATTGCAAATTAGCGTCTGTAAATAGTGAGATAGCCTTTTCAACCACCTTTTTTATATTTGCGAATTCGCCAGGTTTTTGAATATAATGATGCGCTCCCATATCGTAAAGTTGGTTAACGACAGTTCTATCTAAAGATGTAGAATAAATTATAATAGGAATATTTTTCAATTCATTAATCGCCTTTATTTCAACCATACATTCCATTCCTGATTTTTTAGGCATATTAAGATCTAAAAAAATCAAATTAGGATGATTGATAGGTTCTGCTAATAAAAAATTCATTAATTCAACACCATCATTTAATACCGAAAGTGTTAATTCACCAATCTCATCAATAGCTTCTCTAAAAAAGTCGCAATCATCAATATCATCATCCGCAAGTAAAAGGTGAAGGTTCATATTTTTATATTTATATAATTAGAGACGTATACAGTAAGCTAAATTATGTAATTTAAACTTTATTGTAATCCCAAAAAGACTTCTTTTTTTTCAAACAGTTTATATACTCATGTTTTTATTAAGAAATAAATCTACCTAATGTATTAAAATAATATGTAATAGAGCAACTCCATTTAAGATGTGTTGGTTATTTTGGATTAACTTTAGAAACCAACTGTTGGCTATAAATAAAACGTACAAAAATGGAATTCTTCAAAAAAATAAAGCAAATCACCCATTTAATGAAACAAGTAGATTTCAAAGAATTAGGTGAGATTTCAGAAAAAATAGATTTACCTAAAATTATGAAATCGGTTGGTGAGTTAGATGATAATCAACTTAAAGGATTAATGAAAATGTTGACTGAAAAAGCAAAAAAAGGTCAGCACAAATTACCTCCTATTGATGGCGATTTTTATGACTATGATTTAAAATTGAATCAAGAACAACGTACGATACAAATGAAAGTCCGCAGTTTTATGGAAACCGAGGTAGAACCTATAGCAAATCATTATTGGAATAAAGCCGAATTCCCAATGGACATCATTCCCAAAATGGCAAAATTAAATATTTGTGGTGTGGCTTACGAAGGTTATGGCTGTCCTAACCTACCTTTTATTATGGAAGGCATTATAGCCGAAGAATTAGCACGCGTCGATGTATCAATATCCACGTTCTTTGGTGTACATAGCGGATTAGCCATGGGCGCTATCTATCTCTGTGGAAGCGAGGAACAGAAACAAGAATGGCTGCCAAAAATGCAGAAAATGGAAGCCATTGGAGCGTTTGGATTAACAGAACCCAATGTAGGAAGCGGTGTTGCCGGAGGAATGGAAACAACCTGTAAAAAAGTTGGGGACGAATGGGTTTTAAACGGTCAGAAAAAATGGATTGGAAATGCCACGTTTGCAGATGTTATTATCATATGGGCAAGAGATATCGATGATAATCAGGCCAAAGGGTTTTTATTACGTAAAGGAAATCCAGGTTATAAGACTGAAAAGATTGAAAACAAAATGGCTTTACGAACCGTTCAAAATGCATTGATTACGATTACCGATTGTAAAATACCAGAAAGTGATCGCTTGCAAAAAGCAAATTCATTTAAAGACACTGCCAAAGTGTTAAGAATGACTAGAGCTGGCGTGGCGTGGCAAGCTTTAGGCTGCGCCCGAGGTGCTTATGAGAGTTCATTAAAATACACTAAGAAACGCGAACAATTTGGAAAGCCCATTGCAAAATTTCAGCTCATTCAAAATCATTTAGTAGAAATGCTTGCCAACCTTACCGCTATGAAAGCCATGGTTTATCGGCTTTCAGAATTACAAGATCAAGGCTTGCTTACAGACGAACACGCATCACTCGCTAAAGTTTTCTGTTCTATGCGAACAAGAGATGTTGTAAGCAGAGCACGCGAAGTTATGGGAGGTAATGGTATACTTTTAGAGTACGATGTGGCACGTTTTGTTGCCGATGCTGAAGCTATTTATTCTTATGAAGGCACTAAGGAAATCAATACATTAATAGTAGGACGCGCAATTACGGGGTATAGCGCTTTCGTTTAGCATAGTAGGTTACACTAAAAATTGAACATAAAAAAATCCCAAGTCAAGGACTCGGGACTCAATTAAATCTCTATTTCAATTATTTATATTGAATTAATTTCAGCCTCGACTTAACCATCAGGATGCATAAATTTCTGTTTCCCTAATAAAACCTCTTCAGTTTCCACATGATCCTCATCTGGCACACAACAATCCACAGGGCAAACCGCTGCACATTGTGGCTCTTCATGAAAACCAACACATTCCGTACACTTATCTGGTGAGATATAATATACTTCATCACTTATTGGTTCTTGTGTTTCCTCTGCATCGACTTCCTTTCCATTTGGAAGTACTACTTTTCCTTCTAAACTTGTACCATCAGCATAACGCCAATCATCGGCACCTTCGTAAATAGCTGTATTTGGACATTCTGGCTCACAAGCTCCACAATTAATACATTCGTCTGTGATTATTATTGCCATAGTAATTTCTATTTTTTTATTTAACTTTTAAATGAGTCACTCTAAATCTGATAAATTTAATTTATTATCAAAATCAAACCTTTTCTTGCTCATTTGCTTTGCTTAAATTTGCAATTGCAAAAATAAAGCCAAAACATCGCATAACCAAACCCATTATGGATTTAGAACAAAGAATTAACGCATTTGTAAAATTGGGCGCCTTTTTAAATCAATTTCAACAAAATGAAAGCATAAGAAATGAAAATATAGAAGCTAATGCATTATTTTATGACGGCTTTAAACACCAATTAAAATTAGCAGAAGAACATAATGGTTGGTTTACAAAAGAAAATATCGTTTTCACTTTAAAAAACTGGTCTAACGCACTGACTAGAAATAACATTAACCAATGGACAAGAAAGTACAACTTTAACACTTCAAAGCCACAAACTGTCGCCATTATTATGGCAGGAAATATTCCGTTAGTTGGGTTTCATGATTTCTTAAGCGTGTTAATATCGGGCCATAATGTATTAGTAAAACAATCCTCTAATGATAAGCATCTACTTCCTTTTTTAGCCAAATATTTAGAGGTTGTGGAGCCTGATTTTAAAGGCAAAATCAAATTCACGGAAGAAAAACTAGAAAATTTTGATGCTGTTATTGCAACAGGAAGCGATAATACAGCACGTTATTTTGAATATTATTTCAAAAATAAACCTTCTATAATTAGAAAAAACAGAAATTCGGTTGCGATTTTAACAGGAAACGAAACCAAAGAAGAGTTAGAAGCTTTAGCCGATGATATTTTTAGATATTATGGTTTAGGTTGTAGAAATGTATCCAAATTTTTCATACCAAAAGAGTATAATTTTGATGCGTTTTTCAATGCGGTTTATAAATGGCATTCTATTATCGACGGGTCGAAGTACGCTAACAACTACGATTATAACAAAGCCGTTTATTTAATGAGTGAGTTTGAGATGCTAGAAAACGGTTTCCTAATGATAAAGGAAGATGAAAGTTACTCCTCACCGATAGCAACGTTATTTTACGAAAAATATAATAGCATCGCAGAATTACAACAACAATTAGACACAGATTCAGATAAAATACAGTGCATCGTTGCTAATGGGTTTACAGATAATGAAATTGCATTTGGAGAAACTCAAAACCCACAACTTTGGGATTATGCAGATAATGTAGATACTGTTGATTTCTTGCTAAAAATATAGCCTAAAAATTATCATTTTCATAACATCTTTTAGGCAATAAATTAGCACCTTTGTATCTGTTTAAAAATAATAGATTCAAGATAAATTTGTTAAAATCTTGAATTAAATTCAGAATAAAATGAAAAAACACAATTTTAGTGCAGGTCCATGTGTACTACCAAAATCGGTAATGGAGCAAGCAGCAGCAGCAGTTTTAAACTTTGACGATGGGCTTTCGCTTTTAGAGATTTCGCACCGTAGTAAACCTTTTGTTGATGTTATGGAAAATGCACGATCCTTAGCTTTAGAGTTGTTAGGACTTGAGGGCAAGGGTTATAAAGCGTTATTTCTTCAAGGTGGTGCTAGCACACAATTCTTAATGGTTGCTTTAAACTTATTAGAAAAAAGAGCTGGCTATTTAAATACAGGTACATGGGCAGATAAAGCGATTAAAGAAGCTAAAATCTATGATGACATTTACGAAATAGGATCCTCTAAAAGCGCTAACTACAACTACATACCAAAAGGTTACGATATTCCAGAAGATTACGATTATTTTCACTGTACATCAAACAATACCATTTTTGGAACACAGATGAAGAGTTTTCCAAACTCTCCTATTCCGATGGTATGTGATATGAGTAGTGATATTTTTTCACGTCAGTTAGATTTTTCAAAATTTGATTTAATCTATGCTGGTGCTCAAAAAAATATGGGCCCTGCAGGAACAACTTTAGTCGTTATAAAAGAAGATATTTTAGGTAAGGTATCGCGTAAGATTCCTTCAATGATGAATTACAAAGAACATATTAGCAAAGGAAGCATGTTTAATACACCTCCTGTATTTGCCGTTTATGTATCTATGTTAACCTTAGAGTGGCTGAAGAATTTAGGTGGTATTAAAGCTATTGAAGAGGAAAATGAAAAGAAAGCGAGATTAATCTATTCTGAAATTGATTTAAACCCTCTTTTTAAAGGTTATTCTGTAAAAGAAGATCGCTCTTTAATGAATGCAACGTTCACTTTAGAAAATGAAAACCTAAAGGAAACTTTTGAATCTATGGTAAAAGAAGCTGGTATAAACGGCATCAACGGACATAGAAGTGTTGGAGGTTACAGAGCATCTATGTATAACGCGCTGTCTTTAGATAGTGTAAAAGCACTAGTTGAAGTGATGAGTGAATTAGAAAGTAAGGCTTAAATTTCAGTATTCAGTAAGCAGTATTCAGTGCTCACTCAAATGCAATAAAAAGAGAGTTTTTTAGCAAGAAAAAATAAAATTTAATATTAACTATAAAATTACCCGAATCAATTCTCTTTCCTTAGGAAAGAGTTAGGGATAGGAAAATGAAAGTATTAGCAAACGACGGAGTTTCTCAAAGTGGAATTAATGCATTAGAAGCAGCTGGTTACGAAGTCATCACAACAACAGTTGCACAAGAACAATTAGAAAACTACATAAACAAAAACGATATTTCTGTTTTATTAGTTAGAAGCGCAACAACAGTACGTAAAGATTTAATAGACAACTGCCCTAGCCTAAAAATTATAGGTCGTGGTGGAGTTGGTATGGATAATATCGATGTAGACTATGCACGCAGCAAAGGCTTAAGTGTTATTAATACACCTGCAGCATCTTCTCATTCGGTAGCAGAATTAGTTTTTGGGCATTTTTACGGCTTAGCGCGTTATTTACATAACTCTAACCGTGATATGCCATTAGAGGGAGATTCTAAATTTAAAAATTTAAAAAAGGCTTATGCTAAAGGAACTGAGCTTAAAGGTAAAACTTTAGGTGTTTTAGGATTTGGACGTATTGGCCAAGCGACAGCTAAAGTGGCTATTGGAGCAGGAATGAAAGTTGTTGCCTTTGATCCATTTTTAGAAAAAGCGAATTTAGAATTAGAGTTCTTCGATGGTCAAAAATTGAATTTTGAAATTGAAACCATTTCAAAAGAAGATGTTTTAAAACAAGCAGACTTTTTAACACTTCACGTACCCGCACAAAAAGACTATGTGATTGATGAAGCTGAATTCAAGCAAATGAAGGATGGTGTTATTATCGCTAACGCTGCACGTGGTGGAGTTGTTAACGAGATTGCTCTTGTTAAAGCGATAGAAAGTGGTAAAGTATCTAGGGCTGCATTAGATGTGTTTGAAAAAGAACCACAACCAGAAATTCAGTTATTAATGAATCCGGCATTATCATTAACTCCTCATACAGGAGCTGCAACTAATGAAGCACAAGATAGAATTGGTACAGAATTAGCAGAACAGATTATTACAATTCTTGGTTAATAAAAAAAATGTGACCAAATCAAATAAAAAGAGTCCTACTATTGTGGGACTTTTTTTTGTACCTTGAAGTGATATTTTTTTAACCCTTAATTATATATAACAAATGGCAGGAATTTTAGATTTATTAAACAGTGATATTGGAAAAACTATTATTAGTGGTGTTTCTGGTTCAACAGGAACGGATCAAGATAAAACAAGTAGCGTATTAACAATGGCATTACCTGTACTTATGAAAGCTATGGAGCGTAACGCTTCTACTCCAGAAGGTGCAGCAGGACTTATGGGCGCATTAAGTAGCAAACATGACGGAAGCATTTTAGATAACCTTGGTGGTTTATTTGATGGTGGTGTTGATGATACTGTGAAAAATGACGGAGCTAATATTCTTAGTCATGTATTAGGTAGCAAACAACAAGGTGTAGAACAAGTCATTGGTCAGAAAGCAGGCTTAGATGCTGGTTCTGTGGCTAATATTCTAAAAGTAGCAGCTCCGATTTTAATGGGTGTTTTAGGAAAACAAGCGAGTCAGAATAATGCTAGTTCTCAATCAGATATCAGTGGCCTTTTAGGAGGTTTACTTGGTGGAAATAGCTCACAAAACGAACAAAGTTTCTTAGAAAAAATATTAGATGCAGATGGTGACGGAAGCGTTATTGATGATGTCGCAGGTATGGTTTTAGGAGGCAATAAAAATTCAGGTGGAATTGGCGGTCTTTTGGGCGGCATGTTCGGTAAATAAAATTCTTTACATATAATTTTAAAGCAGTTCGTTATTACGAGCTGCTTTTTTGTTTCTATAATCTAAACTTTTAAAATAGAAGGTTTGACGCATTCAAAAGGTCAGTTTACTTAGTTTGGGTTGTCACAATTATAAATCTACTGTTACTTTGTGGTGTTAAATCGAAGTAAAACTTTATAAACACTCACATTATTTTAATATCTTTAATACTTATGAAAAAAATTATCCCATTCATTGTAGTCCTAATTTTAATTGCGAGCTGTAAATCTTACAATTACAGCCCTACAATTGATAACGACAACGAAAATAGCTTAGTGAAGAGTGACACTGTTTCTATTAGCAGTGACGAAAACGATTATGAAATCCTTATTATAGAGCCAGGCTTTAACTCATGGTTATTAAGTACAGCAAGACCAGAGGGGCATTATTCTCAACAATTTTTAGAATCTAGAAATGCACTTTTAGTACAAGGTTGGAATCAACGAAACCTTCAACCTCATATCTATGACCCTAACCTTTACGAGGTTCGTATAGATTACGATACACGTACAGACTATGGTTACGAAGTAAATTATAAACTCTATAATTACTTTATATACTTTCAATTAAAATACAAACAACAACTTTCATCGTTTACACCTAGAATTTAGGATAGAAAATCCTCATAATTTACTAGTTTTGCATCACGACATTGGTGCTATGGAAAAATTTAAAAAACATTGGGAAATTCAACACAATTGGCAGTTGTTATTTCCCTTTTTTGGTTTAGTTATTTTAGGATATTCTGCGTTTAAAATTTCGAATGGATTTTTAGATAATTACGGATTAACGTTAACGATCGTTGGGGCTCTTTTTGTTTTCTTTTTTTTATTAAAACTGACCTTATTCATATTTAAGAAACTTGAGAAGAAATGGGTTCTCGATTATAGATGGGAAATGATCCGCGTATTTATGGTATTCGCCTTTACAGGAACATCATCTTTAGTTATTGGAAGGCCTATTATTAAATTAATGGGAATTACTAAAGAAAACTTAAATCCTATACTCTACTGGTTTTTATTCATTATCATTGGGCTCATTTTCTATCAGATACTTTTAGTAACCTTTGGATGGCTTTTTGGGCAATTCAAGTTTTTCTGGGAATTTGAAAAGAAAATGTTAAGGAGATTTGGATTAAAACGCTTTTTAGATTGAAAATAAACACAGTACTAACATCACTATTTAAAACATTAGCAATTATGCTAGTGCTTTCGGTGTTGTTACCTTCTGCTGTAAAATTAACACACGCTTTTAATCACCATACACATGAAGTTTGTGATTCTGACAATGAGCTTAAAACTCACTTTCATGAGTCTGATTTAGATTGTGACTTTTATAAATTTAAGCTCACCAACAATTTATTTCTTGTATTTAATAACTATGAGATAATACCTCAAATAATTGCAACTAAGCAGTTATCTTCATATTATATTTCTTTAAATAATTATCAGCAATTAACAAGGTTTGTTAGAGGTCCGCCTCAATTGGGTTAGAATTTTAAATTTTCTAATACTCTCATAAATCTATTTGAATGAAATCCATAATTATGGGTGTGCTCATCGCTATTTCTAGCTTTAGCTACAGCCAAAACTGCAATTATATTTTTTTAGGCGAAGTCAAAGATTTTCATGATGGAACAGCTATAGAATCTGCTACTATTCACATTAAAGAAAGTGATACGTATTTAATTTCAGATTTAGATGGTAAGTTCAAAATTGAAAACCTGTGTTCTGGCACCTTAACTTTAACTATTTCTCATATTGGATGCGAAACAAAAACCGTTTCATATTCTATTGAAAATGATGTTTTTAAAATTATTTCTTTAGAACATCATTTAGAGGAACTTAATGAAGTTGTGGTGAATTCTCACTTAAAAACAGAAGGTACCAGTATAGAACAAACCCTAAACAAAGCCGATTTAGAAAAATACACCGATAAATCTTTAGGTGATGCTCTAAATTCGGTAAGTGGTGTGTCGTCGTTAAATACAGGGAATACAATTGTTAAACCTATGATACATGGTTTGCATAGTAGTCGGTTATTAATTATTAATAATAACGTGCGTATGTTTGACCAAGAGTGGGGAGACGAGCATGCACCAAATATTGATATTAATGCTAGTAACAAAGTTGAAGTGATTAAAGGCGCCAATACTTTAAAATATGGTAGTGATGCCATTGGTGGCTTAATCCTTATACAACCTAAACGCTATGTTGCACGAGATAGTTTATTTGGTAGCACTATGTTATCGCTAAATTCAAATGGACGTGGTGGAAATGTAAATTCAGAACTGATTAAAACCTATAAATCTGGATTTTACGGTAGAATTCAAACAAGCTACAAACAATTCGGAGATTTTGAAGGTCCCGATTATAAGTTAACCAATAGCGGCTTAAAAAACATCAATGCTTCCGCCAGAATTGGCTACAGAAGTTTTGAAAAAGGTTTCGATGCTTATTATAGCGTTGTAAGTAATGAGTTGGGTATTTTACAAGCATCACACATTGGTAATGTTAATGATTTAGTGACAGCAATTAATAGTAGAACACCACGTGTTATTGAAGATTTCTCATACGATATAGATTATCCTAAACAAAATATCTTACATAATTTAGCGAAGATAGAAGCCTATAAAAGGTTTAAGAATTTCGGAAAATTATCAGTACAGTATGATATGCAAATTAACAGGCGGAAAGAATACGATTTAAGACGTGGTGATTTAGCAAACACACCTGTTATTGACCTTAGGTTGTTTACAAATTCTTTACAGACCAATTTGAATATTGATGCTATTGATAATCTTAAACTAGATACAGGCGTATTAGTACGCTACCAACAAAATGATGCTATTTCGGGCACTGGAGTCAGTCCTTTAATTCCTGATTTTGAAAAGTATGACGCTAGTATTTATGCTATTGGGAATTTTGATTTAAATGATTCTTCTGAATTAAGTGCTGGCGCACGTTATGATTTTACAAGAATCAATGCTGAGAAACTATACAACCTCACGGATTGGGAAGAGACCTATAATTACGATGAATTATTTCCACAGTTTGAAACCAATACTGTTGAGAATTCAAAAATATTAACACGTCCAGAATTTACATTCCATAACATTTCTGCTAATGTGGGCTATTCAAAGCAATTCAATAATAACATATCTTTATTTGTTAATTATGGTTTGGCAACGCGAGTACCTAACCCATCAGAATTGTTTAGCGACGGTTTACATCATAGTGCTGCGAGAATAGAAACTGGTTTGTTAACCCTCAATAAAGAAATCGCAAATAAGTTTGTAGCATCTTTAGAGAGAAATAATCAGAATTTTGGATTTTCAATCAGTCCGTATTTCAAGCATATTAACGATTATATACAACTCATTCCTGTTGGTATCACCACAACCATCAGAGGAGCGTTTCCTGTTTGGGAATATAATCAGATCAATGCACAAATTTTCGGTGTTGATATTGATGTCAATAAAAAAATAACCGATAAATTTAATTATAAAGGCAGTATAAGTCTTTTAAAAGGTGAAAACCTTACCGAAGACATACCACTTATACATATGCCTTCAACAAATTTTACTAATAGTATATCCTATTATAATGACGAGTTAAATCAATTATCAATTAATTTAACTCACAAAACTGTATTACAACAAAACGAATTTCCAGATTATAACTTTTATACATTTAACCCAATACTACAAGAAGATGTTTATGTAGACATTAGCTCTACTCCACCTGCGTATTCATTATTTAGTTTTAATAGTTCCGTTAGTTTTAAAGCGTTTAAAACCGGATCGTTAAAATTAGAACTTAATGTCGAAAATCTATTAAATACCAAGTATAATGAGTATTTGAATAGACAACGGTATTTTGCTGATGAATTGGGCAGAAACATTAACTTGAAAATAAAAATTAATTATTAATAAAATCAAATTATGAAAAATATCAAATCAATAAAAACAATAAAATTCTTAGCCTTACTTTTTGTTTCTAGTATAGCATTTGTAGGCTGTTCTAGTGATGACGATCATGGAGACGATCACGATCATGAAGAGGAACTTATAACGACAGTACGATATACACTTACCAACGGAACAGATGTTGTGACTTTAGAGTTTCAAGATTTAGACGGTGAAGGTGGTGCAGAAGGAACTTTTGATGTATCTGGTCCATTAACAGCAAACACAACGTATTCTGGTATTATTCAATTATTAAATGAAACCGAAAGTCCTGCTGATAATATTACTTTAGAAGTTGAAGACGAAGGTGATGACCATGAGTTCTTCTACACTCCAACAATTTCAGATATCACTGTTAGTAAAGATGATTTAGACGAAGATGGCAATCCTGTAGGAATTCTAACAACACTAGTTACTGGTGGTGCTGGAACTGGGTCTCTTACAATAGAGTTAATTCACGAACCTACAAAACCAAACGATGGAACCTCTATAAATGCTGGTGGTAGCACAGATGTAGAAGTTACATTTTCTATAGAAGTTCAATAATCTAAAATTGTAATACAGTTAAAAAAAAGCACTCTTTTGAGTGCTTTTTTTATGCTTTAGTTTCAACCTTATCCTTATTGAAAACATAAGTATAAAACCACATCAATGTAAATGTTGGTATCACATCAAAGCCAGGTAATGCTTCTTCTACAAAAGTGATAACTCCTGCGACTTTACCTGCTTTACCTGCGTATAGTTTGGTCATTAACCAACCCGAAATTGGCGCCCAAACGATATCCGAAAATTCACCGATTCCGGGAATTATAAACGAGACCATACCTAAAGCGTCTAAAAGCAGACCAATTCCTAATTTTTTGTATTTATTCATATAGTGTATTAATTACTAATGTGTATAGAGCAATAATTATTCCAAATAAAAAAGACTGCCACCTTCATATTAAAACTTAGTAATGGTTAGTAATGTCTCTTATTTTAACGTTTAATTAAGAACGTTGCTCAGCGTGAGAACTTAATTTTGCAAAAGATCGATGCAACAACCGCTAAATAATTGCGTCTATACCCTATTCTAAACGACCAAAACCATTTATGAACGCTCGTTCTTTAATTCTTTTGCTTACCGTATTAGGTATTGCTACTTCTAGTATTGCTCAAAATAAAAAAACATTAAATATTCAGCGTTCTACATTAGAACCTAAAATAGATGGCATTTTAGATGATGCAATTTGGAAAAATGCAGAAATGGCCACAGGTTTTCTTTCAAATAGACCCGAAATTGGAAAAGAAGCTCCGCACAACGAACGTACAGAAGTAAAAATGACGTACGATGATAAAGCTATTTATGTTGCAGCTTATCTTTATGACGATCCTTCTAAAATAATGAAACAACTCACCAATAGAGATAATTTTGGTCAGACAGATTACTTTATATTAGTACTAAATCCCAATAACGACGCCCAAAACGACACCGCTTTTTATGTTTTTAGTTCTGGACAGCAAGCTGATGCTATTCAAAGTCCAACTATTGGCGAGGATTTTGGTTGGAATGCCGTTTGGGACAGTGCAGTGAAAATTGTGGACGACGGTTGGATTGTAGAAATGAAAATCCCATACCGAACGTTACGTTTCGCAGACCAAGACGAACCGACTTGGGGAGTGCAATTTCATAGAGAATTTAGGCGCTCTAGATCGCGGTATACTTGGAATCCAATTGATCCAACCCAAGGCTATTCCGGATTATACCATGCCGAAGTTAAAGGTCTTAAAGACGTAAAACCTCCCGTTAGGTTAAACCTCTACCCTTTTACAACAGGAATTATAAATAACTATGATGGAGACACAGACACGGATTTAAAATTCGGAATGGATGTAAAATACGGACTCACAGATAATTTTACCTTAGATGCGACATTGGTTCCTGATTTTAGTCAAGCCGGATTTGATAATGTTGTTTTAAACCTTGGCCCTTTTGAACAAACCTTCTCTGAACAACGTCAATTTTTTACGGAAGGTGTCGATTTATTTTCTAAAGGAGATTTGTTTTTTTCTAGACGAATTGGAAATAGACCAAGTGGACAGCTTAGTCTTGATGAAAATGAAAACGTCACTTCACCTAATGAAGTTAAGGTATTAAACGCCGTAAAAGTTTCTGGTAGAACTAAAAATGGCTTAGGTATTGGTTTCTTTAATGCGATTACAGAAAAAACAACGGCTACCATTAAAAACTCAGTAACAGATGAAAAACGTAATGCCGTTGTAGAACCATTTGCTAATTACAATATCTTAGTCGTAGACCAACAATTTAATGGTAATTCGTCCGTAAGTTTAATTAACACCAATGTACTGAGAGAAGGCCATTTTAGAGATGCTAATGCTACTGCGTTAGTTGCAAACATCATTAATAAACGGAATACCTATAGTGTGGCAACAGATTTACGAATGAGCAATGTAAATTATCAAAACACCAATAGTGAAACCGGTTTTAGTAGTTATTTAAAGTTAGCTAAAATTCATGGTAATTTACGCTATAGCTTAGAACACAGTTTTGCCGACACTAAATTCGATATTAATGATTTAGGCTTATTATTGCGAAATAATTACAACAATTTTAGCTCTGATATCTCGTATCAAACTTTTGAGCCAAGCGGGAATTTAAATAACTATAGTGTTAGTACCTACTTTAATTACAATAGATTAGCAAAGCCTAATGTGTACGCTCAATTTAATTTGGGAGCTTCATATCAAGCCACCACAACCAACTTAGATGGTTTTGGTTTTAACTTAAGCGCTGAGCCTGGCAAACAAAACGATTACTTTGAATCTCGAGATGGCAGACCTTTTATTTATGAAAATTATACAAGTGCGGGAGGTTGGATTTCTTCAAATTACAACCGAATTTTTGCTTTCGATTTTAGAGTGAATGCCGGATCAATGTTTGAAGATGGTAGAGATTTATTTAATTATGATATTGAAGTTGAACCACGTGTAAGACTCAATGACAAACTTCTATTTATATATCAATTTTACTATGATTTTACGAATGGCGGACGCGGTTTTGCAACTGAGGAAGATAATCAGCCTATTTTCGGTGAACGCAATAGACAAATTATAACTAATAGTGTGTCTGTTAACTACGCATTTAACCCTTATAAATCTATAGCATTAAGTTTTAGACATTATTGGGATACCGTAAAGTATGACAACGACTTATTTACGTTATTAGATTCTGGTCGATTAACAACAGCTTCGGGTTATGCCTTAGACAACATTAGTAGTGATCCCAATATTAATTTTAGCACTTGGAATATCGATTTAAGCTACTCTTGGCAATTTGCTCCAGGAAGTTTTTTAACTGCATTATACCGTAATCAACTCTTTAATTTAGACACGCTCGCTGAGTATAACTATTCTGAAAGTGTTGATACCTTATTTGAGCAACCTATGCAGCACACACTTTCTGTTAGATTGCAATATTTTATTGACTTTAATGGTATGAAATCTCTTTTCAATCCTAATAAATCTGATTCTTAGTATTGTAAAATTAGGCATTAAGTAGTACTTTCACATCGTATGAGTAAAACTGTTATTTCCGCAAAGCAAATTAAGAAAGCCTATAAAGATCTCGAGGTCTTAAAAGGTGTAGACTTAACTATTTTAGAAGGTGAAATCATTTCTATTGTTGGCGCTTCTGGTGCTGGTAAAACGACGCTGCTTCAAATTTTAGGCACTTTAGATAAACCCGATTATAAGTCAGATACTGAACTGATTATAAACGAGCAATCTATTAAAACTTTAAATGATAAAGATTTAGCAAAATTCAGAAATAAGAACATTGGTTTTATATTTCAATTTCATCAGTTATTACCAGAATTTTCTGCTTTAGAGAATGTATGTATTCCTGCGTTTATTAATAAAACACCAAAAGCTGATGCCGAAAAGCGCGCTATCGAATTGTTAGATTATTTAGGTTTAAAGGATCGCATTCATCACAAACCTAATAGCATGTCTGGAGGAGAGCAACAACGTGTGGCTGTAGCTAGAGCTTTAATCAACAGTCCGAATATCATTTTTGCAGATGAACCTTCAGGGAATTTAGATAGCGAATCTGCAGATCAGCTTCATAATTTATTCTTTAAATTGAGGGATGAGTTTAATCAAACCTTCGTCATCGTAACACACAACCATGAATTAGCTGAAATGGCAGACCGTAAGTTGACGATGGTTGATGGGAAGATTTTAGGGTAATTATTGCTGAGTGTATTTTCATAAATGAAATAAGGAGAATCGAACTATGTTAATCAATCAAGATAAATCGATAGCAAGGTATCTTGCTTTAGTTTTTATTCCAATATTTATAGTGATTCTCTTAACCCTTTTGGTTCGTAATAATTCATTGAGTTTTCTTGAAAAAAAAATACAAAAGCATTCATAACTCGTCCTATTCCGGAAAAATCACAAATTTATTTTTAAATATAGATAACGGAAGAACCAGAACTATTTTAATAGACAACAAATGGAATAAAGAAATTCCGTTTTTTATCCATGAACAATTAAAAGTTGGTGATTCACTCTATAAAATTACTGAATCTGATTTTGAATATTATATGATAAATTCTAATCGTGATACAATTAAAAGAGACGTAAATAAGTTTTATAGGACTAAATACTTCAATAAACTCAAAGAACGCTAAAAGACTAGCTCTTCTTCAACATCTTCAATGTAAAGCCACCAAGAATCAAAATAACGATTCCGATAATAGCCCAAAGCCAATAACTATTTTCAAATAGTGGTTTTACCTTTTCTTGTTTTTGCTTTATGATAACTTGCTCTGCTCCTATTTTTAAAGTTTTTAATGCTTTAGGTATTTTAGTTTCAAACTTAGCAATGTCGTAATTTGGTGTTCTCGCTGCGGGATTGCCATAAACCAACATATAATTTGCTAGTTCTGTAAATCGTCCTACTAATTGATGCTCGTAACCTTTTACAGAAATATCTTTTATGGTTAGCGGCTGATTGTCACCATTGTAAATTGTTATTTTTAAATCCTTCGCAATCGTATTTGAAGTTTTAAAACGATTAGCTTCAAGCGAGTTTAATGTCGCATTTTTAATCGTTGTATAACTGTATTTCCACCCTTTTTCAGTTTTTATACTATCGCTTTTATATTCAATCTTTAAAGGTCTGTAATAATCAAACGTATTACCAACGTCAATATGTAATTGACTTATGGATACCGATTGTTCTAAGTCTAAATTAATTATGGTCGCTTTTTGTTTCTTATCATCTGTGATTGCCATAGTCTTAATAGCATGATTCACAAAACTTCCTTCAGTGATTTCGTATTTAAAAAGTTGCGCTGATTGTAATTCTGGCTGGTCTTTTTGTTTTACTAAAAGTCTAAAAAAACGGTATTTAGCATCCGGAAAATCTAGCTTGGTAAATTTAAAATCGGTCGTTTCATTTTTTATGGACATAATTCTATAATCTTCAAGAATTGTAAACCACTCTTGTTGATTCTGACTGCCTTGCAATTCGATTCTCCAATCAAAATTTTGCTCCTTAAAATTTAGATGAATCTGATTAATAATGTCTTCAGAATTTAACTGAAATGTAAAATAATAGCCATTGGCTCCTTTTGTTTTATTGATGATATCAAATGAAATGGTTTTACTCACTATTTTCTCAGAAAGCACTTGTAACAAATACGGAGCTTCAATGGTATCCGTTTTTGTTATTCCATAAATCCTAAGGTCTGACAAATCCGATTTCACTTTTCCGAATACAGCGTCTGGCAAAGCAACTTTATGCCACTCGTCATTGACTTCATTTAGTGCTCTTTTATAATTATAAGTTTCAATTTGCGCACCACAAAATAAAGTACAACCGATAAGAAAACCTATAAATAATCTAGTTGTTAACGTCATCTGAAATTTGATTTTTGTATTTGTTGTATAAAAACGAAATGATTAAAAGTAACACCCCAAGCGACACAAACACTATCGTTTTTGAAATGGTATTGAGGTGCACAATATCGTAAAAGAATAGTTTTACTAAGGTAATTGCAAAGAAAGCCATGCCTCCAATTCGCAAATAGACTTTGTTTTTCCAAATTCCAAAAGCAATTAATAAGAACGAATACACTCCCCAAAGTATGCTCAACCCAAGTTTATACGATTGCGTCGATTCCGATAGATCCATCCAATGAATAAGTTCGCTACTCAACACCCAAACAATGGAAACATGAAGTATAATATCGTAGCCTATTTTATAACCTTTGGCAATGCCATCACGCTTAATAAATTTATAACAGGTATATAATGCTAGTGCTAAAAAGACAAAACACACATAACGAATCCATAAATGAAAGCTGCTTTGCGCAAAATATTCTGAAGGGTTTAAATAACTTTCTCTTAATTCACTTAGAATAAGTAAGCCTTGTGTTAAGAACACAAAAATGCTAACAACTGTTAACCCTAAAGCGATTTTTTCGAATAATTTGTGTTTTATTATCTTGAAATTAATCAGAGATAATAATGCCGTAAACACTAAAGAATAGTTGAGAATCCAAATAATTTTAAAGTCGAATAAATCATAATTACTAAAAGTTTCATCGTAATTATCTTCTGTCGGAATTACCAATTGAGAATTATAAAATATCTGATCCCAATACATTTCAATTTCTAATCTAAAGGCATAATAAGCACTAAATAATAAAATTGCAGGAATGAAGTAAGTGAGTAAACGGTTCCAAATAGAATTAGGCTTTAAAGCAGAGGCATAATCTTCTTTCCTAGAGAGCCAAACAATAACGCCAAATGCAGCAACAAACAACATTGAAGTTAAAAAGTAGATATTAAAAATAGTAGTTACTTTATTTTCTACATCAATAGTGTAATATAAATTATAACCATTAGACCAGTCTTCTAGAAGGCTAATAAAGGCTAACACCATCAATGGGTACGATAGTTTCTCATACACGGTAATCCCTTTTGTTCGTCCTAACCAAAATAACAAAGCAGCCTCACTTACCCATAAAAGCGTCACCCAATTCCCATTTAATTGTACAGGAATTGTAATGGTGATAAAGACTAAAACCATTGCCGAAGCTAAGTAAAACAGGTTTTTATCCCCTAATTTCATCTTATAAAAAAGGACACTAACGATAAAATGAATCACAGCATTACCGAGAGTAAATAGTCCTAAAAGTTGCGAACCTGTTTCATGATCACTTAAAATAACATAGCCAAATCCAAAAAACAAAAACGAATTAAGTAGTAACAAGACAACATCACTTCCTTTAAAGACTTCACGCTTAAGCATTTTATAGGCTAAAAATGTGATGTAAAAAATAATAAAGAATAAACTTAGAAAAGTTAAAGCTAGACCAAACAGCTCATCTTCATAATATTCAACAAAGAACCACGATCCAAAAATGAGCCAAGTAAATATAAAGGCTGAATAGTATAATGATTTCCAATGTTTCTTAAAGGAAAGTACTAATATCCCAATATTAATTATCACCATGTAGCTGAACAGTACTTCTACTTGCCCAGAGCCAGTACTCAATAAAAACGGAACCGCATAAGCACCAACTAAACCAATATGAGCAATGACTTGTTTATTATAACTTATGGCAGCAACGACCGTAAATGTTGTAAAAATCACCATGAGCGCAAACGCGAAAACCTGAGGTATCAGATCATAAAAGCTGTAGGCGAAAAAGGTGATAAAATATAGGATTACAATCGACCCACTGACCAAAACAGCACTGTAGGATTCATATTTTTCTTTTAGTTTAATACCAAAGCCTAATAAACCAATAGCTGTTAAATAACCGAGGATAATTCGTGTTAATGGACTTATTAATTCGTTTTCGATGGAGTATTTTGCACCAATTGCCACACCAATGACAGTAATGATAATTCCAATTTTATTTAAAAGATTTTCACCAATAAACTTTTCAATACTCGATTTCGATTTTGGCTTTTTATCAGCTATAATTTTTTCTTCAGTTACAACACGTTCAGCTTCATATTCAGTTTCTAAAATAGGCTGCGTTTCATGATCAACAGATTCGCTAGCTTCAGTGATAAGTTCTACGACCTCTTTTAAATCTTTTACTGGTGATTCATCTGGCTGAATTTCCTCAATTTTTGAAACGGTTTTATCTTCAACAGAACCCGATTTTAAGTGATACAGTTCCTCTTTTAAACTATTAATTTCAGAAGAAAATTCGGCTTGCTTTTTAAAAAGCAGCTCTAACTTCTCAATGAGTTTATCAATAAGCTCTTGATTTGTTGCCATATACAATTGATTTGGTTGTCTTTTCATAAAGTAAAGACACGGCTAAAATAGTTTTAAATAACTGAACGGTCAACTTTGCGAATTGAAGTTCTATTTATTATCACATTTTATTGCGATTATGTACCATTTGTTTTTCATCTATAAGCTATTCCTATTAAAGAAGTTTAAACGCATCTAGACCAAAGTCAACAGTCATTTATCCTTCTTAGATAACACTAATTAATTTGAATATAATTCACATATATAACGTGTAATTTATGTCTTTAATAATGGTTTAGGATATCATAAATCCTTTACAATAGAATTAATAAAACAATTATCAATTATATATAAAACTTATTAACTATTTGACTTAAAAGCTGTTTAAATAAAACCAAACATTATATCTAATTAAACTTACAAAAACTTTAATTTTGTAAAGCAATAAATACAATACACATGAATTACCGAATTGAAAAAGACACAATGGGTGAGGTTAAAGTACCTGCCGACAAACTTTGGGGAGCACAAACAGAACGCTCTCGTAATAACTTTAAAATTGGTGCTTCTGCATCTATGCCATTAGAAATTGTATACGGTTTTGCTTATTTGAAAAAAGCTGCTGCTTACACCAACTGTGAGCTAGACGTTTTATCTAAGGAAAAACGCGATTTAATTGCACAAGTTTGCGATGAAATATTAGAAGGCAAGCACAATGATCAATTTCCATTAGTTATTTGGCAAACAGGTTCTGGTACGCAAAGTAATATGAACGTTAATGAGGTTGTGGCTAATAGAGCTCATCAAATCGCTGGTGGTGTTATAGGTGAAGGAGAAAAAACAATTCAACCTAACGATGATGTTAATAAATCGCAATCCTCTAACGATACGTTTCCAACAGGAATGCATATTGCAGCTTATAAAAAAGTGGTTGAAACGACAATTCCTGGAGTTATTCAATTAAGAAATACACTTCATAAAAAATCATTAGAGTTTAAAACCGTAGTAAAAATTGGTCGTACACACCTAATGGATGCGACTCCATTGACTTTAGGTCAGGAATTTTCTGGATATGTATCGCAATTAGATCATGGATTAAAGGCCTTAGAACATACCTTACCTCATTTAAGCGAATTGGCTTTGGGAGGAACAGCTGTAGGAACAGGACTGAATACTCCTGAAGGTTACGATGTTTTAGTTGCAAAATATATTGCAGAATTTACAGACTTACCTTTTATAACTGCAGAGAATAAATTTGAAGCTTTAGCAGCACATGACGCTATTGTAGAAACCCATGGTGCTTTAAAATTATTAGCCGTTTCATTAAATAAAATAGCTAATGACATTAGAATGATGGCCTCTGGTCCTCGTTCTGGGATTGGTGAAATCATAATTCCTGCAAATGAGCCTGGAAGTTCAATAATGCCAGGAAAAGTAAATCCTACACAATGTGAAGCATTAACTATGGTTTGTGCACAAGTTATGGGGAACGATGTTGCGATTTCTGTAGGTGGAACTCAAGGCCATTACGAGCTTAATGTTTTTAAACCGATGATGGCTGCAAACATTTTACAGTCTGCGCAATTAATTGGAGATGCTTGTGTTAGTTTTGAAGAACATTGTGCAAGTGGTATTGAACCAAATCACCAAGTGATTAAGCAGTTATTAAACAACTCATTAATGCTAGTAACAGCACTAAACACAAAAATTGGGTATTATAAAGCTGCTGAGATTGCAAATACAGCACATAAAAATGGAACCACGTTAAAAGAAGAAGCTGTGAATTTAGGTTATGTTTCTGCTGAAGATTATGACGAATGGGTAAAACCAGAAAACATGGTCGGCACCTTAAAGTAACGACAAAAGACTAAAAAAATCGACGAAATACATATTTTGTCGATTTTTTAGTATATTAGCATTTCTAAACTATAACTATTATGAAACAAAAATTACTTTTTGGCTTTGCTATGCTCAGCTATTTCGCTATGGCGCAAACCACTTTCCTACCTAAGGAAACGATTAATGCAAGTACCGGAGACGCCCCTTATACCATGACATCTGGTTTAATTGACGGAGATGCATTCCCTGATATTATTATTGGTACATATCTAGGAAATACTATCGAATGGTATAAAAATAATGGTGATAATACATTTGCAATTCAGCCTTTAATAACCACCACATTAGAAGGTATTGGTTTTATTAAACTTGCGGATTTAAATGGAGATACTTTTTTAGACGTTATCGCATCTGGATATTCAAATGATAGTGTTGCATGGTACCCTAATGATGGTAGTGGAAATTTTTTAACTGAAAATATAATTTCGAGCGCAGTTGCAGGAGCTTCAGGATTCTCTGTTGGTGATATAAATAATGATACCTTTTTAGACATCGCTGTAACGGCTTACGATAATAATGAAGTTCTTTGGTTTTCAAATGATGGTACAGGTACATTTACTTTAGACGCCAACAAAATTGATGACACTTTAGTAACCCCAGGTGCTATAGATATGAAAGATATTGATGGTGATGGTGATTTAGATGTTTTAGTAGGTACTGCTTTCTACGGAAGTGATGTTATTGAAATTTTCAGAAATAATTTAGCAATCGATGGCACAGTTTCATTTACTAAAGATGCCACAACTGTTGCAACAGGAAAAACGGGTATATTTCATGTGAGCTTTGAAGATATCGATGGTGATGCTGATTTAGATATTTTAGCTACTGAAGTGTCTTATGGCGGTGGACCAACAGGAAACTTATATTGGTATGAAGATAATGGTTCTGGTTATACTGAAACCATTTTTACGACAACACTAACGAATCCTGCAATGGCTCTATTTAAAGATCTAGATAATGATGGCTTAAATGATATCGTATTAGGTAATGGGGCTTCTGGCGTTGGGAATGACCTCGTATGGTTTAAAAATAATAGCTCAGGAAACTTTGATGCTGAAGACATCATCGATGACACTCAAAGTCAGGCTTTCGTACTCGCCATTGAAGATTACGATAACGATGGTGATTTAGATATCGCAACCTCTGCTTATAATCAAGATGCCTTAAATTATTTTGAAAATCAGAAAATTGTGCTAAGTGTGTCAGATGTTCAATTTCAAAATTTAACGATCTACCCTAACCCTACCAAAGATTACTTAACTTTTGAAGGTTTTAATACTAACATCAATGTTACAGTTTATGATGTATTAGGAAAACAAGTACGCGTTAAAAATGTAACTAATGGAGAAACACTTAATGTTTCGGAATTAGCAGCTGGTATTTATACTATAAAAATTAATAATGCAGTGACTTCAAAATTCATAAAAGAATAAAGAAATACTTTTTTAAATATTAAAAACGCTAGTAAATTGTTACTAGCGTTTTTTTTTGTTCAAAAAAATAGCAATCTTTACAAAAATACCAACTCATATGTCTCTACTCATTACCAACATTAAACAACTCATTCAAGTTCATGATTATAACACTACTATTATTAGAGGTAGTGACATGAAAAAATTACCAATTATAGAAAATGCTTACCTCTATATTGAGAATGACACTATAATTGAATTTGGTGACATGAGTGATTGCGAAGGGTTTGATGCAGAAACAATTATTGATGCCACTGGTAAATTAGTTTTACCATCGTGGTGTGACTCTCATACACATATAGTTTATGCAGGAGATAGAACTTCAGAATTTGTAGACCGAATAAATGGATTGTCTTATGCTGAAATAGCCAAAAAAGGTGGTGGTATTCTAAATTCCGCAAAAACGCTACAAAATACTTCAGAAGATGAATTATTTGAACAATCCCTAAAACGATTGAACGAACTGATTGCTATGGGAACAGGAGCTGTTGAAATAAAGACAGGTTATGGACTCACAGTTGAAGCTGAGTTAAAAATGCTTCGTGTTATAAAACGTTTAAAGCAAGAAAGTCTAGCAATTATCATCCCTACATTATTGGCAGCTCATGCTATCCCTGAAGAATTCAAAACAAAAAAGGAAGACTATATAACCTATATTACAGAAGAATTAATTCCTAAAGCGGCAGAATTAAACATCACTAATTACGTTGATGTATTCTGTGAAGAAGGCTATTTTAGTATAAAAGATACAGAAGCGATATTAGAAGCTGGTAAAAAATTCAACTTACGACCTAAAATTCATGTGAACCAATTTACTATTTTAGGTGGTATTGCACTTGGCGTAAAATACAATGCTTTATCTGTAGACCATATTGAAGAATTAAGTGATAAAGATATTAAAGCTCTAAAAGGAAGTGACACTATGCCTGTTGCGCTACCTGGCTGTTCTTATTTTATTAGCATTCCTTATACACCTGCCAGACGACTAATAGATGCCGGTTTACCACTAGCCATTGCTACCGATTACAATCCTGGTACTGCACCAAGTGGTAATATGAATTTTGTAGTGAGTACAGCTTGTGTAAAATTAAAATTAACACCAGAAGAAGCTATAAATGCAGCGACGGTAAATGGTGCTTATGCTATGGGAATAAGTAATATGTATGGCAGCATAACACGCGGTAAAAAAGCCAATCTTATTATCACCAAACCGATGAATCATTATAGTGAAATTCCATATGCATTTGCCCACAATCCTGTTGAGCAAGTCATAATTAACGGTCAAGTATTATAACAAAAAAAAATCCAGAAGCGAACTTCTGGATTTTTTTTATGAATCAACCAACTATCTTTTTACTTCAATTCAAATTCTGAAGTAGAAATTAAGGCTTTATCGTTAAATACATTTATAGTATAGCGTCCTTCTTCAAATTTAGAATCTTCTAATTCATTAATATATTCACAGATATTCAAGTTTCTATTTTCGTAGTTAAATCTACTAATTAAACTGTAATTTAATGTCTGCCCTTCAAATTCTATCTGATCGTTAGAACCTAATACATTATTTTTAGGATCAATAACTTGAACGTATAGTTCTTTATCTCCTCCTTCGGTTAGCATATTTTTAGCGACAGTAAAACAAACTTTAATTTTATCACTTCGTCTGGCACGTTCTGTTGGTATTTGTTTACCATTATTTCTCTCAATAACCCCCATACCAACTAACCCAACAGTTTGTAATGCAGCGGCATCTTTAACCACCGTTGTAAGTTCTGTGTTCTGAACTAACAATGAGTCGGTAAACATGGTACGCTCCGCCAACTGAACTTGAGTACTATCTAAAGATGATGCTAAGTATTGATTTTCACCTTTTAAACGATCGTTTTCAGTTAATAAAACGTCCATTTCTTCTTGTAAAGCCATGTACTTCTTTTTGTAGTTCCATAAACTACCAACGCTATTTTGAGATACCTTTAAAGAATCCATTAAACCTTGAATACGTTCTCTTGCAGCAATTAAATCTTGATTCTTAACTTCACTTTCAGCAATGGCTTCATCATAATCTTTGGCCATGTTATTGAGATCATTCATCACTTGTTTCTTCTCATTAACTAGCATCTTTTCATTCTCTTGCTTTTCGCTGTAAAGTTTAGAGGTGTAGAAAGCAGTTACTAAGAATAATACTAATAATATCCCTAAGCCTACTTTTAATCCTGTACTCGATTTTTGTGAACCTTCCATAAATTGTTTAGTTTTAAGTATTGTTAATTCTAGTTTTTTTTAAAATGTTAATTTGAAGTCAAAGTAATTAAATAAAAATGTACTTTTAATCTATTATTTAAATTATTTATCCAAATGGAGCATCTTATTTTATTTACAGAAAAAGACAAACAACAGCTTTTAAAGAAACGAAAAGGTGAAACAAAATTTGGAGAACATATTCAGTTAATTCCTAACCTCACTAAGATATACGATAACATTGTTAATTTAGATGTTGACTATGTTATTTTTGGAATAACAGAAGCTATTGGAATTATAGCAAATTACGGTAAACCAAGCCCTTATCATGCTTGGGACACGACTCTAAAAGTTTTGTTAAATATACAGAGTAATGATTTCACTAATGCCAAACGCGTTTTAATACTTGGTCATTTAGATTATACTGAAGAACAAAAATTGGTATATGACTTAGATGTATCGAAAAAAAAGCAGCTTTCTAAAGTTAGAAATCTTGTGGAAACCATAGATAAAGATGTTGCATATGTTGTATCCTCTATTATTAAAGCTGGTAAAACTCCCATTATTATAGGAGGAGGCCACAATAATGCCTATG
Source organism: Winogradskyella pacifica (assembly GCF_003386275.1). Lineage (NCBI taxonomy): Bacteria > Pseudomonadati > Bacteroidota > Flavobacteriia > Flavobacteriales > Flavobacteriaceae > Winogradskyella > Winogradskyella pacifica. Next base: position 374,490 of record NZ_QREI01000002.1, on the reverse strand, counting down.
GTAATATTAAAGGTTGTGCTTTAGCGAACAACGGAAAAATAAATGTTGTGAATTTTGATGCCCATTCTGATTTTAGAGCTGAAGAAGGCAGACATAGTGGTAACGGATTTAGTTATGCCTTTGCGGAAGGGTTTTTAAAAAACTATTTTATTTTTGGCTTACACGAAAACTACACTTCTGATACCTTATTAAAAACGATGAGAAAAGTAAAATTTATAGAATACAATACGTATGAGGCTCTAGAGGTAAGAAATGAACTCGATTTTATTTCTGAAATGGACACTGCTTTAGACCATGTATCGAACACGACCTTTGGAATTGAAATTGATTGCGATGCTATTGAAAATATACCGAGTAGCGCTATGACGCCAAGTGGTTTTAGTATACAACAAGCAAGACAATTTGTAAATCATTTAGGTAAACATAAAAACGCAGCGTATCTACATATTTGTGAAGCTGCACCAACGAACAATGAAGATACCAAAATTGGTAAGTTGATTACTTATTTAATTTCTGATTTTATTCGTGCTAATCGACACTAATACAAACACTCTTTCGTTTTATAATTTTGAAAAAACAGCTGTATTACATCTAACTTCTATTATCTGAAAATAGTTTTCTCTACATATTTCATATATGATACAGATCTTGATTATTAATTAACTCCCCCTTAATTTTACATTAAAAAATTTGTAAATTAGTTATTCATTAAATAGAAAACCCTATTTAAATTAATAAATAGGGCTTTAAAATCTCAAGCACATGCAGGATCCTATTTTATGTAAACATAAAATCTATAACCCTAACCTTATAGTTAATCCTGCATTTGTACTTGATTTTCTACTATATCTTTAATAGGAACAATCAGTTTTCCTTCTGAATTTTTTAATATAACAGCGATACTTTTTACAGCCTCTATTTCATAAACCTTATCATTGAATATTATTTTCTGACCAACTTCAAAAGTCTTACGTGCATAAAATGTATTCAATAATTTAGCGACAACTTCTCTCGCACCCAAACCAAAAGCTATGGAAAAGGCCAATAAGAAGCCTGCGATTATCATATTAATATTATTGGTAATTATTTCTGTATTAATACCAGCTTGATTTAATGCTGTAATAGATATAAATGTCAGTAATAAGAAAAACACCACTTGGCTAATCATTTTACCACCAGATAAATCCATTGATTCGAATAATTTTTTCAAACTATTCTTAACGAAATTGGCAAAAATTAAACCAATAATAAATATAATTAACGCCGCAAACAATTGTGGTATATAAGATAACAACGCACTAATTTGATTAGAAATAATATCTAATCCCATAATGTCTGATGCCGTTATTAATAAGATAATATACATCATCCATTTTACAGAACCAGAAACAATTTTAACAGTATCAAAATTGAGTTTTTTACCTTCTATAATCTCAATCTCGTTTAATTTATCATCTAATTTATTTGCCTTTGCTAATTTTAAAACTTTCTTAATAAGCTTAATAATAAGCTTGGTTACAATCCAACCGATAATTAATACAATTAATGCCCCAACTATATTAGGAAATATTTTAGTAATCTCTAACCACATTGTAGTTAACGATTGCATAGCAATATCCTTAAATTCTGTTACTTTTTCCATACTAATACTGTTACTACTATTTTTTACTTATTATCTTTTTTCCGTCTACTTGTTACACTGTCTATAATATGACCAATATTATACGAAAACAATTCTGCCAATTCCAAAAAGAGTTTTGCTATGGCAATATCATGCATAACTTTCTCTTTCAGTTCCAGCGGAACTTCCTGTAAAGGCTTATCTAATTGCTTAAATGGATTCTCCATCTTTCGTATAATTTGTGTACTTATGTACAAGTTTATCTTTCGCTCTTTTTAATCGCATTTTAACCGCGCTTTCTCCTATATCTAAAACGTCGGCCAATTCTTTAATTGATAAATTATCTTGATACTTTAATAATAACATCATCTTATCATCTGGTGAGATGAGTTCCATAACGTGCTTCAACTGCTCTACTCTCATGCTTTCAAACTCAAGCGTAGAATCTATATCTTCACCTATATTCTCAATGTCAAGATACTCTGTGCTAATAGACTTTTTCTCAAACTTTTTAGCTGTATTTCGAGTAACATAATTAACACAATGATTATACGTGAAAGCATACAACCATGTTGAAAATTTAGACTTCCCTTTAAAACTTCCTAATTTTACATAAACCCTTAGAAAAACATCTTGAGTTAAATCCTTGGCTTCATCAACTCCATTTGCAAATCCGTAACATTTATTATAAACCATGTTCGCAAATCTATCGTACAGCACCTCGAACAACAAAGTGTCGTTGGTTTTCACGATAGCTTCTACGAGCGCTTCATCGGTTAGACTATGAATAGCGTCTTTGGTCAAGGGATTTTTTAGTCGGTATTAAATTGGTTATTAATATTAAGACACACAATATTTAAAGAGGTCACAAAAAAAATTTAAAAAATTACTTTTTAAAATGATTTTCAATATCACCTAAATGATGCTGTAAAGATTTTGCTGATATTTGAATTTCCCATATTAAAAACAATAAGGATAAAATAAGAAGTACTAATCCTAAACCAAATGCCCAAACTGCTACAATAGGATAATTTATATAAATTAAAAACATCGTTAAAACGCAAAACAATAAACTAGTAATACCTGCTATCTGCATATATCTAGTCAACTTTATTCTTAATTTTAAATTCTTAATTTGCCTGAGAACGGAAGCGTCTTGATGCTTTAAATACTTATCACTAAGATTTCGAATGATAGCAGCATAAGCTAAAAATCGGTTGGTATACGCTAACATAATTAACGATATTGCCGAGAACAAAAGTGCTGGTGTTGTGAGCGTTAGTTCTTCCATAATCTGTTTTTACAAAATTACAGAAATAAAACACGAGAAAATAAAAAAGCGAACCTTATAAAGTTCGCTTGTAATATTATCATTTATGTTTATTATGCGTTCTTTTCTGCATTTAGACACCATCGTAATATTAATATTCCTACACGTGCTAAAACAAATGTAAACAAGCCAAAAGTTGCTGTTAATAAGGATATTTTTAATCCGCCAGCAAAAATTGAAGGCTCAGGACTTCCCATGGCCTCAACAGAATCGAAAGCGGTAATTAATCCAATAACAGATCCTAAAAAACCTAACACTAAACCTAATAAGCTAGAATCTATAGTTAGTTTCAGCATTTTCTCAGCTATCACTTTATTCTTTTTAAGGTTGATAAAACCTTTTATTAAAAGAAAAACAGAAAGCAATAAACAGATTAAAATAAGTGACATAAATAATGGCCCTCCTTCATTAAACCGGTCTGCCAATGGATTAGGTAGTACTAATAATTTCAAAACTAAGTGTTCGTTCATAATTGATGATTTTAATTAAACATGGTTCAAACTTAAATCTTAAATGCTGTAATAATTTTAAAATGCGACGAATCACCAGTTTAATGCCCTTTTAAACTAAATGCTAAATCCGTTGCTAATTCCGTCATTCGTCTACAAAGGTATTATTCAGCTGAAAAATATGGTATTATTGTAATGCTAATTATAGTACATGCTAAAAAAAGAATTCATATTTAAAAAAATTGGTCAAGGATTGCTCCATGTTATATTTTGGTGTGCTGTACTCCTATTCTTCACGTACTTTTTTGGTATTGGCAGCAATAACTTTGATGATACCTTAGTGTATTCACTCTTTTTGATGCCCATAACGATTTCACTAACCTATGTTTGTATTTATGCGTTAATACCAAATTACCTCATTACAAAGCGCTATTTCCATTTTATACTTTATAGTATATACACGCTTATTATTTCGGCCTATTTAGTAATGGTGTCTATCTTTTTTAGTTTGATTTATCTTTCAAACTTTGAATATTCCCATATGAATCCCATTACAGGAAACATCCTTTTTGTAATGACAAGCATCTATCTCGTTACCTTTATTGTAAGCGCATTTAAGCTAATGAAACTAAATAATATCGCTTCTAAAAAAACCAAGACTTTAGAAACCAAAATCCTAGAAACACAACTAAAACTAAAAGAGCAAGAACTGAAGTATTTAAAAATGCAGATACATCCGCACTTTTTATTCAACACGCTAAACACCATGTATGGATTTGCTTTGAAGAAAGCAGATGAAACCCCCGAAATGATTCTAAAACTATCTAATCTTTTAGACTATTTGCTATACCAAGTTGATAAACCTTTTGTGCCTTTAACGGATGAGATTAACCATATTAAAGATTATATAAGTTTAGAACAACTGCGTTTTAATGATACTCTAGAAATTAATTTAAGTGATGATAGTTGCTCTGAAAATATGGAAATTGCCCCAATGTTATTTTTACCATTTGTAGAGAATAGCTTTAAGCATGGCAAGATTAAAAATGGTAAACTGACTATTGACATTGCTTTTAAATGTAAAAACAATAGTATCCATTTTAGTATTAAAAATTCGCATTCTAAAACAGATGCAATTCAATCTGGTATTGGATTAGACAACATAAAGAAGCGACTAGAACTACTCTATAAAAATCAGTATGATATAAATATTATAGAGAATAACCATTTTTTCGAAGTACAACTAAAACTATCATTAATCAATGCCTAAAACCATCTCTTGTATTATCGTTGACGATGAATCTATAGCGAGAGACATCATTGCTTCTCATTTATCTAAGATTGATACTATTGAGGTTGCTGCACAATGCAAAAATGCCATCGAAGCTTTTAACTTTATGAGTAATAATACAGTGGACTTAGTCTTTTTAGATATTAACATGCCAGAGATATCAGGAATCGCTTTTGCAAAGTCCATAAACAAAGACATTAAGATTATTTTTACCACAGCCTATAGAGATTATGCTGTGGAAGGTTTTGATCTACAAGCTGTCGATTACCTGCTAAAACCTATTGCTTTTCCACGTTTACTACAATCTGTAAACCGGTATTTTGAAGTCTTTTCGAGTTCTAAAGAAACAACTACGAACACGTTAGATAACAATGATTTTATATTTGTACGCTCGGACCGAAGAATGCAAAAAATAAACTTTGACGATCTTCTCTATATTGAAAGTTATAGCGATTATATTAAAATTTATCTTTCAGACAGTGTTATAGTCACCAGAGAAACGATTACCGCCATTGAAGCGAAATTACCAAAAACACGTTTTTTAAGGATTCACAGGTCTTATATTGTGGCGTTAGAACACATACAGTCATTTACAAATGACCATGTTACTGTTAATCGGAAAGCGCTTTCCATTAGTCGAAGTTATAAGAAAGAAGTTTTAAAACATCTAGAAAATTTTTAACTTTAAGAAATAAACGCCCAAATCGCAACGTTACAAAGCAACTGCCTTTGTATTGAAACCTCATTAAATGAATGATTACCTACATAATACTATTCCTAATTTAAAACCATTTAATTATGAGGTTCATCACGATTCTCATTTTATAAATAAACAATGGGTTTTAATAAATGGCATTTCTAAAAAGAAATCAATTTATACATTTAAAGCAGATAATATTCTGGAAATTTCCAGGAAAGATCATGTGATAAAAACATCATGGAACATTAGTATTCACAATATCTTTTCTATTGAAACCGAAGATGGAATGATTACTGTCAAAGCGTTTTTTAAAGATGATGACATCTTGGTGCTAAACAACCAGAGCAAAGAAGAATTTGCTATGTACATTAACGCGACCAACTATGATGATGATATAAATTCAGTCGAAGATATCCAAGCCTTCTTAAAAGATAAATATCAAAAGAAAGTTAGCACCATAATTTATGATCACGAATTCTACTACATCGAGAAATCAGAAGAATTTGGACCTTTTAAAGTTGAAGTCTTAGCCGAAAAAGTAAAAACTGGCGATATCAGCGCCTATTGTTTTGTACGAGATATTAATGAACATGATTATAGTAACCGCATGCGCATTTCTGACTTGATACAGGAACTTTGAAGATTAGTGATCAGTCGCAGTCTCAGTTTTTAGTAAAAAGTGTGAAGTGTGAAGTGTGAAGTGTGAAGTAAAATATATAGTATTAAATTCAACTTACTTTAAAGTTTAAAAAAGATTTATAAATTTCATCATTTAGTATAATTTCTCCGTGAATCTTCGTGTCTTCTTTGTGAAACTCTGTGTTATAATATTTCGCGCAAAGCCACTAAGCCGCAAAGAAATAACTCCTCGAAAACCTGTAAGAATCTTTAATAAAGCTATAGATTAGTGTTAAATAGTGACTAAAAAAGTGGAAGCTTAGTATAATTTCTCCGTGAATCTTCGTGCCTCCTTTGTGGAACTCCGAGTCATAATATTTCGCGCAAAGACGCTAAGAAACAACTCCTCAAAAATCTGTAAGGATCTTTAATAAAACTATAGATTAGTATTAAATAGTTATAGAAAAAATAGAAGCTTAGTATAATCTCTCCGTGAATCTTCGTGTCTTCTTTGTGAAACTCTGTGTTATAATATTTCGCGTAAAGCCACTAAGACGCAAAGAAATAACTCCTCGAAAACCTATAAGAATCTTTAATGAAGTTATAGATTAGTGTTAAATAGTGACTGAAAAAGTGGAAGCTTAGTATAATTTCTCCGTGAATCTTCGTGCCTTCTTTGTGAAACTCTGTGTTATTATATTTCGCGCAAAGTCGCAAAGAAATAAACTCTCAAAAATTTGTAAGAATCTTTAATAAAGCTATAGATTAGTGTCAACTAGTTATTGAAAAGTTGAAACTTAGTATAATCTCTCCGTGAATCTTCGTGTCTTCTTTGTGAAACTCTGTGTTATTATATTTCGCGCAAAGTCGCAAAGAAATAAACCCTCAAAAATTTGTAAGAATCTTTAATAAAGCTATAGATTAGTGTCAACTAGTTATTGAAAAGTTGAAACTTAGTATAATCTCTCCGTGAATCTTCGTGTCTTCTTTGTGAAACTCTGTGTTATAATATTTCGCGTAAAGCCACTAAGCCGTTAAACTATTATTACAAATAGATTAGTGATAATTAGCATCAAAAAAAGCGAAAATCCTTATCAGAAATTCGCTTTTAAAATTATTTAAAGTGAAAGTGTACTACTCTTGTAACCCAGGAATAGCAACCATTTCATTAACATCCTTATCATAATCAACACCTTCAACATTGAAACCAAAAAGATTAAAGAAATCTGTTCTATAACCTTCTAAATCTCCAATTTCAGGTAAAGTCTCTGTGGTGGCTTCTTTCCAAAGCTCTAATACTTTTGCTTGAATATCATCACGCATTTCCCAATCGTCAACACGAATTCTTCCTTGCGCATCTAATTGTAAATCTTCAGCATATAAACGCTCATTAAATAAACGTTCAATTTGCTCTATACAACCTTCATGAATCCCCTCTTCTTTCATCACTTTATACAACAATGAAATGTATAACGGAATTACCGGAATTGCAGAACTCGCCTGTGTTACTAAAGCCTTATTTACAGAAACATAGCCTTTTCCGTTGATATCTTTTAAAGAATCCGTAATTTCAAAAGCAGTCGCTTCTAAATGATCTTTTGCACGACCAATGGTTCCTTTTCTATAAACCGCTTCTGTTAATGAAGGGCCAATATAAGAATACGCAACAGTTTTAAAATCCTCAGATAATACATCAGCAGATTTTAAGAGGTCAATCCACATTTGCCAATCTTCACCTCCCATTACGGCAATCGTATTTTCAATATCATCACCTGAACAAGGCTCTATTGAAATTTCTTTTACGACTCCTGTATGAAAATCTACGGTGTTATTTGTAAATGTTTCACCAATCGGTTTCAAAACAGATTTAAAACGCTCTCCTGTATCTGGATGCGTTCTTACTGGTGAAGCCAAACTGTAAATAACCATATCAATCTTCCCTAAGTCGTCTTGAATTAATTTTAAAGTTTGTGCTTTAATTTCATTTGAAAATGCATCTCCATTGATACTCTTAGCATACAAACCATCTTTATGCGCTTGCGTTTCAAAAGCGGCACTGTTGTACCAACCTGGTGACGCCGGACGCCCTTCTGTAGGTGGCTTTTCAAAAAACACACCAATTGTTGAGGCGTTAGAGCCGTAAGCACTAGTAATTCTAGATGCTAAGCCAAAGCCTGTTGATGCTCCAATAACTAAGACCTTTTTTGGGCCATTAGTTGTTGGGTTTGATTTAATATAATCTATCTGACTTAATACATTTTGCTCACAGCCAACTGGGTGTGATGTTAAACATATAAACCCTCTAGTTCTTGGTTCTATTATCATATTTTATAGTCTAAACGTGTAATGCTCTATCTTCTGTTGCTGCTAAAGCGGCTTCTTTTACGGCTTCTGCAAATGTTGGGTGTGCATGAGACATGCGTGAAATATCTTCAGCAGACGCTCTAAATTCCATAGCAACTACGGCTTCTGCAATTAAATCGGCACAACGTGCACCAATCATATGAACTCCTAAAACCTCATCTGTGGTTTTATCTGCTAAGATTTTTACAAAGCCATCAAGATCTCCACTTGCTCTAGCACGACCTAATGCTCTAAATGGAAACTGACCAACTTTATACTCAACATTAGCTTCTTTTAATTCTTCTTCTGTTTTACCAACAGCAGCCACTTCTGGCCATGTGTAAACAACTCCTGGAATTAAGTTATAATCAATATGTGGTTTTTGTCCTGCAATAGTTTCAGCAACAAAAGTGCCTTCTTCTTCCGCCTTGTGCGCTAACATCGCTCCTTTTATAACATCTCCAATCGCGTAGATATTAGATGCAGACGTTTGTAAATGTTCGTTTACTTCAACCTGTCCTCTATCATTTAATTTTACACCTGCAGCTTCAGCATTTAAGCCAGCCGTATATGGCTTACGACCTACAGAAACTAAACAATAATCTCCTTTAAATTCTACAACTTCGCCTTTCTTATTTTCTGCTTTAACGATCACTTCATCTCCATGGCGCTCAACAGACTGTACTTTATGAGACAACATCATTTTACATTTGGCTTTCTTAAAGACTTTATTCAATTCTTTAGACAAACCGGCATCCATCGTTGGTAAGATTCTGTCCATATATTCGATGACAGTAACCTCAGCACCTAAACGACGATACACTTGTCCTAACTCTAAACCAATAACTCCACCACCAATGATAATGAGGTGTTTTGGAATCTCTTTCAATTTTAAAGCTTCGGTAGATGTAATAATACGTTCTTTATCTAAAGTAATAAACGGTAATGTTGAAGGCTTAGAACCTGTAGCAATAATAATTTTCTTTGCTTCAATCTCTTGTGCATCTTTACCTTCTATTGTAATATGAGTGGCATCTTTAAAAGACCCAAGGCCTTCAAAAACATCGATATTATTTTTCTTCATTAAGAAATCAATACCACCTGTAGTTTGGTCTACAACAGCTTGTTTACGACCAATCATCTTTTCTAGATTCACTTTGATGTCTCCAGGGATTTCAATACCGTGATCTTCAAAATGTTTAGTGGCTTCTTCGTAATGATGCGAAGAACTTAATAAGGCTTTACTTGGAATACAACCTACGTTTAAGCACGTACCACCAAGCGTTGAATATTTTTCAATAATAGCTGTTTTCATGCCTAATTGTGCGCAACGGATTGCCGCTACATAACCTCCAGGTCCAGAACCAATTATTGCTACATCGTATGATTTCATATCTTTTATTAATTTAATTTAAATTGTAATGCTAATTGTAATGCTCTATTTTTAGTATTAAAGTCTTCATCAGAAATCACATTAGATAGTCCTATATAATACCTAAATGAAACTCCGACTATTTCTGATAAGTTTATTCCAAATCCCAAATTTAATCCAAAATCCTGACTATTAAAAGCAGTATCTAAATCTCCGTTTTGTAGAAATAAACCATCTGCTGATAATAATATTCCGGCTTGTGGTCCTACATCAAAACTAAAGTTTTCAGACAAGTGGATGCGCGCAATAATAGGTAAAACCACATAACTCAATCTTATTTTTGCACCATCTTCATAATCATCCTTAAATCCATAAACAGAAAACAATAATTCCGGTTGAATAGACAACCAAGAAGAAACCTGTACTTCTGTAAAAAATCCTACCTGAAAATTTGTTGCACTCGAAACATCGTCAGTACCATCTCCCGAAATTGTTGATGAAAGACCACCAATCTTTAATCCCATTGGGTTCTCCTGAGCATTGAGACCTAGACTAACCAAAAATATTAAACCGACTAATAATCGCATGCAATTAAACAAATAAGCTACAAAAGTACAATTTTGATTACTTATTTACGAATTTTAAAACCCATTATTGACATCAACAATTTATGGCTTTTGCGCTATATCTTCTAAAATCCATTCTAACTCCGGATCAACAGATTGTAAGCGATCCTTATAACTTGGTAATAACTCTACATCTGGTTTTACACCATAACCATCTGGTGCCGTTTTATTAGGGGCATCAATATGCGCAAGTCCTATTCGTGCACGTACTTTGGTATTAGGCATTTCGTACACTTTATAGAATCCGGCTACGGTTCCATTATACGCACCACCGGTTTCTTCGCCTACAAAAGTAGCACGATTAGTGCCTTGCAATTTTGTAGATAATATGGATGATGCCGAGAACGAGTTACCATTAATTAAGACATAAATTTTGCCTTTAAAATTTAAAGGTTTTGGCTCTTGCTCTTTAGCGGATTTAAATTTGTAATATAAGGTATCCCCTTTTTTCTGTGTTTTAAAAAGGTCTATGGTAAAAAGAACGGGAGACATAAGACCTGCAAAAGCTTTAACGGTGTTTGGAGTGGTGTTACTCATTACACTCTTTAAAAGCGGAAAGCGAGTATTAACTTCACTTCGGTTAATCATGGTATAATTTTCATCCGTGAGATATGAATACAAATCGGTAATTTCACTTAAGCGTCCACCAAAGTTGTTTCGTAAATCAATAACTAGCACTTCCGTTTGAAGCGAATCTAAGGTTTTAAAACTCTCTTCGTAAAAGTCTTTATAGTTGCCATTAGAGAATCCTCTTATTTTTAATAAAGCGACGGAACTGTCTTTACCTACAAAGTTCAAGTTTCGGGTATATTCATTTCGCGAAGCGATATAACCATGGCTACGATTATATTTTCTTTGGGCTTTATACTTTAGTTTATTCGCCTTTCGCTCTGCTTTGGTGAGTTTTACTTTTTTAACCTCAACAACTTTAAGGGAATCTTTTTTTATAGAATCATTTTTTATACTGGTGGTGTCAACTTTTAAAATGCGTTTATACTGTTTTACAAAAGTGGAATCTGAATGCTTTAAGGTTAAACTGATACTATCAAAACGACCTTTATCATTAGCATAATAACTCATAAAACGTGTGCCAGCGACTCTATTATGAAACGTGGTATTATAACCATCTGATGCTATTGTTTTAGTGTAGTTTTTGATTAAATCCTGAGGGGTTTCATCTTCAACTTTTAAAACTTCTGCATTAATTAAAACAGTATCAGCTCCTCTCGCATGGACTATAAAAAGTTTATCATCTAAATATTCAAAATCTAAATTATTAAGTTCAAACTTGGTTTTATTTAAGGCTTTTCTTTCTTTTCTATTCAACCGTTCACTTGGAGGTGACAAGGACATGTGTCCTTGACCAATATATTTGGTAACCGCAGCGAGTTGCTTATAAAACGTACGACTATCCATAGGCTCATCTATGGCATTCTTTAAGCTATCGAACTTAAAATCGAGCACGGTTTTAGATGTAAACTGATACAAATGCGGATGATGACGTTGCAATTGGTCATATACCTTGTCTATATCCTCATGAAGATCTTCAACAGGATGTAATTTAGTGACTTGCAGGTTGTGTTTTTCAACGCTGGCACAGGACGCCAATAGTAATGTAATACACAGTGTGAATAGTAGTGTTTTCCTCATGTTTTGTTAATGCGATTTAAAATATGATTGCTGATTAAATTATAGCTTATATCTATAAAGACGTAAAAATATTAAGAAAGGTTGCTTCTAATATAATTTAAAACTAGAAATACGCCAATCGCTTTACAATAGCGAATCTAAAGGTTGAAGAAAAAAAATAGTCCAAACTCTCGATTAATGACAATAATCTTAAGAATGGACCTATTTTACCCTAATTTTTAATAGTACTTCAAAGTTGCACTTTAGTATCTCATTTCGCAATACTCAATTTGAGTATTTATGCTTTTTATAACCAATGTTGATTCATTTTCAACATACCAATCAATTCTCCTGTCGATGAAATATTAAGCTTCTTCAAAATATTTCTACGGTGTGTATCTACTGTATGAGAACTAATATTTAACTTCTTTGAAATTTGTTTACTAGATTGATTTAACACAAGTAATCGAATCACATCGCGCTCTCGGTTACTTATACTGTCATTTAATAATTTTTGAGAGAAGTTATTAAAAAACAAGGTTTCATATTCGTTATGTGAATTTAATAATTTTGCAGACGCCGTAATTTCCATTTTAACATTAGCATCTAAAACCGTGTAATGTGCTAAACCAATAATCGGTTTTCCGTCAGAATCAAATACTAAAGGAGTGGTGTTCTGAATAATATTAACATAAACATCATCACTATTTTTAAGTCTAAAATTCCAAGTGTAATTGGCGTCTTTTCGTTTGTCTTCTGGAATTTCAGAAAGTGTAAACTCCATTAAACTATTGAGAGCGCTTAACCAAGCATCAATATCCTCGGGATGAATTCGGCTCCAAAAATAGCGCATACCCAACGCTTTTAGCTCACCCGCATCGAGACCTAAGCAGGCTGTAAAGTTTTTACTTATGTATTCAAAGGTTAAATCTTGAGTATTGGTAACACAAAAAAAAGTAGAACTATACGGTAAATAATCGTCGAGCTCTATAATCTTTGCGATATGCTCTTTTAGAAATGGCTTATCGTAGGATTTGAATATAAACTTATACAAATCCTTAATTTCAGTATATCTCATAGTGTAAAATTAGAAAATTTATCGAATCACAATAGCCTAGCCTTTAATAAAATAGACCTCAAACACTATAACTAACAGATTATGAGTACGTTTAGAATTGAAACTCAATTAACAAAACAAAATACAAAACACTTATAATCAATACATTCTAATTATAACAAAGCACTATAATCTTAAAGCGTAATCGCAGTGGTATGCTTTACTTCGTTAATCATAAACATACTGTGCGTACTACCAATATGATCGATTTTAGTAAGTTTCTCGACCATAAATTCTCTAAAGGCTTTCATATCTTTCACCAAAACTTTAAGCAAATAATCATAATCTCCGCTCAAATGGTAACACTCTAAAACTTCATTGAGTTTCTTTACTTCACGTTCAAACTTAACGACATAGTCTTGTGAGTGTTGCACTAATTTCACATGACAAAAGGCTACAAAATCCTTTTCAACTTTACTTTTATCCACCAAAGCCACGTACTGTTTTATAATGCCGCTCTTTTCGAGTTTTCTTATACGCTCATAAACCGCAGTCACCGATAAATTTAATTGGTGCGATAAGGCTTTATTGGTTTGCTTACTATCGGTTTGAAGTAATTGAAGTAATTTTCTGTCAGTGGCATCAAAAATCATACGTGTTGTTTTTTCGGAAATAATTACACAAAATTCAAATTTAATTATAATAAAACTACTAAAATTAATAATTACAGATTATTCATCTATATATCGTCCCTACTATTGATTAATCATCTAATAATAACGAAGTTTGAATTAACTAATTCATAAATCAAACAACTATGACACGAGCATATTCGAAATCTTATCGCCTTAAAGGAGATGGTAAATAGCGAACTGCATGTGACCATTAAAAAACAATAAAACTAAACACATGACTTTTAAACCGGCAAACAATATACAAGACCTACAATACTTCGGGGAATTCGGTGGTGTTAACCCATCCATTTCAGATTCATCAACCTATACCTTTTTATCGGCAAAAACCATGTTCGATACCTTTGAAGGGAATGCAGATGGTTGTTATTTATACTCACGCCATTCCACTCCATCTAACTTATACTTGGGTGAAGCTTTAGCGGCCATGGAAGGCACCGAAACCGCAACCGTTACAGCTTCGGGTATGGGAGCCATTACTCCTGTTTTACTGCAACTTTGCGATGCTGGCGACCATGCGGTTAGCAGCAGAACCATTTATGGAGGCACCTATGCCTTTTTAAAGAACTTTACACCACGTTTAGGCATTACCACAACCTTTGTAGACATCACGAAGTTAGACCTCGTTGAAGCCGCAATTACACCAAAAACTAAAGTGTTGTATTGCGAGTCGGTTAGTAATCCACTATTAGAAGTAGCAGATATTAAAGGTTTGGCTGCCATCGCTAAAAAACACAATCTAAAACTGATTGTAGATAATACCTTTTCACCTTTATCAATCTCTCCAATTAACTTGGGTGCCGATATTGTAGTGCATAGTTTAACCAAATTCATCAATGGATCTTCAGACACAGTTGGTGGAGTTGTTTGTGGCACACAAGAATTAATTAACGATTTGCGAAACGTTAACAGCGGAGCGGCTATGTTATTAGGCTCTACAATGGATAGTCTGCGTTCGGCTTCGGTATTAAAAAACCTAAGAACCTTGCATATTAGAATGATGCAACACAGCCATAATGCTACGTATTTAGCAGAACGCTTTGAAAAAGACGGTTTAAAAACAGTATATCCAGGTTTAGCCTCTCACCCATCGCATGAGTTATTCAAATCTATGATGAATGAAAAATACGGTTTTGGAGGCATGATGACTATTGATGTGGGGTCTTTAGATAACGCCAATGCGTTGATGGAATTAATGCAAGAACGCAACTTAGGCTATTTAGCAGTGAGCTTAGGATTCTACAAAACTTTATTCAGTGCTCCAGGTAGCTCTACCTCTTCTGAAATCCCTGAAGATGAACAAGAAGCTATGGGACTAAGCGATGGTTTAATTCGCTTCTCTATCGGATTAGATGCCGATATTGAACGCACCTACGACATGATGAAAGCCTGCATGAAAGAATTACATATTCTTTAGCTTAAAAATGACACCTATTTATTTAAAGGTTAGATTCTTATATAACAGTAAGCGTCTAACCTTTTTTTTGCATCCTATTCTATCATTAGTATTCCATTTGCAAATGGCTTAACAAAATCGTAACATTACGACACTAAACTGAACGAAAATGCAAGAAAACGACAACCTAAGTGAGATTAAAACAGAAGAACAAGTAATTATTGACAATAAAGAACTTAGTTTTTTTGAAGCACTTATACCTGTTGTAATTCTAATGGCCATGTTAGCCTATAACATCTTTTTCGTTGAAGACCAAGAATGGCTTGGCGCGTATACCAATCAAATTATTTTAGTATTAGGTGGCGCGGTGGCTGCCGTTGTTGGCTTTTTTAATAAAGTGAGCCTCAGTGTTATGCTAAAAGAGGTTTGGGAAAACCTGAGAAGTGTGTTTGTGCCGATCATGATTTTATTCTTAGTCGGAGCCTTAGCGGGTACATGGCTCGTTAGTGGTGTCATCCCTGCTATGGTCTATTATGGTTTACAAGTTTTAAGTCCAGAAATATTCTTACCTGCCTCCGTTATTATTGCCGCTGTTATCTCTATTGCAACAGGGAGTTCTTGGACCACCTCTGCAACGGTTGGTATTGCTTTAGTTGGTATCGGAACCGCATTAGGTATTAATCCGGGGATGATTGCCGGAGCCGTGATATCCGGAGCGTATTTTGGAGATAAAATGTCGCCCTTAAGTGATACCACCAACTTAGCGCCTGCTATGGCTGGCACGGATTTGTTTACGCACATTAAATACATGGCCATTACAACCGTACCTACAATTATTATCACCTTAATAGTTTTCGGAATTATTAGTTTCAATATAGACACAACCGGAAGTGCGGATATCAGTAACCTCCTCGCGTCTATAGATCAAACCTTTAATATCTCACCATGGTTATTTTTAGTGCCTGTTGGTGTAGTGACCTTAATCTTACTAAAGACAAAACCTTTAATAGCATTAGCGTCCGGAATTGTCTTAGCAATCATCTTTGCATTCGTGTTTCAAGGTACTATTTTAGAAGGGCTATCTGAATCTAAATTTACGGCTATTACTAATTCAATTCTTACCGATACAGCTATCATTACAGATAATCCTAAATTAAACGATTTGTTCTCATCTGGTGGAATGAATGGCATGCTTTGGACCATCTACTTAATTATATGTGCCATGATTTTTGGTGGTATCATGGATGGCATCGGAGCACTTGCCCGAATCACAAAAGCCTTACTAACCATCGCTACGTCTATATTCGGATTATTTGCTAGTACCGTTTTAAGTTGTTTAGGCTTAAACCTTATTGCATCAGACCAGTATTTAGCGATTGTTATTCCAGGAAAAATGTTTAAGCAAGCCTATGAGGATAAAGGCTTAGCACCAGAAAACTTAAGTCGTACACTCGAAGATTCTGGTACCGTAACCTCTGTTCTAATTCCTTGGAATACCTGTGGTGCTTACCAAAGTGGTGTTTTAGGTGTCGGTGTAGGCGAATATATTGGCTATGCTATTTTTAACTGGTTAAGTCCATTTACAACCTTATTATTTGCAGCCTTAAATCTCAAAATTAAGATGCTAAAAGCTAAATAGTTTTTATTTATTCAAAATAAAATTAAGTATAGCCAAAATCTATTGCTTTATAAAAAATTAAAATTTGCTTAACGTATTAATTCACTAATGAAAAGTATCTTTGTCCAGAATTGATTTAAGCTTTTTTCAATTGGCTACAACATGTTCTTTTTCACTCACTCTTTGTCTTTTTATTACTTCGTAGCGATACTATGCAGTTCAAAAAAGACTTCAATTGAGTAAAAAATAATCCTGTTTCGCTTCAACAAAAAAAACTTAAATGAATTCATAAAATTAATAATCAATTTAAAACTATAAAAACATGGCATTAGTAGGAAGAAAATTTCCAGATTTAGACGTAAACGCAATGAATGATATGGGCGACACTTTTAAGGTGAACGTTCTAGAAGAAGCACGTAATAACAATAAAAAAGTAGTATTATTCTGGTACCCAAAAGATTTCACTTTTGTTTGTCCAACAGAATTACACGCATTTCAAGCCGCTTTAGGTGAATTCGAAAAAAGAAACACCCTTGTAATTGGTGCGTCTTGTGACACAGCTGAAGTACACTTTGCTTGGTTAAGCACATCTAAAGATAATGGTGGAATTGAAGGAGTAACTTACCCAATATTAGCAGATTCTAACCGTAACCTAGCGTCAGCATTAGGGATCTTAGATATTTTCAACGAACAATTTGATGAAGAAACTGGTTTAGTAACTGTTGAAGGTGATAACGTAACATACAGAGCTACGTACATCATTGACGAAGAGGGAACAATCCAACATGAAAGCGTTAACAACATGCCATTAGGTAGAAACGTTAACGAATACTTGAGAATTATCGATGCCTTAACGCACGTACAAGAAAAAGGTGAAGTTTGTCCTGCAAACTGGGAAGAAGGTAAAGAAGCAATGCAAGCCAACGCAAAAGGGACTGCTGCTTATTTAGCATCTCATTAAAAACTTACTGTCATTGCGAGCAAAGCTTCGCAATCTCAATTAAACCTGACAGGTTTTAGAAACCTGTCAGGTTTATTAAAAAATCAAAATTATGATACAAGAATTAGAACAAGATAATCTTCAAGAGATTATCAATAGTAACGATACAGTAATCGTACAATATTCAGCGACGTGGTGTGGAAATTGTAGAATAATGAAACCTAAGTTTAAGAAATTAGCAACAGAGCACGAAGGAGCAACCTTTGTGATCGCTGATGCTGAAAAATTTCCTGAAAGTAGAAAATTAGCAACGGTAGATAATTTACCAACCTTTGCAACATTCAAAAACGGTGAATTTAAAAGTCAAGTGCAAACGAATAAGTTCGATGTTTTAAAAGAGCTAGTTGACGACGCTGTGTAACACACAATTTTTAGGTTGAGCACAATCAAACCAAGGTTGTCTGGTTGAGCGCAGTCGAAACCTCTATAACAGATTGAACAAAGTCGAAAGATGTATGTCAGGTTGAGCGCAGTCGAAACCTCTATATCAGGTTAAACACAGTCGAAACCTATTTGTCCGGTTGAGCATTAGCAAGATCAAAATACATGTTGAGCGAAGATAGCTTACATCGTAAGTCGAAACCTCTATCTAGAACAGATTGAACACAGTCCAAACATGTATGTCAGGTTGAGCGCAGTCGAAACCTCTTAATAACACAAAACACCATCAGCAATGAAACTACCCGTAATAAAACACCTAACGCAATTCATTGAAGACAATGACGAAGATTACATCATTGAAACTATTGAAACACTTGAAGCGTTAACCGAAGTACCGTCTTTAAAAGATGAAGAGCTCGACGTTATTGGAGAATTAATCTCTAATATGTATGGTGCCATTGAAGTCAATAAAATGATTAAAGATGGAGCCACTAAAAAAGATGCCGTTAATAATTTTATGAAACGTGTCTTAGGGTCTATTGATAAATAGTAAGCGTAAAGAACATCATAAAATCTCAAGTACAAGCTTGAGATTTTTTAGTTTATAGAAACTGACGTTTTAATTGAAGCGCTATTTGATGCCCTCTATAAATAGCTCCTTCCATATAACCTCCATAACTTGGGGACGTTTCAGAACCTGCAACTATAAATTTACCATTCAAATACATGTTTTGAAAAATAGGATGCCCATTGTTGGCATGCGGATTTAAATACGTATCAGTTGCTGTAGTCGTTAGTGGCGCTTGACTCCAAACCTTCTCTTCGTAAGACAAATAGTTTTCGCCGTCGTCGCCAAAAAACTTTAAAAGCTGATGTTTAACTAACACTTCCCGCTGAGCTTTTGTTTCTGCAGCTAAGTTACCATTCAAAAATCCCATTAAAGCAAACCTTTTATGAGCGACATCAGAATGATCATAAATTTCTGTAAACGGACCAACATGACTAAAACCTGTGCCAGATAAGCCTTTCTTTTTCCAGAAGGGAGTGTTATAAACCACTGCAAATTTTATAGAATCTTTCATCCAAGTATGGCAGTGGTTAGCCACGTGTACAAGATCTTCATCTAATGCTACAGGAAAATGAATAGAATTCACTAAAAGCTGAGGCGGCATTGTAGACACCACACTATCCGCTATAAATGTAGAATGTTCCGTAATAACTTCAATGGCGTTACCCTGCTCCTTAATGGTTTTTACGGTAGCATTCAGTAGGAGTTCGTCTTCAGAAAAATGAGCCGCTAATTGCTCTAATAGCGCTAGTGTACCTCCTGCAATTCTATAACTAATATCCTGATTCGCAGGAAGCTTAAAACGTTGTACTGTACTAGCAGTTGTGGCTTCAAACAAAGCCTCTCCAGCCATAGCTTGTTCAAATAAAGTCAGCTTTAACTCCTGGCACAACGCCATTAACTCTTTATTATACTTCCAAAGCCAAGTAGCACCTAATTCTACAGGGGTGTCATGGGTCTTTTTTGTAAAAATCCGTCCACCAATGCGATCATTAGCTTCTAATATTTTAATAGTAAAACCTGCTTTTTTAAGGAGATACCCTAAATATAATCCAGAAAGCCCTGCTCCTATTATAACGATGCTTTTATTCATTAGATCAAAGATATATAAGTTAATCGCAATCCACCACTAATTTTTATGGATGAACCGACAGCAAGCTTAAATGCCATAAAAAAAGACGTACTGTAATTAAACACCTAAGGCTATTCATAGAAGACACTAACAAAGACTATAGCATTGAAACTATTAAAAGCAAACTGCATAAACAAAGTGGTTTTGCTTTTTATAGGGTTTTGGTTTTTATTAATTGGCCATTACGGATTACCGTAAGTTAATTAGAATAGAAGGTTTTAACTTGGCTGTTGTTTGAATATATCTATAGATCTGCATAACATTCTAAATAATCAATAATTTAAAAATAACCATTATGAAAAAAACATTACTAATTGTTCTCGTAACAATTTTATCATTTTCTTGCTCAACACCTCTAGATAAAAAATATAGTGAAGAGACTTTTGAAACAGATATTAAAGAAATTAAGGAAAGCAAAAAATTATCTGATGAGGACGCTTTAATTATGGCTGGTTGGATAATGCGTTCTAAATTTAAAGGAGAAAATTTAGAAGATAAAACCTACAATGAAATAATCAAAGAAGCAAAAGATTATAGAAAGGAACAAGAATTATTGGCTGAAAAAGCAAAACTAGAGGAAGAAGAAAAAAGACAAAGACTTGGTTCGGCGCTTACGGTTGCAATGTATGACAAAGGCTATAGGGAACAGGATTACCAAGAATATCTGACTTATAGTTTCGCTTTTGAAAATAAAACAGAAAAAGATATACGAGCTTTTAAGGGCTCTATTTCAATACAAGATTTATTTGAAACAGAAATTAAATCTATAAATCTGACAATTGATGACCAAATAAAAGCAGGAGAGACTTTTAAAGGAACTTATACAACAGGCTATAATCAATTTATCGATGATGACACTAGGTTAAAAAGTAAAGATATGGAAGATTTAAAAGTTGTTTGGACACCTGAAAAAATAATATTTTCGGATGGAACAACATTAAAATAAAAAAACTATGAGTAAGGTTAGCTGTAAGAAATTGCTTGTTTAATTCTACCTCTAAAAACTAAAACCACTTGGCGAAAGCTTGGTGGTTTTTGTGTTTTATAAGGTTTTAGTTAGCTATTACGGTTTACCGTAAGTTATTTTTAATAGAAGGTTTTAACTTGGCTTTTGACGAAGAGCATCTGTACGTAACTTTACGTATAGATTTTATAAGAAATAGAATTAACTTTGGGACACATGACTTTGAATATTTAAAACATTTGCTATTACCTGCATAATTTGTGGGATTTGAGTGATAAAAGTTATTATATAACTAGTTGGCAAAAATTAAGACACCTATTTTTAACAAAAAAAAACAAACAAAGTTCAATATGAAAAAATTATTTTTATTAATTACGATTTTAACCCTTTCTCTAAATTGTTCAGACGATGACAATAATAATTCCAACGAAAATGACAGTTCAGTAAACATTGGTGAAGGAAGTTATGTAATCAATAACAATGAAACTTCAACCAATTATGCTTATTGGTATGGAGGAAGTGCAGGTGAAGCTACTTTTACCCTGACAAATGTTTTACTGAACTCACATTCAGAAGTTTGGAATAACACTAATGATACAGTGTTTTTTGATTTACGACCACAACCGAATGAGACAATAAATACTGGAACATATGAATTTTCATCGAGCGGACAATCCCCTTTGTATATACAAGATGGTGGTCACAATTATGATGAATTTATTGGAGGCACAATAACAATTGCCCAGAATGGAGCAAATTATACTGTAAGTTATAATATTAATTTACAGTCTGGAGACAATATTATTGGAAATTATAACGGAGCAATAAATATCGTCGAATAAGGAAATGGCAACTAAAATAACTTTTGCCAACAATGGCTATAAGTAATTGCTTATTATCGCCTACTTCTGAAAATCCTCGCGGAATTTCAGCTTGTGGTTTACTTGCAAAAGTCTGTACTAACACACGCAACTGTCCATAACCGAGACCGTTACCTGCAAGTTGGACAAAACATTAACAATTAGAACTAAAAAATAAATGAGTGGACTTTTTTTAAACTTTTATCAAGTAGAAATTAACTTTAAAGAAATCTCTACAAAAGCACTCAATTACTCCGACTATCAAAGTAAAGAAGATTTTATAAATTTAAGAGATTCAAATAGAAACTGTACTTTTTATAGAGAAAATGACAAAATACTTGTATGGAGTGCAGAAGAATTGATTAGTGAATTCGAACAATTGCCTGATTATAAAATCAATTTAGACGACAATCCAAAAGTACTCTCACGTATTATTGAAAATGGCATAGTTGATTTATTGAAGGAAACAGGTTCCTATCGTATTTTTAAAAACAAATACTCAAACACTTGGGAAATAATATCTTCAAAAGATGTACTTAAAAACTCAATTAAAGGATTAGAGATTAATCGTGTCGTGCATTTTTCACCATACTTTTGTTACAAGGAGGAAAAGTTGTTATTAGGCTTTACCTTATCTAGTTCACTAAAAAACAGATTTACTTGGACTAAACAAGAATTTGAAAAAAATGGAATTGACACAACAGGTTTAAAAGGAAAAGAAGATATTATTTTTGCAAATAGACAGTCAATCAAACGGTTTTTAGAATCAACAGGTACTACAGAAAATTATGAATCTGCAAAAATTAGAGAGAATCAAAATTCAACTTCTTTTCAAATAATTAATAAATTTTACAACTGGCTAGAGAAAAGTAAGAGCAAAATAGTACTTCCTTTTGAATTGAATATCTTGTCTATATCTAAACGATATCTTCCTTTTGAAAATGATATTATCAAATCAGAAATTATACATAAACCTCAAAGATATTTTTATAGTAATCGAAAAAACACCCAAGGATTAAGGCTTTACGACCAAATGGTCAAAACTTATATGCCTTATTCTTTAGAACAATATCAAAATAAGAAAATTAAACTAGGAATAATTTGCCCGTCAGAATACCAGGGTGAAACAGAAGTTTTTGCAAAAAAAATAGAATCAAAACTGAAAGAAGTCTTTCACTTCAACAATTTAAGCTCTTATTTCCTAAAAACTGCTGACTCAGATTTAAAGTCATATGAACACGCAATTTATGATAAAGAGTTACTTGAATGTGATTTGGTTTATGTAATCGTAAACCAACTACAAGAAAAGCTACCAAATAATCTTTCACCTTATTACAAATGTAAAGCGAAGTTAATAGGTAATGGAATACCAACGCAAGATGTACAAATAGAAACCATTAGACAAAATCTAGTTGCATTTACAATGACAAATATTGCTTTAAACTCTTATGCGAAACTTGGAGGAACAGCTTGGACTATAGAAAAAGAAGACAAATTAAAAGATGAATTAGTAATTGGAATTGGCTCAACGATTTCTAAAGATGGACAATTTGTTTTAGGTATTGCTCAAATTTTCCATAATGATGGTAGATATATGACAGGTAACTGTTCTCCTTTATCCTCTTTTGATAATTATGCAGAAAACTTAGAGAATCATTTATATGAAACTTTAAAACCGCTAGTAGAAGAAATGAAAAATTCAGGAACATTTAGATTAATTTTCCATTTGTTCAAATCAGCAAGTGAGAGGTATGAAATTAAAGCAATTAATAATCTTAAAGAACGTCTTTCTGATTATAATTTTGAATTTGCTTTAGTACACTTAGCATATGGTCATAATTTTCGACTTTACAATAATGACGGAAGAAACGATATTATGGCTGGTTCTTACATTCAACTTAGTAAGCATTCAGCAATTTTACATTTCGTCAAAAATAGCGACCTTCCTTTAAAAATAGATATTGATAAACGGTCTACTTTTACCAGTATGTTTTACATTGCTAAACAAGTATATTGGTTCTCACATTTATCGCATAGAAGTTATATGCCATCAAAGAGAACAGTTACAATAATGTATCCATCATTAATGGCTAAAATGACGGAAGAACTAAAAAAAGTTGACAATTGGGATTATGATAGATTAAAATTTGTAGAAGATAAATTATGGTTTATTTAAGAGAAATAATTAAGAATAACAAAACACAGATTTCTCAATATAATAATATTGAAACTGTCGCTTATTTATATGCTTCATCTACAATTCAATCTATTCAAATAGAAAACATCAATTTTGAGCTATCTCCTGAAGAGACTATAGCACTAGATGGATATTTAAACAAAACTGATTCTTTTGAAAAAATAATTTCTATAATTTCTAAACCCCCAATAAAAGGTATTGATGCTACTTCAAACATATTTAAATTTGCCGGACTATATTTAGGAGCAAAAGAACAATTAAAAGATAAACTCATTGAAAGATTCAAAAGAGGAGACATAAAAGAGCAGTTTTTTCTTAGCAAAATTGAACCTTCTCTAAAAAGCTCATTAATTGAAAGTCAAAATATTGATTTAACAAACCCATTTTCTGTTTTAGTAAATAAATTATTTGACATCAATGATGTATCCGAAAAAAACATAAATAAAGCATTAACGGAAATTATTAATAATGACCTTGATATACACACTTTACTTTTACTTGAAGATATCGAAAATCAACTTCTAGAAGTTAAGTTTATCTCTAAGAATCCAGAACAAGTTTTACGTGATATATTTTATAACTTTCCTAACGCTGTACAAAAAATAATAAAAAACAGAAGGAAAGGACATCCCGATTTTGAAATAAATGATGAATATGATTTACAAGATATTTTATATGTAATTATCAAGTCTATTTTTCCTAAAATGAGAGATGAAGAAGTAACTCCAAAACAAGGGATTAAGTCATCAAGAATAGATTTTATATTAAAAGAAGAGAAAATACTTATTGAGGTTAAAATGATGAAAAAAAACGATTCAAATGAAAAAGACTTTATTGAACAATTAAAAATAGATATTGAATCATATCATACATCAGAATGGCTTGATAAGCTTTATTGTTTCGTCTATGACCCGTTTAAAAAAACGAAAGATGTATCGAATTTTAAAGACCTAAATGGAGACCGTACAAAAGGTGACCATAATTACAATGTCGAAGTTATAGTTGTAAATTAAAAAAACCAGCAGGTAACACCGCATAAAATTCATTACTAGTCCTAGCCTACTTACAACACGAGCGTAGCGAACGGGCGTTAGCAAAACCCTAGCAAATTTTCTATTCAGTCTGTATTTGCCAAATTAGTTGCTAGACTTAAAACAAAATCATTACAATTCATTATTAGAACACTAAAAAACACATATGATTACATTTTTAGAGTTAAAAAATAAAATTTTATCAGATAATGATAATCTCAAATATCTTGAAGATTTTATTTTGCCAACAACAGATATTGATATGCTTGTTTTATTAATAATTGTCAATAAGGATGGATTAGATTTAAAACATGTAGATATTTCAAAATTCTTAGAGTCAAATTCAAGTGAATTAATGATAGAGCCGTTAGATGAATTTGCTCCTTCCGGAAATCAATTTTTAAACATTTCTCTCAACCATATTCTCAAAGAAGGTTATAGTTATACATTTAAAGACGTTTTTGACGTCTTTGGACCGAATTCTTTAGTAAACGGTCAACTATTTATCCTTGAATTACAAATGGAAATTGAAAAATCCTTAAATGTATATATCGAATATGCAAGTGATGATATAAAAACACTTGGTCAACTTCTGGACCATTTAAACAATAATCAAGAAGAAATTAAAACAATTAAAAAGCGCCCTTTTTGGAAATTTTGGGCATAATTAGACCTTGTATTATTATAAACATTATAAAAATATGTAAATTCTTATTATTTGATAGCTTTAAATTTAATGAGTTTTAAACTTAAACTGTATATAATGCTTTGGTTGTTTAATCCTACTTACTAAAACCTACATAAAATAGCTATTCAAATATTATTCACTAAATTAGTCACTTAATCATCTAGAAACCAAAAGGCAAGATATCTTTCCCTTGAATAAAGACATACGTAATCAATCTGAAAAACATAACATAAAAATATGACTTGGATCTTGATTACCCTGTTTATAGTAATAGCCAGTTTTATAATTATATATCTAAAAATAATAGACAACAAAAAATACCAAAAACCAACGTATCTCTCCAACTTACAAGAAATCACGTTGTTTTTTGATACTACAGAAGGGTTTGACGATTATGTGACCTGGGTACAACGAGAAGACTTAAAAACCAAGTTTTCTGCTATTGGTAAATACTTTAAAGGTAAATCGCGCTTTTACAAAAAAGAGGAACGTGTAAAACGATTTAATGCTATTTATCAAAGATTTGATAATTATATAAGCAACTACAATACAAACTACGTTCAAAGTCAGAAAGAAAATCTTAGCCTATATTTTGATGATATCGAAGGTAAACAATTAGACGACCAACAACGCACAGCAGTAATAACAGACGAATATTCTAACCTCATTATTGCAGGAGCAGGTTCAGGGAAA
Source organism: Winogradskyella pacifica (assembly GCF_003386275.1). NCBI lineage: Bacteria > Pseudomonadati > Bacteroidota > Flavobacteriia > Flavobacteriales > Flavobacteriaceae > Winogradskyella > Winogradskyella pacifica. The sequence goes on along the minus strand of NZ_QREI01000002.1, from coordinate 348,234 downwards.
ACACTAACTATCATTGGTAAAGTTAAATATCTCATAGAGCAAAAAGAGGTGAAGCCAGAACACATTTTGCTCTTATCTTTTACTAAAAAAACGGTTGCTGAATTAAATGCGCGATTAACAAACTTGGGACTCCATGCAAAAGTATCAACATTCCATAAACTTGGGTACGACATTATAAAAAAGCACCAAGCGACAGTGCCTGCTACAACCAATGAAAACACATTATCTAATACTATAAAAGCGTATCTAAAGAACGATATATTTAACGACGCAGAGGCATTAGAGGCATACATTATCTATGTATCGTGCTACATGAATATTCCAGAAGAACATGAAAGCTATGAGTCACTTGGCGAGAAATTAGACACTGAAAAAGGGATTGATTTTCGAACATTAAAATCGAAATGCGAGCCTGAAACCCTAAATAAAGTGGCCATGGCATCTTTGGACACCATACAAGGAGAAAAGGTAAAAAGTGTTGAAGAGCTTACTATCGCCAACTTTTTGTATTTAAATGGTATTGAATACGAATATGAAAAACCGTATCCTTTTGGAGAAATCATGTATCAACCAGACTTTTATCTATCGGACTATGATATTTATTTAGAACATTTTGGTGTTGACAAAAATAATAGAGCAACATGGCTAACACCATTTAATGAGCAGAAATATGTCGCAGAAATGGAGTTAAAAAGGGAAACACATGTCACATATGAAACCAAACTTTTAGAGACCTATTCTTATTATAACCGAAACCGTGGTTTACTTAACAAACTAGAGGAACTATTGAAAAACGAAGATGTCGTTTTTAAGCCACGAGATACACAAAGTATCTACTCAAAAGTCAGCGAAAAGGATAAGAAGTTTGGAAAAGAGATAACAAACCTATTGGGTACATTCATTAACCTTTGTAAATCAAAACAATTAGATTACAATGCCATCATCTCCTTATTTTCAGATAAGCGTAGAACTCCGAACGATTTTATGCGCGAAAGACAACAAACCTTCTTAAAATTTGCGATGCCTATTCTAAAAAAATATGACCAGACGCTAAAAGAAAATTGTGAAATTGATTTTAATGATATGATAAATCATGCCACTGATCTTGTAAAAACCCACAAACCTAATTACAAATATCAGTATATTATCATTGACGAATATCAAGATATTTCATACGCTCGCTTTAGTCTAATTAAAGAAATTAGAGATTTATCTGGTGCAAGGCTAATTTGCGTTGGCGATGATTGGCAATCCATTTATCGTTTCGCTGGTAGCGACATTTCATTGTTTAGTAATTTTGGAAAATGGGTTGGAAAACATGAGCAGTTATTCATTGAACAAACCTACCGCAATTCACAATCTCTCATTGACATCACATCAAAGTACATTCAAAAAAACACCAAACAAATATCTAAAAATCCTAAATCTAAAAAAGCACCTATTGAGAACCCCATTAAGTTCGTTTATTATTCGCATGATAATGCTGACGACGTTTTACTTGGTGAAATTCAAGCACTCTTAGACAAAAACGGAAATAAACCTATTTTGGTTTTAGGGCGTCATAAATTTGACATAAATGAATTTATAAAGCTCACACCAAATAGTAAGATAAAGTATTACGAGCGTAGTGATAAACTAGAAATAAAAGGCTTTGAGGATATCGACATTAAATATATAACAGTACACAAATCAAAGGGATTAGAAGCCGATAATGTTATTGTACTCAACCTAAAAAATCACTTACTTGGTTTTCCTAACAAGATGACAGATGATGCAATGTTATCTTTATTACTCGGCGATGATGAAGCTTATCGCTTTGCAGAAGAAAGACGATTATTTTACGTGGCACTAACAAGAACTAAAAACGAAGTGGTATTACTTATTCCGACAGATGTTTCATTATTTGCTGAAGAATTAATAACCGACAACGATTTTTTGTTGACTTCTAATAACGAAAAAATAAGTAAAACGAATTGTCCGTATTGCCAAACAGGACAATTAGTAATTAGACAAAATTCATATAAGAAAAATCAATTTCTAGGCTGCTCACATTACCCAAGTTGTGATCAAACATTTAACAACATAGACATTTTGGAAAACACGTTTCTATGTTCAAGTTGCAAAAGTGGTTTCATGGTAAAAAGAAGTGGACGATTTGGAAAATTTCTAGGTTGCACAAATTATCCTAATTGTAAGAACACGATACAATTACAATGATAAAAGCCAAACACGCAATATTATAATTTATCATAAGTCCTAGCCTAATTTCAAATAGCCATTCAAATATTATTTACTAAATTAGAGCCTCAAACACGCAACGCATCCAAAACCAACCCAAATGAAAAAAATAATCAGCATCATAATTCTAGCAGTCCTACTCGTTTCTTTTAAAGATCAAGCCCTAAAAGGCTACATCACCTTGTTTGAAGATGGAAGCAGCGCCAAATATTACAAATACGGTGACAGCCATTATTTCGAATCTTTTGACAACGACAAAGAAACAATTGGAGACAAGGAATACTATGTCAGATATCGAAAATACGGTTGGGGAACTGTAGATACCACCTACTATAGAAAAGGCTCGGAAAACTACTACCATATCAATAAAAAGACCTTAGAAGAATCTATTGTTCTTCCTGTAAACCCTAAAGTAGGTGATCAATGGACAGAAAATGATGAGAGCTGGAGTTATGAAATCATTGCCGACCAACAAAAATTTAAAACACCAGCAAAAAAATATAAAAACTGTATTAAAGTGCGCTGCAAACAACTAACCAATAAGGATAAAAGAAAAAATAAAGAATATCTCCTTTATTACTCACCCGAATATGGATTTGTAGGAAATGTAGACGGCAAAGGCAAAATTTTAAGCTATCTAAGTGAAGTAAAACTGAACGCCAAAGAAGGAGAGGTTATTGGTGAGCATTAAGGGCAGTATACGTTTAGAATAACCACAGCATCGGCTTCATATCAAAAATTTAAAACATGCACAAAATATTACACATAGCGCTACTACTTATCTTAACCACCAGCATTGGCTTCACACAATCTGAAAACATCAAAATAAAGTCCGAACACCTTAAAGAAGCCAACTACCTAAAAATGGATGACTTCTATCTCACCCATTATTTATATATCGATTTATTCTTGAGAGAGAATTTATGTCCAACGGCAAGCCCAGAAGAGGTCTCAACAATACTAAAAGCCATAAAAACATATGTTTCTGTAGAGACGCCTTTAGAAATTGAGATTAAAAAACCTGGCGACAGAAACTATTTAATCAAAATGGCCATCTTAAAAAAAGAGGATGGTACCGAACTATTAATTGCCTTTACCAATTGGAGTACAAAAGAGCGGAAATTTGAAAAGGAGATCAAAATGGAAAATGACTCCTACACCAGATGGTATTTTCTCAATGATAACAAAATGACCTATCGAAAAGATATGTCTGGGGAAAGTGATTATTCCGCTTTGAGCAAGTCCGATCTAGCAAATGCCTATCTCTTTGACGAACGCACCGAAAATGATACTAAAATTAAAAGCACAATTGACGAAGCGCTAAAAGAAACCGATCTCATAGATAATATTACCTCCCAATTAATACTATTAAAATATCATATCTTTAAAAGAAATACCAAAAGTATTAAGAAGCAAATAGACTATTTAGACACCTTAATTGAAACCAATAAAGCAGATAGTAATCTCAAAGGCCTAGAAATGGCTTTTAAGGCTACTAAATTTCAAATAGAAGTAATGAACAGAAATTAGACATAGTTGACTTATACCCTTTTTAATTTACGGGATTTAAGTTGTATAATACTTTGTGTAACACGTTACCACACATATGACAAAAAACAACTTTATTCTATTTTTTATAGCAATCAATTTCTTAAGCTGTTCTTCTCTAAAGAGGTTAAAAACAGTAACCCAAGGAAAAGTTGAACAAGAAAATTATACTGAAGAAATTCCATTTAAATTTGTTAAAAATCAAATCATAATCGAAGTAGAAATTAATAATAAAAATTATAGTTTCATATTCGATACAGGAAATGAATTAACAACTATTGACCCTAATATTATAAATGAAATTAGCTATAAATCAAACAACGTTAAGGGCAGAATATCTGATGCTAATAAAACTATAACTTCAAATGAATACCTATCAATTTCCAATATTAAAATAGGAAAAATTGATTTTAAAAATATCGGTGCATATTCTTCCGATTTTACGCATTATTATCAGTTTTTAGGACCAGATACATATTATGGAATAATTGGAAATAATTTAATGAGGAAAGCAAAATGGCAAATTGATTATAAAAATAAAGTTATTCGTATATCAGATAAGATTGATAATTTTAACATTGGTGGTAATTCAAAAATTTTTAAAACAAATTCTGGCAAATATGGAAATGCGAAAATCAAAATAAAACTAAATGGAATTGAAGATTCATACACATTTGACACGGGTTTCAGTGGAAATATAAGTGCTAACTTATCTCTTTTTAATAAACTAAATTCAAAAAAAAACATACCATATGTTACTACAACGGGACTAACTAGTGTAAATGCGAATGGAATAACTAAAAGCACTAAATACAACTCATTGCTTTCAATACAATTACTTAACGACATTAAACTTTCTAATCAAATTGTTACATTTAAAGAGAATGCATCAAATTTAATTGGTAATACTTTTTTTGAGAAATTTACAATTACTTTAGATTGGGCAAATGAGATTTTTTATTTAGACCAAAATTCTGATTTTAATGAAGATATATTAACTGAACACCAAATATTCTTTCATCCAAATTATGAGCAAAATACAATTATTATATATTCCTATGAGGACAATTACTTGTTAGACAAACCTATTGAGCTTGGCACACAAATAATTGCAATTAATGGTATTAATGTTTCAAATTTCAACACCCAAGAATTATATGATTATTGGACAAACAATCGTTTTACGAAAAATGTGGAAATTGAAATTGAGGAAAAAGGTCTCAAAAGGAAAATAACATTAACAGAAAAACAGTTGCTTCCGAAATAAATACGTGTGGTAACCCGTATATAAAAAATTGCTGGTTTTAGGCTTAAACAAAGGTCGTTGCACGTTTGCTACGTCTGATTTTCCTTCGGAAAATCCTCGCACACAAACACGCAACATTTCATATACGTAACACGTTGGCCACAAGCAAAAAAACATCCAGAACTCATTAAACTTACGTGATAATTTATTAAATTTGTACGTAAACAAAAATGTTATGGATAAAAAACTCACATTAAGTTTAGACAAAACAATTATCGAAAGTGCAAAAAACTATGCTAAATCGAATAATATTAGCTTGTCAAAGCTTATCGAATCATATTTAAAGACTCTGACAAATCGCAAAAAAAATTCTGCCGAAATAACACCTCTTGTTGAAAGTTTAAGTGGTGTGATTTCACTTGACAAAGATTTTGATGTCAAAGATGCCTACGCTGATTATTTAATTGAAAAATACAAATGAGTAGATTATTAATTGACACAAATATTGTTATTGACCTTCTTTCAAAAAGAGAAAAATTCTATGACGAGGCTGCTGATTTGTTTTCTCGTGCGGATAAAAAAGAATTAACTTTAGCTATTTCATCATTAACATTTGCGAACACAAACTATATCTTAACAAAATTAAAATCAGGAAAAGAAGCGAGAGAAATATTAAGGAAATTTAAAGTGCTTGTAGAAGTATTAAGCTTAGATGATAAAATAACTGAATTAGCTTTAAGTGACGATAAGTTCCCTGACTTTGAGGACGGACTTCAGTATTACTCAGCTATAGAAAATCAAATTGAAATAATAATTACGAGAAATAAAAAAGACTTTAAAAACTCAAAAATTCCTGTTTTAACCGCGAAAGAATTTTTAGCTCGAAAATAATGCCAGTGGCTAACACCGTATATAATTTATTGCTGCTTCTCGCCTATTTACAATTATACTTACGGAGTTTAATTTCCGTTATTATTTAGTTGCTTAAACTACGTAACACCCGAGCGCAGCGAACAGACGAAGTAAACCATTTACAAAACCGTTGGCAAACATATCAGAAATGACGAAAATCAGATATACAAAAGAAAGATTAAGAAGTAATTCAAGAATGGGAATATTCTTTGTAGCAATCGGAATTATTCTCGTTTTGCTATCTTTCATTACTTCAGAATGGAAAGAAATTTCACTCGCATCTATTGGAATTGGACAAATAGGAGCTGGAATTTTTATGTTTTTAATTTATTACTTTGAAAACAGAAAACAATATCTGACTCTGAAAAACGGAGAATTAATAAAAAACACTCTATTTCCAAAAAAACTAAAACTAGCTGAAATAAAATCTATAAAGGAATTTGCTGGAGATTTAAAACTAATTACACAAAACACAGAATTTATAATTGACACTCAAATTGTTGAACCGAATTCTCTTGAGGAATTGAAAAATGAATTGAAAAATTATAATCTGAAATAAAGATACGATTTGCCACACCGTGTATAATTAATTACTTTGGCAAGTGCTTATTTGGAAAATTCCTTCGAAATTTTATCGGGTTCGTATATGTTTGCTAAATTAGCTGCAAAACCATGTAACAAACCATACACAAAACCGTTGCACTGCATTTCCAAAACGAAACTAGACAATTACAAATTAATCATTAAATCATTTAAAAAAGCACTGTAATTATCCAACTCAAAAGGCACATCTGCATTTTTTTCCATATCGTGAAAATGATGTGTAGCTAATACTTCCATTCCTGTAAAAGCATTCATTTTGTGAAAACCAAACATTACACCATCATCCACACTTTTTTGATTAAAAAATTCATTTTCTAAAGTAAATGCAGTTGTAGGTGCATTCCAACTTGTAGTAAGTATATATTTTTTTCCGTGCATTAAACCACCTGTTCCGTAATTGATGTTTGGATTTTTTCTGCTTCTTCCATCACTTGCATAAATTCCATTTTGATGTCCTTCCGTAAAAACTTCATCTATATATTTTTTGAATCCAAACGGGATTTGAAACCACCAAATTGGCGTATGATAAATCACTATATCTGCCCACTTAAATTTTTCAACTTCTTCTTTTACATCATAATGGTCGCCTACTTGAGTAAACTTCACTTCAAATTCTTCAAGCGTATTAAAATATGAAATAGTATTATTGAAAAGAGTTTCGTTAAATCTTCCGCCAGAATGTGCAAAGGGATGACTTCCATTAATTATAAATATATTTTTCATTGATCTCTTATTTTATTTGAGGCAAAATTAAAGCAATACTTATTATTGTAAAAATAATACAAATCATACCTTTGTATAAATATTTTAATAGCTATGGTGAATTTAGAATGGTATAGAACATTTAAAGAAATATATGAAAATGGAACTTTAACTAAAGCTTCTATTGCTTTATATGCTTCTCAACCCGGAGTTAGTGTGCACTTAAATGCTTTAGAAGCTTATGTTGGTAAAAAGCTATTTGAGCGAACTTCCAGAAAAATGATTCCAACAGAAGACGGAAAATTTTTATATGAATATATTATTGAGTCTTTAAAAAAACTTGAAATAGCAGAACAGCATTTTAAAAAAACCACGCAAGAAAAAAATCCATCTCTAAACATTGGAATGTGCTCAGAAATGTTTCAACTAATTATTGAACCCGAAATCCCAAAACTAGACTTCGACCTAGTAGCTAGATTTGGAGCACATACTGATTTAATAAGAGATCTAAACAACGGCATTTTAGATTTAGTAATAACACCTAAAAAACAGAATGAAAAAAAATCATTAGTTGAGTATATTCCGTTTTCAAAAGAAAGAATCGTTTTAATTGCAGGAAATAAAACGAATGTAACTAAAATACAAAAACACCTAAAATCGAACGACTTACACAAGTTAGAAAACGAACTACTTCAAAATATTTGGTATAGTTCATCAAACGAAATGGAACATTTTAGACGTTTTTGGTTTGAGAATTTTAATAAGAAACCTGCGTTTAAACCCAACTATATTTTACCAAACATTACTTCTATTATAAGATGTTTAAACAATGGAAACGGACTTGCATTAGTTCCAGATTTTTTATGTCAAGAACAAATTATAAGAAACGAAATAAGTTTAGTTTGGGAAGGAAAAGTAAAAACGGAAAACACCTTATATTTTGCATCAAGAACAGATTTGAAATACAAAAAAGAATTAGATACAATTAAGAATATATTTACATCAAAAATGAAATAAACGCAGTACAACAAAGTACTGAGGCAAAAAACAAGTAAAAACTCATTAATTTTTACTAAAGTTCGTTTATAATTTCCATCATATAGTAACCCCGATTTAGCTATAGCAAAGGCCTGTTTTAGTAGTTTATTACACACGGCAATTAATGCTGATTTTTTGCGCTTTCCTTTATAGCTACGATTCCCACGTAAAGATCTTGGCATGCTTTAAAAAGTCCACTAGGATCATTTAGTATTGGTAAATACTATAAACGAAAATTAACAACGAACTAATTAATTTACAAACCAGATTGGTAAATGAATACACAGTAGCAACCTCCAATTCCCTATATACATTTCAAAACGGTAATCCCCACACTGTCTTTAGCATTTAAGACATATAAAGCTCCTGCCACTTCTTGATAAAAGCGCACACCAAGCACACAAAGCGCTGTACCAAGTCCATTTGGTAAAGTATCAGGTTCCAACGTCACCGTAGAACCCGCATAAGAGCGATCTAAAACCAAAGCAGGTGCCAAATGTAGGTCGTAATTTAAACGGTCAAAATCAAAATCCAACACACCATACGTTAGTGCAATATGGGTAGCACCATCCGCAAAGCCTACCTGCGCAATATCAAAATCAGTAAGTGTTAACGCAAAATCACTGCTAGAAACTTCTAACTCAAACGGTAAAACCTGCCGTACAGCACACGCTGGTGTATAGCTAAACTGTTCCAACAATTGCAAACCATGCACCTGCCCTATCCCATTTGCAACACAGCGTTCCCCACGTTTATGCGTTGTATCTAAAGCCTTTAGACGTGTAAACAAGCCCATCAAACGACTATGAAAATGTGTGAATTTGTGCCCCTTATAAAACGGATACAATGCAGATCTAAACGCTTTATTCACCGCAGAGCAATGGCCAAACTCATTCGCATTTTCGCGCACACGCTGCATACTAGCCTTGCTCTTTATTGCTTTTTTAGTAAACCCACCACCCGCTTTTCGTGCAATCGGCTTACCATTCAAATAATAAAAATTAATACCATTTAACGTCCCTACTAAAGGGATAATTCCGGTCTGTTGTGCCATAACACCATATTTTAAGTTAAACACTTACAATACAGCAATATACAAAATATTATAATACAGGTTATAGCGTGGTTATAGCGTGCTTATAAAATGCTTAAAACAAGCTTATAGCGTAAATGATGACATGGAGTTAGCAATTAAGTTAATAACCAGAATAGTAATACGGGCGTATGACCTTAAGTCGTGTATAATTAAATGTTTCGTTGTGGCCAACTAACGAAAAGTCTAGCGGATGTTCTATTACGTTTTTATTTGCTAAATTGGGTGTCAATACACATAGCAAAATCATACAAAAAAACGTAAGAATCAATACCACACACAATACGTTCCAATTCAAGCCCACATGACACCATCACATCAGCATTACGCCATCGAAGACACAGCGCGTTCACCACAAGCACATTGGTTATCGCATTTACTGAATGGCGTCTATAAATTACCAGGATTAGAAGGCAAAAGAGCAGTATTATTTTCAAATTTCGTTTTAGAAGAATATATCCAAGAAGAAGAAAAACACGATAATTTTGAGCTTACATCAGGACGAAACAGAAGCCTGAGAACATTATCTACGGGTGAGCAAAAAAAAGCATTAATGTCTTATCTATTGCAACAAAACCCAGATTTCATCGTCTTAAATAATCCTTATGAAACCTTAGACAAAGCGTCTGTCTCTCTATTAAAACAACAATTAATTGCCTTGTCTAAAGACATGCCTATTGTGTTTATTTTCAACAGGCAAGAGGATCTCTTACCCGTAATCACCCACGCCATTACCTTTGAAAAAGACAAGCTTAAAGCAGTGGTGCCCATTGCTGACTACAGGTTTAAAAAGCGAGTGTTTGTTTTTGAGAAAGATATTCCACCGGCGATAACAACGTATTGCAATATTCCAGAAGTACTTGTGGAACTTAAGAATGTAAATGTGAATTATGAGGATCGTTGTATTCTAAAAGATATCAACTGGACCATCAAAAAAAAGGAATTCTGGCATTTAATAGGCCCTAATGGGTCTGGTAAAACGACCTTATTATCCATGATTTATGGGAACAATAGCAAAGGCTATGGTCAAGACCTATACCTCTTTGGCAAGAAAAAAGGCTCTGGAGAAAGTGTTTGGGATATCAAACAAAAGATAGGTTATATCAGTCCTGCGATGTTAGAGTTATTTAATCGAAGCCATACTGTAGAACACATGATTCTTTCAGGTTTTTTTGATAGTGTGGGCTTATACCAAACACCATCGACCTTACAAATACATACGGCTGCGCAATGGATGAACGTCTTAAACTTAAGTGACCAAAAAAACACGGCTTTTCTTAGATTAGCACCAGCAACCCAACGCCTAATTTTAATAGCAAGGGCGATGATTAAGCATCCGCCTTTGTTGATCTTAGATGAACCCTTAATTAATGTCAATGATGAAGGTAGAGCGCTAATTTCTGCGTTAATAAATAAAATCGCCAACGAAAGTGAGATCAGTATTTTGTTTGTTTCACATCGTGATGAGGCTGATATCCACCCTGATGTTATTTACGAGCTTATACCCTCTCCTAATGGCTCTGTTGGTCTGAAAAAATGATATCCGATGATGAGAATATAAAACCAAAACTTTATCTGAGCAATCAAGATAGGTGTAATGATTTTAATATAAGGAACCTTGAAAACGCAGGACTCACATTTCTAAAAGCTAAAATCTAATCCCCCATAACCACAGCGATTACTATTCTCAAATTTACTTATTCACCAACTCAAACTGCGTGTCAATAGGAATTCCAAAATTAGACTCTAATTCTTTAACACTCTTTTTAAAGTAATCTGTCGCTGGTGGTAAATTAACAGTGTCCCAAAACTGTGCGCTATAGTTCACATCAATTTCTTCCATCTTTGTACGATACACGTAGGTGTTTCCCACATCTATTTTCTTTTTATCCGTTTCTATGCCCAAAACGATGACTTCATTTCGTTTAGATAATTTAATCTGTTCGTTTGTTGTTTTTAAAATTCTTTGGTGTTCTTCAGTTAAATCTATAAAACGTTTTGTGTAATGATTATGATAGCTTAAATAGAGCTTCCCTTCATCATTTTTCTTATAGATATAGACCACATTAGAGGCTTTGTTTCGTGTTTTATACACCTTATAACTGTCGATTCCAATATAGAGCACTGGATCTAAATAGTTTTTTCTTTTTTGAACCTGATTCACACCTTGAATAATAACAATATCTTCTCCATCGTAAGACGTATCACCAATCTTAGTCCATTTGTAATCCTTAATAGAAATGCCGCGACGTAGAGGATCTATTTTAGCCATAAAATTCACAGGGTAAATTCTCCCAATATTAGCATCTTTATACGTTCTGTAATCTTCAGATCTGCGCCCTTCTAAAATATCAATTCTACGGATATCGATACCACCTCTTGGACCGACATCTTTTATTTTAAGATAGTGCTCTACAAAAAATTTAGCCTTATCATCTTCTACAGCAAAAAACCGATTTAAGATCTTTAATTCGTGTACAGAACTCACCGTATTCTTTTTTAAGTTTTTAAAAGCGAACTTTACATATTGTTGCGGGTTCATAATGTTAACTTCATCAAGCGATACGATATCTTCTTTTAAGATGATGACTTTTTCCTTTAACTCTAGAAATTCTTTAACGACTATTTTAGAGGTTAAATAGCCAATGCTAGACACCTCCAAAGTATCTAATTCATTCTTCTTTGATAATTCTAAATAAAAATGACCATCCTCATTAGTTGAAGTTCCAATATATTTTGAAGTGATGCTAACAGCAGCATAAGGAATGCTTAACTCTGCTTCGTCTAACACAATACCTTCAACTTTGAGCGTTTTGTTTTGTGATTGAACTGAAAAGCTTAATAAAATAAAAATAATAAATAATCGAAATGAATGCATATATAGAATTTTATGTTTTTGAAAATATCACAATTTAACATAAATAGTTCACCTTATCGAATGATAGCTCAATGAATTACCTAATCAAAGCGGGTTGAATTGAATATATGCTCATGTGCTATGCTTCAAACCTTATGCAGTGTTCAGGTCTACTTGGATTTTATGCAATAAATTCTGTCCGTCAACCAAACATCTAAAACTTATATAAAAATAATAGCCCTTTATATTATTTTTTGTGTTGTTGGAAGTTCATTAAAATGTAACCAAAACAAATTAAAAATCAATTAATTTTATCGCGGATATTTCTTTACACCTTGAAACAAGTAAATCCTTCCCAAATCAGCCATTTCAAATGAGTATCTTTGTGAAGTACCAAACCCATTACACCTTATGATTTTTATCGATAACGAAGGCCATACCAATCCTAAATTAAACTTAGCTTTAGAAGAGTACGCCTTAAGACATTTTGATGCATCTACCGATTATTTGTTGTTCTACATCAACGAACCTTCTATTATTATCGGACGAAATCAGAATACTTTAGAGGAAATTAACCAAGAGTATATAGATGCAAAAAATATTCATGTGGTGAGACGCGTTTCTGGTGGTGGCGCAGTCTATCACGACTTAGGAAATTTAAACTTTAGTTTTATCACTAACCACGATGGCAAAAGCATAAGCAACTTTAAAAAATTTACAGCACCGGTAATTAAAGTCTTAAATGACATGGGTGTTTCTGCAGAACTAAAAGGCCGAAATGATATTTTAGTAAATGAGAAGAAAATTTCTGGTACGGCGCAATTCTCCACAGGGAAACGTATGATAAGTCATGGTACTTTATTGTTTGATACCGATATGAGTGAGGTGGCTAAAGCGCTTCAGGTAAAAATGAGCAAAATACAGTCTAAAGGCCATAAATCGGTTAGGAGTCGTGTGGCAAATATCAGTGAGTTTTTAAAGACACCGATTTCTATGGCTAACTTTAAAGAGCAATTACTCATTGGTCTATACGAAGCCAGTGAACCTTTTGAAACCTATAAACTAACGGAAGACGAATGGAAAGCTGTACACCAATTAAAAGCTGAAAAATATGATTTATGGGATTGGAATTTTGGACGCTCACCTAAATTTAATATCCAACGTAATAAACGTTTTCCGATAGGCGAAATTGACCTTCGCATTTTTGTTGAGAAAGGACATATTTCGGAGGTTAAAGTTTTCGGTGATTTCTTTGGAAGACAACCGGTTTCAGATCTAGAAAATATACTTATTGGTGTGCCATATGATAAACGTGAGATTCGTAAAACACTTGAAAATGTTTCAATTGAAGATTACTTTGGCACGTTAGAAACGTCAGATTTTATTGATCTTGTATATGGCAGTGATTAATATTATTTACCGTTTACAATTCCGGACTGTAGTAGACTCTTGAAAAAATTATTATTTTAAAAAAGTTACTTTTAAAGCCTTAAACCTCAAAAATGATTGAACATAATTACACGACTAAAGACTTAAAATTCTATTCGCAAAAATCAATAGGACTAGCTAGTTTTATTGGTGGCCCATTGGCAGCCGGCTATTTAATTAAAGAAAATTACAAAGCTTTAAATCAGGCTGAAAAAGGAAAAACAGCTTTTATAATTTCCATAATAGCAACGCTAATCATTTTTGGGTCTTTATATGTTGTTCCTGAATCTATTATGGATAAAATTCCAAATATGGTAATTCCTGCTATATACACAGGAATTATTTATTTGATAGTCGAAAAAATTCATGGTAAACTTCTGAACAACCACGACGAAAATAATTATCCGTTTTATTCTGGCTGGAGAGCTGCAGGTATTGGTGTCATCTCATTAATAATTTTAATAGCTATCGTTTTTGCTTCTATATTTTTAATTCCAGATGAAATATATGATACCTATGATGCCGAAATGGAGCAGTTCTCAAAAAATGAAGGGGCGTCACTCATATTCTACGATCATTTAAATACGGAAGATGATGAAACGCTTTTGAATGAGATTGATAGCATAGCCATCCCTAAATGGAAAGAAAACATAGAGATTATTAATAGAACTAATAGTATTGAAGACTTACCATCCGAACTTGTAGAACAAAATAAAAAATTACTGAGATACTCTAAACTAAGATTAGAAGCGTTTAAGTTATTCAAAAACTTAATTATTCATGAAACAGATAATTACAATGTTGAATTAAACAGAGTTCATAACGAAATAGATGTCGTCATTGAATCCTTAAATTAAGAATTCATTAGTATCTATATCACATAAAGATAAATCATAAAGAAGTGGCAAATGGCACCGCCTAGAACAAATAAATGCCAAATAACATGGTTATAAAGCATTCGCTGTAGGGCGTAAAAAACAATTCCAACGGTATAAAATGTACCACCAGCAAATAACCAAAGGATACCATTTGGCCCAAGTGCTTCTGAAACATTTGAGAAATCAAATACAATCAACCAGCCCATTACCAGGTATAAAAGCGTCGAAAAAATCTCGAAGCGTCCGGTGAAAAACAGTTTTAAAATCACACCAAAAGCTGCAATTCCCCAAACCGTCCAAAATAATGGCCAGCCCAAACTGTTGGTTAGAAGTATCAATAAAACCGGTGTATACGTCCCAGCAATTAAAAGATAAATACTAACGTGATCTACAATTCTAAAATAATGTTTCCGCTTCTCCCCTTCTACCGCATGGTAAAATGTTGATGCTAAAAAAAGAATGATAATAGAAAGTCCGTAAACAATAACACTAAATAAACTCCAAGGCTTTAGGTTGTCTGCATCAATAATTAATAAAACTAAAGCTACGATTCCTAAAAGGGCACCAAAGCCATGCGTCCAAGAATTGAGTTGTTCTTCTAATTTTGTTTGAATACGCATTATTTAACTTTTATAATTAGTAGCTCCTTGTGATGTAGACCATTTATTGACACTCTTATAAAAATCAATTTCGAAAGCTGCTTCTTGTCGTTTTAGCTGTTCATTTTGAAAAGCGCGCTGTAAAATGTCTTCAATTAAATAGTCTTCTTCTTCATCTATAGGACTAAATTCTTTCTTCAATGAAATATCAAACAAACTCGCTGTGCTATTAAACCAAAAGGCACGCCAGCCACTTCGTAATTCTTTAATGAGATCGAAGGTGGTTTTTCCGGTTTGTCGGTGAATGAGTTTTACTAAAATCTGACCTTCTGTTTTTGTAAGTTTCTTAAGTTCCGCAGAAAACTCTTCTTCTATATAATTTTGAATAATCTTAGCATAGCGCTTTTTATCGCGCTTACGCTCCAATCCATCTAATCGCTCTTGTAAGGCTTCTAAACGTTCTGCCGCTAATTTGGCATACGGATATACTTTTAATGTTTTTCGTCTTAAAATGATATAACGAATACGTGCGTTTCTGTCTTTGAACTTTAAATTTGGGAGTACTAAAACTTCTTTTAACTCAACGGAAGTAACAGGAATAGAATCTCCTTCAATATACATATAGTGGACTTCAGTAGAATCTTGTTTTACAGGATCTTCTTGAGCGCTTATAATCATTGAAAAAAACAATGCTATGTAGGTGATGTATTTCATGTAGTATTCTAATACTAAAATCGTTCCAATATGAAATTCTTAGCAATTTCAAAATTAATAATATTTAAAGTCTATAACCTTAAATTCATATTAATATTATGAAACTTGTTGAAAAAACCACCAAATAAAAAAGACCTATCAAATAAATTTTATCTGAAAGGTCTATAATATTAAATAATGACGCTATTTATAGTTTCTGACGGTTGTCTCCAGAAACTCTATCAATAAGTTTATTGTAAGGATCCACACCAACTTCGGTCGGTTTTTCATCTACAATAATCGAAATCATATTATCTATAGCTGTTATTTTATGTTTCTTTAAATAGAGTTCTTTTTCTTTCATCTTACCATCAACGTCATTCTCTGTAAAAATCCCAATATCTATATAATCTTGAAGTGGTAATGATACTATTGGTTTTTCTTTTCCTTCCGGTATATATGAAATGGAATCTCTTCCGACTTCAGAAAATAATTGTTTTCCTTTTTCGTCATTTCTGTATTTACTTACTTCAAATTCTATGTCCACTTTATACTTACCGTTATCCAATTCGGTAGATGTCGCAGATGTAACTCTATTATCATACACCGTAATCGTTTCAAACATATCTTTAATCACATATTGTAAACTATCTGGAGTCACCGCTTTAATATGATTTACCATATCAATAGACGTGGTATAAGGTGGCTCTTGAAATTTCACCTTTTCAACATAGGTTTTTAAAGCTCCATTTAATACATCTTCACCAATATAATCGCTAAGCGCATAAAATACTAAAGAGCCTTTTTGGTAGCGAATATAGCCTTGACCATCATTGTACATTAATGGTTTTTCGCGTTTACGTTCAAAAGTTCGACTAATTAAATAATCGTCTAAAGATTTTCTCAAAAACTTGCGCATTTGTGATTTCCCTAGTTCTTTTTCTAAAACTTTTAATGCCACATATTCCGACAAACTTTCAGACAACATGGTAGCACCTAAAACATCAGCTCCAATCACTTGGTGTGCCCACCATTGGTGTGCTACTTCGTGTACAGTAATCGCATAGGTATAGTTTAAACCGGCATCTTCAGCATCTTCACTCTCTTCGACGTCTGCAATAAAACCTGCATCTCCAGAGAACGGAATTGTATTAGGAAAAGACTGTGCAAATCCACCACTAGGAAACTCTATAATACGTAATTGCCTGTGTTGGTATGGACTAAAATTTTCGCTGTTGTATGCCAATGATGCCTTCATACCATCCATCATACTTTCTAAGTTATATTCATGCCCTTTATGATAGTAAATTTCGAGACTAACGTCTTTCCATTTGTCTTTTTTTACTTCATACTTTGCGGAATTAAACGCGTAAAAATTCAAGATTTTACTATCCATTTTATAATGAAAATAGCGTCTTCCATCTTTTACCCATTCCTTCTGTAGATACCCTGGTGCAATGGCAATTTGATCTTCGCTTGTGCTTACGGTAGCTTCAAAATCGATCCAATCACTATCCTTAGAAATATAAGTATTCCCCAAAGCAGTAGAGTCTGATGGCTGTGGTTTTAATTTGTTTGGTGGTAAATCGTATTTTTCACGGGTTTTATCATCTGTAAGCTCACCTCCATTATATCCTAAATTAGGAAACAATTCCATGTTATTAATAAACGTTCCATTCTTAATAACAGGAGAATTAGACACTAACAATGTGTTTGGTTTGTTTTTAACTGTAAACTTTAAACTCATGGTATCCCCTGGCATCATTGGTTGTTTTAACCTATAAATATCAAAGTTGTAAAGTGTGTCTTCTGATACCAACGTATTTTCGCGACTAAATTTAAATGTACTTGGATAATCATTATGATTTAAGAAAATACTATCAATTGCAGTATCTGTTTTATTGATCATTGTATATTCTCCTGATGATTCAAAATTACGATCGTCAATAAATAAGTCCACATTTACGTTTACAGCGATAATACGTGGTTGCGCATAGTCTTCGTATTTTTTATACATTTTCTCCCAATTCACTCTCAGTTCTTCCGCTTCTTTAGAAGAATAGCGATCGTTATTAATGTTAGTTGCATGGAAAATAGTATAACCCATTGTAAAGAAACCTACCAAAAGTGTTACAAATGCAATTGCCATTGGAGTTCTAAAACGGTCTTTCGCAATACTTAAACGTTCTTTAAATGAATGTGGTAAACCACGTACCCAAAATAACGCCGCAATAAGCATTAGAATTGAGCCTCCAAGTACCCAATATATTTTATAAGTTAAATATCTAGATAATGAATCTCCATAACCGTTCATATCATTATATCCAAATCCGGGGCCTTCATTATACTTAAATATCGCTTGTTCTACGCCTGCTAAAGTTAAAAGCGGAATACCAATTGAAATTACCAAAAGAACAAACAGACCTAAATATGGATTTCTAATTACCGTTTGAACCATCAATGCCAAGAAAGCCCAAATCACATAATTAATCAGTTTTAAACCGAACAATTCTTTAATATACAAACCTATTTCAATATCAAAATACCCTTTATACAATTGAAACAAAATACCTGCAACCATAACCACAGTAAGCAATAACACTTGCATTTTAACTATGGCGATAAACTTAGATAAGAATAACGACCAGTTTGGAATTGGTGTAACATCCTCTAGCCCATTTATATTGGCTATTTTACTTCTATTGACTAACATACCTGCATATAAAAACGTACAAATATTAATAGCAAACACAAACGCACTACCACCACGCAGCATTAACCATGTTCTAGGATATGATGCAGTTCCGGTTGGACTTCCAAAATCAGATAAAGCAATTAACACAACAATTAATCCGACTAAAACAATACTAATAAACGGCCAACTTTTAACGATGTACTTAAATTCTACATTCGATATTTTCCAAGTTGCTTTTAAATTCTGAACAAATGAATAATCATTTACAACCTTAGGAAGATTGATTTTTGTGATACCACCAAAATTACGTTTTGTAGAACGTTCCCCTTTTGCTTTTTTAAAGAGCGAAATAGTCATTGCATTTTGACTAAACGTAAAGAACTTAAACACCAACCCAAACACTAAACTAGCTACTCCTAACCATATTAAACGGTTATAAAGAATTACTTCCTTAATAGGAATATGCAACTCGTTTTGCTCGTAACCCGTCCAGTAACGTGTGTAATAATCTGAAGCCGAAGATCCAAAAGGATCTAATAAGGCTGCTAAATAACGACTATCAGGATCCGATAATAAATTATCAGTTACTCCCTGAATAAACAGTAATAAAATAACGGTTATAAAACCCGCGGCAATATTCCTTGAAAAGGTGACTACTGCAAAAACAATAGCTCCAAACAATAAAATATTAGGCAGAATAAAAAGCCAATACGAATCGAAATACGATTTAAAATCAAATGCAATAATCAGATCAGAATTGGTGCCTGGCAACCTAAAGCCTATAAACATTCCTATTCCAATGGTAAAAACTATAAGCGTTACAATAGTAATGGCACTAAAAAATTTAGCAAATAAATAATTCGCTTTTGTAAACGGATAAGAGTATAAAATGGAATGCATTTCACTTTTAAAATCCCTATTGATCGAAGCTCCAATAATGGAAGGAAATAGAAAGAAAATTAAAATAGTAACTCCATTAAATAAGTTGTTTATTCCGATTGGGGAATTTACAATTCGAGCCGAGCTTGTCGTTGCTGTGATACTATCAAATATTCCTGCTGTTGTTGCGGCCATAAAGACCGATAACATGAAGAAAATAGCCATGTAAATATAAGTCGCTGGTCGTTTTAACCAGTACTTTAATTCATAAGTAAATATTGTTGAAAACATAGATGTACTTTTTTAAAAATTCAAGATTAATACCAAATTAAACTGCGCTTACTGGCTCGTCTTGTTTTAGTGCAATAAAGTATACATCGTCTAGCTGTGGCTCAACGGATTTAAAATCATCACTTGGTTGTAAGTCACTAAACACACGAATGTTTAATGAGTTATCTTCATTATAATTAGAAGACAATATGTTGTATTGTGCTTCGTGTGCTTCTAAATCATCTCTATCTATAATCTTAGTCCAAATACGGCCTTGTAATTCTTGTCTGGCTTGCGATGGTGTCGCTTGCTTTAAAATACGACCACCATTTAAAATCGCCATATCGTTACAAAGTTCCTTTACATCTTCAACAATATGTGTTGAAAATATGACGGTACAATTGGTTCCAACTTCTCGCAAAACATTTAGAAAACGATGACGTTCTGCCGGATCTAACCCTGCAGTTGGCTCATCTACGATGATTAGTTTTGGATTGTTTAATAACAACTGTGCAATTCCAAAACGTTGTTTCATTCCACCAGAATAACCCGCAACATGTTTTTTACGCATGTCATACAAATTGGTAATATCTAAAACTTCTTTTACAATAGCCTGTCTGTCGGTCTTTGAACTGATGCCTTTTAAAGTTGCAAAATAATCTAACAAGGCTTCCGCCGACATTTTTGGATAAACACCAAACGACTGTGGTAAATAACCCAACACTTTTCGTAAAGCCATTTTATCTTCTAAAACGTTGATATCACCAAACATTATAGATCCAGAATCCGGACTTTGTAATGTGGCAATAGTTCGCATTAAAGAGGACTTACCTGCTCCGTTTGGTCCTAAAAGACCGAACATTCCTGTTCCGATTTCAAGGTTAAGATTATCAATGGCTTTTACTCCATTTTTGTATGTTTTGGTAAGGTTGGTTATAACAAGTTTCATGTGTTTAGGTTTATTTTTTTTAAAATGGTCAGATGCAACATGCTATTAATAATTTGATTGCTTATCAAATTATTAGAATGAATGTTTCATCGTATTAAATTTAAGTTTAAGATTATTGATCTATAAGTGTAAAAATAGATGAATTTGTTACAAAAATTTTTCAAAAGGTATTAAAAGCTTAGGAAATCCTTTTATTTTTACAGAAATTCAAAACATATAATATGGCTTCTAAAAGCATACTTAATAAAAAATCACTCGATTTCCTCGAAAAATATTTAAATAACGCGTCACCTACTGGTTATGAATGGGAAGGCCAGAAAATCTGGATGGATTACCTAAAACCTTATGTTGATGAATTTATCACAGATACTTATGGTTCTGCTGTTGCCGTTATTAATCCGGACGCTAAGTTTAAAGTGGTTATTGAAGGACATGCCGATGAAATTTCTTGGTATGTGAACTACATTTCTGATAACGGTTTAATCTACGTGATTAGAAATGGTGGAAGTGATCATCAAATCGCTCCAAGTAAAATTGTAAACATCCATACTAAAAATGGTATCGTAAAAGGTGTTTTTGGTTGGCCAGCAATTCATACGCGAAATAAAGCCAAAGAACAAGCTCCAAAACCAGATAATATTACCATCGATGTCGGAGCAAAGGACAAAGAAGAAGTTGAAAAAATGGGCGTTCATGTCGGTTGTGTGATTACGTACCCTGATGAATTTCATATTCTAAATAAAGACAAATTTGTTTGCAGAGCTTTAGATAATAGAATGGGTGGTTTTATGATTGCTGAAGTAGCACGTTTATTGAAAGAAAACAAGAAAACGTTACCATTCGGACTTTATATTACGAACTCTGTACAAGAAGAAATAGGCTTACGTGGTGCTGAAATGATTGCGCAAACCATTAAGCCAAATGTGGCTATTGTTACCGATGTAACGCACGATACCACCACTCCAATGATTGAGCAAAAAACGCAAGGTTATGCTGAAATCGGAAAAGGACCAGTTATCGCATACGCACCTGCTGTTCAACAAAAATTACGTGATTTAATTACAGATACTGCTGAAGCCAACAAAATACCGTTTCAACGTGCTGCACTTTCTAGAGCAACAGGAACAGATACTGATGCTTTTGCTTATAGCAACGGAGGTGTCGCTTCCGCTTTGATTTCATTGCCTTTGCGTTATATGCACACCACAGTAGAAATGGTACATAGAGATGATGTTGAAAATGTGATTAAATTAATTTATGAAACGTTACTTAAAATAGAAGACGGAGAAACGTTTAGTTATTTTAAATAGACCTTTTAGGCTTTTTAGAAATAGTTATAGAGCTATTCAGCAGCTCAAAACAAACAACATTTCAGGAAGTTTACACCCCTCAAGTCCCCTCAAGGGGACAGCCTCACTGTTGCGCTTAAAAAGATCTGAAAGATTTTTTTAAGAATTGTCCCCTTGAGGGGACTTTAGGGGTGTTTTTAAAAACTAAAACGCCACTTCCAAACTATGGATGAATTTCTAGATATTGTTGACAAAAATGGTCAACCAACAGGAAATACAGCTTTAAAATCTGAAGCACATGCTAAAGGATTGTACCACAACACCATTCATTTATGGCTATACACCTCTAAAGGTGAAATTCTTTTACAACAACGCTCTCACAAAAAAATCATTTTTCCCTTACTTTGGGATGTTTCTGTTGCAGGACATATTGATGCTGGTGAAACTTTTATTGAAGCGGCCTTACGTGAAACTGAAGAAGAAATCGGTTTAAAATTGGATCCAAAACATCTTGATAAAATCGGAACGTTTCTTCATGAAACACGGTACGCTGATGGTAAGATTCAAGATAATGAATTTCATCAGGTTTATATTGCTGAATTAACAGTGCCGATAAATGCCTTAGTAAAACAAGAGTCGGAAGTTGAAGCTCTAAAATTAGTGACGCTAAAAGACTTTAAGGACTTATTAAAACAGAGTGAAACCAACATGCATTTTGTAGCTAGCAATTATGACTATTATCTTAAAGTACATGAGGCCATACAAACCAAGTTACTGAAGTTGTAGTCACTTATACTTCCAAATAAAAAACCCCAACCTATTCGGTTGAGGCTTTTTTCAGCTAGTTACGACTGAAACCTATTAATCAATATTTAAATAGCGATCCCTACATCGTATTTAGCAGCTTCAAATCGTAAATATGTAATAAACTTAGAATTTAATTTTCATATAGAAAACCTCCCTTACTATTTGCTTTGTCAAAAGTAAACCTGAAATGGTCAAAATGTGTCTGTTTTGTTATTTATAATAATTAACCATTAAATCCAAATGATGCTTTACATAAGCTTTAACATGTAATGGACTCACCACCTTAACCCAAAGATTATACTTTAAGATTTCCATTAAGAACTCATAATTAGGCTCCACATACACTTTAATTTCGCCCCAAATATTAGAGTTTTTATAGTCTAAATTATGCGTATCTAGTTCTTTAGGACGTGTTACAATTTGTTGAGAATGATGTAATGGATTATTTTCTAAATATTTAAAATGATGATTGGCGACTTCTATATGGATCCATTCGGCATTTATATCTGATTTTAAAATGCCGATAACATTTTTAAAATAATGATTTGAATTAAAAGTCACAGGTTCTTTCACCCGCTGTTTGCTTACAGAAAGACTCTTTATTCTATTATCTAAACTAAACGCATAAAACCCATACTGTTCGTTAAACGCCATTAAATACCACGCTTTATTAATTTCCTTAATGTGCAGCGCCTGAAAAAAGCCACTTATGGTCTTAAAGCTATCATCATACCAACCATGATAGGTTATTTCAATTAATAAATGTTGCTCTATAGCATGGATTAAAGGTACCAAATCCACTTGCAAGCTCAACGAACTACGTGCTGTAGTTACATACGTTTTCCATGCATGCGCATGGTGATGCAAGAGATAGAGTTCTGTTTTTTCGTAAATTTCTTTTAAGGCATCACTAATATCATAACCTTCTACATAATAACCGTAATTACGCTTGTGTAAAATGATAGTTTGGTAATAGGATTTAATTTTATCTAAATCTCGTTTAATCGTTTTTTGACTGTGAAGGTTCAGTTTATCGTAAAGCGGATCGTCCATATTATTGGTACGCAACTGATCTAAAGACCGTTGTAAATCTTCCAACGGCACAAACCCGTTTTTTTCAATCCCATAAACTATTGGGTTCGAAATAATGCGTAATATATAATAGCGACGAAGAAACTCTGGAGTCATCTAATGGATTGAAAAACGAATGTAATAATAAACTTTGAAATGACTAAAAGGAATTGGTTTTTATATCTTTGAACACCTAATTATACTACATGACATCGGTTTTTAGTAAGAAAGATTTTATTGCGACCAAATGGTTTACTTTAGAAAAACTGATACAACTAATCACGGGTGTCTTAATTGTTCCTCAAATTTTTAGCCTGTTAGGGACTGTAGATATCGGAAAACTCAAATTTGTGGAATCCGTTTTAGGAATGTTGACTCCTTTGTTTTTTTTAGGCTTATCTGGTATTTGCATCAGAGAAATTGTATTTCATCCCAAACGAAGTCAACAAATATTAGCGACTGCGTTTTACCTTCGCCTTATAAGTTGGATTGTTATTTTAATAGGAATTCTAATTTATTTTAATCTCTCCGAAAATAGCCCTTTAAAGGGATTGTATTACATCATAACCATTAGTTATCTGTTTAAACTAACCGATGTTTTTGAATACTATTTACTAGCCAAAAAACAGACAAAAATTATATTCCTGAGTAAAATAACAAGTTTAATTATTATTGTGTCTTTACAATATTATGGCGTTAAACAACAATTAGATGTCTATTATTTTGCCAAGCTTATTGTCCTTGATTTTTTAATTCAAGGCTTAATTTACACACTCATTTTAAAGTATAAAAAACAGTTTTCTTTTCAACAGTGGACCTTTTCATGGCCTTTAGGAAAATCATTATTAAAAATGTCGTTTCCATTAATAATTTCCAACAGTTTAATTATGTTTTATATCACAATAGATGAGCTGTTTTTAAAATATTTTCTAGGAGATCATGCCAATGGTATCTTTGCTACGGTTCAATTTTTAGTGATCGCTTTAAGTTGGAATATTGGATTTTCTATCATCAACGCACTCTACCCTTCTCTAGCAGAATCCTTTCAAAATAACAGGCCACTTTATATCAAAAAAATGAGACGACTGCTAAAAATCATGTGTGCTTTAGCCATAATTATTGGCGTGCTATACACACTTTTTGGAAATGCGATACTAAGCTCTTATTTTACAGAAAGCTATGCTGAAGCCAAAATCCCTTTATTAATTTTCTGCTGGGCTCCCCTTTTTGTGTTTATTGGAATGATTTATGAAAAACACCTTATCAATACAAACGACTTACAAAAAAATGTATACCGATTCATTTTAGGTTGTATTGTAAACGTCATTCTATGCTATCTACTGATCCCTATTTGGCACGTTACTGGTGCGGCTATAGCTGTTTTAACCAGTCACTTTATAACTAACATCGTCTATATATTTTTAGATACAAAAAGCCGAAAGCAGCTCTTATTGCTTTTTTAATTATTTTTGATTTATGAATCTACTCCTACTAGCCATCGCACCAATATGTTCCATCCTTCTATATATCTACGTTCAAGATAAACACGAAAAAGAACCTAGAGGTCTATTAATTAAGAGTTTTCTTTTTGGCGCTATTGTAAGTATCCTTATCGTTTTTATCTTATATTTTTTCACAGGACGATTAATTCCTATCACTGATGAATTCAGCATATGGCAACAATTTATTCAAGCTTTTATAGTCGTGGCGTTAGCCGAAGAATTCAGCAAATATGTCATTGTAAAATATTATGCACAACCCAAAGAAGCATTCAACGAACCTTATGATGGTATCATCTATGCCGTGATGGTTTCCATGGGTTTTGCCTGTACTGAAAACATTATGTATGTGATTGATGGTGGGTATCAAACCGCAATTTTAAGAGCATTTACAGCTGTCCCTGCTCATGCTACGTTTGGTGTGCTTATGGGCTTCTACATGGGAAAAGCTAAGTTTTCAAACCATAGAGTTTTGCTTAATCTTACTGGATTATTATTAGCCACTCTATTTCATGGTGCCTATGATTTCTTCTTATTCATCAATTTTATTCCAGGAATTTCCATTGGTGCATTTATTTCGTTAGCTATTGGTATCGTACTTGCTAAGAAAGCGATTAAGGCACATCAAGATAATTCAAACTTCAAATCTTTATAGAATTCATAAAATAAAAGTTAATAATTTCATATTTTGCAATGGATTTAATGATTACATACTAATCATGTAATAAACGCAAAAATATGTATAAAATAAAAGTTAATACGAGCCATACTTTTGAAGTTACAAAAGAAAACATGGACACTTTGGATGTCGTAGAAACATCTAATAATCACTACCATATTCTTCAAAATAATACTCCAATTAAGGCTGAAATTCTAAGTACTGATTTCAACCAAAAATTATATTCAATTAAAGTCAATAACAATACTTACGATGTTGATATTTATAATGCTTTAGACCAACAAATTGAAGCCTTAGGTTTTGAAATTGGCGCCTCAAAACAAGTCAATGATATCAAAGCTCCAATGCCTGGGTTGATTTTAGAAATCAATGTAAAAGAAGGTCAAGAGGTTAAAGAAAATGATCCGTTGTTAATTTTAGAAGCCATGAAAATGGAAAATGTGATTAATTCACCTCGTGAAGGAATTATAAAATCTGTTGAGGTAAAACAAGGTCAGACTGTCGATAAGAACATGCTCTTAATTGAGTTTGAAAACTAAAATATAATCATTTCCTAACCTGCAAGGTTTTGGTGGCTGAGCGCAGTCGAAGTCAAAAACCATGTAAGTATTAAATATAATGAGATTCCCATTTTCATGGGAACGAAAAATTAAAATTTTTCATGAAAAAATTACTAGTCGCAAACAGAGGAGAAATCGCCATAAGAGTGATGCAAACCGCAAAGAAAATGGGCATTAAAACGGTTGCCGTATTTTCTGAAGCTGATAGGAATTCTCCACATGTCAAATACGCAGATCAAGCCGTTTGTATCGGACCTGCACCTTCAAACGAATCCTATTTACGAGGTGATAAAATTATAGAAGTTTCAAAAGAATTAAATGTTGACGCTATTCATCCAGGTTATGGATTCCTTAGTGAAAATGCCGATTTTGCTGAGTTATGCGAAGCCAATGACATTATTTTTATCGGACCACGTTCTAAAGCCATCCGCGTTATGGGTAGTAAATTAGCAGCAAAAGAAACTGTTAAAGCTTATGATATTCCGATGGTTCCTGGTACTGATGAAGCCATTACGGATATTCCTGAAGCCAAGACAATAGCCAAAGACATCGGTTTCCCGATCCTTATAAAAGCATCTGCAGGAGGTGGTGGAAAAGGCATGCGAATTGTTGAAAACGAAACGGAATTTGAATCGCAAATGGATAGAGCCATCAGCGAAGCTAAAAATGCGTTTGGTGACGGTTCTGTATTTATTGAAAAATATGTAGCATCACCAAGACATATCGAAATTCAGGTGATGGCAGATATGCATGGTAATGTTATTCATTTATTTGAACGCGAATGTTCTGTACAACGTCGCCATCAAAAAGTAGTTGAAGAAGCACCTTCTGCAGTTTTAACGCCAGAATTAAGAGCAAAAATGGGGCAAGCCGCTATTAACGTGGCACGTTCTTGTGATTATATCGGAGCCGGAACGGTTGAGTTTTTATTAGACGAAAACCTAAATTTCTATTTCTTAGAAATGAATACTAGACTTCAAGTTGAGCATCCTGTATCCGAATGGATTGCTGGAGTCGACTTAGTAGAGCTACAAATTAAAGTGGCTAGAGGAGAACATCTTAATCTAAAGCAAGAGGATTTAAAAATCAACGGTCACGCTTTAGAACTAAGAGTTTATGCCGAAGATCCGATGAATGATTTTTTACCTAGCGTTGGAAATTTAGAAGTTTACTTACTACCTGAGGGTGAAAATATAAGAGTCGATAATGGTTTTGAACAAGGTATGGACATCCCTATTTATTACGACCCTATGCTTTCAAAACTAATTACTTATGGCAAAACACGTGAAGAAGCTATTGAACTCATGATAGAAGCCATTGACAACTATCATATAGAAGGAGTGCAAACCACCTTGTCTTTCGGTCGTTTTGTTTGTGAACACGATGCTTTTAGAAGTGGAAATTTTGATACGCATTTTGTAAAAAAGTACTACTCACCTAGCCTTTTACAAGATCAGGAAACATTAGAAGCAGAAATTGCTGCAAAAATTGCCTTAAAGCATTTTTTAAAAGAACAAAAAGTTTTAAAAGTACCAAGTTAGTTTTCAGTCGCGGTCTCAGTTTACAGAAATCCGAACAACAACTAAACAACTAAACATATAATACACACAGCTTTGAGCCATTGCGCCTTTGCGAGAAACCATAAAGCATGAATAACAACATAAAAACCCTAAACGAAAAACTAGCCCTTGCCAAACTTGGCGGTGGACAAGCACGAATAGACAAACAGCATCAAAAGAAAAAATTAACAGCAAGAGAGCGTGTACTTTACTTACTAGACGAAGGTTCGTTTGAAGAAATTGGAGCTTTAGTCACGCATAGAACGAAAGACTTTGGGATGGCTGATCAGCAATTCTACGGAGATGGTGTTGTTACAGGTTACGGCACAGTTAACGGAAAATTGATTTACATCTTTGCGCAAGATTTTACTGTTTTTGGTGGGTCGCTTTCTGAAACACATGCCGAAAAAATCTGTAAAATTATGGATATGGCTGTTAACGTTGGAGCCCCAATTATTGGATTAAATGATTCTGGAGGAGCACGTATTCAAGAAGGTGTGCGTTCTTTAGGGGGTTATGCTGATATCTTTTACAGAAATGTTCAGGCATCTGGCGTCATTCCTCAAATTTCTGCAATTATGGGTCCTTGTGCTGGTGGAGCTGTGTATTCGCCTGCAATGACCGATTTCACAATGATGGTTGAGGACACTAGTTATATGTTTGTAACAGGTCCTAATGTTGTAAAAACAGTGACTAACGAAGAAGTTACAAGTGAAGAATTAGGCGGTGCAAGTGTACATTCGTCAAAATCTGGAGTGGCTCACATTACATCGACAAATGATGTGGAATGCTTAGAGGATATCAAAAAACTCTTGAGCTATTTACCACAAAGCAATAAAGAAAAAGCTGACGATATTCCTTTTGAACTTAAGGATGAAGTTAGAGATTCTTTAAATACAATAGTGCCCGATAACCCGAATAAACCTTACGATATGCATCAGGTTATAAAAGGTATTATAGATGAAGATTCTTTTTACGAAGTTCATAAAGATTATGCCGAAAATATTATTGTTGGTTTTGCCCGTTTAGGCGGAAAAAGTATAGGTATCGTAGCTAATCAACCGATGTTTTTAGCTGGAGTTTTAGATGTGAATAGCTCTAAAAAAGCAGCGCGTTTTGTACGTTTTTGTGATTGTTTTAATATTCCGTTATTAGTACTAGAAGATGTTCCAGGGTTTTTACCAGGAACGGATCAAGAATGGAATGGGATCATTGTTAACGGTGCAAAATTACTCTATGCGTTTAGTGAAGCCACAGTGCCAAGAATTACAGTTATTACGAGAAAAGCCTATGGTGGAGCGTACGATGTAATGAATTCTAAACATATTGGAGCCGACATGAATTTTGCTTGGCCCAATGCGGAAATCGCCGTTATGGGAGCCAAAGGTGCCGCGGAGATTATTTTTAAGCGTGAAATTTCTAAAGCAGACGATAAAGAAGCGAAATGGAAAGAGAAAGAAGCAGAATATGCCAAGTTGTTTGCAAACCCTTATAGTGCCGCTGAACGTGGTTTTGTAGATGATGTTATTCTACCTGAAAATACACGACGCAAATTAATAAAAGCGTTCAGTATGCTAGAAAATAAAGACGTTGTAAGACCTAACCGTAAGCATGGGAATATTCCTTTGTAGAACTAGATGTTGAAGTTGAATTCGAAATTGAAATTGAAACTGAAACTGAAATTCAAGTTATAGTTTCTAATAAAACTAAAGACCTTTCAAATTGTAAAAATCTGAAAGGTCTTTTTTATTTAAACACGAAACCATACTAATTCAACTCTAAAATTTCATCTATTCTGGGAACTTACTTTTGTCAATTCCTGGAACAATTCTCAAGGCATTTTTATAATACACTTTTTTTAGAACGTCATCCGATAAATCTAAACCATACATTGGCCAAAACGCATGGTATTTCTTATGATAAGGAAAATATTCATCATCAGATTCTAACACTCTAAAATAGGTTGGGAATTCTTCAGGCTTCCAACTATCTTTTCCAAATAAAATTCGGTTTTGGTATTTTTCAAAAAATGCTTTAGCAAACCTTGGTTGGCGACCTAGCTCAGCGATTATAGCTCCAATACCAACATTCATGTTTGGCATTTCGTCTAACAATTCCCCTAAATGTCCTAAATCATTAGCAAACCAACCCATATGCGCATTAATAAAGGTGGTGTTCTTATGTTTCTTAAACATATTATGTTGTTCTTGTATAATCTGTTCCCAAGGCACAGGATCAGTCGCACTTCTTTTACGTCTTGGATTTATTTTTAACTCTAACCAACGCTCATTATTTCCATCAAAATCGGCCCAAAACAATTTAGGATCGGCTGAATGTATTAAAACAGGAATACCCAATTCTCCACATTTTTCCCAAATGGCATCTAATCGAGAATCATCGACAGCCAATCGTTTACCGTCAGAATCGTTATTACGTAAGCCTAAACTTTTATAAACTTTAAGTCCAACAGCTCCTGCTTTTACATCGGCTTCTAATTGTTTTACCGTTTTTTCTATCCAACCTTTTGCTCCTGCACCTTCAAAATCGATATTACAAAATAACACAAAGCGACCTGGATAATTACGTTTTGCATTTTCTAAGGCCTTTACTAAATCGTCTCCCGTTCTTCCACTTAAATTAACCATCACTTGTAAATTCAGTGAGTCCATTGCGGTAATTACAGGTTTTAAATCTTGAGTCGCCATTTTATATTGGTGACCATGCACATCTATAAATGGAAATTTTGCACGATTTATAATTTTTCCAGGAACTACGAGTGATGATTCTGGATTGTAATCTTCAAAGGTTAAATCTTGGGCATTACTAGAATTAGAAAGTAACAAGGCCAACAAAAAGAATGATAGAATTTTAAATTTCATAAGGTTGAATAATTAAATGTGCTTAAATTTATAAAAAAGGATAGTTGATTGAAGCCCTTTAATGGTGTTTAACATTATATTTTCGCCTGAAATGTGTATAAATCATAATAACGCCCTTCCGCTTTTAATAACTCGTCGTGTGTGCCGCGTTCTGCAATTCGTCCGTTTTCTATAACTAAAATCTGATCTGCTTTTTTAATGGTACTTAAACGGTGTGCAATCACAATCGTCGTTCTGTTATTGGTTAATTCTGATAAACTTTTTTGAATTAAACCTTCACTTTCTGTATCTAAGTTAGACGTTGCTTCATCTAAAATTATGATTTTAGGATCTGCTAAAATAGCTCTTGCAATGGCGATTCTTTGACGTTGCCCACCAGACAGTTTTACACCACGCTCGCCAATCAACGTTTCTAAACCATCGTCAAAACGATCCGTAAATTCATTGACATAAGCAGCTTTAACGGCATTCTGTAACTGTGCTTCCGTTGCATTAGGTCTTGGAAACATAATGTTTTCTCTTATAGTGCCTTCAAACAAAAATTCATCTTGTAACACAACTCCTAAATTCTGTCTAAAACTACTTAATTTCACTTTAGATAAATCTTGACCATCAATGGTAATGATTCCTGAATCAGGATTTAAAAATGTAGCTGATAACCCAGCGATAGTAGATTTTCCAGATCCTGAACTTCCTACCAATGCAATAACAGATCCGGATGGTGCTTCGAAATTAATATTGTGTAACACCGGTTTTCCTTCTTCGTAAGCAAACGTCACATTATCGAATTTTATGTCACCTTTCAATGTTTCTAATGCGATGGTTCTTTCTTCTTGTTCATCTTCCGTAGCTAAATTCATTAATTCTTCAGTACGATCTAAACCTGCTAAAGCTTCGGTTAATTGGCTACCAATGTTGCTCATTTGCACAATTGGAGCGACCATAAATGCCAATAAAAACGTGAATTGTAAAAAGTCACCAGGTGTAATTTCTCCTTGAATCATGTAATGGCCACCGATTCCCATAATTCCTGTCGTTGCTAAACCAATTAAAAAAGTTGAAGAACTTGTCATTATAGCCGTTGCGGTCAAACTTTTTTTAACATTTTGAAAAATGTTCTCTACTCCTTTTTCGAAAACTATATTCTCTTGTTCTTCAGCATTAAATGCTTTTATCACTCTAACACCAGCTAATGTTTCGTTTAAACGACCTGTAACTTCTGCATTAATTTTCCCTCTAGCTCTAAAAATCGGACGAATATACTTGAAGGCTTTTAAGGCAATAATTCCGAAAATAGATAATGGAATAAAAGTAAAAAGTGTCATCCAAACATTCATCCTTAATAAAATAACCAAAGTTAAAATAGCTGTAAACGAACCTCCTACTAACTGTACTAAACCTGTACCTATAAGATTCCTCACACCTTCAACATCCGTCATTATTCGAGATACTAATGCTCCTGATTTTGTATTATCAAAAAAACTAATAGGTAGAGATAACACTTTTCTTTGTACTTGAGCTCTGAGTTCACTAATTAAATATTGAGCTTGAACACTTAACACTTTAGTTAATAAGAAAGATGTTATGGCTTGCACTAGAATAGCAGTAATAACAATTGATATTAAGATATAGAGCTGATTGTAATCTTTATTTGGAACCACCTCATCTAATAGCAGTTTGCTTTCTAATGGCAAAACAAAACCTGCCAAACTACGAATTATAATGAGAACTAAACCTAAGAGCACTAATTTTCGTCTTGGCCAAATAATGGTCTTAAAAGCCGATTTCATTGTTACTTTTGGCTTATCTGTTTTAGATCGTTTAGGTGAATCTTTATAGTGTTGCATCCTTATTTTAAAATTTGCACAAAGATACGTTTACAAATCTCCTAAAGTAACAATCCACAAACCGAAATTTAATCTAATAGACGTCTGTGAAAATTAATCTGACCTAAGTGGTAGGCTAAATGTGTGCTTAAATGCACTAAAAAATATTCGGTAGTCATCGGTTCTTTAAAAACTTGCAGTTGATATTCCTTTTGTAAATCTTCAGGCGTTACAATTTTTAAAGTGCGCTCTACGGCAACTAAAGTATCTTCAATTTGTTTAATTAGTTCGGATTTGGGAACATCTTTTAATGAAAATTCTAAATCGCGTTGTCTTACATATCCTGTATTACCCAAAACGGATCCAATAAAATGATTTATATTTCCGATAAGATGAAGACATAAACTTCCGGCAGAATTAGTAACTGAACCTTCTATTTTCCAAATATGAGAATCGGTCTTATACAGTTCAATTTCTTCTATTAATTTATTAAGATCTCTTTTGAATAACGCTATTAATGTATTAGTGAGCATACTATGTAATTATTGAATATGGATATCTGATTTTAGAATAATATCTATCCAAAAGTAGCTAATATATATCTTACTTTTGCGCCATGGAAAACAAAAAAAGGTCGCAATTAGAATTTGTGGTATTAATGGCAGCATTGATGTCTATTGTTGCTTTATCTATTGATGCACTTTTACCTGCATTACCTGAAATTGGAGAGTATTTAAGCAGTGTGAATGAAACTGAAAACCAAAAGCTTATTACAGCCATATTTTTGGGACTTGGATTCGGACAACTTGTTTTTGGTCCATTGTCAGATAGTTTTGGACGAAAACCAATGGTTTATTTTGGTTTTGGTGTGTTTATAATTGCTTCTATTATTTGTATTACCACAAGGAATTTTGAAGTTATGCTTTTGGGAAGAGTTCTACAAGGTGTAGGGTTATCATCACCCAGAACCATGAGTATTGCTATTGTAAGAGATTCTTATGAAGGCGATCACATGGCGAAAATTCTATCTGTGGTGACCATGACTTTTATTTTAGTTCCAGTTATTGCTCCATTATTAGGTCAGTTTTTATTGGGACATTTTGGATGGCAGTCTATATTCATTGTGAACCTCGTATTTGGATCTTTGGTTATTCTATGGTTTTGGAGACGCCAGCCCGAAACACTTCACAAAGAATATCAGAAAACATTTCGATTAGCCATATTTAAATCTGGTGCCATTACGTTCTTTAGAATAAAATCTGCGGTTATCTACACCTTACTTTCAGGATTGGCCACAGGGTCTTTTATGGTCTATTTAAGCACATCGCAACAAATTTTTCAGGTGCAGTATGATTTGGGAGACATGTTCCCTTATATTTTTGCCAGTTTAGCGGTGACCATTGGTCTGGCAACATTTTTAAATAGTGCCATTGTTATGCGTTTTGGTATGTGGAATTTGGTGAATATTGCCTTACTGGTATTTGTGATTAACTCTTTAACTTATGTCATCATATTCTGGTCTGGTGTAAATCCACCAATAGAAATTCTCATTATATTTTTAATGCTTCAATTTGCGAGTGTAGCGTTCTTATTTGGAAATTATAGAGCTTTAGCTATGCAACCTATGGGACACATTGCTGGTGTAGGATCTGCGCTTAATGGTTTTATATCTACCATAATGGCTGTACCAATTGCTAATTATATTGGTAGTTTTGTAAAAACGTCTGTCTTACCGCTTTTTATCGGTTTTTTTGTAACCGGAATTATTGGTTTGGTTTTATTCTATAGTGTAAAGAAACCAATAAGAGTGAAAGCTTAATATTTAAATTATCGCTTTCACTCTTTAGTTACATTTAATACATGGGGTATACCCTGCTTATTTCAATATTACTTTTTGTGTTTTATTCTGTGTTATATTGTTCAATTCTACAATATAAACACCTGTACTTAATCCACTCACATCAATGGCTTGAGATGTACTAGATGTCATTAAATTTTCCGAAAGAATTACACGTCCTTGTAAATCGTAAATCGTAGCCTTAGTTGCACCTGCTAACTGACCTGCAACAACAATTGTTTTATCGGCCTCATTAGTATAAATATTTAATTGGTTTAAAGTATTATCTACTGTAGATAATGTGCTATTCGAAATATGTAAGTAAAAACGACCTGTACCACTTAAGTTAGTGCTAGGAGTTAAGGTATAATCCCCAGAGTTTAACAATGTAGATGTATTAGCTACAGTATCTTCTAAATAGACTAGTGTTGTACTCGATAAGTTAGACGTGTTTACACTAAATGTAATCGCTTCTCCTTGGTTAGCGTTAACTCCTAATGGAATAGAAACAGACGTTAAATCTGTATTATCGATAGCCTGTAAGGCCATTGCTCTCCCCGTGTTTTCTTCAACTAAATGCGAATATATAGGATAGTTTTCTGAATCGTCACCATATACTGCAGCATCATATCCAGGATCTAAACCTAAGCTAGCGTTTGTATTAAAGAAAATACTTGTAGAGTAGGTTTGAGAACCAGTTAAGTTTAACTTAAAAAATTCATTTTCATTAGACGTTCTACCCGCAATATAGTCATCATCTCCACTTAATGTACGCATAGCAGGTGTAAACTCAATAGCTCCTCCAATAGCGTTTGAGGCTACAAAAAAGCCTTGACCTGGTGCTATATTAAAGTTTTCTCCAGTAAACTCTGTGATTGTTGCTTTATTAATAATAGTAAAATTACTAGTTGTTGGCGCATCTCCTGTATAGGTTCCGCTATTGTAGGCATAAATAGCTACTGCCGAAGCATCTAATAAGGCAGAATTGGCAGTATTTAAAAATAAATCCGCATCTATATAACTTGGATATGGGTTACCAATAAGGTTCCATTGATTGCCTAAAGCCGAATTAACTATTGTGAAATTCACAGTGCCATTATCAGGAGCCCCTGAGAACGTTATAAGGTCTCCACTATTTGTAGCGACTCTATAACCCTTTCCTTTAAGTAAGACATCTTCAGTTCCTCCTATAAGGAAGTTTTCATATGCTGAATCTGTAACATTGTCATATGGTGCAAAAGCGTATTGTGTAACATTACTTGCTATTTCAGTAGCATTATCTCCATATGCAATAAAGGTATCAAATGTTAAACCTGTTGGCATTAATGGAAGCGAAATTAAATCGTTTCCTCCTGTGCCTGTAGCTCCGCTACCTATTGAATTTACAAACCTGTCGTAGTTAACAGTTCCAGAAATTGTGCCATCTGTAATTAAACTTGAATAACTATTAGATTCAGATGTTAAATTTACAGCCTCGGTAACCGTTAAAGTAACTCCAGAATCAATAGTTAAGCTTGCTCCTGCTTCTACCAATACTGATTTAACCTCTGCATCCGCAGTAAGAACTGCATTCGTTCCTGATTTTATTATCAATCGATAACAAGTATCTGTAGCTGGAGCACCTGAAACGACTGAACCTTTAAAGTAATCCGTACCATCCCAAACAATATCAGAAATGAAACTTAATGTAAAATAATCTCCGTCAGCAAAAGAAACACCTGTTGCGGTTGCTGTATCTCCTGAAACTGTTAAATTATAAGCTGTTGATGTAGTAAAAGTATTATCGTTACCTACAACTAACTGTAAACCTTGACAGCCTTCTGTAGCTGCACTAATAGTTGTAGTGTCAAATTCTACTGTTACTGTACCTAAATCACCAACTTTACTAACACGCCACTTTGACGTTAACTCTTGTGAATTGTTTGCTGTGTTTGTTTCAAAATCATATACTGGGTCTTTAGTTTCTTCTCCCCAAAATAAATACTCGCTATCATTTAAATTTGAAGCGCCACTCATACTAACAATTCCTGTACCTCTAGAAGCTGAATGATTAGAACCATCTGATGCTTGACCAATACCTGCTACACTATGGTCAAAGTTGCCATTACCAGTATTATCTTGTATATAAAAATCTTTAGAAGCATCTAAAGCTGTACCATATTTTGCAGATAAGTAATTTTCAACGATTGTTGTTTCAGCTAAATTAAGTGATCTTTTGTATAAAATAACTTCTGCTATGTCTCCTTTAAAACTTGTAGTAGATTGTCTACCAATACCGAAATCACTAAAACTATTTAGAGTTCCATCATATGATATTGTTTGAGAAGCTTCTGCATTAATATATTGAGTTATAGACGTACCTTTGAAATCTTGTGTAAGAACATAAGGAGTATCAATATTTAATTTTATTCCATTTCCGTTAATGAAGCTTTTTTTTGCCCCATCAGATTGTACACCTCTTCCCCACAAATAGCCATTAGTAGCCCACATTCCAATAGTTTTGTCGTTCGCATCTGTTGAAAATGCAGTTCCAGATGGACCTGCTTGAATAATTCCTCTAGTCTTATCATCTAAAGAAGGTGACTGCAGCACAACGAATAAACTTACTTCATCGCTATGCCCAACACCAGTTGCAAAAATTCCATCATCAGTACCATCAAAATTTAAAGCTGAATAACCATTTATAGCGTTCGTTTTTAATTTAGGTCTAAGACCTGAATCAGTCTGTAAGGCGTTGTTAGTGTTGCCAGAAGCATCATTCCATTGTTGTATCGCAGAATCATTAGCACCTAAAGTTGTACCTGCATCTATATAGGAGCTATTTTCGGCCTTTAGCCAGATTTCGTTATCCGTTGTGACTCCTCCTGGCCCTGCTTGAGAGAAACTGTAAGTTGATACTAATAAAGAAAGGGCTGTGTATATTTTTGCTTTCGTATTCAAAATTATAAGTTAATTAATTAATATAAAACGGCAATAATACGACAACCACCATTAAGCACAAAATAAATCCGACAAAATGTTTTTAAATGTAAGAAAAATAACATATACAGAAATCACAACGCACACAAACAACTCATTATCAAAACAATGAAAGACTTAAGCTCCGTCTGTTTAATGGGTTTAAAATGTAGTTATTGACGAAATAAAAAGAATATTAGCATAAAAAACAAAAATAATTGGACCGTCTCCACGTGTACTCATTCTATAAAGAATCCATAAAACAGCGGCCATACGGCTTAAAAAATCTCCAAGCTCCCCTTACCTTCTCTAACCACTATTGGCTCATCATCGGATAAATCGATAATAGTAGATGCCTCGTTATCTCCGTAACCACCATCAATAACCAAATCGACTAAATTATCCCATTTTTCAAGAATTAATTCCGGATCTGTAGTGTACTCTAAAACATCATCATCGTCTCTTATAGATGTAGAAACGATTGGATTACCTAAAGCTGCAACTATTGCTAAGGCTATAGAATTATCTGGAACTCTGATTCCGACTGTTTTTCGTTTTTTAAATGGATTTGGTAAGTTTTTAGATCCTGGTAAAATAAAAGTATAAGGTCCAGGCAAGGCACGTTTCAGAATTTTAAACGTTGTGGTATCAATCTGCTTTACATAGTCGCTTAAATTACTTAAATCTTCACAAACGAATGAAAAATTAGACTTTTCTAGTTTTACCCCTTTTATTTTAGCAATGCGCTCTAAAGCTTTTATATTAGTAATGTCGCAACCTAAACCATAGACGGTATCGGTAGGATAAATGATTAATCCACCATTTTTTAATACTTTAACTACTTTTTGAATCTCTTTCGGATTCGGATTTTCTGGGTATATTTTAATAAACTCCGCCATAATATGTATCTTTCAAATACGTTATACAAAGTAACTATATTTTTTTCAATATGAACCATTTAAAACTTGTATTCATCATTTTATGCTCAATTTCATTAGTGACGTCTTGCGCTTCTGAACGTTCTGATGATGATGGAATAGAACCTTTAAACACGTCAGAATCTTACGAAGAACTCAATATTTCTTATGGCAATGATGACGAGCAGGTTTTTGATCTGTATTTACCAGCAAACCGAACAGCTGACACTAAAACAATTATTTTGGTTCATGGAGGAGGTTGGACTTCGGGAGATAAAACAGACATGACTGATTTTAAGAATTTTATTAAAGATCAAATGCCAAGCTACGCTGTTGTAAACATTAATTACCGATTAGCAGATGAAAATAATTCTCCTTATCCAATGCAGATTAATGATATTACAAGCGTTATTAATTATCTAAAAAATAACGAAGCACATTATACCATTTCAAATAACTTAGGTTTGGTAGGAGTTAGCGCTGGTGCCCATTTATCCTTATTATGGAGTTATGGGTTTGATACTGAAAACCAAGTTAGAATGGTTTGTAGTATTGTTGGCCCCACAAACTTTACAGATCCAGCTTACTTAAACAACACCAATGCAGTGCTGCAAGAGCTATTAGATACTTTTGGAATTGATACGGCAACAGATTTTTTAGAAGAAGTTAGCCCGTATCATAAAGCCACGGCAACATCTCCTCCAACTATTTTATTTTATGGCGGAGAAGATCCTTTAATTCCAATAACTCAAGGTACGACCATGCGAGACAAGCTAGAATCACTTAACGTTACACACCAATTCACACTATATCCTAATGAAGGACACGGATGGACAGGACTAAACTTGTTAGACACAACTCTAGAACTGAAAATATTTATTGAAACGTACCTTTAGTCTTGCTTTGTTCTCAATATTTCAAGCTTTGCAAAACGCAAGAGTAGTTTTTTAGTATCTCCATTCAAAAATTTAATTTCAGCTTTTGCATCAGCTCCGGTACCCTCAATTGTCATCACTTCACCTCTACCAAATCGATCGTGATTAACAGTGTTACCTACTTCTAATTTAGTATTAAATGAGCCTGACACCTCTTCCGTATCTGCTAGTGGCTTCATCTTTTTTGGTGTACTAATTTGAAATTTCTCAGGTTTCTTCTTAGACTCTTTTCTCAAAATTTTTGCTGTTTTTGGTTTCGCGAATCGAATGCGATTAGGTTCAATATCTCCAAATATAGATTGATCTAACATCGGATTACGTTGTTCTCTTAATGGTGTTACTATATCTACAAACTCCTCGTCAATTTCTTCAATAAATCGACTTGGTTCTGCGTCTATTAATTTCCCCCATCGGTAACGCGATAAGGTGTATGTTAAATAAGCTTGCTTTTCTGCTCTGGTTAAGGCTACGTAAAATAAACGTCGCTCCTCTTCTAATTCACTACGCGTATTCATACTCATACCGCTTGGAAATAAATCTTCTTCCAAACCAACGATGAATACATGACCGAATTCTAATCCTTTTGCTAAGTGAATAGTCATTAAAGCGACATGATCTGGATCTCCTTTATCTCCATCTAAATCTGTTGCTAAGGCAATATCTTCTAAGAATTCGGCTAAAGAATCGCCTGCATCTGCCAATTCTAATTGACCTTCAACGAAATCTTTAATACCGTTTAATAATTCTTGAACGTTGTCCATTTTTACCACACCTTCAGGTGTCGCATCCTTGTTAAGTTCTCTTATTAATCCACTCGTTTTAGTAACGTGCTCTGCTAAATCAAAAGCATTTGCTGTCTGATTCATCACTTGGTAACTTTCAATAAGCGTCACAAAATCTCTCAACTTATTTTTAGTTCCGCCATTGATATTGATATCAATACTATCTAAATTTTTTAAGACTTCAAAAATAGTTTTACCATAACCATTGGCTGCTACAATTAAGCGATCTACTGTAGTTTGGCCAATTCCTCTTGCTGGATAATTAATAACACGTTTTAGAGCTTCTTCATCTGAAGGATTTAAAATTAAACGCAAATACGCCGTTAAATCTTTAATCTCCTTTCGTTGGTAAAATGATAGACCTCCATAAATACGATAAGGAATATCTCGTTTACGCAACGCATCTTCAATAGCTCTAGATTGTGCATTAGTACGATATAAAACGGCAAAATCACTGTTGTGAAGTTGCTCATTCATCTTGGTTTCCCAAATAGTACTAGCCACATATCGGCCTTCATCACCATCCGTTAAAGCACGATGTACTTTTACCTTTTCACCCTCGTCGTTAGCGGTCCAAACTATCTTATCTAATTTAGTTTTGTTATGTTCTATTACAGAATTTGCAGCACCAACAATACATTTTGTAGAACGGTAATTTTGTTCTAATCGGTACATATTTACACCGTCGTAATCTTTTTGGAAATTTAAAATATTACTAATATTTGCACCACGGAAGGCATAGATACTCTGAGCATCATCACCTACCACACAGATGTTTTGAAAACGATCTGCTAACGCTCTCACAATTAAATATTGTGAATGGTTGGTATCTTGATACTCATCTACCAATATATATCTAAATCTGTTTTGATATTGTGCTAGTACTGCAGGAAAACGTGTTAAAAGTTCATTTGTTCTTAACAATAGATCATCAAAATCCATCGCTCCTGCCTTAAAACAACGCTCTACATATTCTTTATATATCTCACCCATTCTTGGACGTCTAGCCATAGCATCGGCTTCCATCAGTTCTGGGTTTTTATAATAGGCTTTTACAGTAACAAGACTGTTTTTATAAGATGAAATTCGGCTGTAAACCTGCTTCGTTTTATAAATATCTTTATCGAGTCCCATTTCTTTTATAATAGAACCCATTAATTTTTGAGAATCTTGTGTATCGTAAATGGTAAAATTACTTGGGAAACCTAAATGATGCCCCTCAAAACGTAAGATCTTAGCGAAGACTGAGTGAAATGTACCCATCCAAAGATTCTTAGCTTCACCATCACCGACGATATCCGCAATTCTGCCTTTCATTTCTTTGGCCGCCTTATTTGTAAAGGTCAATGCCAAAATATTAAAGGCATCCACTCCCTTGCTCATTAAGTAAGCGATACGAAATGTGAGCACACGCGTTTTTCCAGAACCTGCACCAGCAATGATAATCATTGGTCCATCAATCTGTATAGTAGGCGCTAATTGAGCCTCATTAAGTTGACTAAGATACTTTTCCAAGTTAAAATTTTTTGAAGGAGTAAAATT
This sequence comes from Winogradskyella pacifica, assembly GCF_003386275.1. Lineage (NCBI taxonomy): Bacteria > Pseudomonadati > Bacteroidota > Flavobacteriia > Flavobacteriales > Flavobacteriaceae > Winogradskyella > Winogradskyella pacifica. The sequence continues at coordinate 306,466 of NZ_QREI01000002.1, read as the reverse complement.
ACGGATAGTCCTATAGTTTTCCGCATGTAAATGCTATAAATTATAAACAAACTATTAAAAATTGTAGTTTGTTAAAATTCAATATCTTAGTAGAAATATTTTTTATATGAAAAATTTATCTGTACTTCTACTTATCTTTTTAGCGTTGTTTTCTAATGCTCAAAATTCCATGGAAAGCGATATCAGTGCTATTGAAGACAAAATGATAGCCTGGAGACATCATTTTCACCAGAATCCCGAATTATCAAATAGAGAGTTTAAAACGGCTGAAAAAATAGCAGAACATTTAAAATCTTTAGGATTAGACGTTGAAACTGGTATTGCTAAAACTGGTGTTGTTGCGCTTTTAAAAGGTGATCACCCCGGAAAAGTTATTGCTTTACGAGCAGACATCGACGCGTTACCTGTTACAGAACGAAACAATCTACCTTTTAAATCTGAAGTAAAAACTACATTTTTAAATACCGAAACCGGAGTGATGCATGCTTGCGGACACGATACTCATATTTCCATTTTAATGGCTACAGCAGAAGTGTTATCTAAACATAAAGACAAAATAAAAGGAACTATAAAATTCATCTTTCAACCCGCAGAAGAAGGGCCGCCTCCAGGTGAAGAGGGCGGCGCAAAATTAATGATTAAAGAAGGGGCTTTAGAAAACCCTAAAGTAGATGCCATATTCGGACTTCATATTGACTCTGGAACTCCTGTTGGCTCTATAACTTACAAAACGGGTGGCATTATGGCTGCTGTAGAGCGATTTGTCATTGATGTAAAGGGGAAACAAACGCATGGCTCTCAACCTTGGTCTGGTGTTGATCCTATATTGATTTCGGCAAAAATAATTGATGGTTTGCAAACCATTATTAGTAGAGAGTCGGATCTTACTAACGAGGCTGCGGTAATTACTGTTGGTAAAATTACGTCTGGTACACGATTTAATATTATTCCGGAATCGGCAGAAATGATTGGAACTGTTAGAACTTTAGATCCGAAAATGCGTGTTCACATTGAAAAGCGAATGACGGAAATGGTAGAAACAATTGCTAAAGCTTATGGTGGTGAGGCTTCTATTACATTTCAAAATTTCACGTCTATTACATATAATGATCCTGATTTAACGGCACAGGTATTACCTTCTTTACAAAAAGCAGCAGGAGACTCTAATGTTTCAATTATAAAAGCAACAACTGGTGGTGAAGATTTTTCATATTTTCAAGAAGTTGTGCCTGGTGTTTACTTTTTCTTAGGAGGAATGACACCTAGCGCTACAGAATCCTTTCCGCATCATACTCCAGATTTTAAAATTGACGACAGTAGTATGTTACTCGGAGTTAGAGCATTTACGCAGCTTACATTAGATTATTTAAACCACAATGATTAATCCGTCTTTTGTTCACCACCTCTTGCCATTGCAGAAAGTAAGCCCGCTTTAATATTTAACCATATAAAGTTAAATACCGATTTGTTGGTCTGGCGTTCTACATTTTCTGATTGCCCGTAACGGTAGTTATTTTTATCATCTTCACTATCTTTTGAAACGAATAGATTGACGATGCTAGATAAGAATTTATTTTTTTCCTTTCCGTCTTTTTTCAAAATTGAAACTTCAAAATCATCATATTTCATTTTGATATCAATACGAGAGATTCTTGGATTACCACTAATGGTGAAGTAGGTTTGTTTTAATTCACCATTTAAATCTACATGAAGGTTCGGTTGTGTAAACTGATCCATTTGTTTGGCATTAAAAAATCCTAAATCGGCTTTAAATGTAAATTGATCCGTAGTGTCGGCAACTTTAAAATTCCAATTTACTTTTAAAGGTGAATCATTCATAAAAGTGCTTTGTATCTCAATCGCTGTATCATCGTTTCCAAAGGTGTTCCCTAATTTCGCAAATGTGGCATTTAGGTTTGTAAAATCCAAACGCCCTGCGTGTTCGTCTGCATTCACTTTTTCTAGGTATGAAAGACTTCCATTGGTAATTTCAATCATATCTAAGCCTAAATCAAAAGTCAAATCTCTAAGTGAGGTTCCATAGAGTGCTTTGTACGTTAAATCGTCTGCAACTAATTTATCTCTGTATATTTCTGCTACAGGTGCAATTAAATCTACCTTTTTTGAAGTAAAGTAAAAGGCATCGTTCGTATTAAAGCCAAAATCCATATCCGAAATATTAATTTCTTTCACATTCAGGTTGAAATGATCGCGCTCCGTTTTTAAAACTGTAGAATACTCCGCTTTAGAATATTTCGTTTTTAGTTGGAAATTTTTAAATGTCGCTTTATCATTAGTAACATTCACGGCATCTACCATGAGATCATCATACGTATTCGTTGCCCATTTTACATTTTCGGCATTTAACTCAAAATCAGTATAGGTGATTTTCTTATTTGCTTTTGAAACTTTCGGGTTGATTTGAAAGTCTAATACTTCGAAATTAAGATTAGGAATACTTAAAATTATAGAGTCACTTTCATAATTCGTTATTAAAACATCAGCCTTATTAATCGCGATTTTTTCGGCATGAATAACTTGATTAATTTTATCTAGAAAACTGCTTTTATAATCCTCATTCTTCACGACTGAATTATGCTTATATTTTGCAACAAGCTCATAGATTATAAGAGATTCAACAGTCATTTTATCATTAAAAAGCAAATCCCAATAGCCAACATCATTGATTACTATAGATTTAAGTTTTGCGTCTAAAATGGTTTTGTTGGTTGTTTCTCCTGAGACAAGGATTCTTGGCGATTCCACCTCAACATTACCTGTCCATATATTAGCATTAATAGATGTGTATTCGATTTTAGTGGATTCGGATACATTATGAAGCTCCTCTCCTATTTTTTGTTCAATAAAACTATTTGCTAAAAATGATAGTAGTATAGTAACGATTGCAATAATAGCTATTACAATGATGGCTTTTTTATAGTTTGGTTTTGTCATTTTATCTTATCCTGAAATATTGTGGATGAATTTACCAATTTGCTTTTAAAACTATTAACCGATACCCATTTTATGTTAACTTAAAAAGAGCCATTTCAAAATTTGAAATGGCTCTTTAGGTATTATTCTTCTTTTTCTATTAACTATCTCTTAGAACATGAATAGTGATTGCTAAGTTTTTTACGACACCACTCGTATCCGTATAGGTCCCAGTTATAGTCATATCGACATAACCTCCTATTGGTCCAAAATTTGATATAGTAAATTGCAGCGTATCTGGTGCATTATAATCCATATCTAACATAGACGATTGTACCCAAAAGTCTGGAGTTGTATAGGTACCTGATGTGGTTGTATCACCACCTACTCCAATTGAACCATCTTCAGATTGACTAGACACTACAAACATACCGTTTACTGGTCCTTCTTGATACGCATAGAGATCCAATAAAAGATATTCTGCAGGATCACTATCTACTTGCACAGAAATAAACTCCGTAACCGCACTACAAGCCATGATACTACCAACATTAGGTGTACTTAAATTAAAAGGCAAAACGGTTGTTGATTGAAATGCATCGTAATCTACTCCTTCTAATGAAAACGTATTTATGGAAGCACATTTAATAATATTCATTGCAAAAGCTCCATTAGTAACTTCAGCCAATGCTTCTTGATTTCCGTAATTTAAATTCACATAACCATCCGTAACATTAGCATTACTACAGTTTACTAAGTTACCTGATATTATTTCGGTTACAGTACCTGAAAGCACAATGTCGCCATAATTAGTATCCGTTGAAAATGGGCCTATAATTGTTGAAAACACGACTGCTCCACACTGATCATATGCCGTTAGCGTTATGGTTTCGTTTGCAGGAATTAATCCACAAATTTCACCATTTGCATTAGAGAAACCTTGTCTAGGATAAACCTCACCAGCTCTTCCTAATGTTACTTTTACATTAGAAATTGGTGTGTTTGTATCATCTACAACATTTAAACAGAATGATACCGTTGGAAATTGCGCATCACAATTCCACCAAGAAAAATGAGAAACGTCTCCAATGTATACACCACCAATTAAATCGGCTTCACCATCTTCTACCCAATAACCATTAACCTCATCAAAATGCCATAATGGAATTGTTGAAGGTGCGATTCCACTTTGCGCAGGATCTAATGGCATGTGTATTTCTGCGACATGACCATCGGCAATATTTAATTTTTGTCCAGACTCTCCTTTTAATTCCACATTTAGCATACCATACGTTTCTAGTAATTGTTCATCATCATTACTATTTATGGCTTGTAAATTTCCTGGCATTACATCGTATACATTAGCATGTGCAGGATCTAGATGATACATATACACATCAACATTACCAGAGTAAGCGTTTCCATCTTCATCTTTAAAAGCACCATCAAATTTTACTTTAGCACCATTAGTTAAGGACACTTCACTATTTGTTCCTGAAGACACAGAACCTGTTAAATTTTTAGCAACAAGCATAATTTGCACGTTGCTTATACCTTCTGTAGGTACTACCGTTTTTAAGCCTGTAATAAAACCTGCTTTTTCTGCGATTACGTAGGCCTGTCTTTCTTTGACTTGTGCATCGCTAATCATAAAAATACCATTAGCATCAGTTGATGCTACTTTGTTTCCAATTGTAATACTTACATTACTTAAAGGCATAGACGATTCATCTACTATTTTGCCCATAAAATCTCTTTGAATATTTATACCTTGGTCTATAGCACCTATTTCATTATTGCCATTACCTGAAGGAATGTCTATACCTTCCTCTTTTTCACAGGATGTAAATAGAACGCTAAACACTAGAACTAATGCTAGTGAAATTTTTGAAATTGCTTGTCTTGTTTTCATATTGTTTTATTTAAAAAGTGTTTTTAACGTATTATCACCCTTATATAAAAACAAGCTTATGTTTGTTACCCAATTTTTTAAATTTTATTATTGAAACTTCTTAATCAACGCATTGAGATTGCATTCCGTTTCAGTAATATTTTGAAGTACAGCTTTAATTAAATAGCTCTAGAAACGCTTTTTTATTAGCTCTAGAAATCGGAACACGTTCTTTATTTTCTAAAACGAGATAGCCTTCGTTTTCAAAATGCCTCACTTTATTGAGGTTAACAATGTGCGACTTATGACTTTTAAAAAAATCAGAAGATACCATTTTAGCAAACTTACCTAAGTTATAAGAACTTAGTAATGTGGTACTATCTTCTAGGTGGATTTTGGTGTAACCTTCGTAACCTTCAATATGTAGAACCTCATCTTGTGGAATAAAAGATAAACCTTTGGCAGTTGGCACAATCAGTTTATTATTATCGGTTACCATAGTTGAGATCAATTGCAAAAGCTTTGTGTTTTGCTCTACAGAATTCTGAGATTCAATCGCTTCTAAAGCTTTATGAACTGCACTTTTTAAATCGGAATCATCTATTGGTTTTAATATATAATCGATAGCATTCTGCTTAAATGCTTTTATGGCATATTCGCTAAAAGCCGTTACAAATATCACCTGAAAATTGATCAACTCTAAAGCTTCTAAAAGCTCAAAACCATTAATTCTAGGCATTTGTATGTCTAGAAAAACGAGCTGTGGTTGCAGTTCTTTTATCGCACTAATAGCTAATTCTGGTTTTTGATAAGTGCCAATGATCTGAATATTAGGAAACAGTTTTTTGATTTTTTTCTGTAAGCCTTTTATATTGGTAATTTCATCATCAACTATTACTGCTGTTATCTGATCTATCATAGTTTTTGAATTATAAAAGTTGACTTATTTCCTTTTTCGAAATGATCTGGAAATACTTCTTCTTCGGCATAAGAGATATTCCATTTTTTAGAATTGTTTAAAAAATGAAGTCTATCTTTTAGCACATTAGACGACTTAATCTTTCCATTTTGACTTTTATTGGTATTTACAAATCCCACTCCATCGTCTATAATTTCTACTATTAAGGTCTGATTTTGTCCTTTTTTAAAATTAACAATAACTTCCCCATTATCTTCCTTATTAAATATGCCGTGGTTTATGGCATTCTCAATAATGGGTTGCAATATCATGGTTGGTACTTTTGTGCTTTCCGTATATAAATCGTCATCCACATTAATCTTAAAGTTTAATTTTTCTTTAAAACGAAGTTTCTCAATTTCTAGGTAACTCTGTAGTAAATCAATTTCGGCTGCTAATGATATTTCATTTTCTTTTGAAAGCTCAAAAAATTGCCGAATCAATTTCGAGAATTTAACCAAATACATTTCGGATGCTTCAAAATCATTTTCATTGATATAATATTGAATCGCTGCTAAGGAATTAAACACAAAATGCGGATTCATCTGTGACCGCAACGCTTTTAATTGCAACTCAATAAGACGTTTATCTTCAAAAATCTTTTGATTCTTTTTAAACTGTGATCGTTTCACAAAGAATATAGATATTAATGCCACTAGACAAATACCTAATAATACAACAACGGTTTTGAACCAAAACGTTTGCCACCATAAAGCCTTTATTTTAAAACTTATTTTTTTTGAAATTGATTTATTATATACTTGAAAAACATAATCTCCAGGTTGAAGGTTGTTATAATTCACCGAGTTAATTGGTGTGTTTATCCAATTGGTTTGCAGCGGTTCTAACTTATATAAATAGTCACCGTTTTTTAATTGATCTTCAGAATAATCAATACTTTCAAACTTAAAGTTCACCGCATTGTTAGTTGCATAATTAAAAGAAACATTGTTTTCGGATATTGGTTGTTTGTTATAGGTTGCTTCGGTAATAAAGAGATCTATTAATAAGTCTTTTCTAGTTTGATTAATGGGTACAATTGCTAATCCATTATTTGTTCCAACAATTAAATCTTCATTAATAACATTGACTGTGTTCACGTTGTTATTTGGCAACCCATCATTACTATTGTACGTTCTAACTAACTTATATGTATTGTTGATTTTGGTATAATACAATACGCCAGAATTGGTTGCTAGCCAAATAGCATTTTCTTGTATAAAAGCATGTTGAACAATTAAAAACTCAGAATTCTCTAAAGGCTTTATCGTATTTAAATCTGAAATATAACTACCAAAACCATCCGTATTAATTAAAATTTTGGTTTCTGAGATGGCTTTAATACTTAATACGGGTTTATTAAAAACGACTTCCTTGAAATCTATTTTTTTTATGGCATCGTTTTCTAATTCTTTTAAACCATTATTCGTTGCTATGATTAATCGAGAATTAAAAACTAAGAAATCATTAGATCCTTTTAAGATGATATCTTTCTCTATATTGAATGTTTTAGCATCTAGTTTAAAAATTCCAAAAGAATAAATACCATATAATTTGGACTTAAAAAAGGCGAGTTTCTTTACAAATGAGTTTATATGACGTGATAATTTTGCGTTTTTATTAAAGTTGATGTCCTCTCTTTTTCCTTCTCCTTCGGAAATAATACCAGAATTTTTTAAGAAATACGAACGCTTAAGGCTATCAATATAAACTCCACCAAAATTATAATCATCAGAAGCTATATAAGGGTCAAAAGTTTTATCTATAGGGTTGTATTTGAAGAACCCTTTATTATAAACACTTGCAAATAAGTCATTATTTATAAGATTTAAGTTTTGAACTTTCTCATTATTAAACCGGTAAACTATATTTTTATTTATGTAAGGTAATTTATAAACTCCGTTAGTAAACGTCGCCAACCAAATGGTATTCTGTTGGTCTATAAACCCAAAATGCGCATTTAACTCTGGTGGAAAGAAAAAAGGATTTACAATATGAAAGTCGGTATTAAATGTACCTACAAAACGGTCTCCGGAAATTTGAATCGAATTTCCCACTAGATTAATCCTAGGATATTTTAAGGTTTCAATACCAACTTCATCTATAAATTTAAAACTTTCTAAAGCAAGTGTCTTTAAATTTAAAATACTATATGATTTTTCTGAAACCCAAAAATATAAGCTATCACTTATCTGGCCTCGAGTGCTATTATTATTGATGATACCTTTAGTAGGCCTCTTAGCTAAAACATTGAAATTCTTATCGTAAGCCTTCAGGCTTTCGTCATTAAACGTTATACCTAAATAAGCTACTTTATCATTAAAAACAGTGGTATAATCCTCTCGTGTTTTGTTTTCTGTTTGAACTTCAAAACTTCTCCAAACCTTATCTTTTAACGCATAAATCTTTTTTGGTCCTGCAGGATATACATCATTATTTAACTGTATAGAATAAATAGGGTTTATCGTTTCTTCTTCTTTTTCATTAGGAAAAGATAACACACTGTCGTTCTCAATATATCCTAAATGCGTTGATTTAGACAGGTACCAAATTTTACCATCTGGCGTGGGGAAAGCGTCCCATACATCGTTGTTTGGTAAACCCTGTTTTGTGGTAAAGGTTTTAAACGTTTTACCATTATAGCGCACCATGCCTTTATCGGTTAAAAACCACATAAAGCCTTTAGCATCTTGCATAATAGTATAGACGTGATTACTAGGTAAACCGTCTTTTGTAGCGTAATTGGTATATTGTTGTGCAAAAGAAAAACTCCATATCAGAAGTAAATAGATTGTGATATGGAGTTTGTTATGTTTCAATAAAATTAGTTGTCTTTATTTCTTAGTTGAATGAAGGCTAAATATAAGTGTAAATTTAATCTTTGATTATTTTTTTAGTTGAAATCCCTTTTTCTGTTTTTACTTGTAAAAAGTATAAACCATTAGAGAAGCTAGATACATTTAAAGTATTCTCTCCTGATTGAAGTTGTCCATTTTTAATCACCTGTCCACTTACTGTTATTAAACTATAACTAGCTTCATTAGTTATTGAGACCGTTAATTCATGCTTTACAGGATTAGGGAAGACATTAAAATCGATCTGCGTAAACTCTGAAGTACTTAATGCTGCGCATTCTGTTTGGTTATTTACAAATGTTGATGCATTATCTTTGTTTGTCCAGTTTGTTGCAGAGTACACGGCATCATCTACTTCTATACTTGTTAGGTAAGGGTTGTTAGAAGAATTAAAGAATTGACCGTTTAAATTACTATTGTTCCCGTTTCTCATATTTAAACTAGTCAGAGAATTATTTTGACAATAAAGTCTAAATAAAACTATATTTTGAGTTAAATCTAAGCTCGTTAACTCAGTACTATTACAGTGAAAATATTCTAACGCTATATTCTGTGACACATCTATAGTTGTTATTGGGTTATTAGTTATATAAAAATGGTCAAGATCTATATTTTGAGTCACATCTATAGTGCTTATCTCATTAGAACTTATATCTAAATATTCTAAAAGGATGTTTTGAGACACATCTAAATTCGCCAATTGATTATTATTTAAATATAATTTTTTTAATAAAATATTTTGAGTTAAATCAACACTAGTTAACTGGTTATTAACACTACGTAAATTTTCCAAAGCATCAAAATCTTCAATTCCTGTTAGATCTAAAATAGCTTGCGACGTAACATCCAAGTTAATTACGGAATCTATAGAAGCTGTAGTCACATAATCATCTCCTGCTACTCCATTACCCATACTGTTAGAATCTCCAACAGATACAATAGTACCAGCAGCATCATGCGTTTCTAAGTAATTCTCAAAATTATCATCTGGAACGTAGGTTAACCCGACATGAGCACAATCCTCACTATAAACAGCTGTAGCATCAACGTTTAGCCAATTAGCAGTACTCCAATCTTCATCATCTACTTCAATACACGTTAAGTATGGATTGTTTAGCACATTAAAATTTGAAATAGCTACATTGTTTACATTCTTCATGATTAAACTGTATAATTGATTATTATAAGCTAATAATGTATATAAAGCTATATTTTGTGAAAAATCGAGACCTATTATTTGATTATTGTAGCAAGATACATATGACAAAGGATAATTCTGAGAAAAATCTAAAGTAACTATCTCATTATCATTACATTCTAAAGTTTCCAAATAATAATTAAAACTCACATTTAAACCGGTTAATTGATTATGATAGCATCTTAATACTAATAAAGCGGAATTTTGTGTCACATTTAAGTCTGTTAATTGATTATACCCACAATTAAGCGATTGTAACGCTGTAAAGCTTTCAATACCTGTTAAATCTGAAATCCCTTGATTGCTAACATCCAAATAACCTATTGTATTGATTTTTGCCGTAGTTACATAGTCGTCATTAGCAATTCCATTTCCCAAACTCGTTGGGTCACCAACGGCAACGACATTACCACTAGTATTGTGTGTTTCGAGATAATTTTCAAAATTATCGTCTGGTACATAAGTATTTTGCGAATATGCTGATATGGCTAGACTAAAAAAAGCCAATAATAGTATTTTTGTTTTCATAGGTGTATATTTTATAATTTATTACAATCAGATGTTATTACTATTAATGACTAGTGAGTACTTAATAGTAATAACATGCTAGATTCATAACTCTATTCTTTTTTTAATGTTATTATATAATTGTATTGCTTCTGAAAACTGGAATCCCAGACAGAACAGCTCTACTCTTATAATATCTTTATCTTAAAGCTTCATGTTACTTTAAAAATGTATTACCTACATGAATATTGATATATTTCAATTTCTAATCAGCATTAAAACCTAAAGCTATATGCGGAATGGCTGTATCATACTCTGCCGATCCACCACCTTCAAAACTTGAGCTTAAAAACTTTACATTAACACCTGTTATAGGGAATGTAAAGGCGGAATTATCCATTTTATTAATGATAGTCCCATTAGCTTGATTTATATCCGTGTATCCTGGGGTTATTGTCCTCCAGACACTAATGAAATCGCCTGCCTCAACATTTAAAACTTGAGAAATCGTATGATATTCCAATTCTGTTTGAGAAAAAGACAAAACATCTTCATAAATAAAACCATTATTATTATTTGTTATTTTAATAGTATAAGTACCAGTGTAATTTGTTGGGTTTTGGTACCCAATACTACATATTACTCCGTCTTCGAGTATTCGCATAGCATAATGGTGAACCTCTAATGGTTTTGCCGCCGTTAGGTTTGTATAACCATTTGCTGTAGAAAACGTATGTGTCATTTCTGTAGACACATAACTCTCATCACAACCATTAAGTGTTGTGTTTTGATCATCATCACTATTACAACTAAACATTGTAATTGTTAATAGGATTAAAAACGTTTTTATAATTATTTTCATAATAATTATTTATTTAGGTTAAATTAGTTATTGTCCGAGTGCTATAAAATTTCCGAAACCAGTTCCTAAGGAAGATTCTAATACAAAATCATTTCCACTGATATCATAAATATGAAGTCCATCTGCATCTGTTACATAAGCGTAATTCCCATTTAATGCTACACCACTTGATCTTGATAATATTTTCATATCTTGTAAGGAGAGGGTTGCCAAATCATACATTCTAACACTATCAGAACTATTTTGCAACGGTGCATTTGCACTTGCTTTCATGGTTACATAAGCATTACCATTGTGAATTGCGAAAGCTGTAGGATAACCCTCTATATTAACTTCGTTAACTAACGTAAGTGTTGCAGCATCGAATTGTTTTATTTTCTTATCTATTGTATTGGCAACGAAAAGATAAGTTCCATCGGTTTCAACCCAAGAATGATACTGACCAAAAGGGGCATCACCATAAGAAGCCGTATCAATATCTGTTGTATTTGTTGTTCCTGTTGCTGTAGGAGTTCCAGGTGTTGTAACATCGTAAGAATGTAAACCGTTAGCTTGATCTATAACAAATAATTCATTTTGAACCTTTGTAAGACTCATAGCATCTCCACCAGAATTTAATTGACTAGTAAAGTTAAAACTAGCGATATCTACAACATGTAAACCTCTATAAACATCTGTTAAATAAGCCACATTATTAACCGTGTACATATCACTTAATAAACTAAAAGCAAGTGTATTACTTTTTTGAATCTCTGCCTGAATAATTGGTGCCGCTACATTACTAATATCTACGATACTTAAATAAGGTTCGGTCGCATCATACTGAGCAACATATGCCACATCTGGAGATACACTTACAAAGTAAGACGTATTTACCGCAATACTATTTACTAAAGTTGGTGCGGTTGGTACCGTAATATCAATAATTTTTAAATCTGTACCATCTGTGATATAGGCATACTCCGCATTTATTGTGCTTCCAGAACCGCTTGAAGAGCTATTATCACTACAACTAAAAGCCAATAACACGACTAATGTTGACACTATTGTTTTTATATATGTTTTCATGTGTTTATTTTTTTCGAAGGTCACATGCTGTTCGTTATTAATCAGATCTTTGTTAGTAATGATTTTAACATGCGCGTTTCATAATTTTTATTATTTATTTGAATCACTTATTCTCTTAACACTCTACCCTCTCCTACTATTGATCCTTGAACAGAGTTATCTGTCGCTAGTAAAAAATCACCTTGAAAAGTAAATTCTATATAGTCTCCTACATTTACTGGGTGTACGGTAATTGTGCACACAATAGGATTACTTGGCATGACCGTCCAGCTAGACAAAAATGTATGACCCGGAGTTAATTCTGTGAAATAAAAATTAGCTGTTAGACCATCCGATACTCCCCAATTAAAATTAGTCGTATTAGTAAATGACGTAAAATCTTGAAACGTAAAATCGGCATCAACTATAACAGTCGAACCATCTGCCGTTGCCGCACCTGCTCTAAAATAAAATTTCTCAAACGTAGAATTGGGATTTGGCTCATACCGTCCTCTAGCGTAAGCATCGAAAATACGGTCAGGACCATTATTTATTGAATATTTAAAATACTCACTCGTATTTAAGGTTGGTGTAATTGTATCGTCGTCACTACTACAGCTAAAACTCAAGAGTGCTAATGCCATTAACAGCATTGATTTAAAAAATGACTTCATAGTATTGTTTTAATCTAATATTATTCCTAAAGTGCCTTCGTAATGCCCTGTAATAGAGGTGCCATCTGAAGCTAAAAACGTATAGTCTACATCGATTGTGCTATTTGATGGCACATTGCTATCAATGTTTATTGCATTTATGATCACCGTCGGTCCTATAGTTCCTACAGTATACCAAACTCCACTTGTTTCTGGAAGGTGACCATAATCGATTCCATTTTCTGTTCCGAAAGAAGAGGAAACCACTCCATCATAAGCGATTAAAGAATCTGCTGAGTAATTAGGTACACCAGTACTTAAACTAGAGCCGACATACGTATTACCTGTCGAAATTAAACCCGAACCTAAACTTGGATTATCATCTACCGATACTTTTATTAAAGCCAATTTTGAAGTGGTACTAACCGAATAGGCATACGCATATCCGAGACCTACATCTCCAAAAGAATCTGTGATTCTTCCATCAGTAAACATAAAGTTGTAATGATCAGGATTACCATCTGCATTGCTGTCTAATTGATCTATAGTGACGTATGCATTTACAGTTTCGTGAAACGTTGAATTTATTGTAAATCCATCTGTTGCTGCTGCTGACGTCGCATCATCGTTATTATCACAATTAAAAAAAGCAAGAGCAACAACTAGTATTAATAAGGTGTTTATTCCTAATTTCATAATCTACTTTTTTAAGGAGTTACATAATCAATTACAACACATAATTCTACTTCCTCTCCTGAAGCTAGTACAATATCTAATCGAATCTCATCACCTACAGCACTTCCTGCTCTTTGGCAAGTCACAACACCAGAATAGTTTATATCATTAATTTTAATTTCAGGATCTGAATCTACAGCACCATTAGTAACCGCTTTTGTGACAACGAACGTGCCTCCCATATTGCTAATTTGATTCACTTCATACGCTCCAATACCTGGTCCATCATTATTTGGAAAATAATCCGTAACCAAATCTGATGCTGGTATTAAAGTTAGTATTCCTTGTAATTCTGCTGTAAGTCCTTCATAACTACAAACACTTATGTTTGGTGCATTACCATCATCATTATCACAGTTAAATAAAGTAAGTGTAATTGCTAGTAATAAAATTGTTTTTAAAATTGATTTCATAATTATTATATTTTAGTTTTTTATAATTCAGTTAACTCGTTGAAAACTGACGTTCGAGGTTATATCAAGTAGCTACTAAAATTGTTACCCTCTAATTCTTTCTTTTTTTGAATTATTTTAAAAAAGATTATGTCGTGTAAGCAATCAAAAACGATTAGATATTTTTCACGACATAAAAGTCAATAGCTTATGCAAAATAAGCCGTACACTATAAACTGCACGTTACCATATACCCTAAAAGCGACTTCATTCAATGAAAGACAGCCTTCATTCAATTAGCGGTTTTGTTTGTGCAATAGACTTAAAGGTTTTAAGTTTGTATTCTAAATTTATACTATGGATATTGATAAAATTATCGAGTTACTTTTCAGCATTGCTCCTGCTGCTATCGTTGGTGCAGTGGCTTACTATTTTTTTAAGCAACATGTAGAAAATGAAAATAGTAGAAGACGCTTTTTATTGCAGAAAGATTTGCAAAAAGAAAGCTTTCCATTACGCTTACAAGCTTACGAACGTATATCGCTTTTCTTAGAGCGCGTGGCACCTTCAAAACTTTTAACGAGAGTTCACCCTACGTCTTCTAATAAAACAGATTATGAAAGCTTACTTATTGCAACTATAGAACAAGAATTAGAACATAACTTATCGCAACAGATTTATGTAAGCGACCAATGTTGGTCTATTACATTAGCTGCAAAAAATGCAACTATTCAATTGATTAGAAAAGCTGCCATGCAAGAATCAACAGATACAGCTGACAAACTTAGAGAGGTTGTTTTAACCGAACTTATGGATAAACCAGCACCAAGTAATGCGGCTTTAGCATATATAAAACAAGAGGTTAGTGAAATGTGGTAAAACAAAAGGTGCTAAGCATAAACTAAAAAAGTCTTCCCAATAGGAAGACTTTTTTAGTTTTATAAGTAAATCAATGACGTTTAGTTCATCACTAAAAATTCTTTCAAGGTGTCTTCATATATTTTCTCGTACATCGGTACAATATTGTGCAAGTCAAATTTCTGAGATTGTACTTTTGCGTTGGCTTTAAACTGATTTAAGGTATCGATATCTGACAATATTTTTATAGCATTTTTAGACATATCTTTAATCGCATTAACCTCACTCAAATAGCCTGAAAAACCATCTTCATTAACCTCTGGCAATCCACCTGTATTTGTAGATATTACAGGTACGCTACTTGCCATTGCCTCAAGTGCAACTAAACCAAAACTTTCGGTTTGCGATGGTAACAAAAATAAATCACTGAAACACAAAATACGATCGATTTCATTACTGTTTCCTACGAAAATAACACGATCACTTATCCCTAATTCTTCAACTAATTGCTCTGCTGCTTCTTTTTCTGGACCTTCCCCAACCATCATTAACTTTGCTGGTAATTCCTTTTGAATATTATAAAAAATCTTAATCACATCTGGGATTCGCTTGACTTCCCTAAAGTTACTAATGTGGGTTATAATGCGTTCATCATCATCTGCCATCATGGCGCGCTGACAATCCGTAAAACTATGCGTATGCTTTTCTAAATCTATAAAATTAGGCACCACATGAATCTCTCGTTTTATATCAAACAAGCGCATGGTATCTTTCTTCAAACTTTCTGAAACGGATGTTACTGCGTTAGATTTATTGATACTAAAGGTTACAGCGGGTTTATAAAATGGATGACTACCAACTAATGTAATATCAGTACCGTGCAACGTAGTTACGATAGGCACAAAAATACCTTCATCTTTTAACATTTGTTGCGCCATATAGGCCGCATACGCATGAGGAATGGCATAATGTACGTGTAATAATTCAATACCATGCAACTTTACCATATCGACTAACTTGCTCGACAAAGCAAGCTCATATGGCTGATAAAGAAAAAGAGGATATTCTGGAACGTGAACCTCGTGAAAATGAACATTATTACTCAACAATTCTAAACGTACAGGTTGGCTATAAGTTATAAAGTGAATCTCGTGACCACGTTTTGAAAGCTCTAAGCCTAATTCTGTAGCTACAACGCCACTTCCTCCAAATGTTGGGTAACAAACTATTCCAATTTTCATGTAAACCTTTTAATTTTTAAAGTTAATAGATTTTCTATTATTGGCTATTAACTTTAAGTACATATTAACTTGTATCTCGGCGATGCTAATTCAAAACAACAACCTAAATACGATATCTAAAATAGTCTAGCATTTGCAGAAGTCCTTACAACGCCAATCGTATTTAACTTCGAAAAAATACTAATCGATTATAGCTTCGTAGATTAAACGCTGAATATCTGTTCTAATATTTTCTCTTAATAATAGATTTTTACCAGCTTCTGGATACGTTCTATTGGCTAAAAACACATAAACTATTTCTTCTTCAGGATCAGCCCAAGCATACGTCCCTGTAAAACCTGAATGCCCAAAACTAGTCATAGATAAACAACCACAAGTTGGACCTTCTTCACCTAGTTGAGGTTTATCAAATCCGATACCTCGCCTATTACTACTGCCACAATAATAACAATAATTAAACTTATCTACCGTTTCACTTTTAAGATAACGTTTACCTCCATAGAAGCCTTTTTGTAAATACATCTGCATTATTTTGGCAACGTCATTGGCATTACTAAAAATACCTGCATGTCCACCGATACCATCTTGCATCGCAGCCCCCATATCATGCACATAACCGTGTACCTTTTTAAATCGATAGTAATCGTCGATTTCTGTTGGTACTATATTTTTTAAGCTGAATTTGGTTCGTGGGTTATACGTTGTATAATTGGCACCTAAAGATTTATAAAAACGATCTTCCGTAATTTCACTTAATGGTTTATCGTAAAAATCTTCGAGATAACCTTTAAGAATATAATACGGTAAATCGCTATAACGGTATCTTAAGCTAGATAATAAATCACTATCACGTATCACTTTTTGAATAGAATCTTTGTAATCATCTCGCATAAAAAGTGTATTGGTAACTTCTACGGTGAAGCCTTTTGTACGTGTTTTTCTATAATATTTTGGATCTGGCTTTTTAGTTACCGAATCTAAAGTTGCATAGTAAAATGGAATCCATGGCTTAAGTTGCGCATAGTGAGATAACATTTTTTTAAGTGTTACATTTTTCTTATTCGTGTTTTTGTACTCAGGAATTAAATCTCCCAATCTATCATCTAAGGATACTGAACCTTGCTCCTCTAACTCCATTAAAACCGGTAATGTCGCTAATATTTTTGTCAATGATGCGACATCATAAAGATCATCAAACTTTACCACCTCTTTCTTCTCATAGGTATGATATCCAAAATTCTTATTGTAAATCACTTTTCCTTTTCGGGCGACTATAAGTTGAATTCCTGGTGTCATTTTACCATCAATAGCACGGTGAGCAACTGAATCTATTCGGCTTAGTAATTTAGAATCCATGCCTACACGCTCTGGTAAACCGTAACTTAAGCTCAATAAAGAATTATAAACTTCACCTGTTCCAACAGGGAAAAATGGTCCTGTACTTACAGGTAATTTACCTTTTGCTTCTACTGCACCAAAAAGAAGTTGGGCTGATTTCTCTTGAGCTATTTTACTATTCTGATAACTCATTACAATCCCATCAATATTTTCTACAGTTAGCAAATCATTCAACGCATATGGCCTAGCAAACACGTCTAGAACAACAGTATTGGTTCTTGCAATTTCATATAACCATGCCAATTCCTTTTGTGAAAATTCAAAACTCTTCCAAGGGTTGGCATTCGATCTATGAAAACCTACAACTACGGTATTATAATTTTGAAGTTTAGAAATGACTTCATCTAATTTGTCTGCTTTAATCTCGTGGACTTTGGTATATTTTTTTAACTCGTCTAAAAATACAGAACCATCGTCATCTCCTAATGCTACATAGGCAATTTTCTTTGTTTCTAAATCACGCAGTGGCAATAATTCATTTGTATTCTTAACCACTGTAATGGCATTTTCCATGAGTTCTTCATAGAGCAGATCATCTTTTAACCTATTCAGATCTTCGACTAAATCGTAAATTCCAATTGGAGAGTAATTATGTAAACCTACTTTATATTTGGCCATCAATATTTTCTTAACCGAATGCGCTAATCGTTCTTCAGTTATAGTACCATTAGTAAATGCTTCAACAAATTTAGCAATACCTTTTTCCGGATCTTCAGACATTAGCATCACGTCATTTCCGGCTAAAAAGGCCATCAAATCAATCTCTCCGCCTTGTATTAAACTTTTTACGTTTGAACCATCCACATCATTTTCAACATAATCAGCTGCCCCTTTCATTGTTAAGGCATCTGTAAAGATCAACCCATTAAATCCTAAACTATCTTTTAGAATATCTGTAACGATATGTTTTGACAGTGACGATGGAAAATCTCTTCGTGATTCTAAACTTGGCACATTTAAATGCGCTACCATAACACTAGACAAACCTTCTTTTATAAGCTTTCTATAAGGATATAACTCAATAGAATCAATACGTTTTGCACTAAAATTAATAGTTGGCAATTTTAAATGTGAATCGTCTTCTGTATCTCCATGTCCCGGAAAATGTTTAGCATTTGCTAATGTCCCAGCACTTTGCATACCTTTCATAAATGCCAGGCCTTTTTCGGTAACATTATCTCTATCCTCACCAAAAGATCGGTTACCTATAATAGGGTTTTTAGGATTGGTATTAATATCTACAGCAGGCGCAAAATTAAAATGCACACCTAAGCGTTTACAGTGTTCACCAATTTGTCGTCCGGCTTGTTCTACCAACTTATTATCTGTAATTGCGCCAAGGGTCATATTCCATGGAAACGCGTATGTAGAATCTAAACGCATGCTCAAACCCCATTCTGCATCCATTCCTATTAACAATGGAATTTTAGAACCAGCTTGTAATTCGTTATTTAATTTGGCTTGACGAACAGGTCCTCCGTTAGAATAAATTAGACCACCAATATGCTGACCGGTAATTAGCTTAGCAATCTTATTTTCATGTGCTTTTCCTTTATCAGAAAACACCTGAACCATAAATAGTTGTCCTATTTTTTCCTCAACAGACATTGAATTGTATAAACTATCTACCCATTTCTGTTGTTGAATAGGATCCTTAGATAGTAAAGGATTTTTAGAAAGGTCTTGCCCAAAATTAAATTGAAAACAAGTACATATAAAAATAAGGGCAAAGTAACGCATTAGCAATCTTTTATCGTTTATAGGTTGAACACATAAATCATAACGAATATTGTGCCAAATTAGCATATTTAAGAGGAAGTAAAAAGACTTTAAGATACTTTTATAACCTGTATAAGAGACATAGCATCATTAAGTTTATGACAACAAATCAATATGTCTATCATGATAACCTAACAAATACAGCACACCATCTAATCCTATACTAGAGATAGAACTCTGTGCATTGTCTTTTACTGTCGGTTTTGCATGAAACGCAATTCCTAAACCAGCGAGATTTAACATTTGCAAATCATTAGCGCCATCACCGACAGCAATGGTTTGACTGATATCAATTCCCATTTCATCAGCTAACTGTTGAAGATATTCCGCTTTTTTATTACCATCAACGATATCACCAAGATAACCGCCTGTTAAAACACCATCTTTTATTTCTAATTGATTAGCAAATACATAATCGATATCTAATTTTTTCTGAAGATAATGCCCGAAATATGTAAAACCACCAGAAAGAATAGCCGTTTTAAATCCGTAATAATGTAAGGTATCTATTAAACGTTTTGCGCCTTTAGTAATTGGTAAGCGTTCTGCAACTTCTTGTAAAACAGATTCGCTTAAGCCTTCTAAAAGCTTCATACGTTGCTTAAAACTTTCATTAAAATCTATTTCGCCTTGCATGGCAGATTCTGTAATAGCTTTCACCTGGGCTCCTACTCCTGCTAACTCTGCAAGTTCATCAATAACTTCAGTTTGGATTAACGTTGAATCCATATCAAAACAAACCAAACGTCTGTTACGTCTAAAAATATTATCTTCCTGAAACGCAATATCAGCATCTAACTCTCTTGAAATCTCCATGAATTTCCGCGTAAAATCAGACTTATCTCCTATTTTTCCTCTAATAGATAATTGAATAGAGGCTCTTGGATATTCTTCTTTCTTAACCAGTGATAATCGTCCTGTTAATCGCTTAATAGAATCGATGTTTAAGTTCTTTTCTGAAATTATCTTCGTGACTTCAGATATTTGTTCTGCAGCCAATTTTTCTCCCAAAATAGTAATGATGTAGCGATCTTTACCTTGTTGGTTTACCCAGTTCTCATAATCTTCAAGCGAAATGGGTGTGAATTTGGCTTTAATTCCAAGTTCATACGCCTTAAACAATAAATCCTTAAGAACTGCTGACGATTTTTTACCTTTTTTAATTTCAAACATAATCCCCAACGATAGCGTATCATGAATATTAGCTTGTCCTATGTCTAAAATTTTAGCATCATATTCTGCTAAAACACTAGTTAAGCTTGACGTTAAACCCGGTCTATCTTGTCCTGAAATATTTAATAAGAAAATGTCTGTAGCCACTTTAAGGTTGGTTGTTGGTTGTGAAATTCTATAGTTTACTCGAAATAAAAAAGTGTTATTTAATAAAACGATTATGCCAGCTTTCACTTGCAGGAACTTCCCAATTTTCATTGAATTCCGCTATGTTGGTTACCAGATTATTAAAAACGATAGTATTTTTAGACACTGCTTTTTGCTGCGCCATTTTTTTGAAATCAATTAATGATTTGTACGCAATAAATTCACCTTGCTTATAGGACACATTCATTTTATCCATTAAATCAACATCATATTGTTGCTCTAATTGTTGAATAAAAGTAACAGATGAATCTATAGAGCAACCTGTTGCACTATTTAAACTTTGATCCATTGCAATCACTATAAAGCGTTTGTAAACCAGTTTATAACCAGCTTTTAAATCTTTTCCGTGAGCCGTCCAAGCCTCTATAAACGTATCTAATTGTGTTTTAAGTTGTTCTAACTCTTCATCTGAAAATGAACGATTGGATTGGTAAATCCAAACTCTAGATTCTTCTGGTAAGGTATTAAAATCGACTAGCATAAAATAATCATTTTTCTGATTGTAAAAATACGGTTTTACATCCAATCTCTATCTTGAGATTCTACCTTATATAACAAGAAATTATAAATAGTTAGGGCTTCTTGTTTTGATATATATGGAATCGTTACGGATTTTGAAGCGGTTGAAATAACAAGTGAAGCAATATCCCGAGGTTTTTGAAAAATAGTCTGTTTTAACTTTACTCCTTGAATTTTATGAATCTCTAAAATATTAGTTGTCGTATCAATCACTCCACTACCAATAGTTACAAAGTTTTCTGAAATTTTATAATAGGCTTTTTTATAAGCAAAATAGATGTATAATGCTGCAAGAGGAAGAAAGACTGTATTAATCCACAACATCTGTATTCCGAATATAGCCAATGACAAACCATTAATAACACTACCAAAAACTAGCATTTCTAAAGCAGATATCCGCATATAATACGGTTTTGGTTTGGCAAGTTCTCCTTGATTTTCATTATAATTGGTGATGAGTTTATTTACTAAATAATTAAGCTGCTCCTTTTCTAAGGCAACAATATTGAAGTTTTTCTGCTGCTTTACATTAACCATCGCCTGCTTTACAGATAAGGTATGTAACCCGAAATATTGTTTAATACGATTAGTTGTGATTACCAGGTTTTGAATGCGGCTCGGTGTTAAACTCAAAGACACTTTATTAAAAAGTCCCTTGTTGATTTCTACTGTTTTTTGATGTTCTACAACTTCGAGATTAAAATTAATAATAAATGTTTTAACAATTGAAAACAAGAATGAAATCAACACGACCACTACGACAATTATTACATTAGTGATTATTAACCTGAGAATAGTGGCTTCATCTAATTCTACTATACCTTCAACATGTTTCTCTAATTCTAATTCTTTTAGAAAATCTTTAAATTCACTGTACAGACCGAAAGAAAAAGTAAATATCAACAAAAAACTCTTAAAATGATTTTGAGATAGGCCTTCTAAAAACAATCGTTTTGGTGTTACCTTAAAAAACACCTCTGGTTCTTCAAGAGCGTCTTTTGGTTCTGGTTCCCCACTTGTACTAGTGGCCCTATTGAATAGTTTTTTCTTTAATAATAAAGCTGTTGGCTTATCTAAAGCGCTAATTTCAATTTCAGATTTTTTATCTCCTGCAGTTTCAATTTTTACGGAAACCACATTTATAATTTGTTGCAGGAAATTTTGTTTAATATAGACGTTCTGAATCTTTGATTTTGGAATGATCGTGTTATCCTTATTAATGATTCCTGTAGCTAAATGAAAATCGTCATTATGGATATGGAATTTAAAATTGAGATATTTTAAAATTGCGATGATAAGAATAATAATTAATACGGCAATTAATGCCAATACAACCATTGTAGGAGTAATATTTCCCATTGATTTATTCCTAAATATTGAAACACCAAAGGCAATAAATAGCACGAAAAACTTTTTAATAAATGTCACTAAATTGAAGGCAAAAATCACGATAATGCCTTTAGTCGATTGCCTTATAGGTTGCGAAAAATCAGTTATTTCCATTAACCTTGGCGCTAATAAAATCGTTGATACCTTTTGCTTCTAAGTGCTGAAGTCCTTTAATACTTAGATCACTTCCGGCTTCTCCTGCCGTAAATATTTTGAGTGTAGACAATCCTAAGTGTCTTGCCAACCAACTTCTAGATTCTTCAACATGCTGAATTCTAGAAATAGGCACGGTGATTATAGAATGAATAATTAAACCTTTGGCATAAATAACATCGTAACCTCGAACGGCATATTTACGCTTTTTAAATGCTAAAATAGAAATGATAAAATTTGCAATGCAAATCACTATAACTCCAATAAACACCAACCAAAAATTATCTTGAAAACCGTCTTCTTTAATCAAGTATTTCAAACCAAACACAGCACCTAAAATAAGACTATAAAAAGCGAGTCTATTAAGTGTGATAATTTTTAAATATGATTTTGAAATGGGCTTTAAGACAACGTCTTCAATATTAGGTAAGTCTTCTGTTTGTATTTGAGGATTTGTGAAGTTCATTGTATAAACATATTATTAACCTTTATTTTTAGTGATTTTATACCTAAATGCATAACTCATAACCAATCCAAAAAAGAAAGCATTAAATAGAAACTTTGGCAAAGAAAATGGTTCGTCGGTAAAATAGTCATAACCCGCCATTAATGAAGCATAAAATAAACCAATGGCAGCACCTGAAATAATCCGCTTTTTTATCGGTAATTTTTCAATATTATTTCCCACAACCTTATCCTATTATGCATTAGCAATGAGCTCTGCAATATCCATGACTTTGATGTCACCTTCTTTTTCTTTAAACTTTACACCATCAGTCATCATAGTGTTACAATATGGACAACCAGTAGCAATTATTTCGGGTTGGGTTTCTATAGCATCTTCTGTTCTTAAGACATTAATTTCCTTATTTCCGGGCTCTGCATCTTTAAACATTTGTGCTCCACCAGCGCCACAACATAAAGCTGTTCCTTTATGGCGTTTCATTTCTACCAAAGTAGCATTGGTTTTTTTAAGGACATCTCTTGGTGCATCGTAAACACCATTTCCTCTTCCTAAATAACAAGGATCGTGAAACGTAATTCGTTTGCCTTTATACGTATTTCCTTCTACAGTTAAACGCCCGGCACTCATCAGTTCTTGTATGTATTGTGTATGATGGATAACGTCATAGCTTCCACCTAAACCAGGGTACTCATTTTTAATGCAATTAAAAGAATGTGGATCGCATGTCACTATTCGTTTTATCTCATAAGCGTTAAGCACTTCAATATTCATAACAGCTTGCATCTGAAATAAAAATTCATTGCCTGCGCGTTTTGCAACATCCCCTGTATTACTTTCTTCGGTACCTAAAACGGCAAAATTGACATTTGCTTTATTTAAAATCTTTACAAAGGCTTTTGTTATTTTCTTTGCTCTATCATCATAACTACCAGCAGAGCCTACCCAAAATAAAATTTCTGGTTGCTTACCTTCTGCCATCATTTCTGCCATAGTTGGCACTTTTAGTTGCTCGCTCATACTTTAACGTTTAATCGTTTAATTGTGTAATTGTTAACGCGTTTACCTATTAGATTAATCTGAAATATTAATCACATTTAAACCTTTTAACTTTTTAACCTTTAAACATTCTTACTATTCGTCTTTCCAATTTAAACGATCCATTTGGTTGTAAGGCCAAGGTGCTCCGTTATTTTCAATATTGGTCATCATATTATTCAGCTCCATTGGTGCAGCACTTTGCTCCATTACTAAATAACGACGCATATCCATGATGATGGATAGAGGATTTATACTCACCGGACAAGCTTCTACACAAGCGTTACATGTGGTACATGCCCAAAGTTCTTCGTTTGTAATATAGTCGCCTAATAATTGCTTACCATCGTCTACAAATTTTCCTTTATTAGCTTCAATATTTTTTCCAACTTCTTCTAATCGATCTCGCGTATCCATCATAATTTTACGCGGAGATAATTTTTTACCAGTAAGATTTGCAGGACACTCACTTGTACAACGTCCACATTCTGTACACGTGTACGCATTGAGTAACTGAATCTGATTTAAATCCATAACCTCACTCGCTCCAAATTTTGCTGGTACGTCGTCTTCAGAAGTTTCTGCAGGTGCTGCATAAGGATCTGCATCCGGATCCATCATTAATTTTACTTCGGCCGTAACTGCATCAAGATTATTGAATTTCCCTTTTGGCTCTACTCTTCCTAAATATACATTAGGAAATGCTAAAAGAATATGTAAATGTTTTGAGAAGTATAAGTAATTCAAGAAAATTAAAATACCCACAATGTGTAACCACCAAGCGGTTTTTTCAACAATATAAAGTGTTCCAACTGATAAACCGTCAAACCAAGGTGCTATAAATTGTGAGATAACATTACCAGAACCGGCAGTCTGAAAAACGGTATCAGTCGCATTCATTACCAAGAATAAACACATTAAAACAACTTCAAAATAAAGGATAATATTTCCATCACTCTTTGGCCAACCTTTCATTTCTGAACTTAAGAAACGCTTAATTTTAATTACATTTCTTCGTAGCCAAAACACGATTACTGAAACCAGAACTAAAACAGATAATATCTCGAATGAACCAATTAGAAATCCATATAACCATTCTGGTAAAACTTGTTGACCAATACGATGCGTTCCAAAAAGACCATCGATTATAATTTCTAGAACTTCAATATTTATAATGATAAACCCAACATAAACAATAGCATGAAGAAACCCTGAGACAGGTCGTTTCACCATTTTACTCTGACCTAAAGCAATATAGGCTACATTTTTCCAACGTTGAGACTTATTATCACTAGCATCAACTTCTTGACCTAATTTTATATTTCGAATTATTTTTTTGATATTTCTAACAAAATAACCAATACCTAATATTAGGATAACTGCAAAAATGATATTCGGTAAATATTCCATGATTGATGGGTCTAATTATTATTTAACTCCTCTTGCGTCGGTTCCTCGTACGGAATCTCTCTTTTAGATAAAATACGTCTGTATCTTGCTGGATGAAGCTTAATATCTAAGAGTAATAATTGCAATTCTTTTGATGCATTTTCTAAGTTATCATATAGTGCATCGTCCTTTAAAAGTTTTCCTATTGAACCTTCACCTGCTTCTAGACCTGTAGCTAATTTATTAAGTTTTAAAACCATTTCATCAAGATTCTTAACGGTATTAGAAAGTTTAGCATCGTTTAGATCTTTAATTAAAATGGCGAGTTCTGCACTCGTTTTATCAAAATTATCTAAAACGGAAGCAATTTTCTCATCGTTATCACTGATAAGTGAATTTGCTTTAAAAGCGACATTTTTAAAAGATTTTAGTGTAGCGTTTAGTTCAGCAATTGTTTGTTTTAAACCATCATCGGACTCATCAACCACTAAGGCATTTAAATTGGTAAGTAAGGTATCTGAAGAACGAAGCGTTGTCCCTAAATCTTCACTAATACCTGAGAAATTCTTTTCTAAGGACGAAATCATTCCTGGTTTCACTTCCGATTTAATAAAGTCACCCGATTCAGCTGTGACTCCATCATTTGCTTCAACAATGGATAAAGCATTTCCGCCCATTAAACCATCTTGGTATAAGCGAACAATACTGTTTTTAGAAAATTTCAATTCTGGTGTTACAGAGAATGAAATTCGTGTTTTCCCGGAATCGAAATCGTATTTAATCTCTTCTATTTTTCCTACTTTATTACCTTTTATAGTTACTGGCGAGGACATGCTTAAGGCATTATAATCGAATTCCGTATAATAAGTGTTTGAGCTATCAAAAAGGTCTTCTCCTTTAAGATATGTAAATAGGTATATGCAAAAAGCGATACCAGCTAACACTAATATTGCTGTTTTTACTTCTCTTGAAACTTTCAATGGGCGTTTTCTTTAGTTTGCTAACAAAATTAGGAATAAATATATTAATAATGTTTCTAATTAGAATCAGATTTTAACGCATCTGCGACATCAATTTTTTTATCGTCTTTATAAGCTACAATAAAAGCACCTGAATAACCCGCTAATTTAGCTTCGTTTTGAAGTTGTTTCACTTTATTGTAATCGGAAGTTTTTCCACTGAAGTATTTATAAATCTGACCTGTTTTTTCACGTGAAATATCAGCGAGTCCCTTAAAATTATAAGATTTGGCTTCCAATTCTCTAGAACTCGCAGCAATCTGAACTTTGAATATCACGTCTTTAATAATTTTAGGCGTTTCTTCTACTTCTTTCATCGTTTCTGCTTCAACATGTAAAATATGGCTTCCAACGTTTTGATCGAGTTCTTTTTTATAATCAATTATCGCTGCTTTTATAGCACTCGCCATTTTTGATTGTCCGGCTTTAGTATTAAGGTAATTACCTTCACTATTATTGGTTAAAAATCCAACCTCCACCAAAACACTTGGCATATAGGTATTTCTAATAACTAGTAAACTCGCTTGTTTTAACCCTCTACTTTTTCGCTTGGCTTTATTTACAAAACTATCTTCAATTTTACGTGCTAAAACGATACTTTGCTCTACATAGACTTCTTGCTCTATACCAATAGCTATGGTAGATTCTGGAGAACTAGGATCAAATCCCGCATAATTTTCTTCATGGTTTTCCTCTAAAAAGATCACTTCATTTTCACGTTTGGCTACATCAAAATTACGTCCTGTATTTTTCTCACCTAAAACAAATGTTTCCGTTCCACTAGCTTGTGAGCTGTGTGCATTACAATGAATGGACACAAATAAGTCTGCATCTGCCCTGTTTGCAATATTGGCACGTTCGTGTAAAGCAATAAAAACATCAGTTTTACGTGTGTATATAACTTTGATATCAGGATTTTTCTCAAGCTCCTTACCGACTTCGAGTGTGATTTTAAGCGCAATATTTTTTTCGCTATGTCCATTACCAACATTACCAGAATCTCCGCCTCCATGCCCTGCATCTAATACTACCACAAACTTTTCTTCTTGGGCATGTAAAGTTGTATAAGATGTTAAAGTACTTATAAATAAAAGGATCGAAAATACTATTGTAGGTTTTAGTGTCGTTTGCATATTTGATTTAACGGTTTATAATCTCAGTTTATTACGTCGTGTCAATTAGTGAAACAGTATTTTTTTATTTCTAATTTTAATAAATTAATCACAAAAAAATAGCTGTACTTTTGGCGTTTCAAAAACCGAGCCATACTTTTACAAAAATACATTTAAAAGCATTGCATACAAAAAGCTTATACATACTTTTTTTCTTGAGTTTTACAGTGTTTATCAACACTTTTAGCTTCGCTCAAGAATTACCAAAAAAGACCGGAACTATTCCGATAGAGCAACGCAAGGATTCTGCCACTGTTGTAATTGACTCCATTATTAAACCTCCTGTAAACATAAAGGAGGTTGATTCTACAAAAAAAGATTCTGTAAAACAAAAAGGATTACTAGAAGGTACTGTAAAATACAAAGCTTCGGATTATGTATCCTTAAGTCAGAAAAAGAAAAAAATCTATTTATATAACGAAGCTGAAGTACTCTACCAAGACATGGAAATTAAAGCTGGAGTTATTGTCATTGACTATAGCAAAAACCTAGTCTATGCAGGTCGTTTAAAGGATTCTACAGGCTACTCTCAGCGTCCTGTTTTTAAACAAGGAGACAATGTTATTGAGCCCGATTCTATTGTCTTTAATACCGAAACTAAAAAAGCGTTAGTTTTTAATTCTAGAACTGAGCAACAAGGTTTTAAGGTGTATTCCCCATTAACTAAAAAAGAAAACGATTCGGTTTATTTTATGCAAAACGGTCGCTTTACTACGGCTGAAAATGAAGAAGATCCAGAATACCAATTTGTAACGACCAAAATGAAAATGGTTCCTAATAAGAAGGTTATTGTAGGACCAACTTATATGGAAATATATGGTATTCCAACACCAATTGCGTTGCCTTTTGCGTTTTTCCCAATGACAAAGAAACAAACCTCTGGTCTTATTTTCCCAACTTTCGGAGAAGATAGTAACAAGGGGTATAATTTACAAAATGGTGGCTACTATTTTGCCATTAGTGACTACTTAGATTTAGCACTTCTTGGTGATTATTACACAAATGGTAGTTATGGTTTTCGCGTAGAAAACAACTATGCCTTACGCTATAAATATAGAGGTAATGTGAGTTTTAGATATGAAAACTTATTAAATGAAGAGCGTGGGTTTCCAGACTTTACTCAAAGTACAGTATACAACCTTAGATGGTCGCATAGCCAAGATAGTAAGGCGAATCCCAATTCTCGTTTTTCAGCCTCTGTTAACTTAGGAAGTAGTTCTTATTACCAAGAATCTATTAACCAATTAAATCAGGCTAATTTTTTAAATAACACTTTAGCATCATCGGTGTCGTATTCCAAAACATTTGCGGGCGAACCGCAAGTCAATTTAAGTTTAACGGCAACTCATAATCAGAACACAAATACTGGCGATATTAATTTAACCTTACCAACGATGCAAGCTTCTATGGGTAGAATTTATCCGTTCGCACCAAAAACAGGAACGAAAAAAGGAGCTATTCATAATATTAACTTCCAGATGACGTCTAGAGGGGAATATAACATTCAAACAAATGACTCTTTATTTGGTAAAAGTGAAATGTTTGATGATGCTATAACCGGAATGAAACATAGCATACCAATAACCACTAACTTTAAGGTCTTTGATTATTTTAGTGTGAGTGCCAATGCTAATTTTGAAGAAACTTGGACATTAAAAACAATTAAACGTTTTTACGATTCCGCAAATGAAGATATTGTAACCATAAATCAAAATGGTTTTGATCGTTTCTTAACTTATAATGTTGGAGCAAGTGTTGGTACAACTATATATGGTATGTATGATTTAGAAAACGAAGATAAAACTGCAAAAGTAAAAGCGATAAGACACGTTATAAGACCGGCGTTAAGTTACTCAATTAATCCTGCATTTGATCAATATTATGAAACCTACGACGTTGTTGATGCCGATGGTACTACTTCTGACCAGGTAGAATATACACGTTTTGAAAACTCGTTGTTCGGTAGTCCTGGTAATCGCTATTCTAGTAGTGTTGGTATGTCTATAGGTAACAACATAGAGGCAAAGATTCGTTCTAAGGATTCTACAAAAACCGAACCTGAAAAAATATTTTTATTAAACAACCTGAATTTTTCTACTGCTTATGATATCGCTGCAGATTCTTTAAATTGGAGTCCTGTGCGCGTGAGTGGTGGTACTCAAATTTTGAATAAAAAGATGAGTATAAACTTTGGTATGACATTAAATCCTTATGCGTTAGACAGCAATAATAACGTTGTAAATACTTTTAATGTAGACAACGGAGGAAGTCTTTTTAGGTTAACATCTGCCAACGTTAATATGAGTTACACCTTGTCTAACGATAGTTTCTCTGGTGGTGAATCTGAAGAAAAACGAGCATCAGCCCAAGAATCTGCACGATCTGGAGGACGGACAGACGACTTATTTGGCAGGTCTGAGGATTTTGCTGATAAACGACTCTCCGATCAAGATACAGATAAAGAAGAGCAGGAAAACAACGAATTCTACAACTACAAAATGCCTTGGAGTTTAAGACTAGCATATTCGGCAAACTATACTAACACAAGACGCGAAGATGCGATATCCTCGCATTCGTTAATGTTCTCTGGAGACGTAGATATATCTCCTAAATGGAGTCTTGGCGCATCTTCTGGGTACGATTTCCTTAATCAAGGATTTACCTATACACAATTACGTTTTGAACGCGACTTATTAAGTTGGCGTATGAATTTTTCGTGGATACCATTTAGCGACCGAAGTTCTTGGAATTTCTTTATTGGTATAAAATCTAACTTACTTAAAGATTTAAAATACGATAAACGGAAACAACCAGACCAACAAGTTGGTAATTAAAACGGGCTGTATACTTTAAGTTTTATCTTATAAATAGAACTAATAACACTTATAATTTTTTCTCATCTTAGTAAGTTTGGCATGTCTCAAAGACTGGTTTATTCAACTTGTTGAAATGAAATTGTATTACTAAATTTGTTACAATACTAACCATTAATAAAAAGCCCATTTCGTTGGGAATTGTTATGAAAAAAATAATAAACACCACAAAAGCACCAGCACCAATAGGTCCATACAATCAAGCCGTTTTATCAGGAAACACATTATACACTTCAGGACAAATAGCGTTGCATCCTGAAACGATGGAATTAGTTATAGATGATATTAAAACCGAAACCAAACAAGTAATGGAAAACATGAAAGCGGTTTTAGAAGCTGCTGACATGACATTTGAAAACGTTATTAAGTCTTCTATATTTATTAGTGACATGAATAACTTTAAGCAAATCAACGAAGTTTACGGTAAATATTTTAACGAAGCTACTGCGCCAGCTAGAGAAACCGTTGAAGTCGCTAACTTACCTAAGTTTGTAAATGTTGAAATTAGTATGATAGCTGTAAAGTAATACTGTAGTTTTAGAACTAGTAAAGAGCTTATTTTTGTTCCTATAAATTAACTCTACTCTACACTAATAAAATATTTAAATTATTAAAAACTAAATGTTTAACGATAATAATTCATTAACTTTAATCAAATAATTAGATATTAAATTTTTATCAAAATGATTGAAATCATAACTGATAAGAAAGAATGGAGTGCACAGCTCGCTATGGTTGAGCATGCAGACTTTTACCATACCTATGATTATCACCATCTTTCTAAAAATGATGAAGAGTCACCTGTACTTATTAAATATACAGATGGACTAACAGCATTGGTTTTACCTCTTCTTGTGCGACATATTGAAAATTCCATATATAAAGACGCCACGTCCGTTTATGGGTATGTGGGTATTTTAAAAATACATATTGAAGCAAAATTCAACAAAGCAGATTTTCATAAAGAGCTAAACGACTACTTTTTTAAAAATAATATTATAGCCGTATTTTCAAGACTCCATCCTTATTTAGAAGAGTCTGAATCAATTCTTGATGGTTTAGGTAAAATTACACCTCTTGGCAAAGTGGTTAATATTGACTTAACAGAACCTATTGACCTCCAAAGAGCAAAATATAATAGAAGGCTAAAAACGTATTTAAACAAATCGCGCAGGTCTTGCTCTGTATTTGAAGGTAATATTGAAGAACATCTAGAAACCTTCATGCAGCTGTACGCAAACACTATGGAACGTATTGATGCAGATGAAAGTTACTTCTTTGATACCGATTACTATTACAAACTTTTAACGAGTAAAGACATTAATTCTAAATTAATGCTTTGTAGACATAACAAAACACAAAAAATTATTGCAGGTGCCATATTTTTAAAAACAGGTCGTATTGTACAATATCATTTATCGGGAGTTAATGAAGATTATTTGGAACTTCAACCCATCAAATTAATTATTGATGAAATGCGCATTCAAGCAACCAATAAAGGTTACAAGTATTTTAATTTAGGTGGAGGAAAAGGAAGTAAAGAAGATTCCCTTTTTAATTTTAAAAAACGATTTTCAAAAAACTTTAAAGAATTTAAAATATGGCAGCATATTGTAGATAAAAGGGCTTATAAAACTCTAAGTGAAAATCACTTAGGAACTCAGGTCGAAAGCGATGAAATTCATCGTGGTTATTTTCCTGCATACCGATCACCATTACAAATTATTTCTTCGTTTTTATTTGTAATTGAAGGCATCTGTCTTCAAATTTAAAAGAGGGTTTATGTTTTTACTATTCATATTTAATTTCCCCTTCTTCATTTAAAATAGGTTTAAACCACTTTATATAATAAAACACATGCTTTCTTATTGTATACATTAAATAGATACCTAAAGAGAGAACTGAAGTGTATATCAGTAAAAATATTAAAACAAACGTATAATCCTCATTTATAAAAACCGAACCCAATTCATTAAACGAACGAAAGATGGCAACCACAAACCATAGTATCCCTGACAGAAAGAAGCGACCATCAAACTTCCAAATATTAATGGTAATATAAATTGAAAGTAAAAGAGAAATCAAAGTCACAATATTAAACTGCACTAACAAATCAAAGATTGCGATTAATTCAAAAAGCAAATAGAATCCCCAAATTATAGACAGCAGTAAATGACTCTTTTTAAATTTTTCCCATAGTATAATAAGACGGTCTAGTTACTAAAAAACGTCTTATGTTTTCGTCATCCATTCTTTCTATGTAGTCGTTATAGATTACAGTTTTTGAAGCGAATTCTTCAATAATACTATAACAAATTTAACTTTTATCGTCATTTTAATTCTATAAAGAAGCTTTATTTTTACACTTAAATCCTATCATAAAATTGAAACTTAAAACATCAGAACTTAAAGATTTCTTAGACGAAAAAGTGATGCTTTACAACCATCCTAAGTTTATTGAGAGTGACCCAATTCAAATTCCACATCAATTCTCAAAAAAAGAAGATATTGAAATTGCTGCCTTTTTATCAGCAACCATTGCTTGGGGTAACAGAAAGAGCATCATTAAAAACGCAAATATGATGATGGAGTTACTAGACCACTCCCCTTTTGAGTTCATTACACAACATGAAGAAACCGATTTAGAACGTTTAGAGCCTTTTGTGCATCGTACTTTTAATGGTAATGATTTTATGCAGTTTATAAAAAGCTTGAAATACATTTACCAAACACACCATGGTTTAGAAGCTGTGTTTTCATCTCATGCTGATAAAGGTTCACTCCAAAATAGTATTCATCACTTCAAAAAAGTATTCTTCGAAATTCCACATTTAGAGCGCACACAAAAACATGTTAGTGATCCTCTTAAAAATTCTGCAGCAAAAAGAATTAATATGTTATTAGTTCATAAAAGGTAGAAAGTGAATTTCTGTTATTTTAAAAACCATTACTTTTACTAAAGTTCTAATTTAAACAAATAACTAATTGAATTCAGACGAATTAAAAGATTTTTTAGACTCCAAGGTAAATGAATATAATAAATTAGATTTTATAGATACAGACCCTATTAGCATTCCGCACATGTATTCTTTAAAAGAAGACATTGAAATATCTGGTTTTCTCTCAGCGACAATTTCTTGGGGAAATAGAAAAAGTATTATTAAAAATGCTAATAAAATGATGTCATTGGTTGGAGATTCTCCTTATGACTTCGTTTTAGGTCACAAGGAACACCATTTAGATAAATTGGAGGGTTTTGTGCATCGAACGTTTAACTCAACTGATTTTGGATACTTTATTAAGGCTCTTAAACATATTTATAATAATCATGAAGGCTTAGAAAACATATTTAAAACTTACGCTTCTGAAGACTCCTTACAGCCAGCCATACATGAATTGAAAAGAATATTCTTTGAAATACCTCATCCTTCTAGAACTACCAAGCACCTATCAGACCCATTTAAAAACTCTGCTTGTAAAAGAATTAATATGTGGCTAAGGTGGCTTGTTAGAAATGATAATGCTGGAGTAGATTTTGGAATTTGGAAAGATATTTCACCATCAAAGCTTTCTTGTCCGTTAGATGTGCATTCTGGAAATGTAGCTCGCAAATTAGGTCTTCTAAAACGGAAACAAAACGATAGTAAAGCATTAGCAGAATTAGATACTTCCTTGCGTAAATTAGATATAAAAGACCCAGTTAAGTATGATTTTGCTTTATTTGGATTAGGAGTATTTGAAAGTTTCTAAAATTAATCAAACAATACCAAATTATCTTTTTCAATCTGAATATTGAACAATTTATGACCTACAGAAATAAAAGTATCTGTTTCCGTGTCAGCATACTTTTCTAACATATCTGAGCCCGTTTGTGATTGTGATAACATCTCTCGTAATTCTGATGATACTTCAACAATTGTTTCTTGTTGTTTTTGAATTCCAATACAATCAAAATTTAATGCACTTCTATTGGTTCTAAACATGGTAGTCGTTTTAGTTCCTACATAATTGATATATATGTTATGATAACGTTTATCATCTATATCTACATATTGCAATTTTATACTTTCAACAAGTTTTCTAACACTTCTTCGTAAAGTTTCAAACGAGTAATCGCTTGCAATTCCTTCTATAGTCTCTTTAACTTCTATTCTACGTTTTTTTTGAATTAAGGTATCTAATCTGTTAGTATGTAACTGAATATTGTTAAGAGTACTTGATATATTTCTATTTACTTTGTTTAATAAATCGACAAATTCCTCTGGATTTTCTAATTTTCCACTATCTAGTAACAATAATGTATTAGCTTTTTTTCTTTTAAGTTCTGATAGCTTAATATTAGCTCTATTAATTTTATCTTTTGTTTCCTCAATAAGGTTATTGTCTTGGGGTTGCTCCATGAGCATTTCTTTAAGAGCTGAGTTCTCAAATAAATGCTTAATAATAAATGTTTCCAGTTTAGGGATAGATAACCCTCTTGATTTTTTACAAATAGATATATCACGCTGTTTGGTTGAACATTTATATGCACTTTCTTTACTATTCAGTCTTTTTTTTCCAATTAAAATATTTCCACAATGACTGCAGAAAATAATATCTTCCAATAAATAATGGTATGTGGCTCTTTTCCCTACGCTTCGGTTAGAAATAAGAATCTTATTTACTTTCTCCCAAATTTCTGGTTCAATGATTACTGGAGTTTCTACTTTTACTTCTCCATGATACTTATAACCTTTATAAATTGTGTTTTTAATTATACCATTTATACTTGAGCCAGACCACTTAGTATCCTCTTTCTTTCTTTCTACTTGGTGAATATTCTTTTTCTGTTTAAAGATTCCATTTTTTGCTCCGTAGGTTGTTTTAATACTTCTTTTATTTAATTCTTTAGCGATTTTATAAGCGCCCAGACTATCTTGTAAATACATATTAAAAATTTCCTTTACAATCTTTTCTTGAGTCTTGTTTATAGCATATTTACCAGTTTCTGGATGTCTTTTATATCCATAAGCTACTATACCATGAGTCTTTCCTCTTTCTGCGTTCGTTTTATGAGCTGGTCGTACTCGTAAAGAAGTAGTCATTGCGTAATACTCATTGAATACCGAAAAAATAGTACTCATCATTTTGGTCATGGGGTCATTAAGGTTGATTTTTTGATTATTGACTATAAAATCTATCTTATTATCTAGAACTAATGTGGCGAACATTAACCAAATATTTGTACTTCGTTCAATTCTATCTTGATTATAAACCCAAATTGCATTTATCTTTTCTTTTTTAATATCAAAAATCATTTGAGCAAACTCGGGTCTATCTAAAAATTCCACTCTACTAAAATTAGAATCTAATACATCAAAAGTATCCAGACCTTTAGTGCCAGAAATATTTTCGTCTACATATTCTATAGAATCAAAACCATTCTTATTAGCATACGCTAGACCACCATTTATTTGATGTTCAATACTTGTGTCGTTTTTGTTACTTCCCGATTTTCGGGCATATATGGCTAATACTCTTTTACTCATGCTTTAAATATAAGATTAATCTGTATATATTAAATAAAGTCCTAAAATTTTAGTCTATAAAGAAAGATTTTCTTTATAATTTCATATTTATCAGTATATCAAATCTTGTATTTCAATAATAGTCATGTACAAATTTTTATATTTGGAACTAACCAACTAATATTTCAAATATGAAAAAAATCATTGTTTCATTAATCGTAATCATTATTGCTGTTTCAGCAATAATATATTGTTACGACACTTATCTTCTTGATAAAAACCAAAGTGCTATGAATAGATATAGTCATTGTTTAGATTGTGTCCCAATTACTTCTTGTAAAAGCTTAGATTATTGGCAAGAGGAATTTATTGGAAAAAATCGTAATGCAGAAGATGTAAAGAGAACATTTCATAAATTTAAAATTATAGAAGATGGTAATGATTTAATCGTAATTAATGGAGTTATAAATGGTAATTATTCTGGTAATTGTCCTAATGATGATGAAATATCACATGCCTACTTCAGTATAGGTAAACGATACATTGTTTGGGGTGATATAATTGTAAAAGATATTGAAATTTATGATAATGAAGATATTGAAAAATATGTTTCGATTGCCAAAGAAAATAATGTGGAAAATTCTCAACCAGAAACTAGTGGAAATCAAACAGAAGATTCAAAAATCGAAAATAAATACTGTTCTCTAACAATGTTACAAACGTTTGATTATTTAAATAATAATAGCCCATTCAATT
This sequence comes from Winogradskyella pacifica, assembly GCF_003386275.1. NCBI lineage: Bacteria > Pseudomonadati > Bacteroidota > Flavobacteriia > Flavobacteriales > Flavobacteriaceae > Winogradskyella > Winogradskyella pacifica. Next base: position 269,500 of record NZ_QREI01000002.1, on the reverse strand, counting down.
TAGGTTCGTCGGGTAGTGTAAATTTTACAAAACGATTCGATTATGAACGAAATTCATGGGTTGAAGGAGAAATAAATATCTCTGGTGGCCTAGGCTCTAACTCTAGGCTAAGTGGTAAGTATACAATAACTAGTGGAAATATATTAAAAATTTCTGGATTAAGTGCCACTGGAGGTAGTTTTGATGCTTCAAGAAACGGTGATTCTTTCGGTAGTTTTAAAATAAACTGTAGTGGGGATTTAGAAGGCTACTTACGTGACTATAATGGTAATACCAAAAATGTAAAATTCTTAAAAAATTAGTAAAAGAACTTTCAATAAAAAAAATGTACTAATATGTAAAGTATTTAATAAAGTGTTCTCTAGAATAAAACTTCAATAATATCAACTGATTATTGAAGTTTTAGCTAGAAATTAATTCCTAAAATTATTTGAAAGTCGTTAAACTTGTATCGATATTAAATGGTGAACTAGAATTGAATAATGATAATTTAGATTACAAACTCATATAAATATCATCTAACTCTTCTTGTCTTATACCCAAGTAACGTTTTGTAATTGCTGGTGACGAATGATTAAACAAATCTGATAAGTATAATAGTGCTTTTTCAGTTTCGTTATTATTCGAATAGACTTGACGACCAAAAGTTTTTCTTAGTGAATGCGTTGAAACTGATAATTTCTTAGTTCCAAAAAGTTCTTTGATTTTACGATTTACATATTGAGTACTATAAACTGTATTTTGATTTGAAGTGAAAATAAAACCTTCATGTTCTTCAACTCTAGTTTTTAATAAGGCAAAAGCATTTTTAATATTATCGTTAATTCTGATAATACGCTTCTTATTTGTTTTTTTCTCTAGTAAAGTAATTGAATCAGATTCTAAATCCGAATATTTTAAGGAAAGTAAATCAGAAATGCGTAAACCAGAATTAATACCCAGAACAACTAAAAATCCTAATTTATAGTTTTTGTCATTTTTGATTAATTTGATTGCTTTATTTAAAGTTGAATCAAAATTCAAATAATCGCTTGTAGTAACAGAACCTTTAACACTCATATCTTTATTATTTCTAATACAAATATAATAAAAATAAATTTCACTTTTGTTTATTTAGAGCCAAAAGTGAAACTATTTTATGGTTAACTTAACAGAAAAACACTTAACACATTGATTACTAAGATTTTGCACAATTAAAAAAGTTTCACTTCTAATAATAGTGAAACTTTTTATATGTGTTATTCGATTTATAATTAAGTATAAATTAATTTTTACAATTTGTTATAAATTATTTTTTAAATATTCTTCAAAGTCTATTGGGATAATTTGCTCAAGATTTAAATTGTATTTTTCATTATAATATGATAACCATTTTTTATTTAATCGAACGCACGATTGAACATGTTTTTCTGGATTCAAATTCATATGTAATGCTTTTATCTTTTCAGACTCTTCATACAAATCAAAGCTATGATAATTCTTATCCTCTAAATGAGTAATGAATTTAGATTCAATTTTAGATTGTTTAACTATAAATTGAAATTCTGCCCCAATTTCAGCTACATTATCTTGAATTAAGTCAACTTCAAACCCAGCCTCATTAATTTGATATATTGAAAAATTTTCAGCACCAATTTGACTCGAAGCAATTACTATTAAATGTTCTTTATTATTACATACAAAAATCTCTTTTTCCTTGGATATTAAACCTTCTTTTAAAATCCTATCCTTGTTTTTAATATCACTAATATGATAATACATATATTATTTATTTAATCGTTCATAAACCTTCTTCAACATATAATCCTTTACCAATCCACCAAAATCTTTATCATCCATCATCTTGGTGAATATATCTTGGTTTTGTTCCATTCTACCAATTAACTTATCCATAAAGGCATCTTCAAAACCAAATTTAAAGTTGGATAGTGAATTATTCTTTGCTTGTTCTGATAATCTACCGTCTGCTACTAATTCTGCTTCTATTTGGTCGAAAAATAATTTATCGGCATCATTAAACTCTGTACCAAATCGATTATTCAAAACGTTTATAATTTCAGATAACGCTTCTTGTTCTTCCTTACTCATACGGATTCCAGCACCATCCATACCTTCTAAACCATATTCACCTTTGTCTTCTAAAGCTAAGTTTTGTTCTGCTACACGTTGTAATCTGTAATATTCTAAAGAAACTTCATCACCAAGTTGAAATCTATCTTGTTGGCTTTTTCTTGGTAATTTCTTTAATAAGAATCTAGAGTACGTAAATAGCTTTTCTAACTCTACATCACTAAATGGCATAATCTGCGTTAGAAACGAATATAATCTGGTAAAAGTTTGTAAAGCATGTTTAAAATTATCTTGTGTAATTTCTGTTCCAATTACATCGTCTTTACTATTCTCTTCTGGTAATTGTTTAAGGCGTTCTACTGCTGGGTCTATAAAGGCATTAAGTTTACCTTGTTCCTTTACATTTAAAGCTCGTGCCGATTTAAAAAATATATTACAAAAATTATCAATTTCAGATTCCCAGATAATTTGTCCTTTTTCAATTTCGGCTTTTAAATCATACAACTGGTTTGGGTCTGTGGTTTCTTGAATCGTTGTTAACTCGTAATATGGTTGAAACGAATTTAGAACGTCTTCCGTATCGTTTGTAAAATCTAAAATAAAAGTATCTTCTTTTCCAGCGTGCATACGGTTTAACCTCGATAACGTTTGTACGCATTTTACACCAGATAATTTTTTATCTACATACATGGTATGCAATAACGGCTGGTCAAATCCAGTTTGGTATTTATCGGCTACTAGTAATAATTGGTATTCATCCGAACCAAATTTTTTAGGTAATTCCTTTTCCTTAAATCCGTTTAATTCTACTTCGGTTACACCTTCTGGATAAGCATCATAAATCACTTTTCCCGAAAATGCTACTACCGTTTTAATATCGGTATAACCTTTATCTTTTATGTATTTATCAAATTCTTCTTTGTAACGTACGGCATGTAATCTAGAACCAGTTACTAGCATTGCTTTTGCTTTACCACCAATTTTTTTAGATACCACTTGCCTAAAATGCTCAATGATAACTTCTGTTTTTTGTGCTAAATTATGTGGATGTAGAGACATAAAACGACCTATAGCTCTGGATGCTTGTTTCTTATTAACCTTTGGGTCGTCTTCAATTTCTTTAGATAGCTTGAAGTATGTTTTGTAAGTAGTATAGTTCTTTAGTACATCTAGAATAAAACCTTCTTCAATAGCTTGTTTCATACTGTATAGATGAAACGGTTTTGGAATTCCTTCTTTGTTAGGTGTACCAAATACTTCTATCGTTTTTGTTTTCGGTGTTGCTGTAAATGCAAAAAAACTGAGGTTTTCTTGTTTTCCTCTGGCTTCCATAGATTTTCTAATCTGGTCTTCGGCATCTTCATCTAATCCAGAAGACATATCTTCTAAAATAGCATCTTCTAATGATTTAGCAGACAACACTTCTTTTAGCTTTTTTGTTCCTTCACCACCTTGACTAGAATGTGCTTCATCTATTATAACGGCATACTTTTTAGCTTGTAGTTCTCCAATCTTTTCTATGATAAATGGAAACTTTTGTAACGTGGTAATAATGATATTTGAACCAGCTGTAATAGCATCGGCTAACTGTTGCGAATTCTTATCTATTTTTTGAACTACACCTTGCTTGTGTTCAAACTGGTAAATAGTATTTTGTAATTGACTGTCTAAAACTTTACGGTCTGTAATCACAATTACAGAATCGAAAACACGCTCATTGTGCTTGTTGTGTAAACTGGATAGTCTGTAAGATAACCACGCAATAGAATTAGATTTACCAGAACCAGCAGAATGCTGAACTAGATAATTTTGTCCAGCTCCTTTAGCTTTAGCGTCTTTGGTTAATTTACGAACCACTTCCATCTGGTGAAACCTAGGAAATATCATGGTTTCCTTTTTCTTTTTCACACCATTAAGCTCATAAACTTCTACGTTTAAATGTAGAAACTTACCAATGATATCCATAAAACTATCTTTAGCTAAAACGTATTCCCATAAATATGCGGTACGATACCCATCTTTATTTATAGGGTTACCAGCTCCGTTATTTGCTCCTAGGTTAAACGGTAAGTATCTTGTATGTTTACCAGCTAATTTAGTGGTCATTTCGCATTCATCTGCATCTAGAGCAAAGTGGACTAATGAACGTTTTTTAAATTGAAATATAGGTTCGCTGGCTTCTCTATCGAATTTATATTGCTTTTTCGCATTGCTAACATCTTGACCCGAAAACTGATTTTTAAGCTCTATGGTTGAAATAGGTAAACCATTTAAACTAATTACCATATCTAAAGAGTTTTTACCTTTACGCTGGTAGTATAACTGTCTGGTAACGGCTAAATGATTCTTACTATATAAAACCTCAGCTTCTGGATTTAAAGTGCTTTCTGGTCTAAAAAACGCCATATTGAACTTTACGCCATAATCTGTAAAACCATTTCGTAATACATGTAAAGTACCATGAACATCTAATTCTTTTAGTAAACGTTGAATAACTTTAGTTTCAACGGCATCTTTATGAATATTAGATAATTTATCCCATTTTTTTGGTTGCGAATTTTTAAGAAACTCGATAACGTATTTAGGAAAAATTCCTAAGTCTGCATCAAAATCTATGGAATGCCCTTTTACATAACCACCATCTTCTAACAATGAGATTTCTATTGCAGTTTCAAACGTTAATTCTGTATGTATACCTTTTGCCATAAGTTTACTTTTTATTGTGCTAATACTTCTTCTCTAACATCTACCTTACCAGTAACAACTTCACTAATTAATGCGGTTTTGTATTCTTTTAGTAGTTCTATTTCTTGTTCAAATTTAGCTTGAAGTAAATCTGATTTTTCATTTTGATGTTCAATAAATTTAACTATACTATTTTGTTCTTCTAAGGAAGGGATTGGAATTTTATATCTTTCTACATTATTCACATTTAAATTCCCTACACCACCTCCAGTAACAGTACCATAATTATTTAAAAACTTGCAGTAATCAGTACTAAAAAAATACATGATAAATTTATTATTAACTATAGACTCATCAACTCTAATATGAGTCAAACTAACATAAACAGAAAAATCAAAATCGCAATCTACAATGCAAGCATCTCCGATTCCAGCGCCAACTCTAGTTACTAATAAATCTCCATTTAATGGTTTTCTAAGTTTAGTTAATTTTTCATGTAATTCAACAGGTATATATTTATACTTGTCCAGTCTCATTTTATTGTTTTTAACATTTTGAGCTGATAAAAATGGTACTCCAATAGATTCATCAACATATTCTGGTGTTGATGCTACTCCACAAGTTAATATAGGTGCTAACCATTTAAATTTTAGCAATCTCCAATGATTAGGTATTTTATCAAGTCCATCTTCCTTTACATCTTTCATTGGTACATTTGGGTCTAGACCTTTGGTTACTGCTTGGTTAATCATGGCAGTACGTTCTTCTTGTAATAGACTTATTAACTGCTCTTTTTTAGCTATTAAGGTGTCTAATTGTTTTGTTTTGTGGTTGAGGTAATTGGCTATTTGGGTTTGTTCTTCTTTAATTGGACAATAAAGTCTAATCCCTTTCAAAATATCTTGACTAATATTAGGTTGACCACCACCAATAGCAAGATTAATTATATGTTCTTTATTTCCTTTAAACCAATATTGTAAATATTCTATATCAATAATGTCTGATTCATTAAAAACACAACATGCTTGATTTGTAGTAGTTTCAAATTGAAGTAAAGCGGTTTTGCCAATTGTTGCACCATACATAGCAATTACTAATGAGCCTTTAGGAAATAATTTCAAAGATGAGTTATCTTCAATTGCCTTTGGTGTAACTTTCTTTGCGCAAGAATATAAAACCCCATCATTTAAATCTCCCGTGTTTAACCAATTGATAGTACCATTCTCATAGTATATTGGATTTCCCGATTGAGGTGTTGTTCCACTTCCAATTTTTTTAAATGCATGGCTTATTTTCCATGATTCCCAATAATCTGGGACATTTCCTAACCACTCGACCCCAGAATTTTTGTATGTTTCGTACTGTTTCATAGTTATGCCAAAACGGTTTTAATTAAACCATCGGTTTCTTCCTCTAAAGCTAAAATATCTTTTTTAATATCTGCTAAAGACCTTAATGGTTTGTATTGATAGAAGTATTTGGTGAAGTTAATTTCGTAACCAACATTCGTTTTCTTTTCGTCTATCCAAGCATCTGGAACGTGTGGTAATACTTCACGTTTCATATAATTTTCAATATCTTCTTTTAATGGAATGTTTTCGGTGTCTCGTAATTTAGCATCTGGTTTAGGGTTGCCTTTATTGTCTTTAACTACTTTACCGTTTTTCATTAAAGGACGTTCTACAGTTACTTTAGAGTAACCAAAATCTTTATTATCAAATATTTTACAATGTTCGTTTTCTTCAAAATCACCATATAATTTGGTAATATCTTGTAAATGCTGGTCGGATAATTCGTTACGTTTACTACCTAAAGATTTACTCATTTTTTTGAAGTAATCTACAGCATTTATTAGTTGAACTTTGCCTTTGCGTTCCTTAGCTTTATTGTTGCTAATTATCCAGATATAAGTATTTATGCCAGTATTGTAAAACAATTGATTAGGCAAGGCTATAACAGCTTCTAGTAAGTCATTTTCAATTATCCATTGGCGTATACTACTTTCATTTTTCTTACTGCTTGGTGAACCAGAAAATAATGGTGAACCATTAAACACAATGGCTAAACGAGAACCACCTTGGTCTTTTGGTTTCATTTTAGACATTAAACTCATTAGGAATAAAAACGAACCATCACTTACAGATGGTAAACCAGCACCAAAACGACCACCATGACCAAGTGATTGGTGTTCTTCGGTAACTTCCTTTTGAACTTTTCCCCATTTTACACCAAAGGGTGGATTGGTAATTAGGTAATCGAATTTATGATTTATAAACTGGTCACCTTTTAACTTTATATCGTCTTTACTTTTTAAACTGTTTCCTTTAGCAATGTTATCTGGTTTTTGACCTTTGATTAGCATATCGGATTTACAGATAGCATACGATTCTGGATTTAGTTCTTGTCCGAAAACTTCTAATCTCGCATCTGGATTTAGCTCGTTAAGGTATTCCTCTGCTACCGATAACATTCCTCCAGTACCAGCACAACAATCGAAAATAGTTTTCACGATTCCTTTTTGTGTTAGAATCTCTCTATCGTTCATAAACAATAGATTCACCATTAAACGGATTACTTCACGAGGTGTAAAGTGCTCCCCAGCAGTTTCATTGGATATTTCGGCAAACTTTCTAATCAGTTCTTCAAACATATAACCCATTTCCATACTAGAAATTTGCTCTGGATGTAGGTCTATTTCTTGGAAACGCTTCAACACCATGAACAGTAAATTAGCTTCGTCTAACTTTGTAATTTGGTTATCGAATTCAAACTGTTCAATAATTTCTCTGGCTTCTTCTGAAAAACCATTGATATAGTTTCGTAAATTGGAAGCTATGTTATTTGGGTCTGCAATTAGCTTATCAAAATCGAATAAGCTAGAATTATGAAAATTATATCCAGCAACCTTATTTAAAATAGGGTCTAGATTCTGGATGTTCATGCTTTTTACTTGCTCATGCTTCTTTAGAACCTCAGCTTTGGTAGCCTTTAGTACGCAGTCTAAACGTCTTAATACTGTAAAAGGTAATACTACTTTGCCATAGTCACTTTGCTTATAATCACCACGTAATAAGTCGGCTATAGACCATATAAAATTCGCAGATTCTTTAACATTTGTCATATATAATTGTTCGGTATTTTTTTAAAATTGAAATATACTAAAACTCTTGATTTAAAACAGATAGAACAAATAGTCTTTCTAGAAAAAGTGTGCTTTTTTATCAAAAAAAAATGTCGTTTGCATGTATTGCTGATATTTATTAATAAATGCAATTATGAAACAAAAAACACATTTAAAGTATGCTGATATAATAAGCATTACTGGTATTAGTGAACGAACCTTTCGCTATAGAATGGTTGAATTAAAAGAAAAATATAAAGATTCCCCAGAATTATTGTTTAAAAAAGGACATAGTTGGAGGATTCATGTTTCACTAATAAATGAATTCAATAATAAACACACTAACAAAAATTAAACTATGGAATCTACAATAAAAAACATCGAATTACTATACACACCACTAACAAAACAACTTTTAATAAATTTTGTGAAATTTCAGTATGAAGAAAATGCTGATATTAGTGACGATTCATTGAAAACTGAACTGATTTGGTTACATAATAACAACCAATTAGACCAGCTATTTATAGGGGAGTACCTCCAGTCTGAATCTAGGCTAAACCTCTAAATACGCATGCCTTCTTACATAAAAGGTCACGGTTCTTAGATAGTACCCATATTATGTCTTTCATATACTTTTTGGGTATCATTTCTCCCCTAAACGCTAACATGCAATTATATATAATACTCCTATATCGCTTTATTTAAGCGGTTTTTAAAGAAAACAATTGATATGACAAACAAACTGGACATTCAAGACCAAATAACTCTTAAAAAGCATGCAATTAGCTTAGAGAATGATTCTAATAAACTTGCTACACTCCAGAATGATTTAAAGATTTTGGAGTTGAGGTTGCAGATTGAAACTTTTAAAGAACGAATTGAAAATTTGAGAAGGAAAAGCTAATAATTAAAATGTAATAGTATATTTAGTTCCCAATGAAAACGAAAACTACAAAATATACTAAATACAGAACGCTTTATCTACCTAAAGAAATAGTAGATTGTTTACTGCTTCATGTATATTCGGGTCTATGTGATTTCGATTTTAATATTGAAATAGGTTTGAATATTTTAAATGATATACATACCAAAGATTCAATTTTTAATAAGGATGAAGACTATAACATTAAACATATACCATTATATTCCAGTTTATTAAGAGTTAAATATGGAGATACTTATGTCCAACATAAAAATTTCATGGTACAGTATAATATTATTTGGAATGATTCATCATATAAAAATAAAGCAACACATTTTTATTTATTTGATATTAATCAATACCAATCTAATAACAATAGAATAATACAATTAAAGAATTTATCATTAGATAATATATTTACTACCTATAGTCTCAGTAGTAATATTAAAATATCACTGTTAAACACTATAAACAAAGGAAATATCGATGTTCCAAAAAATAGGATTTTAACTAGTTGGTATAAAATTAAAATACCTATAACTAAATCTAATAAAAAGTTTCTTACAGCAGATTATGTAAAAGATTCAACGTTTATAAATAATACTGTTAGTCATGTTAAGAAAATGGGAAGCCATTTTCGAAAACATTTTAAAATAGACTATGAAGGTGCTTTACTGTTTGTAAACCAACAGTATGTGGATGAACTTCAAACAGCCACGAACATTGAAGAAGAGCGTACTGCGAACTATAGATATGCTTCTAGATTATCTTCCATATTTTTAATTAATGATGGCAAGAACAACAAATCACTACGATTTAATAGAAATAGTACCAATAAAAGAATTGATACTAATCTTACAAATATGGCTACGGATGTAAGACCTTTTATAATTGGATATAAGGACATGAGTTATTTAGACCTTAAGAATAGCCAACCAGTTCTCTTTAATATTCTTTTAAAAAGGTATCACCATAATTCTGATTCTAAATTAAAAACTGAAATAGAAGCATATTATGAGCTTACAATTAATGGCAAGTGGTATGAATGGTTACAAAGTATATATGGTCTTGAACGAGCAGAATGTAAAAAAATATGGATGAAAATAGCATATTCCAAAAACAAAAGTTATAAGTCTGAAAAGAAAGTTTTTAAACAATATTATCCAGAAATATATTCAATTATTGAATCTTACAAAAAAGATAATCATGCTGATTTCGCTATACTATTACAGAAGACAGAAAGTGGAATTTTTATCGATGAAATTTGCAAAGAACTGGTTAATATAGATATTATACCATATACATTACATGATGGCTTGTTAGTTCCAAAAGAAAACGAACAAGCGACATTAGAAGTAATGCAGACCGTTTTGAAAAAACATTTAGGTGCTGTTCCTCAGATAAGCATTGAATGAAAAACTCTACCTTATATGAATTGATAACATGTTTTTAAGGTGGATGGTAAGAAACGACAATGCGGGAGTAGATTTCGGGATTTGGCAATCATTATCTCCATCGCAATTAAGCTGTCCTTTAGATGTTCATTCTGGTAATGTGGCTCGGAAATTAGGCTTATTGAAACGAAAACAAAATGATGGTAAAGCCTTAGCCGAACTAGATAAAGCATTACGAAAATTAGATGCTAACGACCCTGTAAAATATGATTTTGCATTATTTGGACTCGGAGTTTTTGAAGGTTTTTAGAGTTTTGTTCAAAATATTACACAAAAGCTAATTGTTGTTTTATGAGTACATACAGTATTAGTATACAGTTAGTTTCACTAATTCTTCTGCTATAAACAATTGTTAATAAAACATTGTAAGACAAACATAATTACAAACTTCCTTTTTCAAAGAACTTGTATTTTTGGGTATCACCAAATACTCCCCAAAGATGCATATAGAACACGATATAAAATTAGGCTTTAAAGATGTCATGATTCGTCCAAAACGCTCTACGCTAAAAAGTAGATCTGAAGTCTCGTTAGAACGTAATTTCACTTTTTTGAATAGCACATCTACATGGACCGGTATTCCTATAATGGCTGCCAATATGGATACTGTTGGTACTTTTGAAATGGCTTTAGCTTTAAAAGAGCAAAAATTATTTACGGCAATACATAAGCATTATTCTTCAGAACAATGGGATACATTTTTGAATACAGCACCAAAAGACATTGTAAATTATATTGCCATTAGTACCGGAATAGGAACTCAGGATGCTGAAAATCTAAAAACCGTTTTTAAAAGTCACCCAGAATTAAAATTTATATGCATTGATGTTGCTAATGGTTACTCAGAACATTTTGTAAACTTTTTACAACAAACACGACAACTATATCCAGACAAAGTAATTATCGCAGGTAATGTCGTTACAGGAGAAATGGTAGAACAATTATTGCTCTCTGGTGCAGATATTGTAAAAGTCGGTATTGGTCCAGGTAGTGTATGTACAACGCGCGTTAAGACCGGAGTTGGTTATCCGCAATTATCTGCCATAATAGAATGTGCAGATGCGGCTCATGGCTTAGGAGGACAAATTATTAGCGATGGTGGCTGCGCAACTCCTGGTGATGTTGCTAAAGCTTTTGGTGCAGGAGCTGATTTTGTAATGCTTGGTGGTATGTTTGCTGGTCATACAGAAAGTGGTGGTGAACTTATAACGCGAAACGGCAAACAGTTTAAACAATTTTACGGCATGAGTTCTGCGACTGCTATGGATAAATATGTTGGCGGAGTTGCAGAGTATAGAGCTAGCGAAGGCAAAACAGTAGAAGTCCTATACAAAGGTGATGTTAAAGACACTTTACAAGATATTTTAGGCGGTATACGCAGCACGTGTACTTATGTTGGAGCGCGACGTTTAAAAGAGTTAACAAAACGCACAACCTTTATAAGAGTTGCTGAGCAAGAAAATCAGGTTTATAACAGTTAAAGTCTTTGAGCTATAATTAACATTTGTTAATATTAACTTAAGAATAGGTCCGCTTGAAAGGTTCTAAATTCAGTTTTCATTTTAGTATCTTTAAGCTTATTAAAATAAATCCAATCCATATGAAAAATCGTCTCATTATTCTTTTGTGTATTAGTTTTACTTTTTGCTTTTCTCAAAATTTAAAAATTCCTACAGATACAACCTACACAACCAACCATTCTGTTACGATTAAAGGCAAACAAATCAATTATAAAGCTGAAACAGGATTTCAACCTGTTTGGGATGATGAGGGTCAAATGATTGCCTCTCTTTATTATACCTATTACAAAAGAACTAACGACGCTAAAGACAAGAATAGACCAATTGTGTATTCGTTTAACGGTGGGCCAGGTTCTGCTTCACTCTGGATGCATATTGCGTATACGGGACCAAAAGTTCTTAATATTGACGCTGAAGGCTACCCGGTACAACCTTACGGTGTAAAAGATAATCCTAATTCTATTTTAGACGTTGCCGATATTGTATTCATAAACCCTGTAAATACGGGATACTCTAGAAAAGTAGCTGATAAAGAAGGTAAAATGCCGGACGATAAATTATTTTTCGGAGTAAATGCTGATATTAAATATTTGGCGAGTTGGATGAATACCTTTACCACAAGGCATAACAAATGGCAATCACCTAAATACATTATCGGGGAAAGTTATGGAGGTACGCGTGTAATGGGATTATCGCTAGAATTACAGAATAATCAATGGATGTATTTAAATGGCGTAATTATGGTGTCTCCTGCAGATTATAAGGTTTTAAGAGTTGGCGGACCATTAGCGTCTAGCTTAAATTTACCGTATTACACCGCTGCTGCTTGGTATCATAAAATGCTAAATCCTACACTACAAAATAAAGATTTACTTGAAATACTACCTGAGGTTGAACATTTTGCGATTAATGATCTGATGCCTGCACTCGCAAAAGGTAGTTCAATTTCTAATGATGAAAAGCAAACCATTGCAAAACAGATGAGTTATTATTCTGGATTGTCGGAAAAAGTAATTACACAACAAAATTTAGATGTTCCAAATCGTTTTTTCTGGAAAGAATTACTTCGAGATAAAACCGGAGAGACGATAGGACGATTAGATTCTAGATATATCGGAATAGACAGAGTAGAAACTGGTACAAGTCCGGATTATAGTGCAGAACTCACCTCATGGTTACATTCTTTTACTCCGGCTATTAATTATTATATTCAGAATGAATTAGGCTTTAAAACAGACGTTAAATACAATGTGTTTGGTAATACAGGCCGATGGGATAACTCTAATGATAACACTAGAGAGAATTTACGCCAAGCAATGGCACAAAATCCTTATTTAAAAGTGTTGACACAATCTGGATATTATGATGGTGCAACCACTTATTTTTCTGCTAAGTATTCGCAATGGCAAGTTGATCCTAGCGGAAAGATGAAGGATCGTTTCTCTTTTAAAGGCTATAGAAGTGGACACATGATGTATTTGAGAAATGACGATTTAATTAAAGCGAATGACGATTTACGTGAGTTTATTGAAAATTCGCTTGCTAAAGGAAAATCCGCAAAATATTAATCTTTATATACATTAATATCAGTTAACAAGTCCATATACCCAAAGCCTACGTAATTATATTAGATCACTTAATTTTTTTAGAATGAAAGTCCCAAAATTCCCTACAAATGAAGAAGAACGTCTAATCGCTGTAAAGTCGTACAGCATTATAGACACACTACCAGAAAGCGATTATGATAACCTAACAGAACTCGCCGCAACCATCTGTGATGTTCCTATTGCTCTAATAACTATACTTGATAAACAGCGCAATTTTTTTAAATCCCATTACGGAATTTCTTTTAACGAATCTCCTAGAGAACTTTCATTTTGCGGGCATGCCATTTTAGAAGATGACATCTTTATTGTAAATGATGCTAGAGAAGATATGCGTTTTGTGGACAACCCATTGCTTGAAGAACAAAATGTTGTGTTTTATGCTGGTGTTCCGTTATTAGATCCGTCAGGATTTAAACTAGGCACAATATGTATTTTTGACCATATTCCTAGAGAACTAAGTGAGTCCCAAATAAAAGCTCTTAAAACCTTAGGAAAACAAGTTGTTAATCTTTTAGAATTAAGGAAAAAGAACACCAATCTAAATCTAATAAAAGGAGAGTTAGAAGAACGCAACACACAACTTAAATCTTTTGCTAGTCTTGTTTCACACGATTTAAAATCTCCTTTGTCAAATATTATAGCCTTAACCGATTTATTAAAAGAAGAAAATAAAAATAACCTCTCTGACGATTCACTTCAATATCTAGATTATATTGAAGATTCTACAACAGTTCTTAAAAATTACATTGATGGTATTTTAATGTATTACAGCGCAGACGAACTTCTTACATCAATAAAAGAAGATATTAAACTAAGTGAAATAGCTGACGATATTAAGCATATTCTTATTTCCGATAATGAGCAACTGTTATTTAATGATGCTCTAATCAAAAACATCAATAAAGCCGCATTATCTCAAATTCTAATAAATTTGGTTGACAATGCCCTTAAGTATAATAACAAAAAAGACCGTACAGTAGAAATTAAATATGAGTCACTGCTTACACATCATAAATTTAGTGTTATTGATAACGGCATCGGTATTCCTTTGAATCAACAAGAGCAAATTTTTGAAATCTTTAAAACTATAAAAAACGACTTTACTAAATCTAATACAGGTATTGGTTTAAGTACTGTAAAAAATTTAGTTAAAAAACTTAATGGGCAGATTTCTGTAGTTTCAGAAATAGGAAAAGGAAGTGCCTTTAATTTTACCATAGAATAATAATTTTGCAAAAAAAAAGCTGATAAACATATCGTCTATCAGCTTTATACCTTTTTATTAAAATATATCTATCCTTTTAACCAAGCTGTTCTCAACACTTTTTGTGCTTCTGTGGCGTTTTCATCTTCTATAATAGATTCACCTGCTGCATAAGCTTTAGTTAATGTTGTCTTTATCACTACTGGTTTTCCATCACGCTCTAAGTCCATCGTAATCTCCTCTCCTTCTTCCCATTCAAACATACCTTTAATGACATCATTTGCATTTATTAATGTTAATTCTCGGCCGTTTACTTTCTTTATAATATCACCAGCTACAATACCTTGTGATTTCCAAAACGAATTATTTAAAGCCATAGGAGAAAAGAAAATCACTCCTTTTTCTTGGTCACCATCAAAAATAATATTCTGTCCACCTGCGAAAATATAATTGGTTTCCACTTGTGTTTCTCCAATAGTTAAACCAACTAATCCTAAATAATCATTATAGTTAATTGGCACATCACCTTGAACGTGTGTTTTTAAGAATTCACCAACACTTGGGTACGTCATTGCTGTAATTTCAGCAATAAGATTATCGTCTACGAAAGGCTTATCCTTTCCGTACTTTGCTGATAATTCTTTCATTAATGATAACATACTTCTGTTACCATCACTTTCATGTCGCATCAAAATATCAATACACATTCCTATTAACGCGCCTTTCATATACACATTATAATATTGTGATGCATAAGGTTCGTCTAGAACATTTTCACTCATAATAGTAAAACTCATGGCATCATCTAAATGTTGTGTAGACGTTTCGATTTTAGACATCATGGTATTGTAAAAAGTGTTTTCATCTGTTAACCCTTCATACACTTGAAAATGTTGTGCAAAATATTCCGTTACACCTTCGTACATCCATAAATGCTTAGAAAATGTAGGCTGATTGTAATCAAAATAATGTACATCTTCAGAATGCACAGATAGCGGTGTTACGATATGAAAAAACTCATGAGCAACAACATCTATAATTGAAGCTTTAAGTCCTTCTAAAGAGCTGTTTTCACTAAAAACGGCAACCGTAGATGTATGGTGTTCTAAAGCACCAAAGCCTTTTGGAGATGTTTCATCTCCTTTAGATAAGTACACATAAATATCATAACGTGGCGTACTATTTACATCACCTAAATAGCTTTTTTGAGCTTCCATCATTTTATAAACCGTCTCTTTTAAACTTGCCGCAGTGTGTTTACCTGTAGGAGAATAAAGACTTAAGACAATTTTAATATCTCCAACCATAAATTCTTCAACATCTAGATTACCATACATCATTGGGTTATCCGTAATATCAAAATAACGTTGACCAAAATAGCTCGTTGTCATAGATTTACCATCCTCACTTACTTTAGAACCTTTATCTTCTAATGCCGAAGTCTTAATAAAATCTACTGGTGCGGTAACATCTACTGCATATTGGGCATTCTTCAACGCGTCGAAATAACCAATAAATCCATGAAGGTTTAAAACATAGTTATCCGCTTCGATATTTGTTCCTGCTGGTGAAAACGGCTGTTCTCCACCTATTCCACCATTGGTTTCAATATCAAATGTATCATTAACATAATATTGAAGTTTATCTAATTTAGTGGCTTCAGCAATGGTCCAAGTATTGTCATCTACCTTAATTGTGGCAAGTTCATTTCCATCATAATCGATGGCTTTAAAATCGTCTACATACTTTCCAAAATCACTAACAGAATAGGTTCCTTGCACAACTCTAGGCAATCTATATGTAACGGTTTCAGTGGTAAAACGACCAGGATTAATAGTTACTGGTACGCGATCATTATTTACAGCAGTTAAATCTAATGCTGTTTCTATAGGATGGCTTACGGCTAAATCATCTACTGATGTTTTTGCAGATCCACAACCGACTAAAACGATACTTAAGCCAAGAATGGCAAAATAATTCTTCATGTTAAAAATTTTATTTTTTTTAATAGACGCACAAATCTACAATGTGTTACTATTAAAAACCTAAAGGTTTTGTTAAATTCGCAGTATGTCACAACCCTTAGTTAGTATCGTCGTTCCATTTAAAAACACAGAAGTATTTATTGTTGAATGCATTAGGTCAATTTTAAATCAAACACATACAAATTGGGAAGTTATTTTTATTGATGATCACTCTGATGATAATTCATACAACATCGTTGATAGTTATGCACAAACAGATTTTAGAATAAAACTTTATAAAAATAACGGCAGTGGAATTATAGATGCTTTACAAACAGCCTATAAACAAAGTAGCGGAACTTACATCACCCGAATGGATAGTGACGATATGATGACTCCAATCCGGCTTGAAACCATGGTTAGCAATCTTGAAAAGCACGGTAGAAAACATTTAGCTGTTGGACAAGTAAAATATTTTAGAGCAGATGGATTAAGTGATGGCTTTGCACGTTATGAGCAATGGTTAAATTCTTTAACTGTTGAAGGTGAAAACTATTCAGAAATCTATAAAGAATGCGTTATTCCCTCTCCGTGTTGGATGTTGCATCGCGATGATTTTGACGCTTGTGACGGGTTTAATTCTAATATCTATCCTGAAGACTATGAATTAGCATTCCGATTTTATAAAGCTGGTTACACGTGTATTCCTTGCGATAAAGTGCTGCTTCATTGGCGAGATTACAGTACAAGAACCTCTAGAACCCACGAACATTATGCCGAAAATTCTTTTCTAGATCTTAAAGTCCATTATTTTTTAGAGTTGAATTATGATAAGACGAGACCATTAGTAATTTGGGGTGCAGGACACAAAGGAAAAACTTTAGCCAAAATTCTTTTAAAAGAAAACATTCCGTTTTATTGGATTTGCGATAACCCAAAGAAAATAGGAAAACACATATACGACCAAGAACTTTATAATTTTGATTATCTCGCAGAACTTAAACAACCACAAAGTATTGTAACTGTAGCTAATTCTGAAGCTCAAAAAGAGATTAAAAGCTATTTTGAAACCAAAAACACGGAACCGATGATTGATTATTTCTTTTTCTGTTAAAATTCTCAAAAGCGGAACGAGGTAATCACTAAGCATTCTATATATTTGAAGAGTAAAAAAAGTGGCTTAACAACTAAATGTCACATTGCGCGCAGTCGAAATGCATTGAACTAAATTTTCATTAGGTTTTCGACTGCGCTCAAACTGACAGAATAGTACCATTGTAAATTAGCAAACACAACTAACAACGCATGCAGTTTAAAAACCCAGAATTACTTTACGCACTATTTTTGCTGGTAGTTCCTATTCTTATACATTTATTTCAACTGCGACGATTTCAGAAAGTTGAATTTACCAATGTTAAGTTTTTAAAATCTGTAAAACTTCAAACGCGTAAAAGTTCTCAGCTAAAAAAATGGATTACACTATTAACGCGTATGCTGCTTTTGGCTTGTGTCATTATTGCATTTGCACAACCGTTTATTCCGAATACTGAAGATTTTAACGACACTCAAGAAACAGTTATTTATTTAGATAATTCCTTTAGCATGCAAGCTAATGGAAGTAATGGCACCTTGCTAAATGAAACGATTCAAGATATCATCAACACCTTACCAGAAGATGAATCTATCAGTTTATTTACTAACGATGCGACGTATAGAAACACCACGGTAAAAGCATTAAAAAATGATTTAATACAATTATCACATTCACCAACGCAGCTCAACTATGATGCTATTTATTTAAAAGGGAAACAATTGTTTTCTAACCAATCTGCTGCAACACGAAATTTAGTTTTAGTTTCCGATTTTCAACAAACTGAAACCCCTCTGAATTTTGAAATTGATAGTACCATTCAACTCAAATTGGTGCAACCAAAATCTACGTTAACTACAAATATTAGTATCGATAGTATTTATGTTTCCAATTCTACTGCGGAAACATTAGATTTAAATGTAAAATTATCTAGCGCTACAGCAGCAATTGATAATGTTTCAGTGTCCTTATTTAATGATGATGTTTTGCTAACTAAAAGCGCTGTAGATATTGAAAACGACGCTGAAACAACATTTACCATAGCCAACAATAAACTAATAAACGGAAAATTGGTGATTGATGATGCAGGCTTGCAATATGATAATTCGTTTTATTTTAATATCAACTCCAAACCTAAGATTAAGGTGTTAGCGATTAATGAAAATGCTGATGATTCTTTCTTAAATCGGATTTACACGGATGATGAGTTTGACTATAAAAGCTTCAAAATAAATACGCTTAATTTTAATTTAATTCCAGAGCAGAATCTCATCGTTTTAAATGAACTGAACGCGATTTCAAATGCCTTAAAAACAGCTTTAATAGCGTTTAAAAATGACGGAGGCAAACTAGTAATTATTCCTTCAAACAACATAGACTTAGAAACTTATAATCAAATATTTAGCGACTTAAACATTAATGCTTTTGGTAATCAGAATCCAAATAAAAAACAAATTACGAGCATTAACTATGACCATCCACTTTTAGCGAATGCTTTCTATTCTAAAGTCACTAACTTTCAATATCCTAAAGTCGAAAAGTCGTATAGTTTTTCTTCAAATTCAAATGCCGTTTTATCTTATGAAGATGGCTCTCCATTTTTAGTAGGAAACACAAATGCATATGCGTTTTCTTCAGCATTAAACTCAGAAAACTCAAATTTTAAAAATTCGCAATTAATAATTCCTGTGTTATATAATATGGGATTACAGAGTTTAAAACTGTCAAAATTATATTATACCATTGGGCAACCCAATACGATTGCCATTCAGACGGCTATTGGTCAAGATGATATTTTAACGTTAGATTTAGATGAGACTTCAGTTATTCCGCTTCAAAAAACATATAGTAAATCTGTCGTTTTAGAAACCGAAGATTTTCCGAATACGGCGGGCATTCTGAATGTAAAGAACAAGGAGACTATTCTTCAAAATTTAAGCTTCAATTACAATAGAGTTGAAAGCAACTTAAGTTACTACGATTTAAGTACTTTAAATAATGCTACAGTAGATCATAGCTTAGAAACGACCATTAATACTATAAAAAGTAGCACAAATATTAATGCGCTATGGAAATGGTTTGTTATTTTTGCACTAGCATTTTTAATAGTAGAAATGTTACTTCTAAAATATCTTAAATGAACGCACTCATAAAATCTGCAACCATCGTTGATTCTAAAAGTGATTTTCACAATGAAACGGTTGATATTTTAATTGAAAAAGGTCGTATTTCCAAGATCGCTAAACACATTACCAATCCTAAAAATTATAAAGAAATAATATTAGACAACTTGCATGTATCGCAAGGTTGGTTTGATAGTAGTGTATCTTTTGGAGAACCTGGTTATGAAGAACGCGAAACCATATCTAATGGATTAAAAACAGCCGCGAATTCTGGTTTTACAGCTGTGGCTTTAAACGCTAATTCTTTTCCTGTAATTGATAGTTATGCGGATATCACATTTGTAAAGTCTAAAGCTCAAAATAATGCGGTAAGCCTCTACCCTATTGGTGCCTTAACACAATTAAGCAAAGGTGAGGATTTAGCTGAGTTATTTGATATGACGAATGCCGGAGCCGTTGCTTTTTATGATTATCAAAACCCAATTTCTAATCCTAATCTTATGAAAATCGCATTGCAATACGCAAGTAATTTTGATGGTTTGGTATGCTCATTCCCACAAGAATCTCGAATTTCGGGACTCGGAGTCGTCAATGAACATATTAATAGCACCAAATTAGGTTTAAAAGGAAATCCTGCATTAGCAGAAGAATTACAAGTAGCAAGAGATTTATTTTTATTAGAATACACCGAGGGCAAACTTCATATACCTACCATTTCAACTGCTAAATCTGTTGAATTGATTAGAGCCGCAAAAGCTAAAAAGCTAGACGTAACTTGTAGTGTTGCTATTCATAATTTAATTTTTACCGATGACGTTTTAGAAGAGTTTGATACCAACTTTAAAGTGCTTCCTCCATTAAGAACTCAGCCCGATTGTGAGGCTTTAATTGAAGGCTTAAAAGATGGCACTATTGATATGGTGACTACAGATCATAACCCTATTGACATTGAGCATAAAAAAATTGAATTCGATTATGCGAAATACGGAACTATCGGATTAGAATCGGCTTTTGGTGCGCTGCAAACACTATTTACCACTAAGAAAACTATAAGCCTTTTAACACAAGGAAAATCTAGATTTAGAATTTCAGACACCACGATTAATGAAGGTGAAATTGCTGATTTAACGTTGTTTAATCCTGATTCTACTTACAAGTTTGGTATTAATAATATTACATCGCGTTCTAAGAATAGTGCTTTTTTAGGAACACCGCTTAAAGGTGAAACTTATGGTATTATCGCTAACGATAAAATTGTTTTAAAATAATGGATCAAAATACAATAGACGAAGGTAAAACTTTAGGTTTAGTTGCTTACTTAACCTTATTTGGCACTTTAATTGCGTTTTTTATGAATAAAGACAAGCGTAATCCGTTTACAGCATTTCACATTAAACAGGGTTTAGGATTAGGTTTAATGTACATCGTTATTGCTTTTGTTATTAGCAGTTTAGATAGTATGATGATTAGCATGTCCTTTTGGATTTTTTTTTCAGTATTATATCTCTATGGCATTTACGGAGCCATAACAGGTAAACTTAATAAGATACCATTACTTGGTGATTTCTTTCAAAAAGCATTTAATACTATTGGATAACAATTATGTCGAAACTACATTATATTACAAGACCTTCTACTTTAAAAGAAAACGCACTACTTTTAATTATGTGCCATGGTTATGGCAGTGATGAAAATGATTTATTTTCTTTTGCTTCAGAATTGCCGGAAGAATTAATGATTATTTCATTGAGAGCACCTTATGCTATGCAACCTTATGGCAATGCGTGGTATGCCATAAATTTTGATGCCGATAAAGGTAAATGGAGTGATAATGAGCAAGCGAAACAATCTGTAAATCTGATTGCTGAATTTATTGATTATGCTTGTGGGACTTATAACGTAGATTCAAAAAATGTAACCCTTTTAGGGTTTAGCCAAGGGACTATTTTAAGTTATGCTGTGGCATTAACGTATCCTGAAAAAGTGAAGAACATCGTGGCTTTGAGTGGTTATATTAATGAAGATATTTTACCAGATACAATAGACGAAAGTACGGTTTCTCATTTAAACTTCTTTTGTTCTCATGGCTCTGTAGACCAAGTTATTCCTGTAGATTGGGCTCAAAAAGCACCTGTGTTTTTAAAAGGTTTGAATATTAATCATGTATATTCAGAATATCCTGTTGGACATGGAGTTGCACCTCAGAATTTCTTCGATTTAAAAGCCTGGTTAGTTAAGTATATCTAATTCAATTTAGGATATAAGAAATACTCAACCAATTTATATTTAAGGTCATTATTTTCATCTATGGAATAAGTTAGAAAAATTTCGCCCCATAATGCACCATCTGTAAAATTGGCTACAATCCATTTATGATTCATTACTCTAACTTTATTAATCAATAATTTAGAATCTGTAGTAGACACATAAGGCACCATTGGGTGATCTTCGCCCTCATAGTCATTCATGTTATAAAGTCCTTCTACAATAGCAGGAATTAGTTGCTCAGTATCATAACCTAAAGCTTCAAAATAATTATAGGCATCCTCATTTCTATCGATGCTAAAATAACTCAACTCAAAGTTTTGCTCTTCTAAAGTCTTTATAGCCGCTTCTTTTTCAGAAACTTTAGCCTTAACTTTTACGATATCTGCTTCGTATTTTTCAATAATATTTTTTGAATTCACATATTGGAAAACAAGTAACAATAGTGAGAAAATGAATAAATACATTAAAATTTTATTCTTCATATCTAAATAGTAATTTTTAAATTATCGTAAGCTAAAAAAACGTTTTCTGGCAATGCTTTTTGCACATCATCATGAAACCCTAATAAATGACTTATATGTGTTAAGTACGTACGCTTAGGTTTTACTTTGGCAATAAAATCTAAAGCTTCTTCTAAATTAAAATGTGAAATATGTGGCTTTATACGTAAAGCATTCACCACTAAAACATCTAAATTTTGAAGCTTTTCTATTTCAGAATCAGCAATCGTTTTCATATCTGTTAAGTATGCAAAATTATGAAATCGATAACCAAAAACCTGAAGTTTATAATGCAAACCATCAATAGGAATAACATTAAGGTTACCGGCTAAAAATGGTTCGTTCTTAACTTCGATTTTAGTGACACTCGGCACACCAGGATACTTATTCTCTGTGGTAAAAATATAATCAAAACGTTTCTCTAAAGCATTAAAAACACGCTGATGGGCATACAAATCGATATCTCCTTGTCTAAAAAAGAACGGCCTAATATCATCTAATCCCATGGTATGATCGGCATGTTCATGTGTAAAAATGACCCCATCAATTTTAGAAACTTCAGCTCTAAGCATTTGCTGTCTAAAATCTGGACCACAATCTACCACAAACGTAAAATCATCCCATTCTACTAATATTGAAACACGTAGGCGTTTATCTTTAGGGTTGTCACTTAAACACACAGGATGATCGCTTCCTATAATTGGAATTCCTTGTGATGTACCTGTTCCTAAAAATGTAACTTTCAATATGCTTTAGTTTAATAAAATTACTTCGAATTGAAAACCCCTTAAAAAA
The DNA here is from genome assembly GCF_003386275.1 of Winogradskyella pacifica. Taxonomy (NCBI): domain Bacteria; kingdom Pseudomonadati; phylum Bacteroidota; class Flavobacteriia; order Flavobacteriales; family Flavobacteriaceae; genus Winogradskyella; species Winogradskyella pacifica. The sequence continues at coordinate 246,174 of NZ_QREI01000002.1, read as the reverse complement.
TCAGTCGTATTTCCTTTATATATCATCATAAAGTGAAAAAATGACCTATTCAAATGTTATATTTTCAATTTGGAGATCCGACGACAAAAATAAACTTATTTTTTTGTTTGCAATAGTAAAACAGTACCTTTGCCAAAACGATGCATACCCAATATCTATGAAGGACATAACGTACACTGGTGACTCAGATTTCGAAAATATTCCGTCTCTAAAAGACAAAGCTTTACGTATTAATCTTAATGCTGACATTTACGGAACGTTTTCTGAAATTGGAGCAGGACAAGAGACTGTACGTCATTTTTTTAGAGCAGGAGGTGCATCTGGTACTATTGCGAAAGCAATGTCTGCTTACGACAAGGATTTTAGTGATGCTATTTACGGAATTGAAGATGATAAGCGTTATGTAACTGAAGCGCGACTTCGAAAGATGTTAAATCACGAAGTGAATTTAATGGAAGAGCGAATTACGAGAGAGAAACACCCTAATAAAATATTTTTCTCTTATGCTAACACTGTTACAACTATTGATTTTGCAAAACAATTTAAAGGTCATGGTTGGGTTGGCATAAAATATCAAGTAGGCCCAAACCAAGAGTATAACGATATCATTATTCACGTTCGTTTTAAGGAAAATGATGCACGTTTACAGCAAGAAACACTTGGTAAATTAGGAACTAACCTAATATATGGTGCATTTTATAAATACAATCAGCCTCGTAAATTATTACGTTATTTATACGATCATTTAGACAAAGATCAATTAGAAATTGATACGATTAATTTCTCTGGTCCTGTTTTTGAAAATGTGGATAACCGTTTAATGAGTCTTCAGCTTGTTAAAAATGGTATGACAGATGCCGTAATGTTTGCTCCAGATGGAAATAACGTTTTACCGGCACGTGTACTTTATAAAAAGAACATTTTAACCTTAAGAGGTAGTTTTAGACCTGTAACCAAAGTTAATATGGACATGTTTGAGAAATCTTACGAAATGTTCATTAAAGAGAATAAGGTCGAAAAAGAAAAAACACAAGTTATTTTTGAAATTACCTTATCTAACTTAAGGGCAGAAGGTAAAATTGATGAGCAAGATTTTATGGATCGTGCAAAACTCTTATGTTCTTTAGGACAAACGGTATTGATTTCTAATTTCCAAGAATATTATAAATTAGTAGAATACTTCTCTCAATATTCTAGAGCTAGAATGGGATTAGCCATGGGAGTAAATAACCTCGTTGACATTTTTGATGAAAAATATTATCGTCATTTAAGTGGAGGAATTCTAGAAGCCTTTGGAAAATTATTTTACAAGGATTTACGTGTGTATTTATACCCTATGGTAAACAATGATGGTAGCTTAACGACTAGCGAAAATCTAAAAGTACATCCTCGTATGAAAGAGCTTTATAAGTTCTTTAAATATAACGGTAAGGTCGTTGACATCACAGATTATGACATATCTAACCTATCTGTGTTCTCAAGAACAGTTCTTAAAATGATTGTGGACAATGAAAAAGGATGGGAAAAAATGTTACCAGAAGGAGTTTCGAAATTAATTAAAGAAAAGAGTTTATTTGGCTGTGAATCTGAAGAGGTTATGCATAAAAATTAATATCAAATTACATAATAAAAAAAGCGACCATTCATCTACTAAGCGTAGTATAATGGTCGCTTTTTTTTTGTTTAAGAATTATGTCTTATTCTCCTAATATTTGCTCTGCATGCGCTTTTGTTTTCACCTTTGCAATGACATCTTCTATAACTCCGTTTTCATCTATAACAAATGTCGTGCGATGAATGCCATCATATTCTTTACCCATAAATTTCTTTGGTCCCCAAACTCCGAAAGCTTCAATTACAGCTTTATCTTCATCTGCTAATAATGGATATTGAAACTCGTATTTGTTCTTAAAATTAGATTGTCTTTTAGTACTATCCGCACTTACTCCTAAAATTTCATAACCTTTAGTTTTAAATCGCTCATAGTTATCATTAAGGTTACAAGCTTCTGCGGTACAACCCGGTGTACTTGCTTTAGGATAAAAGAATACAACTAATTTTTTACCTTTATAATCTGATAATGAGATCGTATTACCAAGTTCGTCTTTTGCTGAAAAATCTGGTGCCTTATCTCCTACTTTTAAATGTGTCATAATTACGTAAATTTGTATTAAATCTCTGATTAGGTAAAAATACAAAATGACTAAACAAGAAAAAGTAAATTTCATTATAAATACATTGTATAAATTATATCCTGAAATTCCCGTTCCATTAGACCATAAGGATCCATATACATTGTTGATTGCCGTTCTAATGTCTGCGCAAAGCACAGATGTACGCGTCAATAAAATAACACCTCTATTATTTGAACGTGCAGACAATCCTTATGATATGATTAAGTTGAGTGTTGAAGAGATTAGAGAGATTATAAAACCTGTTGGCTTATCACCCATGAAAAGCAAAGGGATTCATGGATTGTCACATATCTTAATTGACAAACATAATGGTGAAGTTCCAAAAACGTACGAAGCATTAGAAGAATTACCAGCTGTTGGACACAAAACGGCTGCTGTGGTTTTATCACAAGCTTTTGGAATTCCTGCGTTTCCTGTAGATACACATATTCATCGTTTAATGTATCGCTGGAATTTAACCAATGGTAAAAACGTAGTACAAACCGAAAAAGATGCTAAACGTATATTTCCAGAAGAGCTATGGAACGACCTACACCTTCAAATAATATGGTATGGTAGACAATATTCACCTGCTCGTGGTTGGGACTTAGAAAAAGATATTATTACGAAGACTATTGGTAGAAAATCCGTTTTGGATGACTATTATAAAAAGAAGAAGAAATAGTGTTCCGTATTCAGTGTTCAGTGTTCAGTGTTCAGTGTTCAGTGTTTCGATTGTAGCTAGAACCTTCATAGAAATTAAATAGGTGCATTGGTACAATTCTTGATGCCTTATCAGAAACCATTAATCAATGAAAAAACTAATCATTCTCCTTTTAGCTTTTGTTGTGACTTCTTGTATCCCGGTGAAAGTTGCACCTAAATTTAAGAATCAAGATTATAAGATAATGCAGGCTAAGAAGTTTCAAAAGAAAATGCCTAGAGAAACAGCTTTCATTTTCAAAGATTCAAAAGATGCCGAGGAATTCTACAATTACATCAATAAAAAATACAGATTAAATGATATTGATGTTGGTTACAATGTGCCTTTTCAACTGAATGGTGAAACCCTTTATTTATCTTATCATGAAGCCGAACGTACAGATAAAAACGTAAATCTTCCTCTAGTTTTAATTGATGCAAAACGCGAAAGCAACGGAAATTCAAGACTATTTGAAGACAACTACACAAGTAGAACTGGTCATTGGTATATTATTCTAACAGTTTATGACAATGACATAAAAAACTGTTTAAAGGAGAAACACCCATTAAAAGAAAAAACTATTCAATATCTTAAAGATTTAAAACAAGAATATCTAAATACTCAGAACTACGAAGAATTGCTTTTAACAAAAAAATCCTGACTTTTTACATCAGGGTTTTTTATTAATTGAGAAGCGCTTCAAACTTCATTTTATTATAATCTATAACACTTAAAGCTTTTGAGTAATTCAAAAGGAAACGTATCGTTTCATCTTTTGGTATTAGGTTATTATGTTTTGGGGAAGCATGAGAGTAAATTTTTGCCATTTTAACAATTTAAGAGTTTATATATAGCAAAAACGCACTTCTATGTGCTTTATTGTATCAATTGGTTAAAATGATATTGTTTTGGTCAATTACTTTACGCATATTAATTAAGGCGTAACGCATTCTTCCTAAAGCCGTATTAATACTTACACCTGTACGCTCAGAGATTTCTTTAAAACTCATGTCTTGATACATACGCATTAAAAGCACTTGCTTTTGGTCTTCTGGCAATTCTTCAATAATACGTCTTACATCAGATTCCACTTGGTCTTTTATAAGTACTTTTTCAGCATTTAACGTAGAATCGCTTAATACAGAAAAAATACTAAACTCACCTGTATTATCGAATTTTGGCATACGACTATTTTTTCTAAAGTGATCGATAACCAAATTATGTGCAATACGCATAACCCAAGGTAAAAATTTTCCCTCCTCGTTATATTTACCGCGTTTTAAATTCTTAATAACCTTAATAAAGGTATCCTGAAAAACATCTTCAGTAATATCTCTATCGTAGACTTTAGAATAAATGAAACTGTAAATTTTTTGCTTATGCCTTTCTATTAAAATTGAAAGTGCATACTCATTGCCATTAATATAGTTGCTGACCAACTCTGCGTCTTGGATAAGTTCTTTTTCCATAATAATTACTTTAGTACTTAGCAGTTGCTTACTAAGTTTGGGGTTACTAGCTGTTTTCTAAAAGTAATATTATGCTATACGCAGGTGTTTTTAAATTGTGAATACGTTTCAAATATAACAACAATCATTCCAATTAAGCAAAGAAAAGGACTAAACTTTAACATTTTGTCGGATAAAGCACTCCTTTTGCGGATGAAAACTAAATCATATGATGCACTCTTAAGCCCAACTCTCTTGACCTAACGAAATGTAGCAGTTATCTTAATCTTTATTTTGTATTATAGTATCTTTGCAAACTTAGAGATCAAAATAACCTATGAATACTACTAATTTAGACGTTAGCCCAAAGGAAAATATCATAATTAAAGGAGCAAGCCTTCACAATCTTAAGAATATTGATGTTGTTATTCCACGTAATAAATTGGTTGTTATTACAGGTTTATCAGGTTCTGGGAAGTCGAGTTTAGCCTTTGATACACTTTATGCAGAAGGTCAAAGACGTTACGTAGAAAGCTTAAGTAGTTATGCGCGTCAGTTTTTAGGACGACTCAATAAACCTAAAGTAGATTATATTAAAGGTATTGCGCCTGCGATTGCGATAGAGCAAAAAGTAAACTCTACAAATCCACGTTCAACTGTTGGTACAACGACAGAAATTTACGATTACCTAAAATTATTATTTGCGCGTATAGGAAAAACCTACTCTCCTATTTCGGGTGAAGAAGTCAAAAAACATACCGTTTCGGATGTCATTAATTATATTTCAAAATCTGAAGAAGGCAGCAAATTATTACTTTTAGCTCCTATTATATTAGAAGAAGGCCGAACGTTAGAAAACAAACTTCAAACCTTACAACAGCAAGGTTATGCCCGTATAAAAGTAAAAGACGATGTTGTTAGAATTGATGATGCCTTAAAACAAAACATTTCTTCAGTTGATGGTTTATTTTTAGTTGTGGATAGAATTGTCTTTAAAAATGAAGAAGATTTTCTAAACCGATTAGCAGATGCTGTCGGGACTGCTTTTTATGAAGGAGTTGGTACATGTTTAATTGAATCCCTTTCTGATAAAAAACAAACCGTATTTAATAATAAGTTCGAAATTGACGGAATGTCGTTTTTGGAACCTAACGCACATTTATTCAGTTTTAATAATCCTTATGGAGCTTGTCCAAAATGCGAAGGTTATGGTGATGTTATTGGTATTGATGACGATCTCGTCATTCCAAATACTGAGCTATCAGTTTTCGAAAATGCCATTTTCCCTTGGAGAGGTGAAAGTATGAGCTGGTACAGAGATCAGTTGGTTAATAATTCGCACGAATTTGATTTCCCTATTCACAAACCTTATTTTCAATTAAGTGACGCCAATAAAGCCCTCATTTGGAAAGGTAATAAGTACTTTGAAGGTTTAGATACGTTCTTTGCTGAACTAGAATCGAAAGCTTATAAAATTCAGAATCGTGTGATGCTATCGCGCTACCGTGGTAAAACAAAATGTAATGTTTGTAAAGGAAAACGCTTACGTATTGATGCCAGTTATGTAAAAATAGATAAAGCAACAATCACCGATTTAGTTGATCTACCTATAGATGAATTAATTGTGTTTTTTGAAAAATTAAAGTTGAACGAGAGTGATGCTAAAATCGCAAAACGTTTGCTTACCGAAATTAATACACGATTAGAGTTTTTATCTAATGTAGGCTTAAATTATTTAACCTTAAATCGAAAATCTAACACACTTTCTGGTGGAGAAAGTCAGCGTATAAACTTAGCGACATCATTAGGGAGTAGCCTAGTTGGTTCCATGTATATTTTAGATGAACCAAGTATTGGCTTACATCCAAAAGACACGGAACGCTTAATTGATGTTTTAAAATCTCTACGCGATTTAGGAAATACAGTTATCGTCGTAGAACATGATGAAGATATTATGAAAGCGGCGGATTCCATTATTGATATCGGACCAGAAGCCGGAACTCTAGGAGGTGAAGTGGTTGCTGTTGGTAATTTTGAAGAGATTCTATCTGCAGATACACTCACCGCGAAATACTTAAATGGAGACTTGGAAATTGAAGTCCCGAAAAAACGAAGAACTTCAAAATACAATATCGAAATTGTTGGTGCTCGCGAAAACAACTTAAAAAATGTAACGGTTAATTTTCCATTAGAAATGCTAACGGTTATTACAGGTGTTTCTGGTAGTGGAAAAAGTACATTAATTAAAAAGATATTATTTCCTGCCATTCAAAAAAAGCTTACCGGATTTAGTGATAAAATCGGTCAGGTATCAGAAATAAAAGGCAATCATAGTAATATTCAACATGTAGAATTTGTAGATCAGAACCCTATTGGTCGTTCGTCCCGTTCTAATCCTGTGACTTATATTAAAGCTTATGATGATATTAGAGCTTTATTTGCCTCTCAAAAATTAAGTAATATCCGTAATTATGCGGCCAAACACTTTAGTTTTAATGTCGATGGTGGCCGTTGTGAAACCTGTAAAGGTGAAGGTGAAGTTACCATTGAAATGCAGTTTATGGCAGATGTGCATTTAACTTGTGAAACCTGTGGAGGTAAACGCTTTAAAAAAGAAGTATTAGAAGTTAAGTTTGAAGGTAAATCTATTGATGATATTCTAAACCTTACGATTGATGATGCTATAGACTTCTTTAAAACTTATAAACAAACTAAAATTCAAGGAAAGTTACAACCGCTGCAAGATGTTGGTTTGGGCTATGTTACTTTAGGACAGTCCTCTTCTACCCTTTCTGGTGGTGAAGCGCAACGAATTAAGCTCGCTACATTTTTAGGAAAAGGAAGTAAAAGTGATAATGCGCTTTTTATATTCGATGAACCTACAACCGGACTTCATTTTCACGATATAAAGAAGTTATTAAAATCGTTTCAAGCATTAATTGCTAAAGGCCATTCTATTATAGTCATTGAACATAATATTGATTTAATAAAATGTGCCGATTACATCATTGATTTGGGACCTGAAGGAGGAAAACACGGAGGGCAACTCGTTGCTTCGGGTACACCTGAAGACATCGTAAAAAACAAGAATTCGGTTACAGGGAAATACCTTCAAGAAAAATTATAAGATGGATTTACCTGAAGGTTTTCATAAGGAAGTTATTGAAGCTAGAGAAAATGTGCTTAGTAATACTACAGAATCTAAAGTTTCAACCTCTCCTTTAAAGCCTGGCGGAGCCAATTTTAAAACGAATGTTTTAATTCAAGCATCTCCTTCTAAATTAACATATAAACCTTCAATTGGTGCCGCACTCTTCAGTTTTATATTTTTAGCTGTTGGTTTAGGGGTTTTATTTTATGCCTTATTTCCCTTATTTCAATCCCATATAGAATCCGTTTCTATCCCTTGGTTTTTAATCCTTTTTGGTCTCATTTTTTCTGGCGCAGGAGGTTTCATGTTTTATCTGTTTTACAAACCGAGAGTTTTCGACAAGCAACAAGGTCTTTATTATACCACTTACGCATTCAAAGGTCATCAGTCTAAAAGAAAACTATCTAAAGATTATTTATCATTACAATCAATAATTGCCATTCAAATTATAGGAGAGCATGTAAAAAGTGACGATGGTTCTTATAAAAGTTTTGAACTAAATTTGGTTTTAGAGGATGCGTCTCGAAGAAATGTCGTGGACCATGGTAACTTAAAAGCTATCATTAACGATGCTGAGATGTTGAGCGAATTTCTAAATATTCCTATTTGGCATGCGAGTTCTATGAATAGTTTCTAGCTCACTTTTCTTCACTAAGCATTACAATTATCTATTACCATATTAAAAACTACTTAAATTATATAGCTAGTGTATTTCCTACTTATTATGATGTGAATGCGAGATTATATATTCTTAATTTTCTTGCGATAAGATTTTAGTAACTGTTCTTATATTTTCTTCAGTTATAAATAGTTTTTTTTAGAAAGAATAGAGAATGAATGCTTCAACTAAATAATTATATTTGCCCACTATATGATAGAGTTTCTATTCTTAATTAAGTTAATCGTAGCCATAGCATTTGTTATAGGCTTATCGGTTATTGCTGAGAATGTAAGCCCAAAAGTTGCAGGAATTTTATCAGGCTATCCTTCTGGTTCTGCTATAACGTTATTCTTTTTTGGATTAGAAGTTAACCCTGAATTTGCAGCAGAAAGTGCCGTTTATAATATGATTGGATTGAGTGCCACCTTATCCTTTGTTTATATTTATTACATAGCATCAAGGCACTTTAAAAAATATAATATTCTATTGTCTTCTTTGTGTGCCATAATTGGCTACTTTGTTATTGTTTCATTGTTACAACGTATTGAAATTAATAAATACATCGCCATATTAATTCCGATTGCATTTTCATTTCTATACATCTATCTTTTCAAAAGTATTAAGAATATTAATATCCAGACTAAGGTAAAACTCAACTATAGAATTCTATTTGTGAGAGCCTTTTTTGCAGCCTTAATTATTTTGGTAATTACGAGTGTCCCAAAATTTGTAGGATCTACTTGGGCTGGACTTTTTTCTGCTTTCCCTACCACGCTTTTTCCTTTAATGTTAATCATTCATTTTACCTATTCAAAAGAACATGTACATACAGTGATTAAAAATGTGCCATTTGGTATGTTTTCGTTAATCATTTATTCATTAACAATATCAATCGTCTACCCCTTATTTGGAATATATATAGGTACCCTTATATCATTTGGGGTAGCAACAATCTATCTCGTTGTTTACAAAAAAACATTAAACATTATGGACAAAAGTAAACGCACCTATTAATTCATACGCTTAGTTCCTGTGTCTATGTTTTGTTAAGTTCTGCAGAACGACTTGTTGTTTTCATAACTCACTTTACTGGTCATAAAGGCTGTAGTTTAAGAAAAACAAAAAAATTATAAAAGGAAGCATTTTAATGTTAAAACAACAAGCAGCAACCTACTGTAATATTGATAATTACGCCCTTAAATATTGTGTCAATTATACAGTTTTATTTTTTGGCACACTGGGTCTTTTAATGATTAGTAGTACAAAAACGAAATAATTCCTAAGATCGTAAGCGAAAACGGTAATACAAGCGACATAAATAAAAAGCCAATTACACCCGTTTTAACGAAACTTAAAAGCCAATGCTGTCTATAAAATCTTGCTATTGCAACTACTAAGTAAAAGAAGGTTGAAAATGCAATAAGCCAATCTATCCAATCTGGTATGTCTATTAACCATCTATTTATTGAAAACATGATACTAAATAAGGTGAACAAGAAGGAAAAATAATAAAAACTAAACACCAAATGATGTGAATATCTACCTTTATTAAAAAAGAATAGTTTCAATAAAAGTGCAAAAAGTGGCAATAAGAAAAACATAGCTAATGGAATGCTATCTATAAAGGTTTGGTAAATTTGTCCAAGTCCCATGGTTTTATAAAACTTAAGTATTTGACTATAAAACTTTCGTTTTATAGAACCTGCATTATCAGACATTCCCATATGTTTATATAGCGTTTCATCCGATGCTCCTGTAGCAATTATGGAGTCCATTTCCCTTTCATTAAAAGTAAATGATGTTCCAAAATTCTTTTTAGGCACTTTAATTCTTGAGAGGGAATCTATAACTTTTAAATCATCGTCATCTAATCCTATGGTGAAGCTATTATCTCTGAGGGGTTTTAAATAATTATTTATAGCAATAGAATCTTGAGGAATACTATCTTGGGTTAAAACTTTTTCAGATCGACTCGCCAAGACTTCTTCCATGCCTTTATCTATATCTTCTCTGAATTCTCTAGAATAAAAACTAGATAAAAAGAAAAACACCACTGAGATAAACAAATACATCTGGGCAGGATGCAGATACATTAAACGTTTTCCGTTTATAAATTCCTTGGCCAAATAACCAGGCTTAAATAGTAAAGGAAAAAAACTTTTAAAAAAGCGTGCATCAAAGGAAAAGTAATTACTAATGGTATTATAAAACAAAACACCTATCGTAAGTTCGTCATTTGATTTTTGACCACAATGTGGGCAAAATTGAAAATCCGCATCAAAAGGTTGCTCACAATTTTTACAGTCTACTTGGTTGGTACTCATAATTGATGGTTAGTCTAGTTTAAAAGTAGTAAAATATATGACACCCTCAATAGTTTGAAGGTTGTTGAATTTTACCGAGATTATATCACACTGTTTTTAAACCGACATAAAAACCTCAGAAACAGAAATATGTATTTTTGGCACGCTGTTTGTTTTATACTAAACGAGTTTAATTTAAAACCCAATTATTATGAAACGAATTATATATTTATTTGCAGCCTTAGTCGCTATAAGCACAACTGCATTCGCAACCAGCACAACAACATCAGAAGCAGAGGCTTCAATTAATAACAATGTGAGAGGTTATGGTAATTCTTTCATATTTGATGAAGCCGGAATTGAGTTTTCCGTTTTTGCAGATGGTCAGTTTGATTTCTATTTACCAAATTATGGACCCGATGTAAGTGTAGGAATTAATACTCCTGGGTTTAGCTTGAGTTTTAACTCTGGATACGATTATAATCCTTATATACAATATGATAGTTTTGGTGCTATTATTCAAATAGAAAACACACCTATCTATTATGATTATTACGGACGTGTTAACCAAATCGGTAACATCTTTATTAACTACAACACTTTTGGAAGAATCAGTAACGTTGGTGGACTAAATGTGTACTACAGAAACAATGTATTTTATAGATACGATGGCTTTATTAACATATATAACAGATCTTACGTTTATAGACCTTGGCACCAATTTTATGCGGTACCACATATTAATTACAGTATCGTACATGTAAATCCATACAGACAGCATTACACCCCTGTAAGACATATTTATTATAGACCTTATACGAACAATGTAAGACATTATAATATTGGAAGACGCGATAATGGTTATGCGGTAAGAAGAACTACTACAACAACTAGAACAAGTATCAGTTATGCTCAAACTCCAAGAAACAGTAGAGAGCGTAGTATTAGAACACAAGCACAACGTAATAATACGACAATTGCAAGCACAAGAGCTACACGTTTAAGAGATAACAATTCAACTGTTACTAGAACTACAACGACGCGTAATACAACTGCAACACCTGCACGTTCTGCGACGAGAGTTTCAACAACTACAAGAACAGCAACCCCTCGTAATAGTGCAACAACGAGAACGAATACTAGGGTCTCAACTCCAAGTAGAACACTTACCCAGCGTTCCACTAGAGTTACACCTACGAGAAATACAAATGTGACTAGAAGCAGTTCTTCTGTGTCTAAAACTATAGAACGAGGAAATAGTTCATCAGTTAGAAAACCAAGTGTTACTAATTCTCGTATATCTACTAAAGCAACATCACAAAGCTCAAGAAAAAGTAATGTGACGCAAAATAGAACAACGAAATCGGCTGTAAAAGCAAGATCAAACACAAGTAGTAGAACGAGCAACCAAAGTTCTACAAGATCTAACTCAAGTCGATCTGGAGGATAAAAAGTTTTTTTGGTTGGTTAGAAGTTCCCGTATATAGTATGCCTCAAAGCGCTTTACGGGAATTTCTTTTATAATAAAACATCTAAAGTTTTAGGTGCTTTTTTATTTGTAGTGAGATATCATCTGAGACGTTCATTTTATAAATCAACATAAAATAAATGAGGCTTATTAATCCAGATTTTAAAATGATATTAATAATTGGATGAAATGGAAAATCCCAAAAGTAAAATGCAAACGACAATACAATCAATGCCAAAATAATCTTAACTGAACCAGATGTAAATGGCAGCATATTAAATTTTCGTTTTACAAATACAATTTTGATTGTATTATAAATGAATACCGCTAAAAATGTTGCAAAAGCAGATCCTTCAATGCCATATACAGGAATAAAAACCGCATTCAACACAATAGCCATAATAGCAAGTAATACTCCAAAAAATAACACCATTCTGTAATAATCACTGTTAAATAATATAGCATTATTATTCCCCAAACTGTTGTCATATAGCTTAGCCAGACTTACAATTAAAACCACAAAAAGTCCACCTGTAAATTTCTCTGGAAGAATTTCATATAGCTGATTAATGTTTAAAATAATGAGCAGAAAAATAAAACCACTAACTACTAAAAGCGTTATTGAGCTTCTCTTATATAAATCTTCTAAAGCAACCTTGTCCTTTTCATTAAGATACTTTGCTGTTAACGGTAACATAATTTGATGCATGGCACGTTGTGGAACGGCAATCACAGTAGCAATAAAAATAGCCACACTATAATAAGCCACCTGCTCAATATCTGGTAAGATTAAACCAATCATAAATTTATCAATATCTAGAATAAGCATCGCCACCGAACCTGCGATAATCATTAGTGCTGAATATTTTAATATTGAAAATTGATTTTCTAATTTTTGAAACTTTAACTTCGGAAATCTTACTGAATAGGCATACAGTTTCATAAGCACCATACGTAAGACATAAACGGCAACGAGTGCGTTAATAAATTGCGCAACCGATAACCAATCTAAATATACCGCAAAAAGTAAAAACATAATGCAAACGCGATGAAATATCTCTTTCATTAAGTTTCCAAAAACGGTTTGCATTTGCACTTTTGTCCAAGCAAAAAAGATTTCGAAATAAGCCATTGCCACAGCCAAAATAAAAATATGCCAGATATAACTTTCTACAATTTGGTTTTCGTTTGAAAGCCAATCAACAATTAAATCATAAGCAAAGTAGCCTATAACAACCGTTGGAATTATAAACAATAAGGGCAAAAATAACATCAGCGTTAAAAAGCTATTGATACTATTTTTAGTTTTGAATGTCGAATAAAATTTCACAATGGCATTATGAACACCAAAGGCCATAAAAGGCATCATAATATTAGCCGCTGAAAGTAGAAAGGCAACTAAACCATAATATTGATCCGTTAAAAAATTAGTGTAAAGAAAAAGTGTATTAATAGCTCCAATACCAAAGCCCAAATAGGTTGTAATAGTATTTTTAAATGATTGACTTAAAACGATTCCCATAGTGAAGCAAAATACGATTAATTAAGTTTAAAATTTTAATATGCCACTAGAAAACACCCCCTCAAACCCACTCAAGGGGACATTCCTATCAATAAACTTTTGAGTATTGTTCCTTTGAGTAAACTTTAGACTCGATTTAACAAACCTGCTAATTTTTCAGTCAAGGCTTTGCGACTGTACGGTTGTAAACCAATAGCATTTACTTTTAATGTATTACTTTGAAAAGCTTCGAAATAGTTTAAAAGTTGTGACTTTAATTCGGCTTTCTGCTTATAGTTAAAATACGTTCCTGTATTTGTAGATTTTATGATTTGTTCTACATCAGCATCTTCTGGACCAATGGCTAATATGGGTGTTTCTGAGATTAAATATTCAAAAACTTTTGCTGCAATAATGGCTTTGGTATCTTCAGAATCAATTTCAATTAATAACAGTAATTGTGATTTCATTTGAAATTGTAATGCTTCATCATGACTCACATACCCCACAACTTCTAAATGATTCTTTAAACCATTATTATGAATCGACTCAATAACATCATCACTGACCACACCTATTAATTGTAATTTAAATGCTTCAGAAAAAGCTTCATTTTCTTTAATTAATTCCGAAAGTGTTTCCCATAAAACCACAGGATTGCGTTCTGATAATAACGATCCAATGTGTGATAAGGTAAAGTGCTCATCTTTCCCTTCTACTCTTACTGAATGTGAATCATAACCATTCGTAATAACCGAAATCGGTTGATTCGTTTTAGTTTGAAATTCGTTTTTGGTATGGTTACTAGTCACTATAATTTCATCAGCTGCATTTAGAACGTTTTGCTCTAAGTCGATGTGCTTTGCTTTTGAGGAGTTCGTTAATTTTAAATCTTTATGATAGCCAATGGTAGTCCAAGGATCTCTAAAATCCGCGAACCATTTTATACCTAATCTTGCTTTTAACTGTAAACCAATTAAATGTAAACTATGTGGTGGACCAGTTGTAATTATAGTTTCAATGTGATGTTTTTGGATATAATCTGACAAGAACGAAACTGAAGGTTTTATCCAGTTTTTTCGCGCATCAGGGATAAAAAAATTACCTCTTACATAAAGCATTGTTTTTTCTATCAACGATTGCTTTTTGGCTTTAGGAATCACACCAGAACTAATTTTCTTCGACTTTCCTTTAGAAAATAAACTCGCCAAACCATAAGGTTCGCTGATCGGTTGCCTTATAATAGTAATAGTATCTGAAATTTCATTCACCAAACTTTCATCCATAATAGGATAGTTTGGGTTTTCAGGACAATACACAATGGGTTCTATATCAAACTCAGGTAAATACTTCACAAATTTTAACCAACGCTGCACGCCTGGCCCTCCTGCTGGTGGCCAATAATAGGTTATTATGAGTACTTTGTTTTTCATCCTGAATTCCTACGAAGATAGGAATCTAATTAATTAGTCTACTATAATTGAAATGAGTGAATCATTTTTAAATATCAAAAATGTATTATCTAAGAACAACGTATCTCCTTTTTTATCAACTCTGATATGAGCGTGATTTAGATTTAAGAAAGACTCTATTTCATTTTTATCATATAATCTTTTTGATGCTATTTCTCCTATTACATGAGTATCTGACTTTAAAAACACAAAATTTATTTTCTCAAAAGCTAACTCCACTTTTAATGAATTTGTTTTACCAAATTGATAAATTATGAGAACAATTGAGAACACAAATAAAATCCAAAAACTTCTTTTATAAGTTAATTTCATAACATGAAAGATTAATATCAATTATTCTTCCTACGCTTTATCTCATAAAACAATCCACCTAAAAGAAGTAATCCTAATAAAACAGAACTCGCTAAAGCCACTTGACTTCCTGTTTCAACAACTTGTGGTTCAAACTTAAATTCTATGGTGTGATTGCCTTCTGGTAATTCTAATGCTCTTAGAACATAATTTACTCTTAAATGTGGTACTAATTTACCATCTATGTAAGCGTTCCAACCTTGAGCGTAATAGACTTCAGAGAACACAGCTAGACCTATATTGCTATTATTAGATTCGTATTTTAAATGATTTGGCTTGAATTCTTTTAATTCAATTGAAGCTATAGAATCTACTTGATAGCTCGTTTTTAAATTATATTCAGCCTGAACCGTTTGCTCTAAAACAGCTGTCGTCTTCGTATTTAAACTATCTAAAGCTACAATTTCTTTATTAGCATCTGCAACGACATTCAGTTGTGAAACAAACCAAGCATTACCATTAGCTTCAGTATTGGTATAAGGAAAAATTTGACCTTGATCTTCTGCAATGATGTATTTTGTGTTAAGCATGTTCAGAACATTCATGTTGTTTTTATACACGTGAAACTCTAACAACTCATTAACACGTCCTAATTTAGCCGCATGATAACCAAACAATGAATTATGAAAATAGGCAGACCTTGCAGGTTTACGCTGTCCTTCACTAGACATGTCTAAAACTCTAAAATGACTCTTATCATTTAAGATTTCTAAATCAGCACTAGTTGGCTGGTAAGGTTTATCTACTTTTAAGGCAGATACAAAATTATCATTATTAACGTATTCTCTATCTACCGTAACTAAATCAAAAAGAATTAACACAGCGAATACCACCACGACTAAATTTTCGGACAATTTCTTTTTTAAGAACATAAAAATGGTTCCTGCTGAAAGCAATACTAAAACCAAAGCTCTCAACGTATCTGCAGTCATTAATGCTTTACGGTCTTCAATTACAGCATCAATAAAAGGTTGTCCATACGCGCCAATATATTGATCATCTCTAAAGCTTTCAAAATCAAATAGAAAAGATTTAAATACTAAAAAGATTAAAGCTAAACCTGCTGTGATTGCAACTGAATATTTTAAGGCTTTTAGTTTTTCTTCATCCTTCTGAAAATCATTAAACAAACGCGATAATGCGAAAATCCCTAAAACCGGAATACACAATTCTAAAATCACTTGGATAGAACTTACGGCTCTAAACTTATCATATAATGGAACAAAATCAATAAAGAAATTAGTTATAGGATTACTATCTGGTTGAGGGTTTTCCACAAAAAACCAATTTTTCCCTAATGATAATATCCACGATAATAATGTGCCACCTAAAAGCCACCATTTCAATCTCCCTTTTACTAAAAATAAACCCAAAACAAAAAGGAAAATAATTACAGCACCTACATAAGCGGGTGCTTCAACGATGGTTTGATCTCCCCAATACATTGGCGCATTTCTTGCGCCATCTAAGGCATCAATTGGAGAAGCTCCTAAATCAATATAAGCGTCATAAGTATTAGAGTCCTTACCTACATCTTCAGAGTTTCCTCCACCCATAAATTTTGGAATAAAGAGATTGAAAGATTCTAGAATACCATAGCTGTATTCTGTAATATATTCCCTGCTTAATCCTGACGTTACCTCTTTAGGAGATCCATCAACATTTATGGTTAAATCGCTTTTACCTCGTGTACTTTCTTTAACATACTCTTGGGTCGCCATAATATTTGTAGCGTTTAATCCAACAGCTAAAATGGCAGCTACAGAAAGTAATCCTACAGACTTAAAGAAATGTGGCAATTGTTGTTTTTTGTAAGCATCTACGAGATAAGCCAATCCTAAAACTAAAACCAATAATAGGAGATAATAAGTCATCTGAAAATGATTCGTTACGATCTCTAAACCTAAAGCAATAGTTGTTAAGAAAAACCCGAGTATGTATTTCTTCTGAAACGTGAGAACAATTCCGGCTAACACCAAAGGCATATAAGCAATGGCATGTGCTTTAGAGTTATGACCAACACCAAGTATAATAATGAGGTATGTTGAAAACCCGAAAGCTAAAGCTCCTAAGGCGGCAAGTTTAAAATCTACTTTTAGTGAGAGTAGTAATATGTAAAAGCCTATAAAATATAAGAACAGATAATCTGCTGGTCTTGGTAAGAATCGTAAGGTTAAGTCGAGTTTTTTAATATAATTGTGCGGATATTTTGCTCCTAATTGATAGGTTGGCATACCACCAAACGCACTATTGGTCCAATAGGTTTCTTCTCCTGTGGTTTTGGCAAACTCTTTTTGTTGTTCTGCCATACCAATATAGTGCATAATATCACTTTGATTGATTTTTTTGCCTTGTAAAACAGGACTGAAATAGGCTAAAGATAATGCGACAAATCCTACTAAAATTAAGACATGCGGTATTAAACGTTTTATAGAAAATGACATGTGAATGCTTTAAGTTGAATGATTCTGAAAAGTAGTTATTTTTTTTGAAACATTGTGTAGGATTCCTTTTTACAAAAGAATTCTATTCATCAATTTCCTCGTAATCAATATATTCGCCCACTTTCTGGTTAGAAGAACTATTATTGTTAGGCATTTTATCGATTATCGTTTCACCTTCCTTTTGCTTTTGTTCCTGTCTTTGTTGATTTGGGTTTTGGAATCCACCAAATTGGCCACCAAACTTTTCCTCAGCTTTCTTGGCCACAAACTTCAACAATAACGGAGCAAAAAGACGTGCTAATATCTTAAAGCCAAAGTAAACAAGTAAAATAATTAATATAGTTCTCAGTAATCCCATGGACTAAGCTTGTTGTATGATAAACATGTTATAATATTCAAAAATACAATTATACTCATTTATAATCCGATATTATTCCTTAAAAAAACTATAAAATATCTATATTTGACTTCAATCTACAATAGACCTATAGGTTTTAAATCCATATATAATGCGAATACTCAAATCCATATTAGTTTTAATTCTTGCCTTTAGTTTTAATTCTACCTACGCCCAATATACTGAAGTAATTAACTCTAACCGACCTGGAGTATCTAAAAGTGCCTTTTCTGTAGGAACAGGAGTTGTACAGTTTGAAACTGGCGCCTATACCGTAAAAGAAGAGCATGCGCTTGCCAATTATGAAGTTTCAGGGTTTGGTCTTGATTTTGCACTGAGATATGGCTTATTATTTGAAGAGCTAGAATTATCGCTTGATGGCATTTATCAAAATGATAATATCACTTATAATAATGCTACAATTCCTCTTCCAGACAAACGCTCTAATTTTAAAAATTTCACTCTTGGAGCAAAATATCTGGTATATGATCCTTATAAAAATGCAGGAGAAGAAAAGCCAAATTTATACAGCTTTCACGCTAACAATAAATTCAGCTGGAAATCCTTAATACCTGCCGTTTCTATTTTTGCAGGCGCAAATTTTGACGCTAAAGACAATCCTTATACTGCCCCAGACATTGAAGGCTTTAGTCCAAAGGTAATGATTGCAACACAGAACAATTTTAATGGTGGTTGGGTTTTTGTAATGAATTTAATTAAAGATAGAATTGGAACAGACCAGTCTGATTTTCAATATATTTTTACACTAACACATTCATTCACACCACAATGGGTTGTCTTTGGAGAAGCGCAAGGCATTGATAGTGATTTCTATGCTGATAATATTTTTAGATTTGGAGGTGCTTACCTTTGGACTAAAAACTTTCAGTTAGATGCTAATCTTGCCTTTAACACTAAAGATACACCAACTGTTCTAAATATCGCTTTCGGAGCGTCGTACCGTTTAGATTTCCATCAAGATAAAAAGATAGATAACGGTAACGGCAGTGATGGTAATTTCAAGAAAAAGAAGAAAAAGGAAAAGAAAATAGATGATTTCGATTCTTAATTTATAGCGTTCCTAACTACATGATAACAATTAAAGAAGCCACATCAAAAAAGGACTTAAAAGCATTTGTTCGGTTCCCTTTTAAAATTTATAAAGATTCTAAATATTGGGTACCACCAATTATAAAACAAGAGTTAGAAACCTTTAATAAAGACAAAAACCCAATCTTTAAAGATGCTGAAGCCCGATTTTTCTTGGCTTATAAATCTGGTGAGGTTGTAGGTAGAATTGCAGCGATTATCAATTGGCTAGAAGTCGACAAGCAAGGCATAAAGAAAATGCGTTTTGGTTGGTTTGACTTTATTGACGATTTAGATGTTAGTAAAGCGTTATTAAATACCGTTGAAGATATAGGAAGAGAACAGCAATTAAGTTATGCTGAAGGTCCTGTAGGCTTTTCTAATTTAGATAAAGTCGGTGTAATGACCGAAGGTTTTGACCAATTGGGAACAATGATTACGTGGTATAATCATCCTTATTATATTAACCATTATAAAGAACATGGATACCTTATTGAAAAAGAATATTCAGAAAACAAGTTTCCTTTTGAAAACGTAAAGCCAGAGTTCTTTAAAAAAGCACAAGAACTCATTAAACGTCGTTATAAATTAAGAGCGCTTCAGCTTACAAAAACAGAAGAAGTAATGCCTTATGCAGATCGTATGTTCGATTTGTTTAATGAGAGTTATTCGTCTTTATCCTCTTTTGTTGAAATTACAGATATTCAAAAAGAATATTTTAAAAAGAAATTTATCAGCTTTATTAACCCGGAGTACATCAAATTTGTAGTGGATGAACATGATAAATTAGTTGGTTTTGCTGTTGTTATGCCACGGTTTGCACAAGCGTTACAAAAAGCAAATGGTAGATTATTTCCCTTTGGATTTACACATATCCTAAAAGCTAAAAAACACAGTAAAGACGTTATTTTTTACTTAATAGGTATTCATCCCGACTATCAAAACAAAGGTGTTCATGCCGTTATTTTTAACGAATATTACGAAACCTTTAAGCAAAAAGGGATAGAGACATGTTATAGAACTCCAGAACTTGAAGATAATATTGCCATTAAACAAATATGGAAACATTTTGACCCTAAAGTATATGCACGACGCAAAACATTGCGAAAGGACTTATAGCTATTAGTTGTTGGTTGTTGGTTGTTGGTTAAACAAAAAAAACGATCATCACTTAAATGTGATGATCGTTTTTTTGCTTATTAAGTGAATTAACTATTCACCCATAGCAGCAATTAAAGCTGCTGACATTCTTTTATAAGTACCGTTTACTAAACGTTCTCTAATAGCATCAAAAGCATCTAATGTTTCTTTTACATCTACTAATGTATGTGTAGCCGTCGGAATCATTCTTAATAAAATTAATCCTTTAGGAATTACAGGATAAACTACTATAGAACAGAATATTCCGTAGTTTTCTCGTAAGTCTCTTACTAAAGCCATTGCTTCAGGAATACTTCCTTTTAGATACACAGGAGTTACACAACTTTGTGTTGTTCCGATATCAAAACCACGCTCTTTTAAACCTGATTGTAAGGCATCAACTATTGTCCAAAGATTCGCTTTAAGCTCTGGCATTGTACGCAACATGTCTAAACGTTTTAATGCACCAACAACAAGCTGCATTTGTAACGACTTAGCGAACATTTGAGAACGTAGGTTATATTTTAAATAATCTATAATTTCTTTATCAGCTGCAATAAACGCACCTGTACTTGCCATAGATTTTGCAAAAGTTGCAAAATAAACATCGATGTCATCTTGAACTCCTTGCTCCTCACCTGCTCCAGCACCTGTAGCGCCTAAAGTACCAAATCCGTGAGCATCATCTACAAAAAATCTAAAGTTAAATTTCTTCTTAAGCTCAACAATCTCTTTTAAACGGCCTTGTTCTCCTCGCATTCCGAAGACACCTTCAGAAATAACTAAAATCCCTCCCCCTGTTTGCTCTGCCATTTTTGTAGCACGCTCTAAATTTTTCTCTAAGCTTACGATATCGTTGTGCTTATAAGTAAAACGTTTACCCATGTGTAAACGCACACCATCAATAATACAAGCGTGTGCATCAACATCGTAAACAATAATATCATCTTTAGCTACCAGAGCGTCAATGGTAGATACCATTCCTTGATAACCAAAATTTAATAAGTATGCAGCCTCTTTATTAACAAAAGCAGCTAATTCGTTTTGTAACTGCTCATGTAAATCTGTGTGACCAGACATCATACGTGCTCCCATAGGGTATGCAGAACCGTACTTAACACCAGCTTCCCCATCTACTTTTCGAACTTCTGGATGATTGGCTAAACCTAAGTAATCATTGATACTCCAAGTAATAACATCCTTCCCTTGAAACTTCATTCTATTAGAGATTTCACCTTCAAGCTTTGGAAACACAAAATAACCTTCAGCCTGAGCTGCCCATTTTCCAAGTGGTCCTTTATCTTTATAAATCTTTGCAAATAAATCCTTCATGCACGCATACTTTGATATTAAAAATTGGTTCTATGCTTAGAAAGCATAAAACCAACGATTAATAATTGTTAATTTATCTAGTTAGTGTCTGCAAAATTAGGTAATAATATTATGAATGCATAATTTATTTAGTGAAGTATTCACAAGTTATAAACCGCTTTATTCAACATATTTCACTTAATTATTCTGCAAAAAAAAGCCTATTACAAATTTGGCAATAGGCATATGTTTTTTTTAATTATAATCTATTTTATGTACTCTATAGTTGCTTGTACAACACTTTTAGCATCAAAAAAGCCTTGATCTTCCATCCACTTGTCATTATAGACTTTACTCATATAACGCGATCCATGATCTGGAAAAATCACTACAACTTTATCCGTTGACTTAAATTCACCTTCTTCTTGTAATTGTTTAATCGCTTGCATTGCTGCACCACTTGTATAACCTACAAAAAGACCTTCAGTATTTGAAATTTCTCTTGCCGTATGTGCACTTTCTTCATCTGTAACCTTGATAAACTTATCAATTAGATCAAAGTCCGTAGCCGTAGGAATCAAATTCTTACCTAAACCTTCAATTCTGTAAGGATAAATTTCTTTATCATCAAACTCACGTGTTTCGTGGTAGCTCTTTAAAACAGAACCGTAAGCATCAACACCAATAACTTTTACATTTGGGTTTTGCTCTTTTAAATACTTTGAGATTCCAGAAATTGTTCCTCCTGTACCACTACAAGCAATTAGGTGTGTAATTTCACCACTTGTCTGATCCCAAATTTCTGGACCGGTAGATTTGTAATGTGCATCAATATTTAATTGGTTAAAATATTGATTGATATAAATAGAACCTTTATTCTCTTCGTGTAAACGTTTTGCAACTTCGTAGTAAGAACGAGGGTCATCTGCTTTTACATGTGCGGGACACACATAAACTTTTGCGCCCATAGACTTTAACATGTCTATTTTGTCTGCAGATGATTTAGAGCTTACAGCCAAAATACATTCGTACCCTTTAATAATACTAACCATAGCAATACTAAAACCGGTGTTACCAGAAGTCGTTTCTATAATTGTATCACCAGGAGTCAAAATACCTCGACGCTCAGCTTCTTCTATAATATGTAATGCAATTCTGTCTTTTGAAGAATGACCTGGATTAAACGCTTCTACTTTGGCATAAAACTCACCATCGAAGTCAGCAGTCATTCTATTTAATTTGATTAAGGGCGTGTTACCTATTAGTTGTAACACATTATCAAATACATTTTTGTTTTGCTTCATAAATAAAATTTTTCAGTAACTAATCAAATTATTAGACACCTAAAACCTCGCAAAAGTAACATTTTTTTTTGATTTAACTGGATATTCCTTCTAAATCAAGTAAAAATGCAAACTCTTCCGCGTCTTCTTTTAAGCTTTCAAATCGTCCGGATGCACCACCATGACCCGCATCCATATTCGTTTTTAAATACAATTTATTTGCGTCTATTTTTAAGTCTCTAAGTTTGGCTACCCATTTCGCTGGCTCCCAATACTGCACTTGCGAATCGTGAAGCCCTGTTGTAATCAACATGTTGGGATACGCCTTCGCTTCTACGTTATCATAAGGAGAATACGATTTTATATAATCATAATAGAGTTTATCATTTGGATTTCCCCATTCATCATATTCACCAGTGGTTAACGGAATAGAATCATCTAACATCGTCGTAATAACATCTACAAAAGGTACCGCTGCAATAATACCGTTGTATAATTCTGGTGCGGTGTTAATTATAGCACCCATTAACAAACCTCCTGCACTGCCTCCCATAGCATATAAATGTTGAGACGACGTGTAACGCTCTTTTATTAAATGCACCGAACAGGCTATAAAATCTGAAAATGTATTTTTCTTGTTTAATAACTTTCCATTTTCATACCAATCACGGCCTAAATATTCTCCTCCTCTAATATGTGTAATAACATAAATAAATCCACGATCTAATAAGCTTAATCTAATCGTCGAAAAATAAGGATCCATTGTAGAACCATAACTTCCATAAGCGTATTGTAATAATGGATTCGTTCCATCTTTTTTAATGCCTTTACGATATACAACAGACATTGGGATTTTAGTACCATCTTCAGCAGTTGCCCAGATACGTTCTGAAATATAATTGTCTTTGTCAAAATTCTTATCTAAAACCTCTTGCTCCTTTAATACCGTTTTAGTTTTAGTACGCATATTAAACTCAATAACCGAAGACGGAGTTGTCATGGCATTATAACCATAACGTAATATTTCAGTATCAAAATCTACATTGGTACCTGTATATGCTGTATAAGTTTCATTATCAAAAGGTAAATAGTAATCTTCACTTCCGTCCCAACGTTTTATTCGTATTTCGTTTAAGCCGTTTTTACGCTCAGAAATCACTAAATAATCTTTAAAAATATCAATGCCTTCTAATAAAACATCATCTCTATGCGCTATGACTTCTGTCCAATTTTCAACTTTAGTATCAGTTTCTAAAGTCTTCATTAATTTAAAATTGGTCGCTTTGTCCTTATTCGTCAGCATATAAAAGTGATTATCATAATGCGAAATGCTATATTCTAAACCTCTTATTCTTGGTTGAAAAACTTGAAACTTACCTTCAGGGTTATCCGCATCTAGAATATGATATTCATTCGTTAGCGTGCTATAACACGCAATAATAATATACTTTCTAGATTTTGATTTGTAAACCGCCGCTCCAAAAGTATCATCTCCTTCTTCAAAAACAAGTTCATCATCAGAATTGTCTCCTAAGCGATGTTTATAAACTTGAAATGCTCGTAAAGTAACCTCATCCTTTTTGGTA
Source organism: Winogradskyella pacifica (assembly GCF_003386275.1). Taxonomy (NCBI): domain Bacteria; kingdom Pseudomonadati; phylum Bacteroidota; class Flavobacteriia; order Flavobacteriales; family Flavobacteriaceae; genus Winogradskyella; species Winogradskyella pacifica. The sequence continues at coordinate 221,692 of NZ_QREI01000002.1, read as the reverse complement.
TAAAATAAAGTGGCATTATCATTTGCCCAGCTTGAAGAACCTGTCGTATTTAATACACGATCTAAAGCCACCTCGTGTGTTTTTAAATTCTTTACATGAATCGTGTAATTACGTCGTCCTGTGTTATCAATTCCGTAGGACACTAATTTATTATCTGGACTAATACTTATACCAGCTAATTTGAAATAAGGTTCACCTTCAGCCATGACGTTACAATCAAATAACAACTCTTCAGGATTATCTAAACTGTCTTTTTTACGTGTGTAAATTGGGTAATCTTTTCCTTTTTCGAATTTGGTGATATACCAATAGCCATTGTATTTATAAGGTACAGACGAATCATCTTCTTTTATTCTAGCTTTCATTTCATCAAATAAATCTGATTGAAAATCCTTTGTATGAGCCATTTCAGAATCGCAATACGCATTTTCAGCATTGAGATAATCGATCACTTCTGGATGCTCTCGGTCCTTCATCCAAAAATAATTATCAACACGAACATCTCCATGTTTTTCTAATTGATGTGGAATTTTCTTGGCAATAGGAGGATTGATATCCGAATTTTTTATCATTTGTTATGAAAATTTAGTCTAAAAAGAGGCGCAATTTAGTAATTTTGTATCTGAATAAATTAAAAGATAAGATTATGTTTGGAGATATGATGGGAATGATGGGCAAATTAAAAGATGCTCAAAAGAAAGTTGAAGCAACAAAAGAGCGCTTACATACCGTTTTAATTGACGAAGCGAGTACTGACAATAAATTGAAAGTAACGATTACAGCCAATAGAACAATTAAATCTATTGATATTGCTGATGAATTACTTCAAGATAAAGACATGTTAGAAGATTATTTAATCCTCACACTAAACAAAGCGATTGAAAAAGCAACCAACGTTCACGAAACAGAAGTAGCTGCTGTCGCAAAAGAAGGCATGCCAAATATTCCTGGAATGGATATGTTTAAATAGATTTTAGCTCACTTAAAAGTTTGTCATGCATTTGGTCTGTATAATCCAAATGTGTGACCATTCTAAGTTTATTACTTCCCATTCCTATAATATGAATATTCTTTTCTTTTAAGTTATTCAGGAATTGTGCCTCATCCACACCATCATTTAATTCGAAAATGACAATATTGGTTTCAATAGGTTCTACTTTTCTAATTATGGATAATTTAGATAACTCCGCTCCTATTTCTTTTGCTCTTTTATGATCGTCTGCAAGTCGTTCAATATTATTATCTAAAGCATACAAACCTGCAGCAGCCAAATAACCAACTTGTCGCATATTACCTCCAAAAAGCTTTCTTAAACTCAAGGATTTTTTCATAATCTCGGCATCACCTATCAACACAGAACCTATTGGGCAACCTAAACCTTTACTTAAACAAACTGAAACCGTATCGAAAAGCTGACCATATTGCATCGTCGTTTCGTATTTAGCAACCATAGCATTCCATAAGCGTGCTCCATCTAAATGAAACCCTAGATTATTAGTTTTACAGACGTTTTTAATGTTTTCAAGCTCTTGAAAATCCCAACACGCTCCTCCACCTTTATTTGTGGTATTTTCTACCTCAACTAAACTGGTTTGACTGTAATAATACTCTGAAGGATTAATAGCTTCCTTTACTTGTTCTGCCGTAAACATACCACGATGACCATCAATGAGTTTACAAGACGCACCGCTATGAAAAGCCACTCCTCCAACTTCATAATTATAAATATGAGCGTATTTATCACAAATAACTTGTTCTCCAGGATTGGTATGTAACTTTATAGCGATTTGATTCGCCATGCTTCCTGATGGAAAAAATAATGCTTTTTGTTTGCCAAATAGTGTTGCTAACCGTTCTTCTAATTCATTAACTGTAGGATCTTCTCTAAAAACATCATCTCCAACTTGGGCAGACATCATAGCATCTAACATGCCTTTTGATGGTTTTGTAACGGTATCACTTCTTAAGTCTATTATCATATATATTTTCCCGAGAAAGCGGAAATCTTCTATTAAATTTTGAATTATATTCTTGACACTAATCTATATTAATTCTTTCTTTTCAATTGAGAACAATTAAAACTAACGTCTTTTTTCTAAATCATAAAACTACGGAATTTCCAAAAAATCGATTCAAAATTATGGCACTTTATTAACGCGCCTTATATTTGTATAAAATTATCTTACACTATGATTACATCAGATCAAATAAAAGATCTTAATTCCCGTCTAGACGTACTTAGACAATATCTTTGACTTAGATGCTAAGCTCATAGAAATCGCCAACGAAGAAGAGCAAACTTTTGACCCCAATTTTTGGAATGACTCCAAAGCTGCCGAATTGGTTATGAAATCCATTCGTGAGAAAAAGAGTTGGGTTAATGACTATAATGATGCCAAATCACTTTTTGAAGATTTAGAAGTTATTTACGAATTCTACAAGGAGGATGAAGCTCCGATGGAAAATGTTGAAGCGCGTTATGAATCTGCAACTGATGCCATTGAAAAGTTAGAATTTAAAAACATGCTTTCTGAAGAAGGTGACAGTTTAAGTGCTGTATTGCAAATTACAGCTGGTGCCGGCGGAACAGAATCTTGTGATTGGGCAAACATGTTAATGCGGATGTATCTTATGTATGCCGAAAAAAGCGGCTATAAAGTGAGAGAGCTTAACATGCAAGAAGGAGATGTTGCTGGGATAAAAACCGTAACTTTAGAAATTGAAGGCGATTTTGCTTTCGGTTGGCTTAAAGGCGAGAACGGAGTCCATCGTTTGGTGCGTATTTCACCTTTTGATAGTAACGCTAAACGACACACGAGTTTTGCTTCAGTGTATGTTTACCCATTGGTTGATGATACTATTGAAATAGATATTAATCCATCTGACATTGAAATCACAACAGCCAGATCTAGTGGAGCTGGTGGACAAAATGTAAACAAAGTTGAAACAAAAGTTCAGCTTTTACATAAGCCTTCTGGAATTCAAATTCAATGTTCAGAAACACGTTCTCAGCACGATAACCGAAATAGAGCAATGCAAATGTTGAAGTCACAATTATACGAAATTGAGCTACAAAAACAGATGGCACAGCGTGATGATATTGAGGCAGGAAAAATGAAAATTGAATGGGGAAGTCAAATCAGAAATTACGTGATGCATCCTTATAAGCTAGTCAAAGACGTACGTTCTGCTCACGAAACAGGAAATGTTGATGCTGTTATGGATGGTGCTATTGAACCGTTTTTAAAAGCCTATTTAATGATGATGGGACAAAAAGAAGATTCGGCATTAAAATTGTAATATTATAGTTACTAAAATAAAATCAGCATAAAATGATTGAAATATACCACAACCCACGATGTTCCAAATCGAGACAAGGCCTTTCTATATTAGAAGAATCCGGTAAAGCATTTGAAATCATAAAATATCTGGAAGAAGACTTAACATCTGTTGAACTACAAGACGTGATTATAAAATTAGGCATAAAACCTATAGATTTAATCCGAAAAAACGAAGCAATTTGGAAATCAGAATTCAAAGGAAAATCCCTTTCTGATAATGAAATTATTGCCGCTATGGTTAATCATCCAAAACTCATAGAACGCCCGATTGTAATTAATGGAGATAAGGCTGTAATTGGCAGGCCACCAGAAGCAATCAAAGACATTATATAACATTACAAACATGAAACATGCATGTTCAAATTTTTATCAACTAAGAAAATGATTTAAAGCGAACAGCATGTGACCATAAAACAATAAACTCAAACACATGAGAAAGACAATTTTATTAATTTTTACCATTCTCTTAGGCTTAAATATTAATGCTCAAAGACAAGGGAATAATAGGAGTAACATCCCTCAAACGAATAGAGAACCTTCGGAGCAAGAAATTGCAAAGTACGAGCGAGAAGCAGAAGAACGTAAAGAAGAATATATTGCTAATTTTCTAACAACTCTAGAGGCAGATGATTTTCAAAAGCAAATCATTAAGCTATCTATAAATAGTTTTTTTGAGGAAAAAATAGCCATATTTAAAACAAGATTTGAGCATTCTCTTGATCGTAAGGCAGCAATACAAAATTTAGAAGACACTCACTTTTCAGAATTAGAAGAACTCATTTCAGAAGATGACATGGCCAAAATAAAGGAAATGATATCAGGAAAATTTGATGAAAAAGAAGTTACCAAAAAGAAGCGAAAAAGAAAAAAAAGGAACTAAAACTAATGTTATGTTAAAATCGCTTTCCATTTTATTGTCTTTAACACAAGATTAACCAATTTCAACTAAACTAAAGGTATTTTTGCGAGTCTATTAGACTAATAACCTTTAAACATTTGTGATGAAATTACGCCTTATTACCGCTTTCTTGTTAATTTTTTGTTTTAGTTTTTCTTTTGCTCAAAAAGACTTAAAAATTGAAGGAACCATTATTGAAGAAGACACTAATATTCCACTAGAATATGCTACAGTTGTCGTTAAAACTAAAACAGATAACAAAATTATAACTGGTGGTATTACAGATACTAAAGGTAGATTTAATATTGAAGTTCCTATAGGGACTTATATCATATCTGTAGAATACATTTCTTACAAAACAAAAAACTTCCCAGAACGAAATTTTGACAAAGACACCAATTTAGGGACCATTAGTTTGGCTTTAGATGTCGCTTCTTTAAATGAAGTTATGGTTGTTGCAGAACGTACTACTGTTGAAATAAAATTAGACAAAAAAGTTTATAACATTGGTAAAGATTTAACTACCGCCGGAGGAACCGTAAGTGATGCTCTTAATAATGTACCATCTGTTGCTGTAGATGTAGAAGGAGCAATTAGCCTTAGAGGTAATGAAAATGTTCGAATCTTAATTAATGGAAAACCTTCTGCTATGGCAGGTTTTGGTGATAGCAATATATTAAGTCAATTACCAGCAGAAGCCATTGAGCGTGTAGAAGTGATTACGTCACCATCTGCTAGATATGATGCCGAAGGTACAGCAGGAATTCTTAATATTATTCTTAGACAAAAAGAAACATTAGGCTTCAATGGGTCTGTTAATTTAACCGCTGGTAATCCTGATAATTTAGGCGTTTCTGCAACTTTAAATTACCGTAAAGAAAAATACAATTTATTTTCAAATTTTGGATGGCGCTATTCTGATGCTCCACGTACAACATTCACTGATGTTGATTACTTTGACACCTTAGACGAAAACGGACTAACTGACGAACCTGAATTTAGAAGAATCCGTGAGGACCAAAATGTTGACCGCTTAAGTAGAAACTACAATGTTAACTTAGGTATGGAGTACTTTCTTAATGAGTCTTCATCTATAACAGGTAGTTTATTTTATAACTTTGGAAATGATTCTGACGTTTCACAAAATAATAGTGAGCGTTTTAACAATAATATCATTGTTGAAGAAACACTAAGAAGAGAAAGAGAAACTGAAAAAGATAACAGGTATCAAGTTGCACTTAACTATGTGAAACGTTTTGGAGAGGATAGTGACCATAAGTTAACTGCTGATTTTCAATATGAAAAAGATAAAGAAGATGGGCTTACTTACTTGAATGAAGATTACGTCTTCACAGATCCGTCTAATTCTGATGTATTTCAAATTGAACAAGAATATACATATGAAGATCAAAAAGAATATCTAGTTCAAGCAGATTACGTATTACCAATAGGAGAAGATTCTCGTTTTGAAGCTGGTTATCGTGGAAACTTTAAAAATAGCAACACGGATTACCAACTTGATCAAGAAGATACAGATACAGGAATTCTCGAAATTAACGAAGCTATTTCAAATGTCTTCGATTATACTGAAAACGTAAATGCACTCTATACGCAGTACGGTTCAAAACTTGGACGATTCTCTTACCTATTTGGTTTACGATTAGAAAACACACAATTAAAAGGAAAAATTGATTCACGCCTTACAGAAGAAGAATTAAATGAAGAATTCGGTTTTCCTATCGATACTGATTTTAACAATAATTATTTAGGCCTATTCCCTACGGTTAACTTTATTTATAACCTGAATACATCTGATAATGGGAATGAAGAAAGTATTACACTTGGATATAATAGAAGAATTAACCGTCCTCGTGGTTGGTATATTAATCCTTTTCCTTCACGTTCTAGTAGAACTAATATATTTCAAGGAAACCCTAATTTAGATCCTGCATACTCTAGTACTTTTGATTTAGGGTATTTAAAACGTTGGGAAAAATTTACACTTACCTCTTCTATTTACTACCAACACGAAACAGATTCTTTTGAGCGTGTGCAAGAAAACACAGGTCAAACCACTACAGATGGTATTGACATTATTAGAACAATACCTATTAACTTAGCGACTAACAAACGAACTGGTGCTGAACTTGGTTTAATGTACAACCCTGAAAAATGGCTACGCTTAAACTCTAGTTTTAACTTCTTCCAATTTGAAACTGAAGGAGATTTTAACGGTGTAGATTATGGTGCAAAAAACACAAGTTGGTTCGCTCGTTTTAGTTCTAAAGTCACGTTACCATTAGCTATAGATTGGCAAACTAGTGCATTCTACAGAGGAGCAAGACAAGATGCACAATCGGATACCGAAGGTATTTTCTCTTTAGACTTAGCATTCAGTAAAGAAATATTAAACAAAAAAGCAACGGTATCTGTAAATGTTAGAGATTTACTTAACTCTAGAAAATACGAATCTGTAACTACTACAGATTTCTACAGTCGTTATAGCGAATTTCAATGGAGACAACGTCAAGTTAATGTTTCTTTCATCTACCGATTTAACCAAAGGTTAAACAATAAAGACCGTTCTGGAGAACGCGGAAATGGTGGCGGAGACGACATGGAATTCGAAGGTTAAGAATTAAATTACAACTAAAAAAAAGCACAAATTGCAATGCAATTTGTGCTTTTTTCTATTCTAGACTCTTCTATTTATTTTACCTCTTTAAGTGCATTATCTATTAGTGTGCGCAAGTGTTCCTTATGAGCTTTGCTAGACACATTACCTGTAACGGCAGCCATAGATCTAATTTGCTTTAAATTGTATAACGCCATTGATTTTGCATTATTAGAATAACGACTACTTTGTTTTCCTGTTAACATATCTATAAGGGTATTGGTATATGAAATTTGTAAATTTTGTCTAAATGAATTCACATTACCATTAATATCCGCTTTAAAAACAGCCGAATTTAAATCCGTCATAAATGTAGACAAGCTATATTCGTTACCATACAACTCACTATCTGTGATTCTCTGTAAGGTATTATAATGTAAAACATGACTCAATACATTCTGTTGATATGTTAATACTTGTTGATGAATTTTAGGATCTTCGGTACCTCTCATAAAACCAAAACCACGTCGTTGCATCGCTAAATCATTATATAACTCACTTGGTGCACTAAAAGCTGTAGGCGCAAAAGCATATTTAGTTAAAGCATTCATTGCACGTTTTTGATCTTCTAAACTAACAGGAGTAAACGGTTGCGATCCTCCTTCTTGTCCGATCATTGCTCTATCGACATAAACGCCACCAATAAATCTTGAAATGACATTTACAGCAGTTGCACGTTGCCCACTTAATAAGTAATAAGCACGTCTTAATTCTTGATATGATTCTCCAGTTTTAGCGAATTTAGTTTTAACACCACTCATCATGCTATCAACTAACTTAATTCTATCAATAGAATACCCAATTTGGTCGTTAGACAAATCCCCAATCATTACTCTCGGATCAATTGCTTTTCCTGGTGCACGCATATCATCTGCATCATTACCAAATATTAATTCTGGTTCCGTACTTCTATTAAGCAACGCTACTTTTTCACCTTCAGATTTAAAAGGCGTGTATCCAAACTGAATTGCCCAAACATCATAAGGCCCAACAGATGTATCGTAATATTGACCTTGCTTGGCTCTGTCGTTAGTAATATTAATACCTGCATAATCCATAACAGAGCCAGTTAAACACTTCCCTTCTATAAATTCTTTATCTGCTAATTCCTCAAGTGAAAATAATTGACTTGCTTTCATGTTATGATTAAGTCCAAGTGTATGCCCCACCTCATGCATAATTAAAGCTAGCATCGATTCTTTTTTCATACGAGCCATTTCTAAATCTGAGCCACCTGTAGTTTCAATTAATGCTTGCCCAAATAAGCTGTTTTCGTGCATTACATGACCAAAAGAACATAACACTTTATTCTTTTTTAAATACTCTGATGCATCAAATTCAGTATCTGCTTTTGCTAAATCAAATAACTGATCATAGAACACTCTATTTGTAAAATGTACATATTCTAACATTATGTCTGCACCAATTATTTCACCTGATCTAGGATTTACAAAACTTGGTCCATAACCTCCAAAAGGTGGATTTGGAGAAGACGTCCAACGTAATACATTATAGTTAATGTCACCAGCATCCCAATCAGCATCATCTGGCTGCATTTTAACCATCATGGCATTTTTAAATCCTGCTTTTTCAAACGCTTTATTCCATTCTAAAACTCCTTGTGTAATTGTTTCTCTCCATTCTACTGGTGTCGAATTTTCCATCCACCATGTAATTGGTTTTACAGGTTCTGAGATTGCCGCTTCAGTATCTTTTTTAATTAAATTCCAACGGTGCACTAAATCTTTATATGGCGTAGAATTAGTCGCTGTTTGGTCTTCAACTTGAGTTGTAAAATAACCAACTCTTGGATCATCAAAAAGAGGTTCATAACTATTATCTGGCATTGCTATTAAACTATGAAACACCTTAATACTTACGTTTCTACCATCAGTTATAGCTTGAGATCCGCCATTTAACACAGAAGGACTTGAGTATACATATTCAACCTCAAGATTTGTATTATCTTCATAATTCTTTATTGAATTAATCTTTGTTTTTGTCTTATCTAGATTACCAAGACTAAAAGCCATTGGACTAGAGCCTGGAAAACGCGGTGGTTTTACCTGAGTAAACGTTTCTTTTAAAAATAAATCATCGGCTTTTATAAGGTATAAGCCTTCTTCTTTGTCATGTGCCTCAATTTTTACAGTTGCCATGATACCTTCACTAGTATTAGCATCTTTAGATTTAGAAATAGCACTTTCGGGATCGAAATAAAAGGATGTGTTTTGAGATACAAACTCTATTTTATCATAGTATTTCTTTACCTTAAAAACTTTGGAACCTCCATAGGCTCCTCTAAATCTACCAGCATCTGTAACTCCGTTTGAAACTTGGTTAAAATGAATATAATCTTTATCTAAATGCGCTTCACTGACCACCATCTGTAAACTACCTGTAATGGTATCTCGATACATTGTAAAAAGCCCTTCAATCTTTTTGCTTGACTTGGTAAGATCTTTTATTGATTTCTCCTTTTTTGGTTTTGGCGCAGGCGTTTCCGTTTTACTCTTTTTGTCTTTCTTTTTCCGTTGAGCTTCTAAATTTTGTGGTGCTATAAACACACACGCAAGTAACGCTAAAGACAATAGTCTAAAGGCATTTCGTTTTTTGATATTCATAATGATGAGTTATTTGTTAATATATATTTAGAATTCAGACAAGATAGAAAATAAATTAGAAATAATTTTCAATACAATTACTAAAAATCAAGGTTTCGAAATGCTAAGGAAACACTACTACTCAACTTTATTCCCAGGCAAATTCTGTCCACCTTGATGCAAAGTCAAAGCATTGATCTCACCTGCATCATTAGTGCTGAATGTAATATTTGCTTCAACAACTTTTAAAAAGAATTGATGTTCTGCCGATGGAAAAATTTTAAATTGTGGTTGATTAGTGGCTTGTAAAAAAAGTTGATTTTCTACTCTTGTAATCGTAATTGAAAATTCAGGGGCTAATTGATATACTCCTATATAATTTTCTAAAACCTCTGCAGAAACTTCTATTTCATCTGGAAACTCAGATTTCTTTGGTAATTCTAAAGTTAATGGTGCGTCCAATAATTTCATTCCTACAGCATCAACAGTCGACACAGAATTAGTTAAAACCACAACTCCTTTACTGAAATCGTTTAAAAACCCTGTAAAAGCTCTGTAACCGCCAGTACCTCCATTATGCCAAGTGATGGTGTTATTATTCGCAAAGTGCCATCCTAATGCAATATTAAAGCTTTCACTTTCGTCAGAAAAAGCAATCTCATGGCTTAACTTCATAGCTTTACTTAATGACGTGTTATTGGTAGACGTATTCGCTCTTATAAATTTAACCATATCGCTAGTTGTAGATCGTATGGCACCTGCACCAGCTAATACATTTAAATTCCAATTATTTACAACTTCTAATTGCTCATTGTGTCCTAAGGCTAATTTAGCTTTCATAGCATCCGATAAAACAATACCCGTATTTTTCATTCCAAGTGGAACGGTAATTCTCGTTTTAACTAACTCTTCATAAGTTTTACCTGTATGCAATTCTAAAATATGACCTAATAATCCCATTCCTAAATTTGAGTATTCATACTGAACACCTATATCTCTCAACAATTCATAAGACGATAAAAATTGATAAAGTAGTTCTGTTGAATAATCTGCAAACGGATTAGAATAATCTGCCGGTTCAAAATTATCTGGCATTCTTGGCAAACCAGAGGTATGTGTTGCTAAATCTTTAATTGTAATTTGTTTGCCTTTTCGCTGAGGCACAATAACCGTTTTAGGTAAGTATTTTGAAATAGGATCACTAAGATTGATGTTTCCTTTTAGTATTTCATCAGCTAAAATAATAGTTGTAAAAACTTTAGAAATTGACCCGATTTCATAAACCGTATTTTGATCGACTGGCTTTCCGTTTTTAACTTCAGTATTTCCATAATTAAAATAGGTGACATTTTCTCCTTCGATGTAAGCTAATGCAACACTTGGATTAAAACCTTCATCTACACGTGCTTTAATATGATCTTGAATTTCAGTAGTTAGTTCTGCGTTCTGAGAAAATGTAAATTGAACAAAAGCTAGAATTATAAATAATGCTGATTTGAATTTCATATTAATAATGGGATTTATTAGTATAAGACTACAAAAAAGTAGAATAGTTACAGATTATATGGACGGATTAAAAAACGATTTCTGATTAGAAAACGATAATTCATCAAAACTAGAAACAATCACATTAGCTAATGTATAATCTTGACCTGATGAATGTTCACTTTTAAAGCCTGCACAAAAAATACCTGCGGAATGTGCTGCTTTTATACCATTGGTAGAGTCTTCAATCACCATACATTCCTTTTTATCGAATCCTGTATGTTCTGCAGCTTTAATAAAGATTTCTGGATGTGGTTTTGATTTTTCTAAATCCGCACCACTGAATTTACCGACGAAGAATTGATTCAAATCAAAACGATCGAAAATGCGGTTTATGTTTGGCATAGATGCAGAAGATGCAACTACAAGTTTTAAGCCGTTTATATGGTAATCTTTTATACGTTCTAAAACACCTTCAATTAAGGTGAGATCAGAATCGTTTTCAAACAAAAATTTAAAATGCTTTCGTTTAATACTAACCAAATGCTCTGGTGTATCATTTAAGTTAAAATGATCAACTAATCGTTTACAAATATTGATTGTAGATTGCCCTGTGAATGATTCATAAAGTAAATCATCAACTTCTATGTTAACATCATTGAACATTTGATAGTAGGCTTTTCGATGTAAGGGTTCCGTGTCAACAATGACACCATCCATATCAAATAATACTGCTTTTAGCATAACATTTTTTAATTTGAAGCGAAGATAAAAAAGTAAATGGTATTCTTAAATCCCAGAACCAAACAATACTATTATGTTTATATTAAATTATGCTTAGTTTTACACCCTGAAAACAATTTTAAACACAATGGCAAAACAAGGCAAAGAGAAAAACACAAATAACAAAGCCAAGCATACGAAACTTATTAATCAGAAAAAGAATAAGAAAAAGTCTCAAGTTGAAGAGCGCAAAGCACGTTTAAAGGCTATTGTTCAAAAATCAAAAGATTCTAAATCTGAATAGATAACCCTACGGTTTCAAAAACAAAAAAATCCAAAACTTAAATAAAGTTTTGGATTTTAAATTTAATCTTAATACATTTTATTTCACATTATTAATAATATCCTGAACGACTTCGGGATTCAACAATGTACTTGTATCGCCTAATTGATCCGTTTCATTAGCCGCAATCTTTCTTAGAATACGTCGCATAATTTTACCTGATCGTGTTTTTGGCAATGCTTCTGTAAATTGAATTTTATCTAGCTTAGCAATAGGACCAATTCGATCTGTAATAAGCTGATTGATTTCCATTCTTAAATTTCCATGATCTCTACTTTCTCCTACATCCTTCAAGGTGACATAACCATATAATGCATTTCCTTTTACATCATGTGGAAAACCTACAATGGCAGATTCTGACACCGCTGGATGCTCATTAATGGCATCTTCAATTGGAGCTGTTCCTAAATTATGCCCAGATACTATAATCACATCATCTACTCGACCTGTAATTCTATAATAACCAACCTCATCTCTTAAGGCACCATCTCCTGTAAAATACATATTATCATAAGCAGAGAAATACGTGTCCTTGTAGCGTTGATGATTTCCCCAAATTGTTCTTGCCATTGCTGGCCAAGGGAATTTTATACATAAACGTCCTTCTACTTGATTACCTTTTAATTCTTGACCGTTTTCGTCCATTAAAGCAGGCTGAATTCCTATAAATGGCAAGGTTGCATAGGTTGGTTTGGTTGGCGTAGAAAATGGAATTGGTGTGATCATTATACCTCCTGTTTCCGTTTGCCACCAAGTATCTACAATCGGACTTTTCTTTTTCCCGACGTTTTCATCATACCAGTGCCATGCCTCTTCGTTTATAGGTTCTCCAACAGATCCTAACACTTTTAATGATGATAAATCATATTTTTCTATAAATTCCGTACCCTGTTTTGCTAGTGCTCTAATCGCCGTTGGTGCAGTATAAAACTGTGTTATTTTGTGTTTCTCGACAATATTCCAAAAACGTCCGTAGTCTGGATAACTTGGGACACCCTCGAACATTACAGATGTTGCTCCGTTTGCCAAAGGTCCATAAACAATATAACTATGACCAGTGATCCAACCGATGTCTGCAGTACACCAATAAATATCTTCCTCGCGATATTGGAAAACATTTTTAAACGTATAAGCCGTATAAACCATATAACCGCCGACAGTATGAACCATTCCTTTAGGCTTTCCTGTAGAACCAGAAGTGTATAGAATAAACAGTGGATCTTCAGCATCCATAACTTCAGCAACACAATCTGATGATACTTCTTCTAAAAGCGGTGCTAACCAAAAATCGCGACCGTCTTTCATGTTAATATCAGACTGAATGTGCTTAGCTACTAAAACAGATTCAATACCTGGTGTTTCATTTAACGCTTCATCAACGATACTTTTTAAATCTATAGTTTTTGAACCGCGATAAGAACCATCTGAGGTAATCATCATTTTAGCGTTACAATCATTAATTCGAGACGATATTGCTGTCGCTGAAAAGCCAGCAAAAATAACTGAATGAATCGCACCTATTCTTGCACAGGCCAAAATTGAGATGGCTAATTCTGGAATCATAGGCAAGTACACACAAACCACATCTCCTTTTTTAATGCCTTTACTTTTTAAAACATTAGCGAATTTACAAACCCTTTCGTGCAACTGTTTGTATGTAATATGTTCTGCTTCATCATCTGGACTATTAGGTTCAAATAAAATAGCTGTTTTATCACCTCTGGTATGTAAGTGCCTATCGATACAGTTTTCTGTAATATTAAGTTTGGCGTCTTCAAACCATTTGAATTCAGCTTTCTTAAAGTCATAACTTAAAACATTAGACCATCGTTTTTTCCACGTAAAATGTTCTTCAGCTATTTCTTCCCAAAATTGCTCAGGATTACGTACTGATTTTCTATATACTTGAAAATATTCTTCAAATTGTTTAATGTGATAATTACTCATGTTTTAGTCTTATTTTTTGAGTTTAAAAAGGTAGTTATTTTGGATTAAAAAAAGAAGCTTCTTCTTCAGTTAATAATCGTGAATGAATTAAAAACCGAAGACCTAAAGGTATTTCTAATGAAAAACTTGCGCCTCTACCTTCAGTAACATCAACGGTTAAGTGGGTGTGCTTCCAATATTCATACTGATCTTGGTTCATATAAAAATCAACACCTTCAACATTACCTAAAAGAATATCGCTTTCATCTAGATACATATCTCCTTTTTCAAAAATCATTGGAGCAGAGCCATCACAACAACCTCCACTTTGATGGAAAATTAAATCACCATGCTTGGTTTTAAGTTGTTTAACTACTTCTGCTGCTTTATCTGTTATTTCTACGCGTTTCATATGTTTATTATTATTAAAAGATGATAGACCGCTTCGCTTCTAGAACAAAGAGCAAAGACGTGATCCTAACTAACTGATAAAAAAATGGTCTCATTTTAAAAACTCTTGTAAACCAAATATTACTATAAAGACGCTATAATTAAATAATTATTAATAGGATGCTTAAGTTTTTAGTCTAAAAGAAGAAAGACCGCTTCGCTTCTAGAACAAAGAACAAAGACGTGATTGTAACTAACTGATAAAAAAGTGGTCTTATTTTAAAAACTCTTGATAATATTATAATAACGGTTCTAGAATTTAATTATATTTTATCAGATGTTTCTGTTTTAATTTAAAAAAAGAAGCTGCCTGAAAAAAGTGATCTATAATCTTATTTCTTAGACAGCTTCGAGTTGCTATTAATTATTTATTTCTAAAAGAAACCTAATTTGTTCTTATCGTAAGAGATTAACATGTTTTTTGTTTGCCTGTAATGACTCATCATCATAAGGTGATTTTCTCTACCAAATCCAGATTTTTTATACCCACCAAATGGTGCATGTGCCGGATACGCATGATAACAATTTACCCAAACACGACCTGCTTTAATCGCTCTTGGTATTTGATATAATTGATGTGCATCTCTTGTCCAGACTCCCGCTCCGAGACCATACATAGTATCATTAGCTATCTCTAAGGCCTCTGCTTCATCTTTAAATTTAGTGACACAAACCACAGGTCCAAAAATCTCTTCTTGAAAAACACGCATTTTATTATGCCCTTCTAATATGGTAGGCTTAATATAATAGCCATTAGCCAAATTACCTTCTAATTTATTAGCTTCGCCTCCGGTTAATACTTTAGCTCCTTCTTCTTTTCCGATTTTAAAATACGATTGAATTTTTTCATATTGATCATTAGACGCTTGTGCCCCAACCTGAGTATTTACATCATAAGGATTGTCTTGAACAATAGCATTCGTTCTTGCTACGACACGCTCCATAAAAGCATCATAAATATCTTCTTGCACTAAAATCCGTGAAGGACATGTACACACTTCACCTTTATTAAACGCAAATAAAACAGCACCTTCAATGGCTTTGTCTAAAAAGGCATCATCCTCATCCATTACACTATTAAAGAATATGTTTGGCGATTTTCCACCTAATTCCATAGTCACTGGATTTAGGTTTTTAGACGCATATTGCATAATTAATTGCCCTGTAGTCGTTTCTCCTGTAAACGCCACTTTATCAATTTTAGAACTCGATGCTAAAGGTTTCCCTGCTTCTGGACCAAAACCATGAATAATATTTAATACACCAGGAGGAAAAACATCTGCAATTTTCTCCATTAATAATGTTGCTGATGACGGAGTTTGTTCTGCAGGTTTTAATACCACACAATTACCGGTTGCTAATGCAGGAGGTAACTTCCAAGACAACATTAATAACGGAAAGTTCCATGGAATAATTTGACCAATAACGCCCAATGGTTCTTTAATATTCATGGATAAGGTATTTTGATCTAACTCTGTAGCACTACCTTCTTCTGCTCTGATACATGCAGCAAAATAACGCCAATGATCTACAGCTAAAGGAATATCTGCATTCAACGTTTCTCGAATAGGCTTTCCATTATCACAGGTTTCAACAACGGCAAATTCTTCTAAATTCGCTTCTATAATATCTGCTACCTCATTTAAAAGTTTAGCGCGTTCAGCTGCAGGCGTATTTCCCCAAGCTTCTTTTGCCGCATTAGCAGCGTCAACTGCATTTTCTACATCTTCTTTTTGTGATCTTGGATATTTTGCAATGACACTTCCATCTATAGGAGATGTGTTTTCAAAATATTCACCACCAACTGGCGGCACAAACTTTCCGTTTATAAAATTGGAATACTTGTCTTTAAATTCTGGTTTTGAATAGCTCATACCTTAATACGTTTTATTGTTAATTACTTATTTATTTAGCATAAAAATTATCTATACTTTAATTTTGATAAAGTTATTTTATCAAATCCCAATTATCTTGAACATATTTATTATATTTTTGAACATATCTATTATTAACAATTTTTAAGACTATTTTTTTGTAATATTGAACATGAGAGGTTTATTAGATACACATAAAAGCCATAGAAAATTGAGCACATTAGTAGAAAATAGAACTACTTATAATGCTGAATATGCTGAATTGAACATTTATGAAACTCACGTTATCGCAGAACAAGTATCTCTGAAATTTGATTTTCCGATTATAGCAAGTATGCTTACAGGTAAAAAGGTAATGCACCTAGAAGGTTTTGATGCTTTTGATTTTTTTCCTGGGGAATCCGTTGTAATGCCAACCAATAAGGAAATGGTCATAGATTTCCCAATTGCTACAAAACATAAACCTACGCAATGTTTAGCTTTAGGTATTGATGCGTTTAAAATTGAAGAAGTCGTCGGGAAATTTAATCATCATGTTGCCATAGAAAATGAAAACAATAATTGGGACTTAGATGCGACCAGTTCTCATTTAATCAATAATGTAGATGTCAATCATTTAATTGAACGCTTAACCTATACGTTTACCAACAGCAACACGTCTAAAGACGTATTGTTAGATTTAATGATTCAGGAATTAATTGTAAGATTGCTTCAAACTAAAGCCAAATCTTTAATCACTAATGACAGTCATATATTTACAGATACCAGAATAGGAACCGTTATTAAATTCATAAAAGACAATCTAACCAATAAAGATATTTCCGTAGATCAATTAGCAGAGAAAGCTTATATGAGCACATCTCACTTTCATAAGCAGTTTAAAAACACCTTAGGCATTTCACCTATTGATTATATAAATTCGGAAAAGATTAAGTTTTCTAAAAAGCTTATTAAATCAACACCAAACTTACGAATGTCAGAAATTGCCTTTCAATCTGGATTCAATAATACGAGTTACTTCAACAGGCAGTTTAAGAAAACAGAAATGATGACGCCTCAGCAATTTAAAGCTTCTGTAAGTAAATAATTAGTCTTCTTTCATTCGTTTTATATACGCTTTAAGCTCAACTAAAACTTTTGGTGCTAAGATTAGCGTTGCCAACATCGTCGGAATTGCCATTAAAGCAAAGATGCCATCAATAAGATTAATCATCATACTTAAACTTGTAGTTGCACCAATGAGAATACTCAAAATATAGAAGTAATTATAGTAATGCTTTTTGTCTGCCCCAAAGAGAAATGACATACATTTTGTACCATAATACGAATAAGAGAACAGCGAGCTCATACTAAAAACAGCGATACAAACTAATAACAAGTATTTACCATAATTAGGCATAACATCTGCAAAGGCCGAAGCCGTTAGACTCACGCCATTATCGGAAGTGGTTTCCCAAACACCAGTAACTAAAATAGCTAAAGCTGTAAGTGTACAAACAATTAAGGTATCTATTGCAGGGCCGAGCATAGCGACCAAACCTTCTCGAATTGGCTCGTCCGTTTTTGCTGCTCCATGAGCCATTGGTGCTGTACCAATTCCGGCTTCGTTTGAAAACGCACCACGTTTAATTCCATGTAGAATTAATGCACCCAAAACTCCACCTAAAAAGGTATCGTCATTAGGATAATAATTAGCCGCAAAAGCATCTGTAAATATCAATTTTAGATAGTACACTAAAACATCACTATGTGCTACAAGAATTATAATAACCAACACAAAATATAGAGCTACCATCGTTGGTACTAAGCGCGATGCTACATTTCCAATACGTTTTATGCCGCCTAGAATAACTAAAGCCGTAATACTGATTAAAACGAAACCAATAATAAGATTCGATTTTAAACCGACTTCTACTCCATTTGGGATTAATAAAATATCATTTAAAGCTTGCGTAAGCTGGTTGACATTAAAAACAGGTAAGGCTCCAATTAGTCCACAAAGACTAAAAAAGACAGCTAAAGGCTTCCAAGATTTCCCTAAGCCTTCCATAATAAAATACATTGGACCACCTTGAATTTCGCCTGCACTATCTTTACCTCTATACATAATCGCTAAGCTAGAGGTGAAGAATTTTGTAGACATCCCAACTACGGCACTAATCCACATCCAAAACACGGCTCCAGGTCCACCAATAGAAATTGCTACGGCAACACCTGCAATGTTCCCCATGCCAACGGTTGCCGACAATGCGGTAGACAACGCCTGAAAATGAGAAATTTCTCCAGGATCATTTGGGTCGTCATATTTTCCGCGAAGCACATTTAAGGCATGTCCTAAATACCGAAATGGTAAAAAGTGAGAGCGTATTAATAAATATAAACCTCCACCAATTAATAAAATAAGCAAAGGCAAACCCCAAGCTAATGATGAAAAGTCACTGAGTAGTTGATTTAAAAATTCCATAGATTATAAATGTAGTAAACGGTTTGAATTTATGGTATAATGTTTACAATTAATTTATAAATGAGACTTTATGCTATGGGTTTTAAGTTTAAAAAAAATTAACTTCGCTTATCAAGCTATATAGTTCATTCAAACAAAACTATACCTCAACGTTACCTACAAGCTAAAAAAAATAGATGCCAATAGAAAATATACCTGAAATTTTCATTAAAAACCAAAAAGTAAATCAAGACATATTTGTCTATGATTTTAAAATGATTAGTGACGTTGTTAAAAGCAAGGTCAATTTAGGTATGAATATGTTTAGTTTTTTACAGGTTGGAAAAAAGCAAGTGCACTTTGCAGGAAAATCGGTTGCTGTAAATAAAGATCAATCATTGTTGCTCAAAAAAGGAAATTGGCTTTGGACAGAGTTATTAGATACAGAGGCCATTTATTACTGTAAGCTTTTCTTTTTTTCTGAAAAGAAACTCACAGATTTTTTAAGTAAGTACACGAGTAATGTAAAACCTTACAAGGAGGATGTACCATATTTTGTAATTGAAAATGATGATTATATTGCATCTTTTATAAGCTCTTTATCTTCTAGCACATTTTCAAATCATAGTTATAGCAATGCGCTATTATCTTTGAAATTTGAAGAAATAATGCTCTATATGCTTAATAAGTATGGTCATGAATTCGAATATTATTTACACTCTTTAATTTCTAAAGAGATTTCACCATTCAAAAACACAGTTGAAAGCAATGTAGATTCCAATTTAAAAGTGGAAGAAATTGCCTTTCTCTGTAATATGAGTCTATCGACTTTTAAACGTCATTTTACAAACGAATATAAGGAACCACCTGGAAAATGGTTTCAAGACAAACGTCTTCAAAAAGCTAAAGAATTGTTGCAAGGAGGTGAATTAAAAGCTTCAGATATTTATTTAGATATTGGTTATAACAACCTGTCTAACTTTAGTGTAGCCTTTAAAAACAAGTTCGGAGTTAGTCCATCAGATATTTCTAGCTAAAAACCAATTCACATAAACCATTGCCTTCTAGTTGTTTAGATATTGCATCTCGTATTTATTCTTTACAAATATTCATATTGACCTTTTTTCATAAGTTATTGAACCATATCAATAAATAGAAAGGTAACAACCCAACATACATTTGCACCATAATTACACAACGCTTGTTTTGGCAAGCATAAATTAAAATCAAATTTAAAAATTATAATTATGGCAAATGTAACAAAACCTGTATTCAAAGAAAGATACGGGAACTTTATTGGAGGTAAATTCGTAGCACCTATTAAAGGTCAGTATTTCGATAACGTATCTCCAGTAGATGGAAAAGTATTTACGCAAGCTGCACGTTCAACTCAAGAAGACATCGATCTTGCTCTTGACGCTGCACACGAAGCGTTCCCTTCTTGGAGTACATCTTCAGCAACAGAACGTAGTAATGCGTTATTGAAGATTGCACAAGTAATGGAAGATAACTTCGAGTACTTAGCAACTTTAGAGACTATCGATAACGGGAAACCTATTCGTGAATCTCGTGCAGCAGATATTCCTTACTGTATTGATCATTTCCGTTATTTCGCAGGTGTCATTCGTGCAGATGAAGGAAGTATTTCAGAACACGACAAAAATACGGTTAGTATTGTATTACACGAACCTATTGGTGTTGTTGGTGAAATCATCCCTTGGAATTTCCCAATGTTAATGCTAGCTTGGAAAATTGCTCCAGCCTTAGCAGCCGGTTGTACAGCGGTTGTTAAACCAGCAGAACAAACCCCTACTAGTGTTATTGCATTAATGGAACTTATCGGTGACATTTTACCTGCAGGTGTATTAAACATTGTAACTGGTTTTGGTGCAGAAGCTGGTGCAGCATTAGCTACTTCTAAACGTATTGCAAAACTTTCATTTACTGGTTCTACGGAAACAGGACGTAAAGTTTTACATAATGCAGCAGAAAACATTATTCCAGTAACTATGGAATTAGGTGGAAAATCACCAAACGTATTTTTCCCATCAGTAGCAGATCATAATGATGATTTCTATAGCAAAGCTATTGAAGGTGCATTAATGTTCGCATTGAATCAAGGTGAAATTTGTACAGCTCCATCTCGTATTTTAGTACACGAAGATATTGCTGACGATTTCATCGAAAAAATGAAAGTGCGTTTAAAAGCAATCAAAACAGGGAATCCATTAGATCCAGAAACAATGATTGGATCTCAAGTTTCTAAACCTCAATATAACAAGATTCTTGACTATATTAAAATAGGAAAAGAAGAAGGAGCCGAAGTTGTAGCTGGTGGAGACGCTGGAAACTACGAAGGAGAACTTTCTGAAGGATATTACATCCAACCTACCGTTTTAAAAGGAAATAACAAGATGCGAATTTTCCAAGAAGAAATTTTTGGTCCAGTTGTAGCTTTAACAACATTCAGTTCTACTGAAGAAGCAATCGCAATCGCAAACGATACACCTTATGGTTTAGGAGCAGGTGTTTGGTCTCGTGATGCTCACGAATTATTCCAAGTTCCTCGTGCTATACAAGCTGGTAGAGTTTGGGTAAACCAATACCATACGTATCCTGCTCATGCTCCTTTTGGAGGAGTTAAAGAATCAGGATTCGGTCGTGAAAACCACAAAATGGCTTTAGATCATTACCGTGTTGTAAAAAACATGTTGATCTCTTACGACAAGAAACCTATGGGATTCTTTTAATTAAAACTTTATAAAATAAGTTTATAATAAGACCCTGGATATTCCAGGGTTTTATTGTTTTAATCAAAGTCTTAATAAAAGATTTTAATCACTTTTTAATTATGAAAAAAACATTCTATCTTTTCCGTTATATCAGCTTGACTGCAATAATAGGTTCACTTCTTGGCTCACTGTTACTCTTTATCGTTGGTGCTTTAAAAACCATTAATGCTTTTAGAGTTGTTCTTTTCGATTATATTCCAAAAGACAAAGCACATTTACATACAGCAGATATTGCAACAACATATCTGATTAAATCATTGGACACATTTTTAATAGCTTTGGTGCTTTTTATTTTTGCACACGGAGTTTACACTTTGTTTATTTTAAACAAAAAATATCATGATGGAAATGGTGTTTTAAAATGGATTAGAACACCAAATATTGGTCATTTAAAAAATGTGCTAGCCGAAGTTATTGTTATTATTCTTTTTGTGAAATTTCTTGAAGTTGTATTTGTAAATATTGACAATCTTAAATGGGAAATTTTAATACTTCCAGCATCTATTGTGCTATTAGCATTGGGTTTAAAGTTTTTAAGTCTTAATAAAGAAGGTAGCAATAACCCAAATAAGTCATGAGTAGAGGATTTGTAAAAGAAGATGACCAAGAGGAAATTCCTATGGTACCACCAAGAGCCGACTTACCAGAAGGTGTAACTAATTATGTTACGCAAGTTGGTATGGATGAACTTTTAGCTGAAAAAGAAAATCTCATTAATGAAAGAGATGGCATAGACACTACAAATGAAAAAGAAAAACGTATCACCACGAATTATATAAACGCTAAATTACAGTTGTTGACCAACCGAATTGCGACTTCAAAAACAATAAACCTAAGCAAACAACCTGTGGGCGAAATACGATTTGGAGCATTGGTAACTTTAAAAACCGGAAATAAAACAACAGTCCAACGCTATCAAATTGTAGGCGTAGATGAAGCTGATATTTCTAAAGGAAAAATTGCATTCATTTCTCCAATAGCAAGAATACTGACAGAAAAGAAAGTCGGAGACATTGCCATATTAAAACTAGCGAAGGAAGATAGAATTTTTAAAATTATAGAAATCACCTATTGAAAATAACACTTAAATGCTAAACTCAAAGTTTAGTTATTTTCTGCTATCTGTGATTTCATACTAAAAACGGTAGTAAACGGTTTGAATTTATGGTATAATGTTTACAATTAATTTACAAATGGGAATCTAAGTTATTGATTTTTAAGCAGGAGAATATTAACTTCGCTTAGCACTTGATAACAGTCATAAAGAGTGACGGCAATTATTAAAGTTGTAAAACATTTGAGAAATGAAGAACATATTTACATATACACTACTTTTAATTTTGACTTTCAGTTGTAATCAAAATGACTTTTCTGATACCGAAATGTTTTTCTTAACGGATGAAGCATCATATAGAGTTAATGACAACTTTGAAATAACGGCTATAGTATCTCCTAAAAGTGGAGAAAAGAAAATCAGAATTAAGAAAAATCTTGATAATTTAAAAATTTCATTTCATGCATCAAGTACCGAACAAGAATTCTCTCAAGAATTAAAAAAACATTTCATTGAGGGACCAAGTTTGACGACAGACGAAAGCCAATATATCGATGAGTTTACCATCTCAAAAACTCAACCATTTAAAAAGACTTTTAAGGGCCTAATTTCAGAATCAAAAGAAAGCATCATTTTAGAAATACCTGAATTGAATATAATAGATAGTGTCGCTAAATCAGAACTTCTTGTAAACCCTAAACTAACTATAAAGGGAAATTTTCAAACTATTTTTAGCGTAAAAGAAGAATACTTTACACCAAAGGACATCAACATATTAATAGAATAAAACTCTAGTACCGCACATTGAATAAAATGATAAGCACAAACTCAAAAAACCGTCATATTATTTTATTCCAACTCTAAAATAGTACATTTGCACACCAACCAATTTCAACTTGAGCGCAAACCGTTTATATTTTATAGATGCTGTTAGAGCATTTGCTATCTTAATGATGCTACAGGGGCACTTTATAGATACACTGCTAGAACCTTCATATAGAAACCATAGTTATACCGCTTTTAAAGTTTGGGAATATTTAAGAGGTATTACTGCACCAACCTTTTTTACGATTTCGGGCCTCATTTTTTCATATTTATTAATAAGAGCGAAGCAAAACGGAACGATTAAGAAGCGTATGCAAAAGGGCCTAATGCGAGGATTTATGCTTATTGGTATTGGTTATTTGTTGCGTGCCCCAATTTTTGAATGGCTAACGGGTAAATTTTCGAGTTATTTTTTAGTTATAGATGTACTGCAATGCATCGGACTCTCACTTATACTTATTGTATTTATCTACAGGCTCGCATTAAAAAAAACATTGCTATTTTCAATCGTTATGTTACTTCTCGGTTTGGCTATTTTTATAACCGAACCCCTATATCGCTATTTGGAATTACCTGAAATCCCTGTAGTGTTTTCAAACTATTTTTCTAAGGCAAATGGTTCTATTTTTACTATAATCCCATGGTTTGGTTATGTGGCATTTGGTGCTTTTATAGCCACGTTATTTTATCGTTATGTCGAACGACCTAAATTCAAAATAGCCATTGTATCTAGCTTTTTTGTCTTCGGAATTGCGTTCATTTTTGGATCATCTGAATTATTAATGAAACTCTATTACGTCTTAGACTTTTCAATTTTAAAAGAGGTTGCTTATTATAATTATTTGTTCACCAGACTAGGTAATGTGCTAATTCTCTTTTCCTTATTCTATTTGGCAGAGAATTATATAAAACAACCGTTAATTCTAAAAATTGGACAGAAAACGCTATCCATTTACGTTATTCATTTTATAATCATTTATGGTAGTTTTACTGGCCTTGGACTACACCAGCTAATTGGTAGAACTTTAGAGCCTTGGCAAGCTGTAATTGGAGCTATACTATTCCTTTCTGTTGTTTGCTTTATCTCGTTTTATTATGCAAAAACGAATGAATTTGTTTATTATAATTTGCAAAAGATTATTGACAAGATTAAGAAATACACACGCTAAATTCACTATTTTTAGTACGTCTAAACACCGTTATTATGAATTCATTCCGCATACTAATTTTACTTAGTGCCTTAAGCCTATTCTCTTGTAATCGCATTGCAAACAAAACTAAAGAAGGTTTAAATAAAGGCGGTGAAATCGTTGGTGAATCTGCCACAGAATTCTTTGATGGTGTTTCGGAAGGCGTTGACAAAACCTTAGAATGCAAAATTATATTATCAGATAGCTTGTTAAAAAAAGGATTAAAAACAGGAGTCTACACTATTGATACTCAAAATCATAGTAACAACAACAAACTCACCTTATATTTCATTTTTAAAACAGCGCTTAATGCCGAAGTAATCGCCAAGGCTTATAATAAATCTGGATTAGAAATCGGTAGAGCAAAAACCACAATACAAGGACAAAAAGGCGATGCTGGTTATTTTGAGTTTTTATTTGACCAACAGACAGACATCGGTTATAGAAATATAATTACTATCGACTAAAAAAAGACCATCTCGTTAAAGATGGCCTTTCCTTTTCATAGCAATTAAATCCCATTCGAATAAAAGAACATGAGTTAATAGCACTCTACTTACGTACTTTTGTACGGAATGGTTTTATAAATCTTTAAATTAATTTGAATATTATGGAAAACATCATAGAAAAATTTTATACAGCCTTGAATAATTCCGACGGTACAACCATGGCATCTTGTTATCATGATGATGTGGTTTTTGAAGATCCTGCATTTGGAATTTTAAAAGGAGAACGCGCCAAAGCCATGTGGCTGATGCTTTGTGCTTCTCAAAACGGAAATGGATTTAAAGTTGAATTCTCTAATATAACGGCTAACAACAAAACGGGTTCTGCACATTGGGAAGCGCACTACACGTTTAGCAAAACAGGACGACAAGTACATAATAGTATTGATGCGTCTTTTGAATTTAAAGAGGGCTTAATTATAAAGCACACTGATGAATTTGACATACATAAATGGGCAAAACAAGCAATGGGAGTAAAAGGTATTTTCTTTGGAGGTATGCAGTTCTTTAAAAATAAGCTTCAAAGCCAGACTAATTCTATGCTAGATAAATTTATGAAAGCAAAAAAAGCCGTATAAAATACGGCTTAGTTTAAACTTATAAAAAGGCTCTTTTAATCTTCTAAATATACTGCAGATGCAGAAGCAAGTCCACTATTAAAAGAAGGCGCTATATTTCCACCAGCTGAAAAGTTAGAAAAACCTAATACACGACCGCCACCGTTCCCGGCTTCTGCGATATAAATAACGTCATTATCAGAGTCATAAGCGACATCAACAGGATTCCCCATCAACGTTGAAGATCCAGACACTCTTACTTGATTTCCTGAAACCGCCATGACATCACCATTTGCTACAGCATTAAATTTATTAGTAAAACCTGAAATGATATGAAACCCTCCATCGTCTTCAACGTTTGTAGCATCTCCAATATCTGTCATAATTAAAGTATCCGAAGAACCATCGTAAGTTATACCATGTGTTCTAACAATACCTTCAATAGTAATTCTTTTAGTTGCACTAACTGTAGCGTCAGTAGTATTGGCCAAGAAATCATTAAATACTGCTAAATCACTAGTGGCATCCACTACTGCGTATAAATCGTTACCAATAAATGTAATTCCCCAAAGTTTGAAATCTGTGGTAATCACATTTCGTAATGAGAAACTGCTGCCAGAATAAGTATACACAAATAACCTTCCATCGGGAGTGGTATCATCACCATCTACATCAGCATTATCTGCTACGACAAAAAGATTTCCATTTACAGCCATTTCTCTTGGACTAGACATGTCGTTTGTTCCTAAAAAATCTGCGTTTAATACACTTCCGCTAACCAAATCATCAATATTGGCAAAACCTTCTATACTATTGTTAGATCTTGATACTTGATAAACTGATTCAGAATCATCGTCATAAAATATTCCATCAGCTGCAGTAGAGGATGTTATTAAAGTTTTTGTTTCAATATTTTGTTCAGATTCAAAATCATAAACAGAAATATTTCCATTTGAATTATTGGAAGCATATAATGTAACAGAGTCGTAATTATCGCCCCCATCATTGTTGTCGTCGTCATCATCACTACACGATGTAAATGTTACACCAAGTGTTAATAATAAAACGAAAATTGAATTGAAATTCTTGTTAATCATAATTGTGTTTTTTTGAGTTAATACTTTGTACTTATGTACTTATATATACGAAAAAATCAAGTTTTGGTTTTTTTAAATTTAAAACCAAGAAACACAACACACACAAAAACCTAATTATCAATAAATTAAGTTGATAGTTTTTTGCTAACTTTAACAAATAGAAATGTAAGAAATATCTTAAAAATGATACTAATGAAAAAAGCCATCTAATTAAATCAGACAGCTTTTTGGGGCAATGTTTCTTTTTAGGGACTTGGAGTTTACTTTATGTTTCATTGCAATATGAATACTTCAATTCTCGTGCCAGAATATATATCGGAATTCTAGCTGTATTCTTTTACCTTTCCTTCAACACCCTTAAAATAGGATTTCATGTATTTAAAATCAGCTTCTAAATTATCAGTTGGATAGAATGGTTCTGACACTTTATTCTGTTTATTTTTAAAATCGAAAGTGTACATTATAATTGGCACGTTAGCTCGTTTAGCGATATAGTAAAATCCTGTTTTCCAGTTCTCAACTTTTTTCCTAGTCCCTTCTGGTGATAATGCCAATCTAAACTCGTCTTCTCCTTCAAATAATTTAGCTATCGTTTCTACTTTATTTTGGCCCGAAGTTCTATCTAAAGCTTTTCCGCCTACTGCTCTAAAATAATAGCCAAATGGCCATACAAAGAGCTCCTTTTTTCCTACAAAATTAGTTTTTACCTGGGTGACACTTCGTAACAAAAGTGACAAATAAAAATCGACCCAACTCGTATGCGGAGCTGCAATGATTACAGCTTTCTTAACGGTATCTTTAGAAAAGTTGGTATTTCCAACCACTTTCCAACCCATGACTTTAAAATATATGAATTTAGCTAACCAACGCATCTAGCACTATTATTTATTAATTTTTAATAACTTATTAAAAGTGTTCTGCCGATACCATTGACTTCTAAAAAAATAAATTTATCGAATATACTTAAAGCCCTATCAGAATTACATTTTTTTGTAAAGCTCTAGAAGCTTTTCTCTGGTGATAATGGTTTTCCAGTTTTTACCAATAGCATTTTCCCATAGTGGTTCTAAACTTAGCGCGACATCAATCATAATATCAAACTGAGCTTGTTCTAAATCTGCACAAACCCCTACTGGTATTTCAATATTATGCTTGG
The DNA here is from genome assembly GCF_003386275.1 of Winogradskyella pacifica. NCBI lineage: Bacteria > Pseudomonadati > Bacteroidota > Flavobacteriia > Flavobacteriales > Flavobacteriaceae > Winogradskyella > Winogradskyella pacifica. The sequence continues at coordinate 193,755 of NZ_QREI01000002.1, read as the reverse complement.
CTTTCATCTGTTTAAAGATAGCTACTCCTTCAGGATAAAACGCTTCTAAATGATCAAAAACGATACAGTTTCCAATACCATGTTTTACGCCTAAGAGATATCCTAAACCATAACTCATAGCATGTGCAACACCAACTTGCGAGTAAGCAATACTCATACCGCCATGCCAAGACGCCATCATTAATTTGTCTTGTGCTTCTTCGACACTTAGGGAATCTCCTAAAAATATTTCTTTACAAAGTTCGTAGGCCTTTTCACCATAACTTTCACTAAAAGCATTGAGATACGTTCCTGTAAGCGACTCTACACAATGTACAAAGCAATCCATACCTGTATAAAACCACTGATCTTTTGGAACATCTTTAGTTAATTCTGGATCTAAAATCACTTGATCAAAAGGAGTAAAATCACTATTGATACCCAGTTTACGCACTGGGCCAGTTAAAATTGTGGTTCTAGACACTTCTGCACCTGTACCAGAAATTGTTGGAATACCAACATGATAAATCGCAGCATGTTTAATTAAGTCCCAACCTTGGTAATCTTTTGATTCTCCTTTATTGGTTAGCATTAATGATACTGCTTTGGCAATATCTAAAACGGTACCTCCACCAATACCAATAATACCAGAAGGCAATTCGCTATATTCTAATATGATATCTTCAACTAACTGATCGATTTGACCTGTGCTTGGCTCTTCTTTGGTCGGTACATATATAATCTTATCCTTATAAGACAATGTAATGCGAGACGTTAACCAATGATTGCCTTTAAAGACATCATCAACATAAAATATAAATGGTGCATTGCGTCCTTTGCGCTTTAGAGAGAGGATCTCATCGAGTTGATTAAAACTTCCTCGTCCAAAAACAACTCTGGACACCATTGGATAATTTTTGAATATCATTTACTTTCTATCTTTAACAAAAATAACAACTTAGTTTATATTTAATAACTATTTAAATGAAATTGTAATTTTTCATTAAATAGCCCAATATGATAGCCATCTACCAAGGCATGATTTACACTGATAGCGACTTGCATTTCTTTTTTTGACCCTACACTTTCCATTTTGCTAAATGCTAATTTTGGTATAGATTCTTTATCTCCTTTAAACGGTTCTTTATGACCTGTAAAATTCACCCATGGCAAAGACGAACAATGCACACAATCTATTGAGTTTACAGGTGGAAATAAATCATTAGAATCGAATATTCTTTCTTTTTCTTTTAAAAAATTATTCTGAAATTTAAGAATATCTTTATCATACTTTACAAATGAAAAACCAAAGGTTTTATTAGGCCTTAAAATAGTTGGTGATGCATGAATGGTATCAAAAACTACAACTTCATTCGCTTCATTTATTCTGTATTTTAAATTCTCAACGTCATTTATAGCCTGCATTGTAGCATGTAAATAGGTTACAAAAAATGAAGGTTCGTTATGACGTGAATACGCATAAGCATTGGTTACATCAACTTTAAATGTGACTCCAAAATAAGGATCTTCAAATGTATTAAAGAACTCAAAATGCGCCTGTCTATTCCATGTATGCTTATCTATTACTTTCAATTTCTTAATTAAAATGTTTTAAAATTTCGGTTAAACTATGCTCTGTTTTATATTCTGCACCATTAGATTCTTGTTTAGAAACTTGTTCATGTTGCCACGTTGTATGAAACGGTACATGAATAGCTTTTGAGCCAATTTTCACTAAAGGCAAAATGTCTGATTTTAATGAGTTCCCTATCATTAAAAACGATTCTGGTTCAATATCTAATCGTTTTAATAATTGCGTATAATTAGTATCATACTTTTCACTTAGCACTTCTATGTGATGAAAATATTTTAACAATCCCGATTTTTCTAGTTTTCGTTCTTGGTCTAATAAATCACCTTTTGTGGCAACAATTAACTTATAATCTTTAGACAATATTTTTAAAACCTCTTCTACTCCATCTAACAGCTCAATTGGCTTATTAATCATGTCCTTACCGATGACCAATATTTTAGATATAATTGCATTAGATACTGTTCCATTAGATAGTTCAACGGCCAATTCAATCATAGATAAAATAAACCCTTTTACACCATAACCGTATGTAGGAAGGTTTTTAATCTCCATTCTAAATAGCTCTTGGTCTATCTTATTAGGTGTTTCATAATGCGATAATAATTGACCTACTTCTTCTTCCGCTTCTCTAAAATAGGTTTCGTTGACCCAAAGCGTATCGTCGGCATCAAAGCCTATTACTTTTATGTTACTATAATCTACTTCCACAAACGCTTCGCTTTTTCTAAATCTTCTGGTGTATCAATTTCTACACCTTGAATTTTGGTTTCTACCATTTTTATACGTTTGCCATATTCTAAATATCTGATGCATTCAATTTTCTCTGAAGCTTCAAGAAATTGCATTGGCAGCACCGTAAAATCTAATAAGGCCTGTTTTCTAAAGGCATAAATCCCTTTGTGCTTAAAATAACGCGCTCCAACATTGGCATCTCTAGGATACGGAATTGGACTTCGAGAAAAATACAAGGCAAAATTCTGCTGATCTACGATGACCTTTACAGTGTTTGGATTATTAATTTCTTCTAAATCTTCAATTTCTACCATTAAAGAAGCTAAATCAATTTCCTTCTCCTTATCATCTTTAAAAACCTCAATCACTTTTGCTAGACTTTCACCCTCTGTAAAAGGTTCATCTCCTTGTACATTTATGACAATATCACAATCGACATCAGCAACAGCTTCAGCAATTCTATCGCTTCCAGACTCATGTTCATTAATACTCATAATGGCTTTACCACCATTACTAACGATTTCGTTAAAAATAATATCGCTATCGGTCACCACATACACTTCACTAAACAACTTAGTCGCAACAGTGGCTTCATAAGTTCTTAGAATTACAGATTTACCCGCTAAATTTTGCATCAATTTACCTGGAAATCGGGATGCACTATAGCGTGCAGGAATCATGGATATAATTTTCATCTATGTGATTTGTATAATGAACGAATTCAATTTCAAAAATAAGGTTTTAAGATGATTTTGGTCTATTTGGTCGTATCTTTTTATAGAGTTTATAAATCAAATAAAATATAAATAGGACTAAGATTATTGCTAAAATCGGTAAGAATATAGAGACAATAGACATTACAACTGATGTACCTGTTTCAATTGTTGAAACAATTGGGTTTCCAAAGCCTGCAGTAGAGACAGTAGACCCTAAACGTGTTGCACTTGCTGAGCTTTTAACAGCAGCTGCAGTTCCTCCACCTGCCATAATTGCTAAAGCCCAAGTGATTACAGGACTTAAATCTGCCACGGTCGAAACCATAACAGCTGTACCAGCTACAGTTGCTAACGGAATAGCGATGCTATCTAATAAATTATCGACCACAGGAATGTAATAGGCCACAATTTCAACCAAAGTTGCTATACCTAGAGTAATTACAGCAGTTACACTACCAATCCATTGCCAAGACTCATTAAGTTCCCAGACATTAAAATAGGCAGCTAAACTTAACGCAAACAACGGTAAAAAAACTCTAAAACCAACAGAAGCTGAAAGTCCGATGCCTAAGAAAATGCTTAAAATTGTTTCTGTCATGATTTTTAGATTAGCTAGATTTTTAGATTTTTAGATTTTTAGATTTTTAGATTTTTAGATTTTTAATCTAAAAAATCATTCTTTCTCTACAAACATTTCGTCTTTAAATCCAATTAAATAAAGTTTTTCTTTGGCTCTCGTAATGGCAGTATATAACCACCGAATGTAATCTCTATCCATACCATTTGGCAAATAGGGTTGTTCTACAAAAATAGTATTCCATTGACCACCTTGTGATTTGTGACAAGTTATAGCATACGAAAACTTGACTTGTAAAGCGTTAAAAAACTTATTGTTCTTTACTCCTAAAAAGCGTTTATATTTTGTTTCACCTTCATAATCCTTAGATACTTCTTGGTATAATCGGTTAGATTCTTCGTAACTTAATGAGGCACTTTCTACATCTATGGTATCTAATAGTAGTACCGTTTCAAAAGGAGTCATATTGGGGTAATCTACCATTCTTAACTTTACTTCTGCAAATCTAAAACCGTATAATTCTTTGATGCTAAAAATCTCTAAGACTTCAATAATATCACCATTGGCAATAAAACCAGCTTCACTTGTGGGTTTCAACCAAAAATAGTTATTCTTAACTACCATTAGGTAATCTCCTGCAGACAGCTCAGTCTCATTAAATAAAATACGTTGTCTAATTTGTTGGTTATAGGCATTTGCACGCTTGTTGCTTCTTACAATGATTGCCGTTTCCTCGTAACCATCGGCACTATACGCATCGTTAATAGCGTCCATAATTTCATAACCATCTATTAAACGTACACTATCTGTAAAACCATTGAGGTCAAATTTAAAACTCTCGTAAAAATTAGATTCTAAAACCGCTCTGAGCTCGGTTGCATTACTTAGAATCCCAGAGCCCTGTTCTTGTCTTACAACTTCATCTAGCTCAATTCCGACAACATCTTTACTGTAGTTTAAACTGAGTTTATTTTCATCTAGCGCCGGACTTAAATCAGACTTTACTGGAGGTAACTGTGCTTTATCTCCTATTAATAACAGTTTACATTCGTGACCAGAATATACATATTGCATAAGATCATCGAGCAAAGAACTGCTATCAAATGATTTTGTATCCGAAGGAGTATCCGGAATCATAGAAGCTTCATCTACAATAAAAATAGTATTGCGATGCTTATTTGGCTGCATTACAAAATTGACACCTCCTCCTTTATCTTTTTTGGGGAAATAGATTTTTTTATGAATCGTAAAGGCTTCTTTTTTTGAATAATTTGAAATAACCTTAGCTGCTCTACCTGTCGGAGCTAACAAAACAGCACTTTTTTTTGCTTGCCACAAATTTGAAACAATGGTACCAATTATACTTGTTTTACCTGTACCTGCGTACCCTTTTAATAAGTAAATTGAATTTTTATTAGTATCAAAAATAAACTGAGACAATTGCATTAACACCATGTCTTGCTTAGAAGTTGGCGTAAATGGAAATTTAGATTTTAGTAGCGAATAGAATGCAGATGCATTAGAAATCATAGAGAAAATAAATATATAGCAAGATAGTATTATTCTCTCTTTTTAAAGCGCATATTTCAATTAGTTCGTTATTTTTAATCTTTTTTAATTTGATAGTTTTAACGAACAAAAAAAAATTGTAGATTTGCGATAGACCTAAATAAATAAAAACTAATATGAAAGTAATTATAGCAATTGTAGTTATTATAGCATTAACCATTGGAATTGTATGGTTAATAGACAAATTTGTACCAAAAAAAATAAAACCAGTAATCAATATATTACTATGGGTCTTAATTATTTTCTTAGGCTATATAACTTACATGTCTGTTTATAGAGAAATAGAATTTAACGAATTAAAACAAAAGCGATTTGCTGTAGTTATTGATCGTTTAATTGATATTAGAGATGCACAATTAGCATATAAAGATGTTAACGGAACTTACACAGATAGCTTTGATAAATTAATCGGTTTCGTTGAAACTGGAAAAGTGCCAATTACACAAAGACGTGACACTTTAGTCTTAGATGAAGAAAAGACAAAAGCATTTGGTGGTGTAGAAACTATGAAAACACTAACTTTAATTGATACCTTAAGTTTTTACTCTGTTAAAGACTCGTTATTTAAAGGTAGCGATCGTTACAAAAAGATGATGGATGTTGGTATTGGTAAAGAAGGAGCTAAATTCACACTTAAAGCAGGTAAACTAGATGAATTTTCTGTGTTTGAAGCAAGTGTAGAAAAATCTGTTATCTTAAATGACCAAGAGCCTTACTTAATTCAAAAAGAAAATCAGGTAATGTCTGTAGATGGTGTTAACGGACCAACCTTAAAAGTAGGATCTATGACCGAGGTATTCACCAAAGGAAACTGGCCAAAGAGCTACACAAATAAAGAATAGTTTGAAAATAAACGATATTAAAGAACTGTCCATTCAAATTAATTTGAATGGGCTTTCTTTTTGTATTCTAAATAGAACTCTAAATACTATTGAGTTTCTCAAAACCATTCCGTTTGAGCAGAAAACAACTCCTGTAGAAGTTCTCAATCATTTAAAAGCAGAATTGAGTAGCAACACTGCTTTTTCAGAAGATTTTAATGCTGTTTTAGTCATTCATCAAAATGAGTTAGCGACATTAGTTCCTGAAGAATTATATAATGTTGAACATAAGGCCGACTATTTAAAATTCAACTCAAAAATATTGAGAAACGATTTTATTACAGAAGATGACATCTCTATTAATAAAACTGTAAATGTTTATGTTCCTTATGTAAATATCAATAATTATATCTTTGATACGTTTGGTGAATTTGTTTACAAGCACTCATCAAGTATCCTAATAGATTCGCACTTACAAAATATTGAAACCAAAGATGAACCAATAGTTTATCTTAACATCAATAAAAGCACTGTTGAAGTCTTAGTCATTGAGAAAAACAAGCTGCAACTCTTTAATGTTTTTGAATACCACAGTAAAGAAGATTTTATCTACTATATTTTATTTGTGTTTGAACAATTAAAACTAGATGTAGAAACGACAACTATTGAATTAAGCGGCAAAGTAGAAAAGAATGATGACTTATACACTGTACTTTTCACTTACGTAAGACATGTTAATTTTGTTGAAAAAAAATACAAGTTTTCAATTTCTAATGATATCGACAGACGCTATTTACACAAACATTTTTTAATCTTAAATTCCTTTTAATGCGCATTATTTCCGGATTGTTTAAAGGCAGACGTATTACAGCTCCTAAAAAATTACCTGTTAGACCCACAACTGACATGGCAAAGGAAGCGCTATTTAATATTTTAAATAATCAGTATTATTTTGATGATATTTCGGTCTTGGATCTGTTTTCTGGAACAGGAAACATAAGCTATGAATTTGCATCAAGAGGTACTGAGCACATTACAGCTGTTGATGAAAATTTCGGTTGTATTAAATTTATAAACGAAACCGCTGAAGCTTTTGAAATGACGATCAGCACTGTTAAAAGTGATGTTTTTAAATTTCTCGAAAAATCAAAACAAAAGCACAGTATTATTTTTGCCGATCCGCCTTATGATTTTGATGTCGAAGCCTTTTCAAAAATCCCAGAACTAATATTTAAAAATGAATTATTAGAAGACGAAGGTGTATTAGTTGTAGAGCATTCTAAACACACTGATTTGAGTCAGCTAGAACATTACTCGCACTCCAAAGGCTATGGAGGTAATATGTTTAGTTTTTTTGATTATTCAGCTAAAAGCTAATTCCCATTAAAAAACGCTATAAAAACAAAGCTTCATGTTAAAAACATGAAGCTTGTTTATTTAAGTAAATCTATAAGCCGAATTCTGTACATTTTCTTATTCGGAAATGAATTCCCAATAAAGAAAAAGCCCTTATCATTTATCTACGCTTACTGTTACCAGCAAACTTTAGCTGCCTACCCTCTAACAATCGCGCGTGTACGCTCAAACGTTAGTATACATGACATTGCACCACATAGAGTTTACCTGGTTTCACTACAGCATTACCTGTACATACTTTCTGTTGCACTTTTCCTCACCTTACGATGGATGGCTGTTAACCACTATGATTGCACTATGGTGTTCGGACTTTCCTACCCTAAATAAATTTAGAATCGATAAGGCGATCTACTTGGCGCAAAAGTACACAAATTGTTAATAACTCATGTTAAATTTCAGTCCTTATAAACTGCTTTTAAATGGTTATTCTTAAATTTGTAATGCTCAAAATTTGGTCTTAAGAAATGCCAAATTAAATTTAGCACTAAGATGGAACATTTTGTAGTATCGGCTCGTAAATACAGACCACAAACCTTTAAGGATGTTGTGGGTCAGCAGGCTATTACAAACACATTACTCAATGCCATTGAAAACAATCACTTAGCCCAAGCCTTATTATTTACAGGTCCTCGTGGAGTTGGTAAAACAACATGTGCTCGTATTTTAGCTAAAATGATCAATAGTGATGGCAATACAAGTGAAGATGAAGATTTTGCTTTTAATATTTTTGAATTAGATGCCGCTTCTAACAACTCAGTAGATGATATTAGAAGTTTAACAGATCAAGTTCGTATTCCTCCGCAAGTTGGAAAATACAAAGTATATATTATTGATGAGGTACACATGTTATCTCAAGCTGCCTTTAATGCCTTTTTGAAGACTTTAGAAGAGCCACCAAAACATTGTATTTTTATTTTAGCAACGACAGAAAAACATAAAATCATTCCGACCATCTTATCGCGTTGTCAGATTTTCGATTTTAAACGTATTACCGTTACCGACGCTAAGAATTATCTAAAATATATAGCAAAAGAACAAGGTATTGATGCCGAAGATGATGCGCTTCATATTATTGCTCAAAAAGCAGATGGTGCCATGCGTGATGCCTTATCGATTTTTGATCGTGTTGTAAGTTTTTCAGGTAAAAACTTAACAAGACAAGCCGTTACTGAGAATTTAAATGTTCTCGATTACGAAACCTATTTTACAAGTACCGATTTTATCTTACAAAATAAAATTCCAGATTTACTGATACAATTCAATACCATCCTTTCTAAAGGATTTGACGGTCATCATTATATCGCTGGTTTAGCGTCTCACTTTAGAGATTTAATGGTTTGTAAAAATCCTGCAACTATTCCGTTGTTAGAAGTTGGTGAAGATACCAGTCTAAAATATATGGAACAGTCGCAGAAAACGACACATACTTTTCTAATGGAAGGAATTCGGTTAGCGAATGACTGTGATTTAAAATATAAGACTAGTAAAAATCAACGTTTACTCGTTGAGTTAACACTTATGCAACTTGCCTCTATCACTTTTGATGGAGAAAAAAAAAATCTTAAGCACTTCATAATTCCTCCTTCGTATTTTAAAGCGAGAGGTATTACCCCTATTCCTGTTACGAAACCCAAAACGGATGTGAAACCATCTGAAAATTCTGTTGCTACAAAACCAATCGTAGCAAAGAAAGAACCGGTTTCTGTAGTGGCAGAACCTGTAGCTATTCCTAAAATATCTATAAATCAGCCTAAAAAGTCAACTTCAGGGTTATCTTTAAAAAGTATTAGAGAAAAGAAGGAGCATCAATTACGCCAAATGGAAGTGGTTATTGATGAAGAAAACCTTCCTAAAGAACCTGTAACACAAGAAGCTTTAAGTGAGGCATGGAAACTTTACACCGATCAGATGGACAAGAAAGGTGAAAAAATTATGGCGTCTATTTTACAAATGGATCACCCTAAACTAGAAGGCACTACACTTTATTTAACTTATTCTAATAACACAAATAAGATTGAATTAGAACGTGCTGAGTTTCCTTTAATGGCTTTTTTGAAGAAAAAACTTCTTAATTATGATCTTAAATTAGATATCACAGTTAATGAGGAGGTTGCTAAGAAATATGCCTTTACACCAATAGAGAAATACGAAAAGCTTAAAGATAAGAATCCGAACATTGAAGTGTTACGACAGATGTTTGGGTTAGATATATAACTTAATATTAGTGATTTATTCACTTTAACCTAATTGATTATTATTTTTGATATTAGGAATCATTAAAAAATAATAAGATGAATAAAAAAAAACCTACCTTTAATTGTTATTATCGCTAGTGCTATTTTAATGGTTTTAACCATCAGAGAAAGAAATAAAAAATAAGCTATTTTTTAAAAATTTAATGAGATGAAACATTTACTCACATTTTTAATCATTACTATAATTGGTTTCACAAGCTGTGAAGGCAGAAAAACGCAAAGCCAGGCTCTATCTGAAAGCATTGCAGAATTCAAAAAAACAGTGAGTTTTGAAACCAATGTTTATATCCCTGAAACCTATTTAGAACAAGAAATTGACACCTTAATGAGTAATGGTTTTCGTGTAAAGATAAAGACCTATTCTGACATGTCTAATGCCGTTCGTTTTTCTAAGATAAAAGACACTATTAATTATCAAACTCACTATAGAAATTTCAAGTTTGATGTTAGTGTTACTAAAGACAACAAACTAATTTACAATGAGAGCTTTGACAAGAAAAAAGTAAATAAAGACTTTAATTACAATGCCAATTTAGTTGCCGGCTCTGATTTATATAATTTTGATACTTTGGCAGTTTTAAAATCTATACAAGTTAACGACGACCCTACCTATATAAATATGGTCTTAATAGATATTATGCATGCTATTCCTGAATCTGATAAATACGCTTTGCATACCTTGTTTATAAATGAAAACGGAAAATCGAATATTGTTCAAGTTGAAGTAAAATAATTATGTTAGGACTAAAATTACCAACCGATCCAAGATGGGTTAATATCGTTGAAAAGAATATTGAAGATATTTTAGTAGATCATGCCTATTGCGAGCAAAAGGCTGCAAGTACAGCGATTTCATTAATTGTCGGTTTCCCTGAATATACAGAGTTAGTACAAGAAATGGTAGAACTCGTCAACGAAGAAATGAGCCATTTTAAAATGGTACACGATTTATTATTAGAAAACGGCTGGACACTTGGAAGAGATCGTAAAGATGATTATGTGATTTCTTTAATTACGTTTTTTCCAAAAGGCGGAAGCAGAACGACGCAATTAGTCCACAGATTATTATATGCAGCGCTAATAGAAGCACGAAGCTGTGAGCGTTTTAGATTATTATCTGAAGAATTAGAAGATAAAAAACTAGCCAAGTTTTACAAAAAGCTTATGATTAGCGAAGCTGGTCATTACACAATGTTTTTAAATTTTGCTAGAAAGTATGGAGACCGTAAAGACGTTGACCAAAAATGGGAAGAACTTCTCAATTTTGAAGCTGATATTATGCGTAACTTAGGGAGCAAAGAAACTATTCACGGTTAATCCATTTTATTTTTAAGATAACAAAAAAGCCTTAACATGTGTTAAGGCTTTTTCAGTATTATAAGTTCAGTATTTTACATTTTGATTCCAAAACCAAATTGGATCACGTGATTTTTAGCTTCAACATCTGTTAAATCTTCATCTAAGATATTGGTTATGCCGTAATAATATCTTGCATCTAGGAATAGCTCGTCTGTAATCATATATTCAACACCAGCAACTCCAGAAAACACAAACGTAGAAAAGCTATCTTCATATTCCCACGTCTTTAAAGCGATTTGAGGACCAACACCTAACAAAAGATTATCTGATATTGAAAACCTAAGAAGTATAGGTAATTTAAGATAATCAGCTCTAAGGTTTCTTTCTTTCGCACCTTCAGCAGACCATTGTAATTCTGTTAATAATGACAAATTATCTGACAAACTAAAATCGGCAAAACCAGCAAAGGCAAAACCATTTCTGTGTTCGTTTTCAAAATCAGCGTCAGGTTCAAAGTCTAAATTAGAGACATTTAACGCTCCTCTAACACCATATAAAATATCTTGAGACATTCCTACAGATGTAAAAGCAACAAACAATAAAGCAACTACGTATTTTTTCATAATTTTCAATTTGAGATTACGAAGATAAATTAAATAATAATTTCAGATCAATTAATAGGTCTATATAGAGAAAAATCGGACAAATGGATGAATATCCCTTAAAACTAGACTATAACACTCGATACCGTTTCATAATACATGCTCTTTATGATACCATCTGAAAGTCCTATTTTTGGCACATATATATCTTTTGCTCCACTCCATTTCATAGCAGACAGGTATATTCGGGTTGCCGGAATTATAACATCTGCTCTATCTTGATTTAGATTTAACTTCGTTATACGTTCCTCGTATGAATAGTTCTGAAGCATTTTATAATAACTTGTTAAATAGAAATAGGTTAATGGCTTACCGACATCTTTTCCCGATATTTTAAAAATCTTGTTGATGTTACCACCAGACCCTATCAATTCTATTTTATCGTATTGTTTAGTATTTTCTTTTATCCAATGTTCTACTTCTTGCCAGGTTTCACTCTTTACAATATCGTTTAGTAATCTTACAGTTCCGATTTTAAACGATTTAGACATTTTTTTATCACCATTGTGAATGATTGAAAACTCTGTACTACCACCACCAACATCGACATAAAGATAGGTTCTATTAGGGTTTATAAAAGATTGTAAGTCGGTTGCTGCAATTATAGCAGCCTCTTCTTCCCCATCAATAGTTTCTATACTGATACCGCACGTTTCGAGTATTTTTTCAGATAAAGGAGCACTGTTTTTAGCTTCTCTCATCGCCGATGTTGCACATGCTTTGTAACGCGTCACTCCATGAGACTTTATAATAAGACTAAAAGCTTTCATGGTATCTATCATTCGTTCTTGGTTATATTCTGAAATTTCACCTTTAAGAAATACATCTGCACCTAATCTAATAGGCACACGAACTAATGAGTTTTTTTTAAAAATTGTGGGTTCATCATCTTGTTCTATGATATTAGAAATTAATAACCTTACGGCATTCGATCCAATATCAATAGCTGCAAACTTCTGTATCTTCAACATAATTATCCTTCTAAATTATTTAAATAATACTTATACGTATCAAATTGTGCTCTTACCTTAGGATTGTCATTTCTTCGATAGGTATTATCTTGATTTTCGTTGATAATCCTTGCTTTTACATTATCATTCCAACAAATATCAAACAAGTGTTTTAACTCTACTTTTATATCTTCATCATAGATTGGGCAACTGACTTCCACCCTATTATCAATATTTCTAGTCATCCAATCTGCTGAAGAAATGTAAATTTTAGGATCGTTTTGGTTCGAAAAAATATACAGACGTGTGTGTTCTAAGAATTTATCAACGATACTAATAATTTCAATATTTTCACTCATACCTTTAACTCCTGGTACCAGACAGCAAATCCCTCTTACAATCATTTGTATTTTTACTCCTGCTCTACTCGCTTCATATAACTTATCTATCATTTTATAGCTACTTATGCTATTCATCTTAAGTTTAATATAAGCAGGCTTGCCATTTTTGGCACTTTCTATTTCTTTATCAATTAAACCAAATAATTTAGACTTCGTATAATGTGGTGACGTAATGAGATGCTTATATCTATTGATTTTATAATTAACTTCAAAAAAGTCGAACACTTTATTGACCTCCTTTAATATTTTTGGGCTTGCAGTCATTAAGGTAAAATCCGTGTAAATTTTAGCCGTAGATTCATTAAAGTTACCTGTACTTATAAAACCATATCTTACTAATTTATAGTCTTCTTCGCGTTCAATAACACACATTTTACAATGTACTTTTAAGCCCGTAACACCAAAGAACATCTTAATACCTTCATCTTGCATTTGTTCAGCATAAGTAATATTTGCTGCTTCATCAAAACGAGCTCTAAGCTCTATTGACACGGTAACCTTTTTACCATTTTTTGCCGCATTAATTAAAGAACTAGCAACATGAGATATTTGAGCTAATCTATAAATCGTAATTTTTATGGTTTTTACTTTTGGATCTAAAGCTGCTTCTCTTAAAAACTTAACGATATAAGAAAAGGTATGATAAGGCGTATAAACCAAATAATCCTTTTTAGCAATAGTTTTAAAAATACTCTCTTCTAGACTTAATCCTTTTACAGGTAGTGGTTTAATCTTTGCGTAAAGCAAATCCGTTCTCCCCAAGCTCGGAAAGCTCATATAATCTCTACGATTATGATATCTACCACCAGGAATAAGACTCTCTTTTTCATCGATAGACATTAATTTGAGAAGCAGATTTAGCGTTTTCTGTTCGATATTCATGTCGTACACAAAACGTACAGGAGCACCACTTTGTCTATCTTTAACACTTTCTGAAAGCTTATCAATAAAACTTTTACTCAAATCGCTATCAAAATCTAGTTCACCATCCCTAGTAATCTTAATCATATGAGCACTGATACTGTCATATTTAAAGATGTTAAAAATATCATCTAAACAATACCTTAAAATATCATCGACCATAATAATATAGTTACTACCGTTTTTACTTGGTAGCACTACAAAACGATCCATTGCTGTAGAAATCTCAATCAATGCCACTTGATCTTTGTTTTCTTTGCTAGACATTTTCACCGTTAAATAAGCTGAAATATCCATAAGTTCAGGCAGAGCAACATCCTCGTTAAGCATTATGACTACTAATGCTGGACTTATTTCTTGATAAAAGTAATTTTTGATAAACTCGTGATGATCGTCATCAATTTCTGTTTCATTTATGACATAAATATTTTCATTTTGAAGCTCTATATCAATCTCATCTAAAATCTCTAAACTATAACTTTGTTGCTTAATAACAATTTTAGTTATTTCTTCTAAAAGATCACCTGCCTTAATACCGCCTAATTCTGATTTACCACCTTTTCCTGCTTCGTAAATACGCTTAACTGTAGCATATCTAACTTTAAAAAACTCATCTAAATTATTAGAGAAAATACCTAAAAATCGTAACCGCTCAATGAGTGGCACATCTTTGTCTGCAGCTTCTTGCAAAACACGCTCATTAAACTTTAACCAACTTAACTCTCTATTTATATAAATGTTTTTATCTTTTGTCATTCTCTTAAATCCTTTGGAATTATAATATACTCTGTAGTTCCTTGTTTCAGGTCTTTCCAATCTTCAATATCAAAATTAATTTTAACTAAACCACTTGTAGGAAGATTATCTATAAATGTATCCCCAAATATATTAGAAATTGACGTGAAAGCATGATTGTGACCGAAAATCATAACCTCTTTTAAGTCATTCGATAAGTTTTTTATGAAATTAATTACATTTACCCCATCAAAATCATACAAATCTTCATTTACAATTATATGATTTTCAGGTATTTTTAAAGATTTCATGAAGACTTTACACGTACTTAATGCTCTGTTTGCTGGACTTGAAAATATAATATTGGGAACACAATCTTTGATATAGAGCTCCTTAGCTACCAACTTAGAATCCTCAATACCTCTTTGTTTTAAAGGCCTATCGTAATCTATAACATCGTATTCCCATGATGATTTACCATGTCTAACTAGTGTAATCGTTTTCATACTTTATCGATTAAGTGTAATTATTTTCGACAAAACGTTGCATATGTCCGTTTTGACGAGTATATTGCCGCTTTAACTTTATTATTTGCCTATGAATTTAGTTATAGGTTAATTTGCTATGTAAAATTAATGTAAAACACCCCAAATTAAAAACTATATTAATAAATCCATGCTTTGGTATTTAACCACCAAAATCCCTTCCCTCTAAATATTTTGATTGCCCAATTGAACATAATAATATATGTTTGATTAATAATTGATGTATTACATTATCAAAAAAAAAGACATCGCTAAGCGACCATAAAATTTGTTAATCAATTATAAATATGAAAATAATTTTACCTATAATGTTTATTGCGTCAGGATTTTCATCATCGAGTAAACTAGACTTCAGTCTGTCTGCGGTTAGTACTACTACTGACCATGATGTAGCGACAATCTGTTTTAATTCGACTCTAGTTGCTACAACGGAAAATCTCAGTTACTTAAATAAAAGAATTAACATTGACCAAAACTACGCACCACTCTATTTTCAAAACAACATTACAACCTATATAACTCACAATCATATTTTAAAGCAATCATAACCTGATTAACTTAAAAAAGCTTAAGATGAAACATTTATACTATCCCAAATCTAAAACACCACGTAAACCTCTAATGAGTTTGGTGTTTATCATGACTCTAGTTATGGTCAATTTTTATTCTTTTGGTCAAACACTAAAGACAACTAATAATAAAGGACTGAAAACCCAGCAGGTTCCTTCAGAAATTTTTAGTTCCCAAAATGAGCCCTTTCTTCTTCATAAGTCTTCAAATTATACAGATTTACAAAAAGCAAGCATAGGGCAAGCCAATGTTGCTTTTAATTGTGATGATGGTTTTGGATATATTCTAACAAATGTTTCAAGTCCTAACGGTAACGTTACGGGCTTATACTCATTTGATTTATCTACAAATACATTAGCCTTAATTAAGGATCCTATAATTGCTGAAACTAACACGTCTCAATTTATTAATGCCATTGGATACAATATAGTTGATAATTACTTATATGGTATACTAAGTGGTAGTAGTAAAGTTGTTAAAATTGATCGTAACGGTGATATAGAATTATTAGACATCACAGGTTTCTCTGGTAGTAATTATGCCTCTGGAGATATTGACGAGAACGGAATTTTATACTTGTACGGAAGCAGCAAGTTTGTAGCTATTAATTTAAACCCAGCTAGTTCAGATTACTTAGTAGCTAACACTGTTTTACAACATTCTAACTCTGTTAATGATATGGCGTTTAGCCCTGTTAACAACAAGTTGTATATGTTAACAAGCTCAGGTTCAAGATCATTATATGAATTTGATCCCGTAACTAATACCATTACAAATTTAGGTAATGTCTCAGGGCTACAATCTGAATCTTCTAATTCATTTGGAACTGCTTACATGGATGCCCTAGGGAATATGTATGTTGCAAATAATTCATCAGGTAATACGTATAAAATTGCAACACCTCACTTAGGTGGAACAACTGCAACTTTCTATAGTAATTTACCAGGCGTTAGTCCGGGTGATGGTGCACGTTGTCCTTCACAACCAACTAAACCAGTTGCTATTGCAGACGATATTTGTGTGACTTCTGATATTAGTAATATTACACTTAATGTCGCTGAAAATGACTCTGAAGGTACATACGCAATTGATCAAAATTCTGTACAACTCATTGACCCTAACACTTCGTTACCGGCAAATAGTGTCACAATTTCTGGTCAGGGTACTTTTACATTAGGATCGAATGGAGACGTTACATTTGAAGCTTTAGCTAGCTTTACAGGTGTCTCTATTGAATATACAATTTTAGATGTCATAGGTTTTACGTCTACACCAGGGGTTATAACTATTAATTTAAACGATACTGCAGCACCAACAGGAGCAACGACACAAGAATTTTGTGAAGATGAAAATGCTACGGTAGCAGACTTAGATGCTACTGGAAATAACATCATTTGGTATGCTGATGCAAATAGCACTACCCCATTAAATTCAGATGCAACGTTAAGCGATGGAGATATCTATTATGCATCTCAAACAAGTTCGGAAGGCTGTGAAAGTACCGAGAGATTAGCTGTTACAGTTAATTACAGTACTGAAATCGCTTTGGTTTCTCAACAAGAAACAAGCTGTACCGTTGTTAATGGAACCTTATACACTATTGAAGCTACATTTACTGGTACAGCACCATTTACA
The DNA here is from genome assembly GCF_003386275.1 of Winogradskyella pacifica. Lineage (NCBI taxonomy): Bacteria > Pseudomonadati > Bacteroidota > Flavobacteriia > Flavobacteriales > Flavobacteriaceae > Winogradskyella > Winogradskyella pacifica. Next base: position 176,378 of record NZ_QREI01000002.1, on the reverse strand, counting down.
GCTTCTGGAGATGGACAACCAGGTACTTTTACAGATAACAATGACGGCACAACTACTTGGGTATCTAGTCCTATTGAAAGTATAATTGAAACTTACAATGTTACTATTCAAGACAATTGTGGTTCACTTACTTTAACTGGAGCGTCTCCAGCTGAATGCTTAAATACTCCTTTTGATTGTGACGATGGTTTTGCTTATATTATTGTTAACGAAAGAAACGGTGAAGGTGATTTTGTTTCCGGATTATACTCTTATGATTTAGCAACACATGCACAAACCTTAATAAAGGCACCGTTAATAACAGATGCTTCTACATCTCAATTTGTTAATGGAATTGGTTACAATGTATTAGACAATAATATTTATGGAATACAACAAAACACTAACAACATCGTAAAAATTGATGCCTCAGCTAATGTAGAATTTCTACCTATTGTAGGACCATTTACTGTTGGAGATTACAGTTCTGGTGATATCAATGCAAATGGCATTTTATTTCTACATGGTGAGAGTAAATTCGTTGCTATTGATTTAAATCCATCTAGTCCAAACTATTTAACATCAACTACGTTATTAAATTATCCTGTTTCTGTTAATGACATCGTAGTTAGCCCTGCAGACGGTAACATATATATGGTAACAAGTACAAGTAATAGAAAGTTATTACGCTTTAATGTTACTAGTAATACTATAGATGATCTTGGTTTAGTAACGGGTTTAAGTTCAGAAACAACCAACGCTTTTGGAACAGCTTATATGGATGCACTTGGAAACATGTACATTGCCAACAATGCTTCAGGAAATATTTATAGAATAGCTTTACCTCATACTGGGAATTTAGTAGCCACGAATCATGGTGATTTAATTGATATTGAACCTGGAGACGGAGCGCGTTGTCCTTCTCAGTTAATTGCTCCTGTTGCAGTTAGTGATTCTATCTGTGTTACTTCTGATGAAATAGCAGCAGAAATAGAAATTAATGTTTTAGACAATGATTCTGCAGGAACTTATAATTTGGATATAACGGGCGTACAATTTATTGATCCTATAACATCATTACCAACTAGTACAGTTACAATTACTGGTCAAGGAACATTTACCGTAAGTGTTGATGGTGTCGTATCATTTGAAGCAGTATCAGGTTTTTCCGGAACTTCTGTAGATTATATTATTACAGATATTATAGGAACGCCATCTATGCCAGCATCTATAACTGTTAGTTTAAATACAACTGATGCTCCTACAGGAGATGCAAGTCAAGAATTTTGCGAATCTAGTAACCCAACAGTTGCCGACTTAAATGTGACAGGTGAAACAATTCAATGGTATGCAACTGAAACGGAAACATCCCCGATCGATGCTACTGAAGCTTTAATAGATGGAAACACCTATTATGCTACTCAAACTTCTGCCGAAGGTTGTGAAAGCTTAGAACGTTTGGCGGTAATAGTAAGCATTAACGCTGATGTTACTTTAGAAACTACAGAAGTAACATTATGTTCAGATGATAATACGACATATACAATCGTTGCTACATTTACAGGTTCTGCTCCTTTTACTGCTATCGGTATTGGACAACCTGGTACTTGGGTCGCAAATGTTAATGATACTTTTACTTGGACATCAGATGCAATTCCTGCTGACCAACCTTATAATGTAGATATTCAAGATGAAAATTCTTGTAATACCATTACATTATCAGGTGAAGCTGCTATTTGTTGTGAGTTTATTGTAAGCTGCCCTACTTTCGAAGAGACTACTGTAGCTTGCTACGGAGAGCTACCTACTGAAACTACTTATTCTATTGAGGAATTTGAAGCATTAGGTAACGCAGATGGGATTATCGGTGATGACGCTTGTGGTATAATAGAAATTACAGCTCAAAATAGCGCTAACCAAAATACTTGTAACCAAACCATTACACGTACTTATACTGTTACTTCTTATGAAGATACCAACGGTAATGGAGTACGCGATAACAATGAAACTACAGTTTTAAATAGTACAGAGTGTACACAGATTATTACACTAAACGACACTATCGATCCAACATTTACGGTTCCTGAAGATATTACAGTTGAATGTGATTATGATTCTACAGACCTATATATTACAGGTTTTGTGAGTGATGAAGCGGATAACTGTTCTACTGATTTAAAAGCTAGCTTTACGGATAGTATTGAAGATGGATCTTGCCCAGGATCATATGTTATTTTAAGAACCTGGTCTTTAAGCGACAGTTGCGATAATACTACAACCAAATTACAAACTATCACTGTTCAAGATACTACGGCCCCAACATTTACTGGTCCTGCAGATATCACTATTGAATGTGATGTAGATATTACTGATGTTTCAATTACAGGTGATGTCACTGACATTATAGATAATTGTGCTGTTGATCTTGAGGCTACTTATACAGATAGTATTGAAGAAGGTACTTGTCCTGGGGCGTCAGTTATTACAAGAACATGGACTTTAGCTGATGACTGTGATAATACAACCATACATATACAAACCATTACTGTTCAAGATACAACTGCACCAACATTTAGTGTGCCTGCTGATATCACTACTGAATGTGATGTAGACGTTACAGACCTATCTATAACAGGTGATGTTACGGACGAAACTGATAATTGTGCTACTAACCTTGAAGCTGTTTTTACTGATAGTATCGCTGATGGCTCTTGCCCAAGCTCATCTATTATTACGAGAACATGGTCTTTAACCGATGAATGTGATAATACCACAACATTTGTTCAAACGATTACAGTTCAAGATACCACTGCACCAACTTTTAATGAAACTCTACCAGTAGATATAGATGCAGAATGTGACGCTGTACCTACAGCTGAAACATTAACTGCAACTGATAACTGTGGAACTGCAGAAGTTACTTTCTCTGAGGAAATAACTAATGGTTCTTGTATGGGATATTACATTATTGAACGTACATGGACTACTACAGATGATTGTGGTAATGACGCAGTACATACGCAATTTATCAACGTACAAGATACTACAGCACCAACTGTTGTTACGGCTTTTGATGAGACCTTAACTGTCTTGTGTGATAATATTCCTGAGGTGCCAAGTTTAGTGTTTGAAGATTCGTGTTCTAATGATATTGATGTTAGCTTCAACGAAGAATCAACACAAATCAATAACTCAGAAAACTATGATATTATAAGAACATGGACAGTTACTGATGATTGTGGAAACGAAGCTTTATTTACACAAACAGTTACAGTAGAATTAACCAATACAATGCAAGCCACAGATGCTAATCGTTGTATTCTAGATTCTGAATTTAATTTATTCGACCTGTTATCTGGTGACTTTAATGAAAATGGAACATGGAGTGTTGTTTCTGGTAATGCTACTGTTAATGGCAGCTTATTTGACCCATCTTCTGCTGAAGTTGGCGAGTATACTTTTATGTACTCAATTGCAGATGCTGCTTGTCCTGCGGATATAGAACTTAACGTTACATTAGATGATGATTGTGTGGTATTAGCTTGTGGTGAAGATGATGTTGTTATATCTAAAACAGTAACTGCAAACGGAGATGCTTACAATGAAACATTTACAGTTACAGGTATAGAAGATTGTGGATTTGTAATTGAGCTTCAAATATTTAATCGTTGGGGTGCAGAAATTTATAAATCTAACAATTACTTAAATGATTGGCGAGGTGAAGCACACAGTTCTTCAATTGGAAGTTCTGGAAAAGTTCCTACTGGTACATATTATTACATTATTAATCTAAAAAATAGTGGATTAGAGCCAATCGCTGGTCCTATCTACGTAGCAACAAATTAACAAAAAACTTAACCAATGAAGTTATCAAAAATTATAAGTATTGCGATACTATTTTTGAGTGTTTCTACAGCTTTTGCTCAACAGTTACCTCAATTTACGCAGTATATGTTTAACACTATTTCTATTAATCCTGCCTATGCAGGAAGTAGAGAAACACTTAGTGTCGTAGGTTTACATAGAAGTCAATGGGTTGGTTTAGATGGTGGACCAGAAACACAAACCCTATCGGTACATGCGCCATTACGTAACGAAAACATGGGTTTAGGAGTTTCCTTTATCAATGACAAGTTAGGTTATGAAAATTTCTCATACCTCTATGCCGATTATTCTTATACAATTAAGGCTAGTGAAACTGTAAAATTAGCATTTGGTATTAAAGGTGGTCTTACTCATTACAGCTTAGATGAAGAGTTATTGAATGATCCTTCTGTAGTAAGCGATCAGTTTTTTAATGATGTTTCTAATCGTTGGAGTCCAAACTTTGGTGCTGGTTTATATTTACATTCATCGCGTTGGTATCTTGGACTTTCTGCTCCAAGAATATTAAATACCGATTATAATAACGGTGGTAGTGGTTCTGTTGATTATGTCGCTCTAGAACGTATTAGTTATTATGCGACTGGTGGCTATGTTTTTGATTTAAGTGAAAACACCAAATTAAAACCATCAGCTTTGTTAAAGGCTACAAATGGTGCTCCATTATCTTTTGATATCTCTGCAAACTTCTTATTCCATGATAAAGTCTGGTTAGGAGGTGCGTATAGAGTTAACGAAAATGCAGCAGCTATTGGTGGTATAGCAGATTTCCAAGTCTCAAAACAACTGAGAATTGGTTATGCTTACGAATATCCAATTTCAGATATAAGACCTTACACTAGTGGTACACACGAAGTATTATTGATGTTTGAAGTCTTTAAAAGTAAACGTATTAAATCGCCTAGATATTTCTAAAAAGATCCCATTATGAAGACCAAAATATTAGCGTTCGTTATAGTTTTTAGTAGTGCATTCTCTTTTGCCCAAACAAAATTAGCAGATAAGTTTTTTGAGAATTATGGCTATGTAAAAGCCATTGAATTGTACGAAAAAGCTGTTGAAAAAGGAACAAATAGCGCCCACGTATTAACAAGACTAGGTGATGCTTATTACAATAATTCTGACTCTAAAAAAGCAGCTTATTGGTATGAGAAAGCCTTAACTGAACATAAAGACATTGATGCTGAGTATATTTATAAATATATTCAATCTCTAAGAAGTATCGGTAATTACAAAGAAGCCGATGTGTGGTTTAAAAAACTTAGTGATGCTCAACATGGAGATAGCAGACTTAAAGGGTACAATCCTGATGAAGTCGATATTTTTGATAAGCTAAACTCTAAGAACGATGATCTAATTGTTCAGATTGAAAATTTACCTTTCAATACCGAGAACTCTGATTTTGGATCTTACATGTTTAACAATACGCTTTATTTCGCTTCTTCAAGCAGTAGTGATAGTAAAGTGTACAATTGGAACAAAGAGCCATTTTTAGATATATTCCAATTAGACGTTACCACTGAAGATGATGGTTCTGAATCTTATGGTGCTTCTTCTGAAATCAATGCCGATGGTATAAACACAGATTATCATGAGGCTTCTGTTGCCATTACTAATGATGGAAACACAATGTATTTTACTAGAGATAACACAACCAAGCGTAATAGATTAAAATACGATAAGGAAGGTACAACACATCTTAAAATTTACAAAGCTACTTTAGTAGACGAGCAATGGTCAGATGTTGAAGAATTACCATTTAATGATGATTTATATTCAACTGGTCACCCTGCATTAAGTCCAGATAACAAAACCTTATACTTTGTATCTGATAGAGACGGTGGTTTAGGACAAACGGATATCTATTCAGTAGTCATAAATGAAGATGGCACTTATGGTGAGCCTCAAAATTTAGGTGATGATATTAATACTGAAGGTAGAGAAATGTTCCCATTTATTAGCGATGATAATACGTTCTACTTTTCTTCAGATGGTCATTTAAACTTAGGTCTTTTGGATATTTTTCAATCTAACATATTGAAAGGAGACGCTACAAAAGCTCCGGTTAATATTGGTGCCCCATTTAATAGTGGTTACGATGATTTTGCTTATTTCATTAACAGTGAAACTCAAAAAGGTTATTTCTCTTCAAACAGACTAGGAGGTAAAGGAAGTGATGATATCTATAGTTACTCAGTAACAGAGTGTCGTCAGCAAATTACAGGTATCGCTAGAGAAAAGAGAACAGATATTATTTTAAGCGGTGTTACAGTGCAACTTATTGACGAAACCGGTAAAATATTAGAAGAGGTTATTACTGCCGATGATGGATCGTATACTTTTGATGTTGAATGTGGAAAAACATACACCATACTAGGATCTAAGACAGATTACGTAGATGATAAAGGGACTGTTACAACGACTAATGAGAATGAAAAAGTAAATGAATTAGATTTATCGTTGAGACCGTTAATTATGGACAATCAGATTGTTATTAATCCAATATTCTTTGATTTTGATAAATCTAACATCAGAACAGATGCTGAATATGAATTAGAAAATATAGTTGATGTATTACGTAAGCATCCTGAAATGATTATTAAAATCGAATCTCATACAGATAGTAGAGGTCGCGATAATTATAACTTAAAGTTATCTGATCGTCGTGCAAAATCTACTAGAGACTACCTTTTATCTAGAGATATCGGTCCTGAAAGAATAGAAAGTGCAATTGGTTATGGTGAAACACAACTTTTAAATGATTGCGGAAATAATTCTAAATGTACAGCAGAAGAACATCAGTTAAATAGACGTTCGTACTTCTACATCATAGATAGAGACAAGAAGTAAATATCACTTTCTTAAAAATTAAAAAGAGCAAGCTTTATAAGTTTGCTCTTTTTTTATGTCTAAAAAAATCATACCATTTTAATAGAAAAGTATGTAAAGAAAGTAATTTTGACATGAAATTAAAATATCCTAAATGAAAATTATAGGACTACGCTTAGCTATAACACCAAACCCTATCCTTATTCAAAAACTATAAAAGAATGCGTTACAGACAGCCTAAGCAAGTATCAATTAGCTTACGCGAACTTAGTTATTAAGAATACATGATCGGAGTTTAAACTAATATAGATGGGACTCTTAATTTAGATAGTTCTAAAATTAATTAAAGATCCCTTGATAGTCATCATTGATTGGTGCTTATAAATAAAGCATAGCATTAACTGGCTATAACAGTCAAATGATTATGTGTTAAACATTCAATTATTACCAAAAGTAGAAACCCTAAATGACGTTCTAGTTTTAAGTAAAACGAAACAATATAATAAGCACAAGACCAATCTTTCTACGAGTAAGAGAAAACAAGTATTTCCTACATCTATACCTTTTGGTTATGAAATAGCCACGTTAATAGAAAAACCAAAGCAAAAAAACGGTAAATTGATTGCAGTAGAATTGAAATTTAGAGATTCAAGTAGAGACCTCTATGAAACGTATTATCGCTTAGTTTTTTATAATGTACATGATTTTGGTTTTTCGGAAGAGCTCATATATTATGAAAGCATCATTATTAAGCCCGAAAAAGACACTAAGAATTATAAAATAGATTTAGAAGATAAAGCTATTCCATTCGGTATAAAAGGAATTTTTGTTGGTATAGAAACTATAAAGCCAGACCATATTGAAATCATCAATTCACTGTACTTAACAACGCCCAGTATTCTGCATACTCAAGGTAAAAAAGAATTAAAGTTTACGCGTTTTCGTTCCAATAACTGGTCTAAGCACTCTCGGAAATCTGTTTTTAAAAAGAAATATTATGCAATTCCTTTTATAAAAACTAAAGTGTTGTTCGAAAAATAGTAAATACTCTTTTACAGAAAGAAAACTAGCGCTTAATAAAAATATTGGTAAAATACCACTTCCCTGCACTATTCTGTTCTGCTGAGACATCAAAATCGGTATAATCACCTTCAATATTATCTCTATGACTAGGACTAGCTATCCAAGCATTAACAACAGATTCTGCAGAACTAAAACCATAACCAACATTTTCAGTAACGATATTAGCATTTGCATTAGCCTGTAAACTTTGTTTTCTTAGGAAGAAATTATCATGAGATACGTTATTAACCTCAATCATATACTCGGTGTGTGTAGAGGCCACAGCTTTAACCGTATTATGATTATTAAGAGCATTTAATCCTTCGTTAATGCGATATGCATTAATAAGCTCCATAATTTCAATCTCTATGGATTTAGCTTGAGGTGCAACAGGAACTTCAATTGAATTTAGGGCTTCTTCTTCTGTGTTGTCTTTGGCACAAGACGTAAAAGTAAAAAGGGCAACAATAGCCAAAAGTGGCAAGAGTTTAGCTGCTTTCATAATGTAGGTTATTTAGGTTTGGGACTGCTAAATTAACCACACAGCTAAGTTAAACTGTTAAGAAAATGTTAAAATCGACAAACAACACGCCGTTAATCGAAATTTAATGTAAATCATCGATGAAATACGTTTTCGAACACAAAAAATATGTTTTTCAACACCTAATAATTGTATTTCATCGATATTCAAACATATTAACTTACCTAATCTGTAGGGTCAAATTAAACTGTTACAATTATTATAACGTCATCTATAGACTACGGTGCCAAACGCTCAATTTTCCAATTATAATCCTCTTGAAGTTGGTAACGGATTCTATCGTGAAGCCTATTGGGTCTACCTTGCCAAAATTCTAGCTCTACGGGTTTAATTATAAATCCGCCCCAATTTTTAGGGCGTTCTATATCCTTACCTTCAAATTCAGCTTCAAGATCTTGTAGTTTACTTTCTAATTCATGTCTATTTGCAACCACTTCACTCTGATTAGAAACAATAGCTCCTAATTGACTACCTCTTGGTCGCGATTCAAAATAACCATCGCTTAAATTTTCTGAAATTTTTTCGGCTTTACCTTTAATAATAACCTGTCGCTCGGCAGCATGCCAAAAGAAAGATAAACACACATTAGGATTATCTGCAATAGCTTTACCTTTTTCACTGTTGTAATTGGTATAGAATATAAACCCCTCGTGTGTGTACTTTTTAAGTAGCACTACTCTACTCTTTGGATAACTGTCTAAACCTACAGTAGAAATGGTCATGGCATTCGTTTCTCCCACATTAAAATGAGTATCTACTTCTATAAACCAATCTCTAAACAACTCAATCGGATTTTCTGGTACACTATTTAATAATAACTCACCTTTTTCGTAAGATTTTCTATAATTACCTAAGTCTGCATCCATTACGTTTTTATTTTATTTTTTCTCCTTCTATTATTTTTTACATCGCAATTTTCACTATAAATTTAAGGATTAAAATATATAAATGAAGTTTGAAGACTGTAAATATTCTAAGCAATTAGCTTATAAAAAAGAAGCGTTTTCTTTTGGCACCGTATACGTAACAGAATATTTTTTATTATCTGAATTTAATGAAGGTATACATGTTGATCATAAAATTGCCAGTGAGTTAATTTCTAGATTTAGTAACCTCATTTCTAAAGGCATTAAAATAGGCTATATCGCTAATCGTTTTAACTCGTATTCTTTTGATCCACAACTTTGGGTAGATTTTAATAAAGACTATGATGCTTTTGTAGCGTCGGCTATTGTGACGTACTCTAACTTTAGTTACTTAAATGCTTCTTTAGAAAAGAAATTTTTTAATAAAAGCCTAAAACGTTGTAAAAATATAGAGGAAGCTATAGGTTGGATTATGAATTTAAAAGAGTTTAAAACTGATATTAATCAAAATTAAACGTTTTACCATCTTTAGATAATAGTGTGTTTTCAAACACGGTTTTAGCTTCCGTTTTAAAGTCATCATAACCATTATATCGCGTAGAGTAATGTCCTAAGATTAAAGTTTCAACATTGGCTTTCTTAGCTATTGTAGCTGCCTGTTTAGCTGTACTATGTTTTGTGGGAATGCATAGCGATTCGTTTTTATCTAAAAATGTCGATTCGTGATACAAAACAGTACAGTCTTTAATAATTGGTATTATGTCTTCATTATAAATAGTATCACTACAAAAAGCATAACTTTTGGTTGGTAATGGATCTTTAGTAACCTTTTCGTTACTAATTAATACTCCATCTTCATTCTCTACATCAAATCCTTGTTTTAACTTTCTGAAATATGCTTTATCAATATTAGCTTCAGTAACTAAATTAATATCAATTTTACGATCATTTTTTTTCTCTTTAAACAGAAATCCATTAGTGTAAATACGATGTTTTAATGGAATGGTATGAACTTCCACTTTATCATCTTCATAAATTAATTCGGACTCATTAGCATCTAATTCATGAAAAATAAGTGGATATTTTGTCCAACTCGAAGATAGCTTCATTTGAAGTAATATAACTTCCTTTAAGCCTTTTGGTGCATAAATATGAAGTTCTGTTTCTCTAGTTAACAGACTAAATGTATTCACTAACCCAATCAAACCAAAATAATGATCTCCATGAAGATGTGAGATAAAAATATGTTTAATCCTCGAAAACTTAACCTTGTTTCGTCGCAATTGTACTTGCGTACCTTCTCCACAATCAATTAAAAACATATGGTTCTTAATCTCTAATATCTGAGCCGTTGGGTTGCTATTAATACCTGGAGTGGCACTATGGCAGCCGAGAATGGTTAATTTCATTAATTAATTTTTGTGAAGCTCATAAGCGGTTTAATCGTTAGATATAGGTTATAAACACTTTAAAGTCGAACGCTATTTTTACAATTCTAAATCGCGTTCAATATCTTCCATTTCAATAATATCAAAAGCTTCTTTCATGGTTGGTACGACAACTATTTCGTCTGGCATTTGATTTAAATCCACCTTTTCAGATACAATAACAAAACTCTTTTTGTCGCCTCTATGATTATTACTTAATCGTAAAAACTCTATTATATCTTCTAATGTAATTTTATCTAAACTCGATAAATTTACAATAAGATGATCATTTTTATATGTATCGTAAGCTTGTTCAATATTATGAACTAGTGTTTTTACAGTTGCTGTTTCTTGTGTAATTATGGCAATGTTACCATCTCTATCTATTATCATATCTTATTGTTTTATTTTAGACGCTAAAAGATAAATCACTGCCATCCTAACTGCAACTCCATTTTCTACTTGATTTAAGATAATGGCTTGTTTAGAATCTGCGACATCACTTGTAATTTCTACCCCTCTATTTATTGGTCCAGGATGCATAATTACAATCTCTTTATCTAAGCTGTCTAATAGTTCTTTAGTAACTCCAAATTGTTGTGTATATTCTCTTGTAGAAGGAAAATAACTAATATCCATACGCTCGTTCTGTACGCGTAGCATATTAGCGACATCGCACCACTCCAACGCTTTTTTGAGGTTAGTTTCTACTTTAACCCCTAAATCTTTAATATATTTTGGCAGCAAGGTTTTAGGTCCACAAACCATAACATTAGCTCCTTGTAATTGTAATGCATAAATGTTTGAAAGCGCTACACGACTGTGTAAAATATCACCAACGATAACAACATTCTTGCCTTTAACACTCCCTAATTTCTCTCTAATTGAATACGAATCTAATAAGGCCTGTGTAGGGTGTTCATGTGCTCCATCACCTGCATTAATAATACTTGCGTTAACGTGTTTTGAAAGAAATACACCAGCTCCAGGATTTGGATGACGCATAACCACCATATCTACTTTCATAGATAAGATATTATTAACGGTATCGATAAGCGTTTCTCCTTTTTTTACCGAAGATTGTGAAGCCGAAAAATTAATTACATCTGCTGACAATCGTTTTTCTGCCAACTCAAAAGATAATTTTGTTCGCGTTGAATTTTCAAAAAATAGATTCGCAATAGTAATATCTCTAAGTGATGGTACTTTTTTTATGGGTCTATTAATAACCTCTTTAAACTGATCGGCAGTTTCAAAAATAAGGTCGATATCTTCTTTTGTAAGATATTTAATTCCTAGTAAGTGATTGACACTTAATTCGCTCATAATTAATAGTATTCAGTTTTCAGTATCAGTGTTCAGTTAACTCGCGCTTAATTTAAATTCTAAATTTCTAACTATTTTATTATTATCTGTAAAGCTTAAATAAACTTCCGCATTTTTCAAGAAGTCAAATTCATCTAAAATAGGTTTCATTATTTTAAACAGTTCTTCAGCGTTATTTCCATAGGTGAAAAATTGACCTTCTGTATCATCTTCCATGGTTACTATGTGTCCGTCGTGTCGCCCTATTTCTTCTGGAATTTCATCAAAAAGCTTAATATCTACAGCGTGAATTTCATCAATTCCATTGAATGTTCCAAAACTTATAATAACACTATCTGTTACTTCCGTTTTTTCAAATTTGAATGATTCTAATTCTTCGAAATTCATTTTATCTTATTCTAATTCATCTTCTGTCTTCTGTCTTCTGTCAAAATTATCTTTTTCAACTTCAACTTCAATGTCAAACTAACCTTCTACTTATCAACTAAGTAAACGGCATCTTCTTCTTCATTCTCAACCCATTTTACAATAACTTTCTGATTATCAATAGCATCTACTTGTCGTCCTCTATAATTGGGCTGAATTGGTAAATGTCTACTAAAACGTCTGTCTATTAATGTTAATAACTCAATGTCTTTTGGTCTTCCAAAAGATTGAATTGCTGTTAAGGCAGATCTTATGCTTCGGCCTGTATATAAAACATCATCTATAAAGACGACATTTTTATCTTCGACTATAAAATCTATATGGGTAGTGTTGGCTTCTAACGGTTTGTCTCCTCTTCTAAAATCGTCTCTAAAAAACGTAATATCTAAGTGACCGAGTTGAATATTTTTTATCTTATAATCGTTAGTGAGCATTTGCGCTAAACGATCTGCTAAAAATTTTCCTCTTGGTTGAATACCGATTAATACGGTTTCAGAAAAATCATCATGATTTTCAATGAGTTGACAAGCCAATCTGTGAAGGGTAATATTGACTTCTTTAGAGTTAAGTAGTACTTTCTGACTCATATAGTTTCCAAACGTTGTTGCCTTACAAAGTTAGGATAAATTATTTTGTTGGCAATGCTTTTTTATTGCAAAGGCAGTGTGTTGCATGGCAGACTAATCTATAGCATAAAAAAAGCCTCTCGAAAAATCGAGAGGCTTTAAATTATAGATTAATGAGATTCCTTTTTTCAAAGGAATTGGGATTATTTCTTCCCGTCCATTTTATCTTTAAGCGCTTGTAAAGCATCATTTGCATCACCTAAAGTTGGTTTAGCTTCTGCCGCTTGAGCTTCCTGTTTTCTAACAGCTTGCTTAACGATTTTAGCTTCTTCTTCTCTAAATACTGCTGTATGAGATGCTACAACACGTTTGAATTCTTTATTAAATTCAATGATCTTGAATTCAGCTTCTTCACCTTTAGCGACTTTAGAACCATCTTCTTTTTCTAAATGACGTGCTGGTACAAAGGCAACGATATCTTCGTTAAAATCAATTGTTGCTCCTTTATCTACCATTTCAGTGATAGCAGCTTTATGTACTGTACCTAAAGCGAACTCAGTTTCGTACTTGTCCCAAGGGTTATCAGTAGTTTGTTTATGACCTAAAGATAATTTACGTCCATCTACATCTAACTCTAATACAACTACATCTAAAGTATCACCTACGTTACAGAACTCAGATGGATGCTTAATTTTCTTAGTCCAAGATAAATCTGAGATATAAATTAATCCGTCGATACCTTCTTCTAATTCAACAAATACACCAAAGTTTGTAAAGTTACGTACAATACCAGTATGCTTAGAATCTACAGGATACTTAGTAGTGATGTCAGTCCATGGATCTGGTGTTAATTGCTTAATACCAAGAGACATTTTTCTATCTTCTCTATCTAAAGTTAGGATAACAGCATCGATTTCATCTCCAACAGATACGAAATCTTGAGCTGAACGTAAATGTGTTGACCAAGACATTTCACTTACGTGAACTAAGCCTTCTACACCTTCTTCAACTTCAACAAAAGCACCGTAATCAGCGATAACTACAACTTTACCTTTTACTTTATCTCCAACTTTTACGCCTTCACCTAAAGCTTCCCAAGGATGCTTAGATAATTGCTTAAGACCTAATTGGATTCTAGATTTGTTTTCATCAAAATCAAGGATTACAACATTTAATTTCTGATCTAACTCAACAATCTCATTTGGATGGTTGATACGAGACCAAGATAAATCTGTAATATGAACTAAACCATCTACTCCACCTAAATCGATAAACACACCATAAGAAGTAATATTTTTTACAATACCTTCTAATACTTGTCCTTTTTCTAGTTGACCAATGATTTCTTTCTTCTGTTCTTCAATATCAGCTTCGATTAACGCTTTATGAGACACTACTATATTTTTGAATTCGTGGTTGATTTTCACAACTTTAAACTCCATAGTTTTGTTTACATACTGATCGTAATCTCTAATAGGCTTCACATCAATTTGAGAACCTGGTAAGAATGCTTCTATACCAAATACGTCAACGATCATACCACCTTTAGTTCTGCATTTTACAAAACCGTTTACAATTTCACCTGTATCGTGTGCATTATTAACACGTTCCCATGCTTTAATTACACGCGCTTTTCTGTGAGATAATACTAATTGACCTGTTGCATCTTCACGCACATCAATTAATACTTCAACCTTATCACCTACTGCTAAGTTTGGGTTGTAACGAAATTCGTTAAGTGAAATTACACCTTCAGATTTTGCGTTAATATCAATAATTGCATCACGATCTGTGATAGTAATTACAGTACCTTCTACAACTTCGTCATCTAAAGTGTCAACGAAATTTTCTGATACTAATTTTTCAAATTCTTCTAATTTAGTATCCGCTACTTGCTCAATTCCTTCTTCGTAATTGTGCCAATCGAATTCTTTTAAGAATTTTTCTGGGTTAGCTTGAGCTTCAGATACTACTGGAGCTACTGCTTGAGTTGCTTCAGTTGCTTCAACTTCAGCTTGGTTTGTTTCTTTTTCAGACATGTGTGCTGAATAAAAATTTGTATTCTGTACATTTTGAAAGATTTGCGAAAAATCTACAGAAGTTATTATTAGTTTTGTTTTATCCCTTTCCTTACTTTCTTTAATTCGCTAAAAAGGAGTGCAAAAGTACTATATATTATTCTGAAAACCAAACACTAAATGATGTGACTTTATATTAATATATGTGTCTAAAATAATAGGGTATCAATTTGAGGCTTAGAACACTAAAAATTAGCACATAAATTGGTATATTTACGAGAGTATTAATATTTTAAAAAATTATAAAAATGGTTAGAGCTAAATACCAAGACGTTTTAGACTTAGGTGAAACGTTAAACATCCAAAATGGAGATGTTAATGAAAAAGATGGTGTACTTCAAGTAACAGGAACTGCAGCTACACAATACGATAAAAACTTAATCTGGGACAAGATTAAAGAAGCAGGTGGTGATAACCCAACTGATATTATGGCAGATATTAAAGTGGCAGACGAATCTGTGTACGCAAGACATACCGTTGCTTCTGGTGAAACTTTAGGGAAAATTGCTAAGCAATATTATGGAGAGCCTGGTAAATATCAGAAAATCTTCCAAGCGAATACTGACATTTTAAAGAATCCGGATGTAATTCATCCTGGTCAGGAATTAATTATTCCTAATTTGTAATTAGATCATTAAAAATTTTAAAAGCGACTTTATTGGGTTACAACTAGTATCCTAATAAAGTCGCTTTTTTAGTTTCTCTCAAATATTAAATCAGGTCCATCAACATGAGATAATCCTAATTTCATTATACCATTAGTTAAATCATAGGCCCAATACGTTTGATCTATTTTTACAGTAAAAATAACTAAGTCAGAAATACCTTCTACCACTCCTTCTTCTATCTCGTACTCGTATGTTCCATTGTTGTAAATACCTTGTTCTACTCCTGACACTACCAAGGTTCCATCGTTGCGAAAGTCATAAACAATATTAACATCTGAATAAGCAATTATGGAATTTCCTGAAGAGGTATAATATCGTATTTCAGTTAATTTCCATTCATCAACAATTTTATTTACAGAAGAAAATTCGTCATCAGAACAACCAAACACGGTAACTAACAATACTATTAAAACAAGTCTGTTTTTCATGTTGTTCTTATTTTGTTAATTATATAGATGTACCTTAATAAAGGTAAAGAGATTATTCTACTGTTATTTAGAGATCAACGCTTCAGCCAAACCTACAATGGTATCTAACTGCTCTTCAATCGTCAAATCTGAATTATCAATTTCAATAGCATCCTCTGCTTTTACTAAAGGAGAATCTTCTCGTGTAGAATCGATATGATCTCTAGTTGTTACATTTTCTAAAACATCTTCATAGCTCAACTCGTGACCACAATCAGTCAGCTCTTTATAACGTCGTTTGGCTCTTGTTTCCGCAGAAGCGGTCATAAAGATTTTTAATTCAGCCTCAGGAAAAACTACAGTTCCGATATCACGGCCATCCATTACAATGCCCTTATCTTTTCCCATGAGCTGTTGTTGCTCTACTAACTTTCGTCTTACTGCAGACAACGTAGCTACAGGACTAACGTATTTAGAAATTTTAAGCGTTCTAATTGCCGCTTCGATATTTTCTCCATTTAAATAAACTTCAGCAAAACCTGCTGTTTCATTAAATTTAAATGTAATACGGATGTCTTCTAACCTATTTACTAAATCATCTTCTTTAAAAAAACCATCACCAATTAAGTTATTTTCTAAAGCAAAATAAGCCACCGCTCTATACATGGCCCCGGTATCTACATAGATATAGTTCAGATTTTTTGCTAATTGTTTAGCTACCGTACTTTTTCCTGTAGATGAAAATCCATCTATGGCGATAATTATTTTACTCATATTTATTGTAAATCTATTTGAAGTCCGAAAAAGCTAGAATTTGAAGCTCCATTATATCTTGCATGCGTATAACTAAAACGCATTTTGTTTAATTTAATTCCAACACCTACAGAGAGTCCTGAGAAGTTTCTTTGGTCTTCTATTCGTAATTCTTCTGCTCGTCTAAAGTTATACCCTAATCTAACATTAAAACCACCTTCTGGAAATAACTCTGCACCCAAAATTAAATGTCGTAATCCTTTATTTAAAAACCCAACTTTTTCTTCTGTTTGATTACCATCTAAATCGGTTGTAGCACGTGCTGGATTAGATACTGCTATTGGCCATTTTTGCAAATTCTCTAAAGTTAAATGCCATCGCAAAGGCACATTTTCTAAAGTTTGCGACATTCCAAAATTAACTTCAAATGGTAATGGTTCGTTTTGACCTGCGTAAGTTGAAAACTGAGTTCCTATATTTCTTACGGTTAACGCAGCATGAAAATCGAGCTTTTCGTTAATATACATCGCACCAAAATCTAGGGCGCCACCTACTGAATTGTATTGTTCTAATGCCGATGTAATCACTTTAACATTGGCTCCAATATAAAAATCCGTATATGGAATTTTATAATTGTACCCTGCAGATATCGCTGTTTCATTTCCACTAAAAGTTCCAGTAGAATTTCCATTAACATCATAACCATCAAAACTTCCATAGTTAATATAAGTTACACCAAAATGAAAGGTTTGTAATCGTCTATCCCAAGTGTAAGCATACGCAGCTGTACCGTAACTTATACCTCCTAAATAGTTGGAATAATTTACAGCCAATTGATTGTTCATTTTGTAATTAATAGACGCTGGGTTGTAAAGTGCTTCGGTTACATCGTGGTCGAAGTTGGTAATTATTTTTCCACCTAAAGCGGCTTGCCTTGGCGATGATACTAAGTTCAAAAACTGGTAAGTCGCTTCCCCACCCAATTGCGCGAACAATGGTAGAGCCGAAAGCATTAAAAATAAGGTGGTAATCCTCTTAATCATAGATTTTGCAAAATAACTAAATCTATCTTAAAACGATGATATGATTTTTTTATTTTTTGAGCGTGTTAATTTTCTATTTTAATTGCAACTTTTGACCGATTTTAATAACATCACTCTTTAAGCCATTAATGCGCATAAGCGCTTTTACTGTTGTTCCTTTTTCTTTTGCAATTCTGTATAAATTGTCACCTTTCGTAACAATCCATACTAATGATTGCTCTTCCTTAGTCACTGTATCAAAATTTTGGACTCTTAATTTTTGTCCTACTTCTATAAGTGTCGTCTCTAAATTATTTGCTTTTTTTAATTCGCTTAAACTCGTATTATACTTTATAGATAATTGAAATAAATTGTCTCCTTCTTTTACAATATGAAAATCAGAATCAACATCTATAGGTTTTGACGTCTTAATAATACTAGAATCAGTAACCAATATGGGTTTTGTTTCAACCGAATCTATTTTGGTCTCAACCACTTTATCTTCTAATTTCACAAGGGTAATTTCCCCTGTAACTATATTTAATTTTGCAGGCTTTCCATCTAATATAACATCTTTAAATTTTACTTCGTTTTGAGCAAATACACTCATTAACGAAGTAAAACTTATTAAAAATGTCAATATTAGTTTAAAGCTTTTTTGCATTATTTACTTTTTGCTTTGTAAGTGCTAGTTTTAAAACATCACTCATATCCTTAACATAGTGAAACGTTAAACCTTTTAAATATTCAGGTTTAATTTCCTCAATGTCTCTTCGGTTATCTTCACAAAGTAAAATCTCTTTAATACGAGCACGTTTGGCTGCTAAGATTTTTTCTTTGATACCACCAACAGGTAACACCTTACCTCTTAACGTAATTTCACCTGTCATCGCTAAGCTCTTCTTAACTTTGCGTTGTGTAAACAAAGATACTAAAGAAGTTAACATAGTAACACCTGCACTTGGACCGTCTTTTGGAGTTGCTCCTTCTGGCACGTGAATGTGTACATTATATTTCCCAAAAACCTCTGGGTCAATACCAAATTCATCTGCATTTGCCTTAATGTATTCCATAGCAATAGTGGCAGATTCCTTCATTACTTTACCTAAATTTCCTGTAATAGATAAGGTTCCTTTTCCTTTTGATAGTATAGATTCTATAAATAAAATATCTCCACCAACACTCGTCCAAGCTAAACCTGTAACAACTCCGGCAACATCATTGTTTTCGTATTTGTCGCGCTCCATTCTTGGGCTTCCTAGAATTTCAATAACATCTTCGTTAGAAATCTTGATGTTATACTCCTCTTCCATTGCAATATTCTTAGCCGCATAACGCACCATTTTTGCAATTTGTTTTTCTAAGCCTCTAACTCCAGATTCACGTGTGTAACCTTCAACAATTTTTTCGAGCTGTGGCTTCGCAATTTTTAAGGCTTTATCATCTAAACCATGTTCTTTTAATTGCTTTGGTAATAAATGACGTTTAGCAATCTCTACTTTTTCTTCAATAGTGTACCCTGTAACATTAATGATTTCCATTCGGTCTCTTAATGCTGGCTGAATGGTATTCATGCTATTAGACGTCGCAATAAACATCACTTTAGATAAATCGTACCCCATTTCTAGGAAATTATCGTAAAACTCATTGTTTTGCTCAGGATCTAACACTTCTAACATTGCAGACGAAGGATCACCTTGGCTACCTGTAGATAATTTATCTATTTCATCTAATACAAATACAGGGTTAGAGGTTTGTGCTTTTTTCAAACTCTGAATAATTCGTCCTGGCATCGCACCAATATAGGTTTTTCTATGACCACGGATTTCTGCTTCATCACGTAAACCACCTAATGAAATTCTCACATATTCTCTACCTAAAGCTTCTGCAACAGATTTACCTAAAGACGTTTTACCAACACCTGGAGGTCCGTAAAGACATAGGATTGGTGACTTCATATCATTACGAAGTTTTAAAACCGCTAAATATTCAATGATTCTTTTCTTTACATCTTCTAGTCCGAAATGATCACGGTCTAAGATTTTCTGTGCGCGTTTTAGATCGAATTTATCCTTGCTAAACTCATTCCAAGGTAAATCTAAAAAGAGATCTAAATAATTACGTTGAATAGAATACTCAGCCACCTGAGGATTCATACGTTGCATTTTAGCCAACTCCTTATCAAAATGTTCTTTTACTTTATCGTCCCATTTCTTTTTCTTAGCACGTGCACGCATATCTTCAATCTCTTCACCAGAAGATACTCCTCCACCCAATTCTTCTTGAATGGTTTTCATTTGCTGATGTAAGAAATATTCGCGTTGCTGTTGGTTCATATCACTTTGAACCTTATTCTGAATATCATTCTTAAGCTCCAATTTTTGAAACTCAAGATTCATAAATTTTAAAGTTTGAAGCGCACGTTCTTTAAGATCATTAATCTTTAATAATTCTTGCTTCTCCTCTACTTTAAGATTCATGTTAGACGATACAAAGTTGACTAAGAACGAATCGCTTTCAATATTTTTAATCGCAAAACTCGCTTCAGAAGGAATGTTTGGACTTTCTTTAATGATGTCTAAAGATAAATCCTTAATAGAATCTATAATGGCTCTAAACTCTTCATTTTCTTTTGCTGGTTTTGCTTCAGGAATATCAGAAATTGTAGCCGTTAAATAAGGCTGTTCTGAAATCACTTCATTGATCGCAAATCGCTTTTTACCTTGTATAATAACAGTTGTGTTACCATCAGGCATTTTTAGCACTTTTAAGATGCGAGCAACAGTACCTGTTTTATAAATGTCTTTTGCTGTTGGATTTTCAACAGATTCATCCTTTTGAGACACCACACCTATTACTTTTCCTCCTTTATTCGCATCATTAATCAGTTTAATCGATGCATCTCTACCTGCTGTAATCGGAATGACAACACCTGGAAATAAAACGGTATTTCGCAACGGTAAAATTGGTAACGATTCTGGTAAAGATTCGTTGTTTATTAACTCTTCATCTTCAGGTGTCATTAATGGAATTAATTCTGAATTCTCATCAAAATCCTGAAATGACAGATTGTCTAAATTTAAAAAATTTGATTTTCCCATATATATTTTCTAGCCATTCTGTCATTATTAAAAACAGAATAACATTAGTTTAAATGTATTAATAATTAACTTTACACTGAATATCAAAACGTTAGAAGATATTCAAAGTTATTCACACTACAGTAATTTCAATTGTTATGCCATTACCTTTATAACGGCATTAATTTTTTTTTCATTTCAACTGTAACAAAAAATAAAAGTAGCGCTCTATAAGTAAAAGCAATTGTTTTTTGACATCAACCAATCAAAATATCGAACAGTTATTACAGCTTTGTCAATCTGGAAACCAACGTGCACAGTTGGAAATTTACAACAGATATAACAAAGCCATGTATAACACAGCCATTAGAATTGTAAAAGATTCTTTTAAAGCTGAGGACATTATGCAGGAGTCTTTTTTAACGGCTTTCACAAAATTGAACACCCTACAAGACACCAATTTATTTGGCGCGTGGCTAAAACGTATTGTTGTAAACAACAGCATTGGATACTATAACAAAGCGGTAAAGCTAAATGAAGTGCCTTTAGATAATGTCATCTATAAAGTTGAAGACGATAACGGCATTAATGAAAATGAGCAGAATAACGAAAAAGTAAAACTGATTTTAGACGCTATGAAAACCTTAAAACCAAATTATAGTTTGGGCTTATCATTACATCTGATTGAAGGTTACGATTATGAAGAAATCTGTGAGATTATGAACATTTCTTATGCCAATTGTAGAACCTTAATCTCACGAGCAAAAGATAGTTTACGACAAAAAATAATGCTTAACTAATTGTCTGTCTGAGCGCAGTCGAAGACATTAAAATGCTAATCTTAATTGCATTTCGCCTGCTCTCAATGTGACATTTGTATTTTAATAATAAGTTAATAATGGAAAAAGATAATTTAGAACACTTATTTGATGATTTAAAAGGTGAATTTAATATTGAAACACCTCAAAAAAATCATGAGCAACGCTTTTTAGACAAACTGAAAGCTGAAGACTCAGTTGTAACTGAAACTAAAAAACAATCTGGGTTTAACTGGAAACCTTTTTTAGCCATTGCCGCTTCTATCGTTATTTGTTTCGGGCTATTTACAGCATTACAACAGCAACCTGATGATTTAGATTTAGCAAGCGTATCTCCAGAAATGTCCGAAACACAAGACTTTTTCACGATTACCATTGAAAATGAATTAAAGCGACTTAATAAAGAACGTTCGCCATTAACAGAGCAAATTATTAATGATGCATTAGTCCAAATTCAACTTTTAGAAACCGATTACAAAAAATTAAAAACAGATTTAACCGAAAGCGGAAAAAACCAACGTGTTATTTATGCGATGATTTCCAACTTTCAAACTAGAATAGACATTCTAAACACCGTATTAGAACAAATTGAAATCGTTAAACAATTCAAATCCAATTCAAATGAAAATATTTTATAATATATGCTTTCTTTTATTACTGATGCCAACTCTTATTTTAGCATCAAATGAGCAACCAAAAGCCGTAAAGCACGAAAAACAAAAAACCATAAAAAAATCCTTCAATGTAAATGCTGACGCTACATTTAACATTACCAATCGTTATGGGAATATTGATATCATTACATGGAATGAAAACCGTATTGACATCCAAGTCATCATAAAAGTAGAAGGTAATAATGAAAGTAAGGTCAACGAAAAATTGAACGAATTAGATGTTGCTTTTCAATCTGCACCTCATAAAGTTTCAGCAATTACAGCAATTGATGGTAATAGTTGGGATACCTCTTGGTGGAATAAAAAATTGGGCAATAACGTAAAAATAGAAGTTAATTACGTGGTTAAAATGCCTATTACAAATCATGTTAGGTTGTTTAACGATTACGGCTATATCAATTTAGACAAGCTTGAAGGCAACGCCTATATAAAGTGTGATTATGGAAAAGTAACCACTAAAGAACTCATGGGAAAATCGAATACACTACGATTAGATTACACTAGAAACAGTTATTTTGAATATATAAACAACGGAACCATTGAAGCTGATTATAGCGAGTTTACCGTCGCCAAAGCTAAAGATTTAAACTTAGAGGCTGATTATACCACATCCGTAATTGAAATTGCTGAAAACGTTGTTTATGAATGTGATTATGGGTCTCTTAAAATCAACAGCATTAACAATTTAGACGGAGAAGGAGACTATTTATCTTTAAGACTTGGCACCATTTATAAAACAGCAAAAATAAGAGCCGATTATGGTTCTATAAAAATTGACCGCTTAACTCCAAACACTAAAAAATTAGATATTGATACTGAGTTTGTTGGGATTACTATCGGAATTGATAGTGATTACAATTTCGATTTTAATATCGATATTGACTTTGGGTCGTTAAGAGAATCTGACGGTTTCAATTTTACAGAAAAAAATACAGACAACTTTGGTAAGAAATATATTGGCTATCATGGCCAACCAAATTCCAATAATTCTGTACTTATAAAGTCTGAATACGGCAGTATCACTTTTAAAAACAACTAAGAAAAAAAATCAAATATTACATCAATCAATTAAAATCGAACACTTATGAAACTATTAAAATCAATTACAATCTTAACGTTTCTTTTAAGCACTACATTAGCTTCTGCACAATGGGGAAAATCTAAAAAGATTAAAGGCGATGGTAACATTACAACCAAAACCGTTTCTACTGATTCTTATGATGATATAAAAGCCTCGGGATCCATGGACTTTAAACTTGTTAAAGGCACAGAAGGTGAAGTTTCAATACAAGGAGATTCTAATTTAATGGAGTATATTATTACTGAAGTTAAAAGTAATTCGCTCCGCGTTAAAATTAAAGACGGCTATAATTTAAAACCTAGCCAAACCATCGTTATCACTATACCTTACGAATCTATTAGCTCTGTATCGCTTGCTGGGTCTGGTGATCTTGAAAATTCTGGCACCATAAAAGCAGATACATTTAAAGTGGCTTTAGCGGGTTCTGGAGATATCGATTTAACTATTGAAGCGGAAGGTATCGAAAGTAAGATCGCAGGTTCTGGAGACATAGAACTGAAAGGCACCACTAGAAATTTAATCACGGTTGTAGCTGGCTCTGGAGACTTTGATGGAGATGCTTTAAAAAGCACGAATGTGGACGCTAAAATCTCTGGCTCAGGAGATATATCTGTGGTTTGTAACGGAGAACTTACTGTTAAAATAGCAGGCTCTGGTGATGTAAAATATTCAGGAAAACCAACAAAGAAGAACACCAGTATTGCAGGATCTGGTAGTGTTCACAATTAAATCTTGTCATTACATATTCAATAAAAAAGGACGAGCGTTTGCTCGTCCTTTTTTATTATAATAATCTTATACATCAACTTTTATCATTCAAGTGTTTAAAAACCTAAAATAGTGACATCAAACTCCTATGCTTTATTTTTCTCATCTAATCTTGGCACTCTAAACAAGAGTACAATTCCTGCCACAAAAAAGACGACCAAAAACAAAATAGCATTTCTCATACTACCAGTAACTTGGTCTATCGTCGCAAAAATGACCATTCCAATAACGATTCCTATTTTTTCTGCTACATCATAAAAACTAAAATATGAGGTGGTGTCTTCGGTTTCTGGTAAAAACTTAGAGTATGTCGATCTCGCCAAAGCTTGTACTCCCCCCATAACCAATCCCACAAAACCCGCTGCAATATAAAACTGAAATGGAGTTTCCATAAAATAAGCATAAAAGCAAAGTAACATCCAGAAGAAATTAATAGCGATAAGCGTTTTAATATTCCCAAATTTAGAAGACGCATAAGAAGTTACTAATGCACCGATTATAGCAACCAGCTGAATAACTAAGATACTTACAATAAGTCCAAAGGTTTTGGCATCATCATCTCCCCAAGCAATTTCTTCTTCACCAAAATAAACCGCAACTAGCATAATTGTTTGTACTGCCATACTAAACACAAAAAATGCGACTAAGTAGCGTTTTAATCTTAAGTTCTGTTTTAATTGAAGCCAGACTTGCTTCAATTCTCTTAAACCATTAAAGACAACATCTTTTGTGACTTTTCCTCCTTTTTTAACCCCCTCAGGTAATACATGAAACGTATATTGGCTAAATAAAATCCACCATAAACCGACCATTATAAAGGAATATCGCATTCCCACTTGTGCAGCTGTTTCAATTATTTCACCATTTTCACCTATGTTATCAGCTATATGAAAAAAGTTTGGAAACATTACCATAGCTAAGTTTAACACCAAGAGTAATACACTTCCAAAATAGCCTAAACTAAACCCTTTGGCACTAATTCTATCTTGCTGTTCTGGAAAGGCAATATCTGGCAAATACGAATTGTAAAACACCAAACTTCCCCAATATCCTATTAATCCCATAAAATAAAATAGAAGACTGATATGAATACTTTCAAGGCTAAACCAATACAACCCGATACAACCTAAGCCACCAACATAACAGAAGAATTTCATAAAACTCTTTTTATTGCCAACATAATCTGCTATTCCAGAAAGAATAGGCGATGTAAAAGCAACGACTAAAAAAGTAAATGCGGTAACATAAGTAATCAATGCTGTACTTTTAAAAACCATTCCAAAAGCAGGAACCGTTTTTTCTACTTGAGATATAAATAATGCGGAATAAAATATCGGAAAGATAGACGACGCTATAGTTAAGGTATAAACTGAATTTGCCCAATCGTAAAATGCCCAGGCGCTAAGAAGTTTTTTACTTCCTTTTTTAAGTTCACTCATAAATGTTGGTTAATTATCTCGTATGGATATTAGAAAATTTCAAAAAAAAAGCTGCTCAAATTGAGCAGCTTCTAAAGTAAACAAATATATTTATAATCTTAGTTTATTGGTCTAAATGATGTGACACCAAATTTCTTTGCTTCGACTTTAGCTTTCTCAGATAACGATTTTAAATTTTGAATTCGAGAATCGTTACTTGGGTGAGAACTTAAAAACGCTGGTGGAGATTCGCCTCCACTATTCGCTTTCATACGTTCCCATAACACAGAAGCTTCATCTGGATTGTAACCTGCAATTGCCATTAAATAAATACCAATTTGATCTGCTTCAGTTTCATGCGATCTACTAAAAGGTAACATTCCTGCTACATTAGAAACAACTCCATAAGATTGATTAAATATCCCCAAAGCCTGATCATCATTTGATAAAGCAACATTACCTACAACAGCTAATCCTTGTTGTACATAAGCAGCACTCATACGTTGTTGACCATGATTAGCCAAAGCATGTGCTACTTCATGTCCCATAATAGCAGCAATACCTGTTTCATTTGCTGCAATTGGTAAAATACCTGTGTAAAACGCAATTTTACCACCTGGCATACACCAAGCATTTACTTGCTCTGATTCTATAAGTTTATATTCCCATTGGTAATCTTCTAAATACCCTTCAAAACCATTTGCTGTTAAATAACGTTCTGCAGCAACTGCAATACGTTGTCCGACACGCGTAATCATTTCGGCATCTTTAGTACCCGTAATCACATTACTTTCGGTAAGAACTTGGTTGTACTGTGCAAATGCTGATGGAAACAACTGATCGTTACCAACAAAGGCCATCGTTTTTTTACCTGTAAAAGGATTCGTTGCACATGAAGCCACAAAGGCAACTATTGCAAGACTCAATATTAATTTATTAAATTTCATAGCTAATTGTTTATTAAACATTACTAAAATATAAAAATTATTTTTCCTGTATTTTAGTAGTAATAGGACACTAAAATAAGTAAATGGTCACTATGAGCTTGACTTTATACCGATTATATGTAGCTCAGAAAAATTCTTATCTACAACAATAGATTCTACTCCATTAACTCTTAAGCTCTTATGAGCTATTTTCTCATTATCTAACTGAACTTCTACAATATCAAATGGTAAACCATGAAATTGAATATTAAAGGTTTGATAAGGTGTTGTAAACTTTCCTTCTTTGTGTTGGTTGATTATTAATTCACTAGATTTCCCTGTCAATTTAAAGTTTCTTAAACTATAACGTCCTTTTGTATAATCGAAACCATCATTAGCATCACTATAGAGTTCACTTTCTTCTTTACCTTTTTTATAATACACATCTAAAGTAACTTCAGTAATTTCCTTTTCACCAACATATTGTTGAATCGGAAACTTAGGAATGATTGCTCCTTCTTTTATGAAAATTGGCATACTATCAATATCAGCATCAACCCACATTTCTTTACCGCCTTTAATGATAGTATCTGTCCAAAAATTATACCAATTCCCTTGTGGTATATACATACGTCTACCTTTAGCATTTGGCTCTAAAACCGGACATGCTAATATTTGTTCTCCAAAAATAAATTCGTCCGTTCTGTAATGTGTTTGTACATCTTCTTGATCGTACAACACTAAAGATTTTAATAAAGGTTTACCATGGTCTGTATAGTTCCAAAAAGCGGTATACAAGTATGGTAACAATTGATATCTAATTTCAATAAATTTCTTTACAATAGCTGTTACATCTTCATCAAAAGCCCAAGGTTCTTGGTCGCCATGGTCTCCAGAAGAATGTACTCTGAAAAACGGATGAAAGATTCCTAATTGAATCCATCGTGTAAATAACTCTCCTTGTGGTTGCTCTGCAAATCCACCAATATCACTACCAGCAAAAGAGAAACCAGACATCGCCATACGTTGCGCTTGTATATTTGCAATCCAAAGATGCTCCCAAGTTGCGACGTTATCACCTGTCCAAGTTGATGTATAACGTTGTGTACCAGAATAGGCTGCACGTGTAATAACAAATGGACGTTTAGGGTATGAATATTTCTTTAACCCTTGGTAGGTTGCCCTTGCCATCTGCATACCATAAATATTATGAGCTTTTCTATGACTACATGGATTTCCATCATAATCGTGACGCACATCATCTGGGAATGTTTTATTTGGCACTTCCATAACGGCAGGCTCATTCATATCATTCCAAACCCCTTTAATACCGATATCTTCAATTAATTCTTGAAATAATCCAGACCACCAATCTCTCACTTTAGGGTTTGTAAAATCTGGAAAATAACATTCCCCAGGCCACACTTTACCTTTCATATAATCACCATCTGCACGTTTACAGAAATAATCGTTTTCTAAAGCTTCCTGAAATACCGAATAGTCCTTATCAATCTTAATACCTGGATCAATAATGGCAACAGTTTTAAATCCATCGTCTAACAATTCCTTAACCATACGTTTTGGATCTGGGAAATATTCTTTGTTCCAAGTGAAACAACGGAAACCTTCCATATAATCGATATCTAAATAAATAGCATCACATGGAATTTGAAGTTTTCTAAAGGTTGATGTAATTTCTTTTACTTTACTTTCTGGGTAATAACTCCATTTACATTGGTGAAAACCTAATGCCCAAAGCGGTGGTAAATGGTGTGGCTTTCCTGTTAAATCGGTATAACTTTCTACAACATCCATCATTTTAGGACCATAGAAAAAGTAATAATTCATTTCGCCTCCTTGTGCCCAGAAACTAGTAACGCTTCTGCGTTCTTGTGCAAAATCAAAAGATGTTTTAAATGTATTATCAAAGAAAATTCCATAAGCTTTACCATGATGCAAACCTGTATAAAATGGAATCGTTTTGTATATAGGATCTGTATCTTTTCCGTAAGCATACGAATCCGTAACCCAATTACTATAACGCTTTCCTTTAAGATTTAGGTGATTTGGTTTATCACCAAGACCGTAATAACTTTCACCATCGTTTGATGTTTTACTCATCTTAACGATATTTCCTCCATGCTCATAACTTTCTTCCCAATGAAAACCACTTTCATCTTCATTTATAAGCACACCATCTATGGCATCGTAAATAGAGACTCTCATATCTTCTTTAGAAATCTTACATCGCAATTTGGAAGTTAAAATTTCAAAACAATCTGTCTTCTCTTCAATCTCTAATTTGTTATAACCTATACTTGCGTATTTAGTAATAGCGTATGAAAAATCATTATCAAAATTACCAACAGTAGTATATCGAAAACGAAGTAAACTATCTCTAACGACAGTTAACTCTAAAATAACATCATTATCCGCCGTAAAATACAGTTTATCAACGTCCTTTTTAAAATCTATTATTTTTGAAGGAAATAAATTTCCTTTATTTTCTAATTCAGTATTTACAATCATAGGTTAATTTTTTGTCAAAATTACCAACAAAAAAACGGAAAAATTTAAACTTTTGAAAGGCTTAGTTCTCGTTATTGGCAATTGTTGCTAACTATATCGTTTTCGACATGAGTTTTTGCGATTATGTGAATTTTAAAGCGGTATTTAACAGTATTCGTAAAGCCCAATTGCTTCGGTTTTCATACATTAAAATACGGTTAACAGAACAGATTAAACGAACAAAAAGCACGTGATAATATTATCAATGGTACCCAAATTTAGTCATAATCAATGTGATACAGCCTAAAATAATAAAAACATATAACAGTCTCAATTTAATAGTCTTACATAAATAAAGTCCACTTATAGCTAATAACGAAATAAAGCCTGTTTCTAGTCTTGTCAATAGGATTCCAAAAAGTAGGATAATAAAAATAATATGCGTCCCTATTTTCTTAGGTTTCCATAATAGCGCAACAGCAGCCAAAAATTCGAAAAGTACAGTAAACCAAGCGAAAACACGACTAACAAAACTAAGGTTAGGAAAAACATCCTTTAAAACGATATGTTCCGTAAGATTGGGATTTAACTCTTTTAAACTCATTAAGCTTTCAGAATTCATTTTTGCAATCTCTAAACTCTCAGGAAAAATAGGGAAGAGAAACTTAAATAAGCCACCTAGATTAATAGCATGGTAATAAAAATCACCACTCATAAATTGGTTAGATGTTATTTTTTGAACGACTGAAACCAACAGCACAATCACTAAAAGTAACTGGATGTTTTTTAAAAGAATATCTCCCTGTTTATGATAACTAAAAAGAATCACTGAAAGCACCATAAAAACTAACATAAAATGATGATTAGCAACCCAAAAATAAGCGTAAAAAAGATCTATAATGAGAAGTAATAAAAACACCATCCAAATGATAGGGTGTTTTGTTTTATTTCGAAAAAGGAACCCTGTTATAAGTCCTAAAAAAATGACAGGGATTTTCCACAACTTATGATCTTCTGCTAAAATAAAGACATAAGATCCTAATACCAAAAGCAGTAATTGAGACGCTAAAGTAATTTGGTCTTTCAATTTAAGTTTTATGACTGACCAATAGTTCATAATTCTGATTTTTTTAAATGAATTTCATTGGCTAAAATTCTTTTATAAATACCATTTTCTGAATTGACCGTCGGCTTCCAAATTTGTAAATAGACACTATCTTTATTTGTTGTTTTAAGTACCAACTCTGCCGCTTTTCTGATGTTTTCATCATTGGGCATTAGCATTAAATACCCTAAAGTAGATTTCATATTAGGATCATCTTTAATTAAAGAATCAACAGATACCCCTGAAATATGGATTTGATTATAGATGTAATGGATTTCGGTGTACATGCCAAAACCTCCACCTTTCCATCTATTTAGGCTTTGAAAATGGACTAAATATAATTGAATAGCAACAACGATAATAGCAAGGCTAGGGACGCCATATTTTAAGATTAATTCTTGTTTTGCCTTTATCATTTGTTAATTTATTTTAAGCAAAAACCTTTCTGATTTTTTAAAACCAGAAAGGCCCTTATGATAATTACCTTTTTTTATTTTACTTAACGTATCGAAAAGCAACCATTCCTAATGGCGGAATATCGATATCTACCGAATCATCTCTAAAATGCCAAGCGTCTGCTTTGGTCTTGTTTATTTTATTTTTGTATTGACCAGTACCGAAGTATTTTTTTAAATCACTATTAAAAATCTCTTTTAGCTTCCCTTTTCGAGGAACACCTATTTTATAATTTTCTTTAGGAACCGGAGTCATATTACAAGCAATAATAACATCGTCTTTTTCTTCATTTCCTTTTCTAATATAGGTAAATACAGAATTCTCAGCATCACCATGATCTATCCACTCAAAACCTTCTACATCAAATTGTTTTTGATATAATGCAGGCTCTTTTGCATAAAGCGTATTTAGGTCTTTAATGAGTTGCTGTACTCCTTTGTGCGGCTCATATTGTAGTAAATGCCAATCGAGACTCGTTTTAAAATTCCATTCACTACTTTGTCCAAATTCGGCCCCTTGAAATAATAAATTAGTACCAGGATGGGTAAACATATAACTATAAAGCAATCTTAAATTGGCAAAACGTTGCCACTCATCGCCTGGCATTTTACCTAACATGGAACTTTTACCATACACAACCTCGTCATGACTTAACGGTAACATAAAATTCTCTGTAAAGGCGTAGGTCATAGAAAACGACAAATCATTCTGATGGTACTTTCTATATACTGACTCTTTACTAAAATATTGAAGCGTATCATGCATCCACCCCATCATCCATTTCATACCAAAGCCTAATCCTCCAATAGACACAGGTTTAGAAACCATAGGAAACGCTGTAGATTCTTCAGCAATAGTTTGTACATCTGGAAAAGCAGAATACACGGCCTCATTCATTTCTCTTAAAAATGACATGGCTTCCAGATTTTCTCGTCCACCAAACATATTTGGCTCCCATTCCCCATCTTCTCTACTGTAATCTAAAAATAGCATCGATGCTACGGCATCTACTCTAAAACCATCGGCATGATATTGGTCTAACCAAAAAATAGCATTACTAATTAAAAATGATTTTACTTCGTTGCGACCATAATTGAAAATTAAACTTTTCCAATCTTGGTGGTAGCCTTTTCGTTTATCTGGATGCTCATAAAGCGCAGAACCATCAAAAAAACCAAGTCCATGCGCATCTTCAGGAAAATGTGATGGTACCCAATCGAGAATAATCCCAATATCGTTTTGGTGAAATTTATCTACTAATAATTTGAATTCTTCAGGATAACCAAAACGCGATGTTGGTGCAAAATAGCCCGTAACCTGATAACCCCAAGAAGGATCATACGGATACTCCATCACTGGCATAAGTTCAACATGTGTAAAGTTCATGTCTTTTACGTATTGTACTAATTCATCAGCCATTTCTACGTAAGACATAAAACGATTTTCTTCTATCTTCTTTTTCCAAGATCCTAAATGAACTTCGTAAACCGAAAACGGAGCGTCTAAAGCGTTGTTATTTTTACGCTTTTTCATCCATTTAGCATCCTTCCACTTATAGTTATCATCCCAAACAATTGATGCCGTGTTCGGATTGTGCTCTGCACGCCTAGCATAAGGATCTGCTTTTTCTGTTGCTATATCGTTATTACCACTAAGGATTTTGTACTTATACTTGCTACCTTTGCCTGCACCGGGAATGAACCCTTCCCAAATTCCGCTAGAATCCCAACGTACATTTAGTTTGTGTTCGCCCTCGGTCCAAAAATTAAAGTCGCCAATTACAGACACCATTTTAGCGCTAGGAGCCCAGACTGCAAAGTATACCCCCTCTACACCATCTAAGGTCGTAATGTGAGAGCCAAAATTTTCATATAAACGATAATGCTTTCCTGATTTAAAAAGATTAATATCAAAATCCGTAAAACGACTGTGTACTATTACTTCTGCCATATATTAAAGTACAAATCCTTTAGGAATTATAGCGTCTTTCTTTATTACAACTATGCCATCTTTAACTATATATTCATTTGTTTCTGCGTCAGCCAAATGCCCTCCACCATTAATTCTTACATCATCACCAATACGCACATTTTTATCTATAATAGTGTTTTTTATGTAACACCTTTGACCAATACCTAAAAGTATTTCCGTTTTTTTATTATTAATATCATCTAAAGATTCATAATCGTCATTCCCCATCATATAAGTATTAATTATTGTCGAATCTTTTCCTATTCTAGAACGAATACCAATTACAGATTTTTCAATTTTAGCCGCATTTATGATACAACCTTCTGCAATAACAGCTCTATCTAAAGCTGTACCTGTAATTTTTGAAGTCGGTAGAATTCTTGCATTAGTATACGTGCGTTGTTTAGAATCGTATAAATTAAATTGAGGCAAATCATCTGTAAACCCAAGATTAGCTTCGAAAAATGATTCTATAT
Organism: Winogradskyella pacifica; assembly: GCF_003386275.1. Lineage (NCBI taxonomy): Bacteria > Pseudomonadati > Bacteroidota > Flavobacteriia > Flavobacteriales > Flavobacteriaceae > Winogradskyella > Winogradskyella pacifica. The sequence goes on along the minus strand of NZ_QREI01000002.1, from coordinate 143,265 downwards.
TTCCGATATCCGTCCAATAGCCTTCATATTGATAGCTTAATGTTTTATGACTATCTATTGATTGTGGAATAATCTCTTTCCCAAAATCATTAGTTTCTGGGTTGTTCATTAAATCAATTAACAAATCCCTATTAAAAATATAAATCCCCATGGAAGCTAAGTGATTTCTACCTTGCGATTTCATGTCTTCACTTGTTTCAGACGTCCAATCTGGTAATAAACTAGCATCTGGCTTTTCAATAAATGAGGTAACAACATTATTGTTATCTGTTTTTAGAATACCAAATGACGTGGCGTCTTTTTCATTTACAGGAATAGTAGCTATTGATATCTCTGCCTTGGCATCAACGTGCGCTTGAATCATTGCATTGAAATCCATTTGATATAATTGATCTCCTGATAAAATAAGTGCATATTCAAAATCATGTGCCGCAATATGATGCATACTTTGTCTTACTGCATCCGCTGTTCCTTGAAACCAAGATTTACTATTTGGTGTTTGTTCTGCCGCTAATACATCTACAAATGCTGAACTGAAAAAACTAAAATGATAGGTGTTTTTTATATGCCTATTTAATGATGCTGAATTAAACTGAGTCAAAACATACATGCGTTTAATATCAGAATTTATACAATTTGAAATAGGAATATCAACCAATCTATATTTACCTGCAATTGGGACTGCTGGTTTAGAACGTTTTTCTGTTAATGGATATAGTCGAGACCCTTGGCCTCCTCCTAAAATAATAGACAATACTTTATCGTTTATCATAGCTTATATTTCGTTTTTAGATTAGCGTGAATTCTTTTAGTTTAGTTTATTGATTTGTATAAATTTATATAGGCTTTAGCAGAGACCTTCCAAGAATGATCTAAACTCATTATGTGTTTTCTATTGGCTTTAAATTCCTTTTGATGGTTATAAAATTCTTTTCCTCTATGGATTGAAAGCACTATATCTTGAACTGAAACTTCATCATGACAAATGCCAAAACCATGATCTCCGATATCAACTACAGTATCTTTTAGTCCACCAATACGTCGTACTACTGGCACAGTTCCATATCGTAAGGAATACATCTGATTTAACCCACAAGGTTCTACTCGCGATGGCATTAATAAAAAATCTGCGCCAGCATAAATGATATGCGAGAGTTTTTCATCATAACCAATAAAGGCATTATAATTTCCGGTATGGCGCGGTATTAAATCAAACAATTGTTGCTCAGTTTCTTTAGACCCAGAACCTAAAACAATGACTGATATATCTTTAGAGCGCAATGCATAGTCTAGAGCATGAGGTAAAAGTTCGGCGCCTTTTTCGCCTACTAAGCGACCAATAAAGGCAAATAAAGGTTTGCTTTCATCTAAATTGAATTGAGAACACAACCATTTTTTATTTTCTTTTTTACCAGCTTCAACCGTTGCTTTTTTATAATTTTTAATAATGTACTTATCTGTTTCTGGATTCCAAACATCAGAGTCTATTCCATTTAAAATCCCAATGGCTTTAGAATTTTCATGCGACAATAAAGATTCTAGTCCATTCGCGTTATACTTTAATTCTTGCATATAGCTTGGTGATACTGTTGTAACACGCCAAGCACACTTTATTGCTGCAGCTAATGGATTAATCATGCCTTCCCACATTATTAACCCTACTTTTTCAATGTTAAATCTTGGTATTTTATACAAGTTATCATAAGCCATCCAGCCTTGGTACTGTGCATTATGAATTGTAGTTATAACAGGTATTTTATTTAAGGATTCATATTTATAACTTTCTTGAGCCATAAAAGGAATTAAACCAGTATGGTGATCATGACAATGAATAATGTTAGGTTTATGCTCTAAACTCAATATCCAATCTAAAGCGGCAATTTGAAATGCTAAAAAGCGATTGGTATCATTCTCTGTGTAGACGTTCTCAGTGTAAAGTAAATCACCAACATGAACAAAGAATATATCGAAGTCTAAAACCGAGGCATCTTCAATTTTTAAAATAGTATAATTCAACTCGTGGTTACCCAATCTTAAGTTAGCCTCATATACTGACGTGAATTTATGTGATTGCGTAAACTTATTGTTATAAAAAGGCATTATAACAGAACTATGCGCACCTATTTCATTTTGGTATTTTGGTAAAGCACCTACAACATCAGCCAAACCACCTACTTTAGCAATAGGATAGCATTCTGCGCTTATATGTATTATTTTCATTAAAAATCTATTCATTAATTGTTGTTGCTGTTAAATTTAACAATAATTAAAATAAAGTCAAGTTTATTTTGAATGTAATTTCAAATAAAAATATCTATCATTTCGTAATGAATAAAACTTCTTAACGACTTAATCAATAAACAACAATTTTAAAAAAAATTAAATTTTGAAAAAGATAGCACTACTTACAATAATTGGTTTATTTCTTAGCTGTAATAGCTCTGCTCAAAAAACCGAAACGAAAGCAAAAGAAACCTTTGAGATTACTAAAACAGATGCCGAATGGAAAGCACAACTTACCGATGCTGAATATAACGTTTTACGAAAAGCAGGAACGGAACGCCCATTCTCTAGTCCTTTAGATAAAAACTACAAAGAAGGTGTTTACCATTGCGCTGCCTGTAACACTCCTTTATTTAAAAGTGAGCACAAATTTGACTCAGGTACAGGCTGGCCAAGTTTTGACCGTGTCATTGAAGGAAATGTTGCCTTCGGTACAGATACTAAAATTGGTTACACCAGAGACGAAGAGCATTGTGCCACTTGCGGTGGTCACTTAGGGCATGTCTTTAATGATGGCCCAAAAGAAACCACAGGTAAACGTCATTGTATTAATGGTGTAGCTTTAACATTTGTGCCTGCTGAAGATTAATTAAGATATAGCAAAAACGAAATTTCATTTTCAATAACTAAGGCTAAATTTGAAAATGAGTTTCTATATTTAAAAATAGCGATATAACATCAAACTATGGTAAATTATACTTTATTTGATGTTGTATCGCTAATTTTATAGGACTAAATTCAGTGATATGGATCAGTCTTACTTACCTAGTGTTATCAAACAATTTAAATACTACAAATCTCTTGGCGATAAAACCATCGCGCAACTTTCTTTTGGTGACTTACAAAAAGAGTTTGCCCAAGACTCTAATTCCATCGCCATAATTGTAAAACACCTTGTTGGTAATATGTTGAGTCGTTGGACTCATTTTTTAACTGAAGATGGAGAAAAAGAATGGAGACAACGCGATGACGAATTTAATGATGACTTTAAGTCTAAAGATGAATTACTAACCAATTGGAATAAAGGTTGGGATTGCCTATTTAAGGCTATCAAACCATTATCCGAAAATCAATTAGAGCAAGTTATCTACATCAGAAATCAAGGTCACACTGTTACTGAGGCAATTAATAGACAAATGATGCATTACGCTTATCATATTGGTCAGGTTGTATTTATTGGTAAATTAATAAAAGGCCCTCATTGGGCATCGTTATCCATAGCCAAAGGACAATCTAAAGGTTATAATATCGATAAGTTTCAGCAAGACAAACAGCGCACACATTTTACGGATGATTTATAGTTGTAACCCCTTAATACCAAGCTCTAAATCCCTTATATCAACATAGAAAACACTTATGGCAATTTAAACGTTTTGGAATTTGGCATTTTCTTTTTGGAATTTGTTATTTTTGTAACTTCAAAAATTCAATAAAAAAACTTACCCATGAGTAAATACGATATTATAGTATTAGGAAGTGGTCCTGGTGGCTACGTAACTGCAATTAGAGCGTCGCAATTAGGATTTAAAACTGCTGTTGTAGAAAAAGAAAGTCTTGGTGGTGTGTGCTTAAATTGGGGTTGTATTCCAACAAAGGCCCTTTTAAAATCTGCTCAAGTATTTGAATACCTTAAACATGCTGAAGATTACGGACTTAAAGTTTCTGGTGCTGAACACGATTTTGGCGCTGTTGTAAAACGTAGTCGCGGTGTTGCTGAAGGCATGAGTAATGGCGTAAAATTCTTAATGAAAAAGAATAAAATAGACGTTATTGAAGGTTTTGGAACACTAAAGACTGGAAAGAAGATTGATGTTGATGGTACTATCTATTCTGCTGATCATATTATAATTGCTACCGGAGCTCGCTCTCGTGAGTTACCAAGTTTACCACAAGACGGTAAAAAAGTAATTGGCTACAGAGAAGCTATGACTTTAGAAAAACAACCCAAAAAGATGATCGTTGTAGGTTCTGGAGCTATTGGTGTAGAGTTCGCCTATTTCTACAATTCTTTAGGAACAGACGTTACTATAGTAGAATATTTAGACAAAATAGTACCTGTTGAAGATGACGATGTCTCTAAGCAATTAGAGCGTAGCTTTAAAAAATCTGGTATTAAGATTATGACCTCTGCCGAAGTAACTTCTGTAGATACGTCTGGATCTGGTGTTAAAGCTACTGTAAAAACTAAAAAAGGAGAAGAAGTACTAGAAGCCGATATCGTATTATCTGCTGTTGGTATTAAATCTAATATCGAAAACATTGGTTTAGAAGATGTAGGTATTGCTGTTGATAGAGATAAAATCTTGGTTAACGATTTCTACCAAACTAATATTCCTGGTTATTATGCTATTGGAGATGTTACTCCAGGACAAGCATTAGCACACGTTGCTTCTGCCGAAGGAATTCTTTGTGTAGAAAAAATTGCTGGTCAGCATGTAGAAGCTTTAGATTACGGTAATATTCCTGGTTGTACGTATTGTTCACCAGAAATTGCAAGTGTTGGTTTAACTGAAGCACAAGCTAAAGAACAAGGTTTAGATGTTAAGATTGGTAAATTCCCATTCTCAGCATCTGGAAAAGCAAGTGCTAGTGGAGCAAAAGATGGATTCGTTAAAGTAATTTTTGATGCTAAATACGGTGAATGGTTAGGTTGCCATATGATTGGTGCTGGTGTTACCGATATGATTGCAGAAGCTGTTTTAGGTCGTAAACTAGAAACTACAGGTCATGAAGTACTAAAAACAGTGCATCCTCACCCAACAATGAGTGAAGCTGTTATGGAAGCTGTTGCAGCTGCTTATGATGAAGTAATTCATTTATAAGCCCATTCCAACCTTCCCTTTAGGAAGGAGTTCTTACTCGGATGGTTCAATATATTATAAATGCGATTCAAAATTGAATCGCATTTTTTTTGTTTAAAACTTAAGTCCGGATTTTAAAATAAAGCTAGAATTATTGCCATAGTTATAATTGTAACCATAACCTGTGTTATTTATTTGGTAATTAAACCCTGCATTAATAAAAGCATTCTTATTTATATCGTATTGTAAGCCCGTAGATATTGAAACACCTACATCAGAAGACAGACGTTGCTGTACTTTGTAAAAATCTATTTTAGCACCAGACAGAAGACTCAATTTTTCTGATATCTTCACTTTAAATAACAAAGGAACCTCTATTAAGCTCGCTTCAGCATTTAAAAATTCAAACTGACTTGCGGTAAAAGAAACAGTTTTAGTTAAGAAAATCCCATTAACTGCTAAATCCCAATTTTGTGACGCTAAATCTTCTTGAAAGGTAGCAAATTGTGAGCTCTGCTGTCCAAAACATGGTGTCGTAGACATTAGATACATACTTAAAAAAGTAATAAGGCATATCTGGTGTTTTAAAGAAAATGTCATGGAGTCAATAGTTATAGCACTATCAAAAATAGCTCATTTTCAATTATATCAAACAACTGCTTAGTTATAAATTAGTTAAATAATCTTAATACGTAATTTAAAGTTAAAAAGGGAACTTTAATACCGCTGTTAATCTCTTTTCGAATAATGGCCTTTCACTGATACTAAAATCGTGTAGCCTACTCCAAAACCTATGCTTCTATTTGTACCAAATTAGAAGGATAGCATTTCTATTATATTCAAAGGTTTAGCTGCTAAAAACAAAAAAGTTCCAGAATTATCTGGAACTTTTTTTATGCTATTTTTTTAGGATGGCTAGATTAAAACATGAATCCAACACCAAATTGCCAAACTTCATTTTTTCCATCTACGTTTTCAAATAAAGTATCGTCTTCAAAAATACTAGTTAAGCCCATTGTATAACGTGCACTTAAAAAGAAACCACTATCAAATTTATATGAGGTTCCTAATGCTAAACTGGTGTCAAAATCCTTAACGTAAGAATCGTCTTCATCAATTTCAAAATCTCCACCATCAGAATTTGGTTCTAAATCAAATTCTTCGTGAATCTTAAATCCAAATTGTGGACCCGCCTCTACACTTAATCCTTTTACTAAATACACTTTAAGTAATAATGGTACTTGGATATAATCTAGTTGATATTCTACATTTTGATCGGTATCAAAAACGTTATCCTGATCTCTTTCTAAGATATCAAAACCTTGTCCTGAATAAAATACCTCTGGCTGAAATGAAATACGCTCAGAAAGTGGAATTTCTGCAATTAAACCAGCATTGAAACTTGTTCTTGAATCCACATCATCAAAATCGTCACCAGTAAGTTTAGAAAAGTTAACACCTCCCTTGGCCCCTAGCTGAATCGTTTTTGAATCTGATTGCGCACTAACAGATGTCAATGCAAATAAAAATGCTCCTGTAAAAACTATTAATTTCTTCATAATTTATGATTGTTTTATTGGGTTTAAAACAACAAAACTAAGAGCCAAAACAGCAGTAACAATAAGGCTTAACAGCAGTTTAACAAGTTTTAAGATTTACCTAAAAAACAATCGGGAATGTTTAATAATTACATCAACTCAATGACTAAAATCATTGACTCTATTGAAGAAATTATCGGAATTTACAAGCGATACCCCAAACCTAAAAATAACCCATTTGGAGTAATTTCTTGAAAACCTATGGTGTATTTCATGTGTAAATCTACACTCGGAGTAAAATTATAAGCAAATCCTAAATCAGCTCTAATTTTAAGTTTCGTATTAAAAAAATCGAAGAAATAATTGATACTCGGACCGACGAGAATGTTAAAACGTTCGTCTATATTATATTTTAAATATATGGGCGCATTCAAAAAATTAAAATCGCCGAGACTTATAAAAAGTAATTCGGGTTGTAGGTGAAAATCGTTTTCTACTTCAAAATCGGCAAACGCACCCGCATAAAATCCTAGTTGTACATCTGTATTTTCTCCAAAATTAGATTCGGCCACTTTAAAAAAGGTAAAATTAAGTCCACCTTTAATACCAAATTCAGTTTGAGCTTGAACACCAAACGAGCTACTTATAACACTAAAAATTAATAGGATTTTAATAAGATTCTTCATGCAAATCAATTTAAATAGTTTCAAAAATTAGAGTTCTTAATTCTCTGAGATTATTATAGTTAACGTTAATTAGAAGTAAAACTCTCTATAGCTAACTCATAACTCTGTAAACCAAAACCTAAAATTACTCCTTTAGCATTAGGAGAGATAAATGATTTATGTCTAAATTTTTCTCTTGAAAATGTATTAGAAATATGCACTTCTACAACTGGAGTTGTAATAGCTTTAACGGCATCACCAATACCTACAGACGTGTGTGTATAAGCTGCTGCATTTAAAATAACACCATCATAAGTAAAACCAACCTCTTGTATTTTATCTATAAGTTCGCCTTCTATATTAGACTGAAAATGCTCTAGAGCCACATTAGGATACTTTTCTACAACAGAATCAAAAAACTCCATAAAAGTGAGGTTACCATATATATTGGTTTCGCGCTTACCTAATAGATTAAGATTAGGACCGTTGATGATAATTATTTTTTTCATATGTTTTTTCTATTTTTTAATTAACGTCACATGCTGTGTGCTATTAAACACTTCATTTGAGACAAAACTCTCAACATGCTAGTTTCATGTAGTAAATATATAAAATATGCGCATAAAAAAACCGAAGCAGATGCTTCGGTTTTTAATATAATAAATTTTGAATTTATTAGAACTTGTAAACGATACCAAAGTTGATATCAGATAAATCGATGTTTAATCCAAAATCGTTAGTTGCATCATCAGCACCATCAACTTTAGAACTTTCGTAAGATAAAGCACCTAATGAAGCTCTTAAAGCAAATTTGTCTGAAACGAAATAATGTACACCTGGCGCTACAGCAAATCCAAAAGAATCTACTTTTAATTCACCACCACCATTAGGCTCATACTTACTGTTTGTATAATTAACACCAGCACCTACAGTAAATGAAAATTTACTAGAAGGAGTAAAGAAATAAGTTGCACCTAAACCAGCACCTAAATCTGTAGTTTTATTTTCTGCTACATCTTCACCAGAACCAACCATAAGGTTAACTTCTAAAGCAATGTTTTCAGAAATAAAATAACCAACAGATGGAGAAAAGTTTAAATCGTTACTTTTAGCATCACCAGTTTTAGAACTGTTAAATCCTACTGAACCACTAACAAAAAGATCTCCTTTTGCAAAACCTGCTGTTGTAACTTCTTCCTGTGCACTTACATTTGCAAATCCTAATACTGCAACTGCAGCTGTAAACAATAATTTTTTCATAATTTAAGTTTAAATTTGATAATTAATTTGGTCGGCAAAAGTAGACTTTACTCCCATAGTACAAATCCTAATTATGTTAAAAAATAGTGCGTTTCATCGATAATAATTCTATTTTCATCTGTAAAATTAGCTAAATAGCTCATTTCTAAAATATAAAAATTTTCTACTTCCCTCTATTTATTCCTTAGAGTTAGTTAAAACTTGGATTATGAATCGACATCATTATTAGGTTGTTATTCAAACAAAACAAGAGAGGATCTTTACCGCTTTAATAGTTGTAGTTTATTACCAGTTTGAATTAGTAATCATTTTAACTAAAAGGCAAGATAAAATAGATGCTGCTTTTACACCGTTATATATCGCAAATTACTATTTTTAACCATGAATTGGCAACAAGCATTAACGGATTACAAACACTATCTTAGAATAGAACGTGGCTTGTCTCATAACTCTATTGAGAATTATAGTTACGACATTAAAAAACTCATACTATATATTGAAACACATGCCATAAAAGCATCACCTATTACCATAGACATTCATACAGTTAAAGATTTTATTTATTCCGTATCAAAAAGCCTAAATCCAAGATCGCAAGCGCGGTTAATTTCGGGACTTCGTAATTTCTTTGATTACCTCATTTTTGAAAATTACAGAACAACCAATCCTTTAGATTTAATAGAATCCCCTAGAATAGGTAGAAAGTTGCCCGATACCTTATCGATTTCTGATATTGACAACCTCATTAAAGCCATCGATTTAAGTCACCAATATAATGGAGTCAATCTTGGCGAACGCAATAGAGCTATTATTGAAACCTTATATAGTTGTGGTTTACGCGTTAGCGAATTAATAGAATTAAAAATTTCGGATCTATTTTTTGAAGAAGGCTTTATTAAAGTTACCGGTAAAGGAGACAAACAGCGTTTTGTACCCATTGGAGGAACCACTCAAAAACTCATTAATATCTGGCTTGCGATTAGGAACCATATTGATGTACAACCCCATTCTAAAGACATCGTCTTTTTAAATTACAAAGGAGGAAAACTGACACGAGCCATGATATTTACCATCATAAAAAAGCTTGTAGAAAAAACCGGATTACAGAAAAATGTATCACCACACACCTTTCGGCATTCCTTTGCTACACATTTATTAGAAAACGGTGCAGACCTTAGAGCTATACAAATGATGCTTGGTCACGAAAGCATTACTACCACTGAAATATATATGCACGTCGACCGCTCACATTTAAGTGATATACTAAATAAGTACCACCCAAGAACATAATGTAAAAAAACATCATTATTTTTGTGACAATCGTATTGCTTTGGTGTCTTAAAACAAAGAGAAAATGATGAAACTTCCAAGTCTACATATAAGAAATTACAGGTCAGCCTTTTATAAAACCCGAGAAATCTCCGAACCTACAATAGAAGACGAGAAGTATAGAATAGCGTTAGAATTATCTAATGTTGGTATTTGGGATTGGAACATTGTTACGAACAAAGTATTTTACTCAAAAGAATCGAAACAAATCATAGGATATTCGAACAATGAATTAAAAAACACCTCTGAATTTTGGGATAGTAAAGTGCATTTAGATGACAAAGAAACGTATTATAATGAATTTAAGTCTCTATTAAAAGGCCATATTGAATTATACGAAAACGAATACCGTATTCAATGTAAAGATGGTAGTTATAAATGGATTTTAGATAAAGCAAAAGTTGTAAAAAGAGATTCTAAAGGTAAACCCTCTCATATTATTGGTACACATACAGATATTACCAATTCTAAAGATAAGGAAGCCCAACTTAAGAATAACTTACAACTTATAACGAGCCAAAATAAACGTTTATACAGTTTCACCCATATTGTTTCTCATAATTTAAAAACACATATAGGGAATCTAAAAAACATATTAGAATTTTATGATGAAGCTGGTTCGGAAACTGAGAAAGTAGAACTGGTTGAGCATTTAAAGTCTATATCAGATTCTTTAACCACAACGATCGTCGATCTTGATGATATTGTAAGTATAAAATCTAAAATTAATATTAGTCAGCTTAACGAACGTGTAGACCTGCATGACTTTACAAATAAAATTATTGAAAGTCTAAAAATAGACAGCGACAAACAAGGGGTTACCATACACAATGCTTTGAGGAAAGATGAATCGATGCTAACGAATAGATCTTATTTAGAAAGTGTGTTTTATAATCTGATTTCTAATGGTATTAAGTATTCAGATCCTAATAAAAAATCTCAAATCGTCATTCAATCCATTCACACTAAAGATTCGGTTAAAATTCTTATCTCAGATAATGGTATTGGTATTGACATGAAGAAGTATAAAGATCAAGTATTTCAAATGTATAAAACCTTTCATGGCACTGAGCGATCAGATTCTAGAGGTATTGGTCTATACATCACAAAAACGCAAGTTGAAGCTTTACAAGGGGAAATTTTAATGGAGAGTACACTAAACGAAGGCACGGCATTTTCTATAACTTTCAAAAACAAAAAGAAACTTAATTAAGTAATAACTAACTATTCTTTATTTTGATTCTCTTAATATAAGACATAAAAAATCCGGTATAATACCGGATTTTTTTATGTCATATATGTGTTTTACTATTTAGCAATATTCACTGCTCTAGTTTCTCTAATCACAGTAACTTTTACTTGTCCTGGATACGTCATATCTGTTTGAATCTTTTGAGAAATCTCAAATGATAAACTTGCCGCTCTCTCATCAGTTACTTTTTCGCTTTCTACAATAACACGTAACTCTCTACCTGCTTGTATTGCATAAGCTTTCTTTACACCTGTAAACCCAAAGGCAACATCTTCTAAATCCTTTAAACGTTGTATGTAAGAATCTAAAACTTGGCGTCTTGCACCTGGCCTTGCACCAGAGATAGCATCACATACTTGAATAATTGGTGCCAACAATGTTGTCATTTCAATTTCATCGTGGTGAGCTCCAATAGCATTACAAACCTCTGGTTTTTCACCATGTTTCTCAGCCCATTGCATACCTAGGATAGCGTGTGGAGTTTCAACATCTATTTCAGATGATGGTACTTTTCCGATATCGTGTAATAATCCTGCACGTTTCGCTAATTTAGGATTTAAGCCTAATTCTGCAGCCATTACACCACAAAGTTTAGCAACTTCACGCGAGTGTTGTAGTAAGTTTTGTCCGTAAGATGAACGGTATTTCATACGCCCTACCATTTTAATTAACTCAGGGTGTAAACCATGAATTCCTAAATCGATAACTGTACGTTTACCTACTTCTATAATTTCTTGCTCAATTTGCTTTTCGGTTTTCTTTACAATCTCTTCAATTCTTGCAGGATGTATTCTTCCATCAGTTACCAATTTGTGTAATGATAAACGTGCTATTTCACGTCTTACAGAATCAAAACAAGATAAGATAATCGCTTCTGGTGTATCATCTACAATAATCTCTACACCTGTTGCAGCTTCAATAGCTCTAATATTTCGGCCTTCTCTACCAATAATTCTACCTTTAACGTCATCCGATTCAATATTAAAAACAGACACACAGTTATCTACTGCTTCTTCTGTTCCGATACGCTGAATAGTGTTAATTATAATTTTCTTAGCTTCTTGCTGCGCTGTTAGTTTCGCCTCTTCTACATGGCCTTGTATAAAAGCCATCGCATCCGTTTTTGCTTCTTCTTTAAGAGATTCTACTAATTGACTTTTAGCCTCTTCAGCAGATAATGAAGAAATGACTTCCAATTGTTTTATTTGGTTCTTGTGCGCCTTTTCAATTTCCTCTTGTTTCTTGTCTAAGAATTCTAGTCTAAAATCATAATCCTTAATTTTATCCTCAAGCGATTGATTAGACTTTTTAGACTTACTCAGTTCGTTAGACACATGAGATTCTTTATCTCTAATACGCTTTTCAGCTTCAGCCATTTTTTTATCACGAGATAAAATCACCTTTTCGTGTTCTGATTTTAACTCAATAAATTTTTCTTTAGCTTGTAGTATTTTATCCTTTTTTAGAGATTCCCCATCTGATTTTGCTTGTTTTAAAAGCGATTGAGATTCTCGTTCTGCATTTTCTATTATTTTTGAAGCTTTTCCTTTTTCTAAAGATTTAGCGATTATATATCCTAGTATTACTCCTAATATTACTCCTCCAACAATATATATAATTGTGTTAGTGTCCATGTTCATTATTTAGTTTAGTGTATAAAAAAAGCCTACATCAGTTATCGGTTTTGTATAAACTCCTTAAAAACAAGTTTAGGGCTAACAAGCTGATCAAAAATCTGTCTAAGATACTGAAACGAGTTCAGCACTAACAGCACGATTTTACAACTTAAACTCACCCTTTTTAAAGAATTGATCGTTGAGTTTATCAAAAAATGTAACTAATGTAGGCAGTAACCTTATGTATTTAAAAGAACGTACGAGTTAAATATGTTGATTTAAAAGTTCATTTAAAGCTTCAAGCTTTTCCTGTACTTCTTCATTTACATACTCTTTATCTATTGACTTTTGCTCTACTTGAGCGGCAAATTGCAAGGCACACATGGCCAAAACATCTTGCTTATCTCTTACAGAATAATTCTGCTCAAATTGTCCAATCATAGCCTCAATCTTTTTTGTGGCTTTACGTAAACCTTCCTCTTGGCTTGGGTTTATCGTTAACGGATAAACTCTATTTGCTATAGAAAGTTTAATTTTTAATTGTTCTGACATTATAATCTAAATTTACAATATTATTCTGATAATTGTCCAATACAATGGTCAATATCTCTAATAAGTGCATTTATTTTGAGCTTCGTTTCTCGTTTATTTTCGTCACTACCAAGCATTGAATTTGCCATTTTGAGTGTATCATGTTTTTCTACCCAAGCAGAAATTTCTTCTTGCTGTTCTAGAAGCCTTTGTTGTTGCTGTTCTAATTGATCTGAGAGTTTAGCATTCGTTTGTTTTAAAACCTCCTGCTTGTGTAAAATCTTACTGATTTTATTCTCTAACGCATCAACAATGTCTTCTATTTTACTCATTAAAGCAATTCAATACTATTGAAACAAAGTTAACATACCTAATGAAAAAATACAATTCTTTTACGTTTATTTTTTAATATTATAAGTTCAACGAAATTAAACCGTTAATAAAAATAATACGGTTTTAGAATTTGCAAATCGTAATCAAATTGATATTTTAGCTGTAATAGTTGATTTTATGAAACAATTTTTGGCCCTTTTTTTAATAACATGTTCACTACATGGACAATCCGAATATCCTCAAGATTATTTTAGGCATCCCTTAGATATTCCATTAGTACTTTCTGGCACATTTGGAGAATTACGATCTACACATTTTCATGGTGGATTAGATATAAAAACACAACAAAGACAAGGTTTAAAAGTTTATGCTGCCGCTGAAGGCTATATAAGTCGGATTAAGATTTCTCATTTTGGTTACGGAAAAGCCATCTATATTACACACCCAAATGGTTACACTACAGTTTACGGCCATCTTAAGGCTTTCTCAAAACGTTTAGAAGATTATATAAAACAATGTCAGTATGATAAAGAAAGTTTTGAGGTCGAAGTATTTCCTCATACTGAAGAACTTTTAATTTCGCCAGATGAAGTCATTGCATTTTCTGGTAATACGGGTAGTTCTGGTGGACCTCACCTCCATTTTGAAATAAGAGACAATGAAGAACGTCCAATGAATCCATTATTATTTGGTATGGAAGTTAAAGACTCTAAGGCTCCTTACATTTCTGGTATTTTTGCCTACCCTAAAGATAAAAATGCTATCATCAATGGAAAAAACGAGCGCGTTCCTTTACGATTAATCCCTCAAAAAACAGGAGATTATGCTGTAGAGAAAATATCCGCTTATGGTAATGTTGGTTTTGGAGTGATTTCTTTTGATAAACAAGATTTAGCACCAAACAATAATGGTGTTAGTAATATTCAAACGTTCTTTAATGGAAATAAAAGTTTAGAAATAGATTTTAAACGCATTAGCTTTGATGAAACCAAACATATTAAACGTATGGTGGATTACGAGTATTATGTGCGAAAGAAAGCTAAAATTCAGAAACTTTTTATTGAAAAAAATAATCCGCTAAGCATTTATAAAGATGCTTATGATAACGGGTATGTTGAAGTAAAAGACAGCACCTCATCTGTATATAAAGTAAGAATAAGAGATTACCACCAAAATGAAGCTTGGGTAGTGATACCCATAGACGGAAAACTTGAAACGATTAAGAAAGACAGTGTCTCGGATGTATCTAAAAAATCATTGGTTAGCAGTGATAGCAATACTAAATTAACCTCAGGAAACATTACTGTAGATTTCTATAAAAATACGGTATATGATGATTCTTATATTGATTTTAGAGTGAGTTCTGACACCCTTTTCCTTGGTGATGACAACATTGCTATGCAGAAAAACTTTTATATTAATTACGATTTAAGTAATTATAAGACAGAGCACCAAGACAAACTTTATATTGCTAGGTTTTATGGTAGTTACAAAAAGCCATATTATGTATCTACCTCAAGAAAAGGTAACACCTTATCAGCAGGAAGTAAAGCTTTAGGAACTTATGCCTTAGCCATAGACACCGAACCGCCAACAATAACACCTATTAACTTTACGGATAAAAAATGGATAAGCAATTATCGTTATCTAGAACTTAAGATTGATGATAAACTTACAGGTATTAGTAAATACAGAGCAACAGTTAATGGTCAGTGGATTTTAATGGAATATGATTACAAAACAAACACACTTACACACGATTTTAATGATAATATCGTTAAAGATACCAGAAACGAATTAAAAATAATTGTAACAGATAATGTGGGAAATAGTTCTACATTTGAAGCAACGTTTTTTAGAAAATAGATAAAAAACAGATTTAAGACCACTTTGCTTCTAGAATTAAGAAGTAAGACGCATGGTGTTCCTGTTAAAATTCAGATTTAGATTTTTAATAAAAATAAAATTATATTCTAATAAGGTTTCTTCTATAAAATGTCCTCTTAAGGTGACTTTAGAGGGGTGTTTTTTTAGGACAAAGTAAAATATAATAACAACCATAATATATAAGATTGAAATATAATCTCTAATTTCAACTTAACTAAAAAAATTATAACCATTTGAAACGCTTACATTTTATAGTCTTAATAAGCTTACTGTTTAGTATGCTTTCCTTTTCACAATCCGCAATTATTAGAGGTGTTATATTAGATGAAGGTAACTTACCTATCGAAGGAGTAAACATTACAACTAGTAATGGAGAAGGCACTTCCACCAACAATAATGGTTTTTACGAACTTAAAATTCCTTTTGGAGTTGAAGTCACCGTAATTTTTACTCACGTTTCTCACAAGCGTGTAGAACAGAAATTTGACTTAAAAAACGGACAGGAGATTGAATACAACCCCGTAATGTTAATTGAAGTTGAACAAATTGCCACCGTAATTATCAATACAAACACCAGACAATCGGTTGATGGAGTCACCTCCATTTCTCCGCAAATGATTAGAACGATTAAAGGAGCACAACCTGGCGTTGAGAACATTTTAAAAACATTGCCGGGTGTTAACATTTCTAATGAGTTAAGTACACAATACTCTGTAAGAGGTGGTAATTTTGATGAAAACTTAGTTTATGTTAACGAGATTGAAGTATACAGACCATTTCTAATTCGTTCTGGAAACCAAGAAGGTTTGAGTTTTGTAAATACCGACATGGTTCATAATGTCGATTTTTCGGCTGGGGGATTTCAAGCGAAGTATGGAGATAAATTATCCTCTGTTTTAGATATCACTTATAGAAACCCTGTTGACTTTGGTATACGCGCGGATTTAAGTTTACTTGGAGGAAGTCTTACCGCTGAAACCGTTTCTAAAGATGGTAAGTTTTCTGGTATTGCGGGTGTACGTTATAGAGATAATAGTTTATTATTAAATAGTCTTGAAACAGAAGGCAATGTAGAACCTGTTTTTGCAGATGCACAAACCTATTTAACGTATCGTTTTTCGAGTAAATTTCATTTAAACTTTTTAGGGAATATCTCTTCAAACAAATACAACTTTCAACCCGAAAACAGACAAACTAATTTTGGAACCTTACAAGACCCAGTGGCTCTATTAGTGTTTTATGACGGTCAAGAAAAAGATCAATACCAAACTTATTTTGGTGCTTTTAAAGCTAATTATTTTGCTAGTGATGATTTAACGCTTAAGCTCGTTGCTTCCGCTTATCATACCACAGAACAAGAATACTTCGACATCTTAGCACAATACCGTTTAGGGGAAGTCAACACAAATATTGGGGATGAAAATTTAGGAGACGTCGAATTTAGTGAAGGTATTGGTTCGCAATTAACACATGCACGTAACGATTTAGATGCGTTCATTGTAAATGCAGAACACCGAGGTGATTATAAAATTGATGACGAAAGTACTGTAGAATGGTCAGTAAAATACACTAATGAAGATATTAGAGATCGTTTAGTAGAATATGAAGTTATTGATTCTGCTGGTTTTTCAATTAGACCTCCAATATTTAGCCAAACCAATCCACAACCTTATACTCCTTTTTCTGGACCATTAGTTGCATTTGAAGATACTAGAGCAACAAATCGCATACAAATTAATAGATTTCAAGCTTTTGTGCAATACAGCAAACGAACAGATTGGAATGGCAACGAAGTATTTTATAACGCTGGGGTTAGAACACATACTTGGAATGTCAGTGGCGATGGCATTACAGATAATAAAACACAAACCGTTATTAGTCCAAGAGGACAGTTTGCTATTAAACCTAGTTGGGAAAAAGACATGCTCTTTAGAGTCGCGGCAGGTTTGTATTATCAACCTCCTTTTTATAGAGAGTTGAGAGATTCTGAAGGTGTTGTAAACCCCAACGTAAAAGCACAAAAATCATTTCATGTGGTGTTAGGAAACGAATATAGTTTCGAAATATGGGACCGACCATTTAAACTAGTTACCGAAGCTTATTATAAAGGCATGACTGATGTTAATCCTTACACATTAGAAAATGTTAGAATTCGTTACAGTGCAGATAACAATGCAGAAGCTTATGCTTATGGTTTGGATTTAAGGCTTAATGGCGAATTTGTACCAGGTACAGAATCGTGGTTTAGTTTTGGTTATTTAAAAACCGAAGAAAACATTGACGACCGTGGCTATATTGCACGGCCAACAGATCAGCGTTTAAAATTTGGTGCGTTGTTTCAAGATTACGTGCCTAATATGCCAGATTTAAAAATGTATTTGAATTTAGTGTATAACACTGGTGTTCCTGGTGGTTCTCCAAGTTATGCAGATCCTTATAATTACCAATTGAGACTACGTGATTATAGACGTGCCGATTTAGGAATTTCATACCAAGTGGTTAATCCTGAAAAGACATACAATTCAAAATGGAAAGAATCCTTTAGAGAATTGTCTATCGGTTTTGAAATCTATAACATGTTTAACAACCAAAACTCTATTACCAATACTTGGGTTAGGGATGTTTATAGCAAGCAACAATATGCGATTCCAAATTATCTAACTCCACGTGTCTTTAACGTGAGACTGTCTGCTCGTTTTTAGATTATATCCCTGTTTTAGAGCGAAATGAGTATGCTTTTGGATGAATTCAGCAAAGCGAGACCATTTTATATAACTAATTTTGACTAGCTAAATTTATTTAGGTACTTTACTATCTTTAAACTTTAGTTCAAAATTTAAGAATTATGAAACGATCCCTCTACTCATTACTACTACTTTGCTCCTACATATCTTTTGCCCAACTTAGTGTACAAAATGATGCTTATATCTTTGTAAAAAATCAATACGTTTATGTTACTGATGATGTAAATATTGATGACGTAGATTCTAAAATCTATCTAAGAGACGAAGCGCAGCTACTTCAAGGGGATGGGACGACAGGTAATTCTGGTAGTGGGCAATTAAGTGTTTATCAAACAGGGACCGTAAACCAATGGAGTTATAATTATTGGTGTTCACCTGTTGGAAATAATTCTGGCGCTTTTGGAAATGAAGATGCACGTGTTAATTTAATTGATGATGCTACAGGATTAATATCTAGTACCGAGGCATTATTTACGTCTAGCTATGATGGCTCTTCTAGCCCATTAACTATAGCCCAACGTTGGTTATGGACGTATCAAACGTCTGATCAATATCTCGATTGGGTTTTTGTAGGTGCTACAGGAAATATTAAACCAGGACTTGGTTTTACTATGAAAGGTAATGGAACCGGTTTAACCGGAAGTCAAGTATATGATTTTAGAGGCAAACCAAACAATGGTACTATTACGAACGATGTTGCTAATGGCTTAAATACTTTAGTTGGTAACCCGTATCCTAGTGCTATGGATTCTGCTGCGTTTATTCATGACCCAGCCAACCAAGCATCAATTAATGGCACTTTACAATATTGGGAACAAGATGGCAATGTGCCTTCGCATGTATTGCAAGATTATATTGGAGGGTATTCTTTATTTACCATAGATGAATTTGGTGGAATTATCACTAACACACCTGCTGTTTTCTTTACATACGATGAGCAAGACAACATAAATCCTTTACCTCCTCCTGGAGGCTCTGGAACAAAACAAGCTTTACGCTACATACCAATCGGTCAGGGATTTATAGTAGAAGGAATAGCTGGTACACCAGGATCTCCTGCCACAGTATATACAAGAAATTCACATCGTGCGTTTGCAAAAGAATCTGATGGTGAGAGTTATTTCTTTAGAAATAGTAATGATAATGGTACAGCTGAAAACACAGGAATTCAATATCAAACTAATGGGCTTTCTATTATACCGGAAGATTATAAGCGCTTTAGAATTAATGTCGATTTTAATGATGACGAATCGCAATACACAAGACAACTGATTCTCAATTTTCATGATTCTGCAACTGCCGGATTTGATTATGGATTAGAATTAATTCGTTCAGAAAGCTACGACTCAGACGCCTATTTTTCTCTAGATGAAAAGGTCTATTCGGGTCAAGCGTTTCCTTTTGAAGAGTCCCTTGTTATTCCAATTTCTATAGCTATTGAGCAACAACAGCCTTTGCGCTTTAGAATATTTGACATTCAGAATTTTGAGGATTCTCAAGGAATTTACATTCATGATAATGACACCAACACCTATATTAATTTAAGGCATTTAGATTACGAACTAAATATAGAACCAGGTAATTATACGGATCGTTTTACTATTGTATTTACCTCTCAAACTTTAAGTGTTGACGAATTTGATACCACCACACTAACTCTAAACCAAAACAATACGCTTCACCAACTTTCGGTACAAAACCCTAAAGGTTTAGACATTAAGAGCATTGAGGTTTATGATGTTACTGGTAAACGTATGATTCAAGTCCAGTTTGATGCCATCGAAGATGAATATAACGTATCGACGTTACGCTTAAGTGATGGTGTTTATGTCGTAAACGTATCTTCTGACACAAACCCTACAGCAAAATCGCAAAAGGTAATTGTTAAGAATTAACAAATTCCTTCAAAACAGAAATCACATAATCTAACTCGTCTTTGGTGTTATAAATACTGAACGAAAAGCGCACAGAAGGTTGTTTTAGTTTATCATTAGTTAAAATTTCAGTTAACACATGCGATTGTTGATTACTTCCGCTTTGGCAAGCACTTCCTTTTGAACAGGCAATACCTTTTAAATCGAGTTGAAACTGTAACATCGGAGCTTTTGCAGGTGCAATTGGCAAACAGACATTAACTAACGTGTACGTACTATTTTCAAAAGTTTCGCAACTACCATTAAAACTCGCGTTAGGTAAATGTGTCTTTATTTGTTGAATGAAATAGTCTTTTAAGTCCGAAACGTATTTTTTATCCTCATCAAGATTAGCATAGGCTATTTTTAAAGCTTCATCCATACCAACAATATTGTGTGTTGATTCTGTACCAGCCCTATAACCACGCTCTTGTTCACCACCAAAAATTAACGGTTTTAAACCCGATTCTTTTCGTATAAAACAAAACCCAACACCTTTTGGTCCATGAAATTTATGTGCACTTGCTGCCATAAAATCAATTTGGATTTCTTTTAAATCTATTTTGTAATGCCCAACAGACTGCACCATATCTGAATGAAACAAGGCGTTATGTGTTTTACAAAGTTGCGCTACTTTTGCTAAGTCTAAAATATTGCCAACCTCATTATTAATATGCATTAAACTTACGAGTGGCTTATTTGTAGATTGTAATAGCTGCTCTAAATGCAGATAATCTACGACACCACAATCGTCTAAATTTACATAGTGAATATCTATGTTGTATTCTTTTTGAAGTTGTTCGGCTGTATGCAAAACAGCATGATGCTCAATTTTGGTTGTAATAATATCTGTAACACCTAAATCTCTTACCGCACTTCGCATCGCCAAATTATCAGCTTCTGTGCCTCCAGATGTAAATACAATTTCTGAAGAAGACACATTAAAGTACGAAGCGATATTCTTTCTACATTGTTCTAAAAGCGCTTTTGATGAACGACCAAAACTGTGCGTGGATGAAGCATTGCCATAACTCTCGTTTAATACTTTTGTCATGCGTTCAACAACTTCTGGTCGTAAAGCGGTAGTGGCTGCATTATCTAAATATACTGAATTCATGTGCTTATAGGTATTGAAGTTTTATGGACACATGCGGTTGGGTATTCATCATTAGTTTAAATGATAAAATGTTAAACATGCCCATTTCGTCTTGCAAAAATATTGTAAATAAAATTATTTAGATAATGGAGCGTTATAATTTTACAAATCCGTTATTTTTGTTAAAAATTGAATCTATGATCCGTCGTTTTTTTATTCTATGTTGTTTTGCTTTTTTAACCACCTGCGATGATGGTGATATCTTAACTGTAGATTTAGAGTTTGATGAAATTTTGGCACAATGTGATAATTTTGAAGATTACCACCTTGTTTATGATACACGAGATGATCCGAATGAAGCGCTTATTTTAATTTTCCCTAAGAATACGATCAATGATGCGCTATTTTCATCAGCTACAACATTAGATGTACCGACACAATTAACAATTAACGCCAGTACCACACGTTTTATTTACAGAACGTATAATAGAGAATTAAGTGCTAGCGATCTTTGCGCTGTAGTTCCTCCTGCAAATTTAACGATACGAGAAGATTATGAAGCACTATCAGGTGATGTGTACATAACCTCTACTATATTAGATGATGATAATGATGGAGTTCCTAGTATTGATGAATACGGCCCAGGCGGTATAGACAACCCACAAGATACAGACGGAGATGGCATACCAGATTATCTCGATATCGATGATGATGGTGATAATGTATTAACAGAAAATGAACTTGACGAATTGGATGAAGACGGGGATGATAACCCTTTAACCAATCCTTTAGATACAGACGGAGATGGTATCCCAGATTATTTAGATGATGACGATGATGGGGATGGAGTGCTTACACGCTTAGAAGACGCCAATGGAGAAAATGGTCCTGGAGATGATCGTATAGCTGTTAATGGTGTTTTAGTACTGCTGTACCTGAATCCTTTGGAAGATACAACCTATGACTTTGAAGATTATAATGCTTTTGAGAACACATACACAAGAACAGTAACAACTGATTTCATTATAAAAGATACAGATTTAACGATATTTAGATCAACAGAAATTAATCTTGGTACATTAACCACGGTTATTGACGACTTTACCCCTGAAGATAATTAAGGTTCTATATTCTGAAGAATCCTAACCTCTGTAGCACCTAAACCATAGGTTTTATAATCGGCATCATAAAATTTCACGTTATTATAGCGGCCAAAAAGCGTTTCTAATTCTTGGCGTAATACGCCTTCTCCTACTCCATGTATAAAAACAATTTTAGGAATTCGTTTTCGCATGGCAAACTCTAACTGACCTCTAGCGGTATCTAATTGAAGATTGAGCATATCATAATTAGACATGCTTCGAGACGATTTTGTTAAATGGTGAATATGTAAATCTACTTCAAATTTAGGAGCGTGACGCTCTTTTGGTTTTACTGTAGGTTCTGACTTTCGTTTTTTAGATGCTTTCTCTTTTTTTACAGCTTCAAAATCTGTGTTGTAAACCGCATTTTCTAAACTATTACCAGAAGCCATTAACATAAGTTCTCTGGCTTCAAACTGAAAAACAAAGCCATCGGAGTCTTCAACAGAAATCGTATCTCCTGAAATTTTTGTGATGACTCCATAAATAGCGTCATCAATCGTTTCTACGGTATCTCCTATTTTAAACTTCATCTTCTTTTTCTGTTTTAATAAAAGATTCCTCAAGATTATCGTGCTTACTAGGAATATTTCGAGAAGTTCTATAAATACCAAATACTAATAAAACAACTCCACCCATTAAGATATAAGTGTTCTGTTCTTCCTGCGCTTGTGCATAAAAAGCGACTAAGCCACCAACCACAATACTGATAAAATTTATAAGTCTAGATATATTCATCATTCAAATATTTAAAGCAGGCACAAAAATAAGGTTTAGAAAAATAGTAATAGCAATAACAATAGTTTTTAGCAAATTGTTAATTTAGCAAAATGTTAATACTCGCAAAAGGACTCGATGATTATATGTTACCATGTTTATGGAAACAAACGTTTAATGTAGATTGTATGGGTTGCGGTATGCAACGCTCTATTTCATTAATTTTAAGTGGTGATTTGGTTGCTGCTTTTTATATGTATCCTGCAATTTATTCACTTATTTTAATGTTTTCTTTTCTATTATTGCACCTTAAATTTCAATTTAAAAATGGGCACAAAATAATTCTTGGGCTTTTTATCTTAAATATTAGTATTATTGTAGTAAGCTTTTTAATCAAACATTTTAACTAATTAAATCAACACAAATGGAAAAACAAATGTTACCAAATGCAACCCTAGCACTAATTATGGGTATTTTATCAATAGTAGGATGCTGCTGTTATGGATTACCCGGAATAATTTTTGGTATTGTTGCTATAATTATCGCGAGTAAATCTGAAAAATTATACAAACAAAACCCTGAAGAGTATTTAGGCTATGGAAATGTAAAAGCTGGAAAAATAATGGGAATTATAGGTGTAGTTCTTGGTCTTTTATTTGCAGCTTATATGGCTTGGTTCCTTGGTCAAGTAGGATGGGATGCTTTAAGCGATCCTGAAATGCTAATGGAAAGAATGGAAAATATGCAAAACCAATAGGTTTTATATACTGTTCTATATAACTAAAAAGCGATTTTCAATTAAGAAAATCGCTTTTTTTATACTTATTATCTAGTAAGTTCTAAACTTCAAATTCTTTTAAAGTCTTAGTAATAATAGACACACAATCTAATAATTGCTCTTTTGTCATTACTAAAGGTGGAGCAAAACGAATAATATTTCCATGTGTTGGTTTTGCTAACAAACCGTTATCTCTTAATTTTAAACAAATATTCCACGCGGTATCGCTGTCTTCGTCATCGTTTATTAAAATAGCGTTCAATAAACCTTTACCTCTTACTGAATTTACAATAGAACTTGTTTCTATAAATTTAGATAATTCACTTCTAAATAATTCACCCAATACTTGAGCATTATTTGCTAAATCTTCATTCTTTACAACCTCTAAAGCTGCAATAGCCACTGCTGCTGCAATTGGATTTCCTCCAAAAGTACTTCCGTGATTTCCTGGCTTTATAACATTCATAATGCTATCATCTGCTAAAACAGCAGATACAGGATAAGCACCACCTGATAACGCTTTTCCTAAGATTAAAATATCTGGTTTTACGTTTTCATGGTCTACAGCTAACATTTTACCTGTTCTTGCAATTCCTGTTTGTACTTCATCCGCAATGAATAAAACATTATGAGCTTCACATATGGCTTTTGCTTTTGATAAGTACCCTTCTGTAGGAACATAAACCCCTGCTTCACCTTGAATAGGTTCTACTAAAAACCCAGCAACATTAGGGTTGTTTTTCAAGGTCTGCTCTAAAGCCTCTAAATTATTATATTCAATCTTTATGAAACCATTCGTATAAGGTCCAAAGTTTTTACGCGCTACAGGATCGTTACTAAACGAAATAATAGTTGTCGTTCTTCCGTGGAAGTTGTTTTCACAGACAACGATTTCAGCTTCATTTTCATCGATTCCTTTGACTTCATAAGCCCATTTTCTACAAATTTTTAAAGCGGTTTCTACAGCTTCGGCACCTGTATTCATTGGTAAAAGCTTATCGAAATTAAATGTTTCGGAAGCATATTTTTCATACTTACCTAACATGTCATTATAAAAAGCTCTTGATGTTAAGGTTAGTGTTTGTGCTTGCTCAGTCATGGCAGCAACAATTTTAGGATGACAATGCCCTTGGTTTACGGCAGAGTAAGCAGACAAAAAATCGTAATATTTTTTACCTTCTACATCCCAAACATATACACCTTCTCCTCTACTTAATACTACAGGTAGAGGATGGTAATTGTGCGCACCATATTTGTTTTCTAAATCTATCGCTTCTTGCGATGTTAATTGGTCTAAAACAGCCATTTTAAAAATAATTTAATAAATGAATAAAATATCCATTCCTTCATCACCTTTATTCTTTCAAACGTATTGAAAAAGCAGCGTGGGAGAGAAATCATCCCTAAGAACGTGCAAATTAATAAATATTCTTTTCGATTTAAAACTTACTCCGTTATTTTTCCTGACAATGATGAAACTTGAAGCTCTAACCTTTTTATTTCGTGTAAAATCACTTTCTTATCTACTTATATCCAAAACAACAATTTCAATAGGTCTGTTTCAACCCTACTTAATAACCACACCTATTGCGTTTGGTAAGACTGTACAACATCTTTACATGCACGTATTAAATAGCACAATGCATAAAGTTTTTAAAGAATAAATCGTTTAAACTTAATCTAAATCATTACAGACCCAATTCAGTCTAACTATTTATAAAATAAGAATATCTTTGCACTCAAATTATTATAAGAAATGCCAAAAAGAGAACGGAATAAATTTGTAAGACGCGGGGAAATCATTGAGATTTTAATTGAAGACTATGCTTTTGGCGGCAAAGGTATTGGTCGTATTAGAAATGAACATGGAGAATTCGTTGTTTTTGTTCCTAATACGTTACCAGGTCAATTGGTCAAAGGACAGGTAAAAAAGACAAGTAAGAAGTATGCCGAATGTAAACTTTTTGAAGTCTTAAAACCATCGGAAGATGAAATAGACATGCCTTACCAAACTATTCCTGGCGCTCCATATATTAACTTACCAATAGAAAAGCAACACGAATACAAAAAGCAAAGTACTTTAGAGTTATTTAAGCGCATTGGTAAAGTTGCTGATATTGAAGATAAATTTGACGAATTTGTGACCTCTCCAAACACGTTTCATTATAGAAATAAAATGGAATATGGTTTTTCTGCTATTGGTTATAATCACGAATTAAAAACCGATGTCGATGAATTTACATTAGGATTCAAAAAACGTGGTACATGGTGGTGTGGTGACGATCTTAAAAAAGATTCTGGTTTATTTGATGCTGAATTTGAAAACCGACTAAAAGACATCAAAGCGTATTGCGTAGACACCGGATTAGCACCTTGGCATCCTCCAAAAAGAGAAGGCTTTTTTAGATATTTTGTCGTTAGAAAATCTTTTAAAACCAATCAATTACTTTTCAACTTAGTCACAACCTCTCATGATTTACCAGAGTTTGACTTAGATAAATTCGCGAATTATTTAGTCGAGTTATTTGGCGATCGTGTTGCTGGTTTACTACATACCATTAACGACGAAACCGGAGATAGAACAATTGCTACAACAGGAAGTATTTCTTTAGTATATGGAGACGATAAAATTGTTGAAGAATTATTAGGCTTAAATTTTGAAATTAGCATGAAAAGCTTTTTTCAAACCAATCCTAAATGCGCTGAGAAGTTATATTCTAAAGTGGTCGATTATGCTCTAGAAAATAAAGAAGCTATTGATAATACGGTTGTCTTAGATTTATTCTGCGGTACAGGAACTATTGGTCAAATTATAGCTAACAAATCCGAAAACACTAAAATTGTTGGAGTCGATATTGTGGCTGCTGCTATTGAAGATGCTAAGGAAAATGCCAAACGAAATAATATTGAAGGTTTAAAATTCTTTGCAGCTGATGTTGGTAAATTCTTATCAGAACATCCTGAATACACCAATAAAATTAGAACCATTATTCTAGATCCTGCAAGGGCTGGTATTGCGCCAAAAACTCTTAAAAAAATAATAAACCTAAATGCAGAACGTTTGGTTTATGTATCTTGTAATCCTGCAACACAAGCCAGAGATACAGAACAATTAATGGAGTCTGGTTACACCATTAAAAAATTAAGTTTAGTAGATCAGTTTCCGCATACCGCGCATATTGAAACGGTTGTGTTATTTGAGAAAAAGTAAATGAAAAACTTAAAATTTTTAGTCCTGTTTATAGCTATAGCACTTGTTAATTGCGAACGCGATGACATTTGCCCTGCGACTACACAGACCACACCTAGATTAATAGTAGAATTCTACGATGCTTCTGATACGGATGAATTATTAAATGTATCTAGAATTACAGTATATGGAGATGGTTTATTAGAATTAGATGGTGATGGCAATCCTATTGAGCCAACGGTATCTTCGGATGCCACGCTGCTCTTTAACGAAATTGCAAATTCAGTAGAATTACCGCTTATAGTTGGAGCAGAACAAGAGCTTATAACAACACGCTTTGTCTTAGAAAAAGATACCGATCTTAGGCTCGATGATGATCCTTTAACGAATTCAAATATAGACATTATAGAAATCTCTTATAATACAGAATTTATCTACGTGTCTAGAGCATGTGGATACTCTAGTAATTTTAAGTCTTTAGGAATTTCAAGAGTAACAGACGCTGACCAATGGATTACCAATATAGAAATTGAAGAAACCACACAAGCACTTATAGAAAATGAAAACACAACACATGTACGCATCTTTCACTAGAAGTGTAATCGTATTGCTGTTGTTTTCTGCAATGGCTTTTGCGCAAGAAAAGAAAAAAACAGTCAACGATACACTAGTATTTAAGCAAAAATACGGTCTTAGACTTGGTGCTGATATAAGCAAACTCGGAAGAACGTTTTTAGATGATGACTATTCTGGTTTTGAAATTATGGGTGATTACCGTTTAACCAAACGTATTTATATCGCTGGTGAAATTGGAAACGAAGAACGTATTCTCGAAAATGAAGTCTTAAGCAATACCACAAAAGGTAGTTATTTTAAAGCCGGATTAGATATGAATTTCTATCAAAACTGGCTAGATATGGAGAATATGGTTTATGTCGGATTCCGTATTGGAGCAAGCTCATTCAATCAAACGCGAAATAGCTATACCGTTTACGATATTAATAATCAATATTGGGGCGATCGCTTTACGGTTAATGAAGCGAAGGAATTTAATGGCTTAACGGCACTTTGGACAGAGTTACAATTTGGTTTAAAAGCAGAACTCTTTAATAATTTCTTTGCTGGATTCAACTTTCAACTGAAAGTCTTAATTACTGAAAAAGAAATCGATGATTACGAGAATCTTTATATTCCTGGCTACAACAGAACCTATGATAGTAGTCGAATTGGTGGTGGATTTGGATTTAACCTATCTTACTTAGTGCCCATTTTTAAGAAAGATAAAATCATAATTCAAGAGAAAGAGGTCGACGAATAGTTGTTGGTGATTGGTGATTGGTGATTGGTGATTGGTGATTGGTGATTGGTGATTGGTGATTGGTGATTGGTGATTGGTGATTGGTGATTGGTGATTGGTGATTGGTGATTGGTGATTGGTGATTGGTGAAAATTAAATTATACCAGATAAACTATTCAGTAAAAAGTCTTATCTTTTCTTTATTAAATAGTTTCAAATGCATAAAGATGATATTGCCGATTTAATTGACGCCAAGCATTCTGAGCTCATTACTTGGTTACAAAACCAAACTGACGAATCTTGGACACTAGGTCCTGAAGGCAAATGGACAACAGGGCAGCAAACCTTACATTTACTACAAAGCATCATTCCTTTAAACAATGCTTTAAGTATGCCAAAAGTCTTACTACGATTTAAATATGGTAAAGCGAATAGACCTGTTAGATCTTACGATGCTATTGCAAAACGCTATAACGAACGCTTAAAAGATGCTAAGGGCACAACGTTTAAAGGTTCTCGCAACATGAAAATCCCAAAGCTTGAAG
This sequence comes from Winogradskyella pacifica, assembly GCF_003386275.1. Lineage (NCBI taxonomy): Bacteria > Pseudomonadati > Bacteroidota > Flavobacteriia > Flavobacteriales > Flavobacteriaceae > Winogradskyella > Winogradskyella pacifica. The sequence goes on along the minus strand of NZ_QREI01000002.1, from coordinate 114,348 downwards.
ACAAACAGTATATTTTAAATAGACTACAAACCGAAGCAAAAAAACTACAATATAAAACGAGACGCATTAGCGATGCAAATTTAGATACTGTGGTGTTACCACATCCATTAATGGGAAAAATGCCTGTTAGAGAAATTATAATGTGGACTGCCTATCACGTTGAGCAGCACTTACAGACGTTAAGGAACCACTCAGAATTAGTCATAAATGAAAATAACCTTACATTAAAACAATAATGTTAAGGTTATAATCAATACTATACAAGGCTTCGGCCTTATGTTACTTTAAATATTCTAATACATTCTTCTCAATACGATTCTGAATATCGGAAACATCACCTTTTACAAACGTATCTCCTGTTATATTTTCATACAACTCAATATAGCGTTCGCTCACAGATTGAATATAATCATCAGTCATTACCGGAACCGTTTGCCCTTCTAAACCTTGAAAGTCGTTAGCAATTAACCATTGTCTTACAAATTCTTTAGACAATTGTTTTTGTGATTCACCGCTATTTTGACGTTCTTCATAACCATCTGCATAAAAATAACGTGAAGAATCTGGTGTATGAATTTCGTCAATCAATACAATTTTTCCGTCTTTAGTTTTCCCGAATTCGTATTTTGTGTCTACTAAAATTAATCCACGAGCTGCAGCAATTTCTGTTCCGCGTTGAAATAATTTACGTGTATAATCTTCAAGAACGATATAATCGTCGTCTGAAACGATTCCCTTTTTAAGAATATCTTCTCGTGAGATATCCTCATCATGGTCTCCCATTTCAGCTTTGGTCGCTGGTGTGATGATTGGCTCAGGAAATTTATCATTTTCCTTCATGCCTTCAGGCATTGCAACACCGCATAGCATACGTTTTCCTGCTTTATATTCTCTAGCAGCATGGCCAGACATGTAACCACGGATTACCATTTCAACTTTAAAAGGCTCACACAAATGACCAACAGCCACATTAGGATCTGGAGTAGCAACCAACCAATTAGGCACTAAATCTTCAGTCTCCTTCATCATTTTAGTGGCAATCTGATTTAAGATTTGACCTTTATACGGAATCCCTTTTGGCATCACTACATCAAAAGCACTTAAACGATCTGTAGCAACCATCACCAATTGCTCATCATTAATATTATAGACTTCTCTTACTTTTCCTTTATAAATATTTTTCTGATTCGGAAAATTGAAATTGGTATCTACTATGGTGCTCATTTAATCATCATTTATTTGTGAACTACAAATGTAATTTCTTTACTTGGCCCAAACAATAAACTCAATAAAAAAAGGAGAAATAAACTTTCTCCTCTTTAATTTAACTTTTATATGTTTTCTTTTATTTAAACCTAATATTATAGGTTGCTCCAATTCCTACAGATTGAACATCTAAGTCGTTCTCTGCAAAAGTGTTTTGATAGTAAGCGTAAATATTCCAATCACGATTATGGTAACCTATTTGTGGATTAACATAAAGTCCTCCTTCGTTGTCATCTATTCCGGTTAAAAAACCATATCCTAAATCGGTTCCGAAGAACAAACCATCAGGCGTAAAATAATAACGAATGAATCCTGCTAGTGGAACGATTCCGAAATCATCAGTGTCATCTTTCCCAAAATAGTTGGTGTAACCAGAAGCTAAACCAACTCCTAAGTTCGGATTGAATAAATATTGCCCTCTCAAATCTAAACCTAAAGCAAAGGATGACGCATCATCTGCATCTCCAACTGGTATCCCTGCCGTTAAACCAGCTTTTAGCCAAGAGTTGTCTGCATTAAGGTCAATGTCTTCTTCTTGAGCAAATAATGGACTTAATCCTAATGATAATCCGATAATTAAAAGTACTTTTTTCATGTTGTTTAAGTTTTGATTATATCGACAAATTTAAACAGGTTTATGAATGAATATTTTACATGATTTCGCTTTAATTTTATATAATTCAAAGCAAAAACCCAATAACAACCTGACCTACAGCACTTTCTAGACTATTCTATATTTTCAATACTTCTATACGCTGCAATCACTTTCTTAACAAGCTTATGACGAATGACATCTTTATCATCTAAATAGATAATACCAATACCTTCTACATTTTGCAATACCAAAAGCGCTTCTTTTAAACCTGAAATGGTACGACGTGGCAAATCCACTTGGCCTGGATCGCCTGTTAAAAGGAACTTTGCATTCTTTCCCATTCGGGTTAAAAACATTTTCATCTGTGCATGTGTCGTATTTTGTCCTTCATCTAAAATCACAAAGGCATTATCTAAAGTACGTCCTCGCATAAATGCTAATGGAGCTATTTGTATTACGCCCTTCTCCATGTAACTTTCTAACTTTTCATGCGGAATCATATCACGTAAAGCATCATACAACGGTTGCATATAAGGATCTAACTTTTCCTTTAAATCACCTGGTAAAAACCCTAAGTTCTCGCCAGCTTCAACCGCAGGACGCGTTAAAATAATACGCTTAACTTCTTTGCGTTTTAAAGCTTGTACAGCCAAAGCCACTCCGGTGTAGGTTTTACCAGTTCCGGCAGGTCCAATGGCGAATACCATATCATTATTTCGCATACTTTCTACCAGCTTGCGTTGGTTGGCCGTTTGTGCTTTAATAAGTTTTCCGCCAACACCATGTACCAACACTTCATCACTTTTAGCAGACGTTGAGTAATCATCGCTACTTTGACTTGTTAATACACGCTCAATAACGTTTTCATCGAGCTTGTTGTACTTTGCAAAATGCTTCATCAACATGGTCATTCTGCGATCAAACTCTTCAAGTAAATCTTCATCACCATAGGCCTTCAATTTATTACCTCTGGCTACTATTTTAAGTTTAGGAAAATACTTTTTAAGAAGTTCAATATTAGCGTTTTGTGCTCCGAAGAATTCCTTTGGAGATATTTCTTCGAGTTCTAGGATAAGTTCATTCAAAAGCGAGCTACATTTAGTGTGTTAATATGTTTTCTTTTATTAATTTTGTAATTCTGTTGTATACACACAAAGCTAATAATTTTACAACCATAATTCTTAAAAATATATCAACAATCAATTCATGGCTATAATCACTTTAACGACTGATTTTGGAGAGAAAGACCACTTTGTAGGAGCCATAAAAGGATCTATTTATAGCGAGCTTGAACAGATTAATATTGTAGATATATCACATTCTATTTCGCCTTTCAACATTTCTGAAGCAGCATATATTATACAGAACGCCTATAGCAGTTTTCCAAAAGGAACGATTCACATGATTGGTATTGATTCCGAGTTAAGTCCTGAAAACAAGCACATTGCCATCAAATTAGACGACCATTACTTTATATGTGCTAACAATGGTATTATGAGTATGATTTGTGCAGAAATTGCTGCAGAAAAGATTGTTGAGATTAACATACACGATAGAGTTGAAACCAATTTCCCTGTTTTAGATATTTTTGTTAAAGTCGCTTGCCATATTGCACGTGGAGGAACTTTGGATGTTATAGGAAAAGTTATTAACAGTATTAAACCAATTAAAAATTTAATACCGTTTGTAAACGACGAGCAGAATCAAATTATTGGTAGTGTGATCTATATCGATAATTATGGAAATGTGGTAACTAATATTAAACGGAAGTTTTTTGAATCGCTTCAACAAGGAAGAGCATACGAAATATCCGCTCGAAGTCATAAATTTAAAACCATATTTAATAAATACAGCGACATTTTAAACGATGATCAAAAAGAGTCTAAACGCAATATAGAAGGTAAAGGTTTGGTTGTTTTTAACTCCTCTGGTTATATTGAAATTGCAGTGTATAAAAGTAATAATAGTACCGTTGGTAGTGCTTCTACTTTAATGGGATTAAAAACTATGGATACCGTAACCGTTAATTTCTTAAACCCATAAGCTTTGTTAGTAAGAATTGTAAAAATGAGTTTTGAACCGTCTAAGATCGAAGAATTCTTGGCTAACTTTGAAGTTGTTAAAGACAAGATTCGAAATTTTGAAGGCTGTAATTTTTTAGAACTGTACCGCGATCAAAATACAACCAATATCTTTTTTACCTATAGCTATTGGAATTCTGAAGCTGATTTAAATAATTACCGACATTCTGATTTGTTTAAAGGTGTTTGGGCAAATACAAAACCAATGTTTAATGCTAAACCTGAAGCTTGGAGTGTGGATAAGCTCGCTTCGCTTGAGTAGGCAGTCTCAGTTTGCAGTTAAATTGAGTAAAAATAAAGTTAAGATAAAAAATAAACTATTACGTCGCTCAAAAAGACGAGTTGTAGCACGGACAGAACGCTAAAAATCGCTAAGTAAATGAAATTAAAATAATTCAAACATTTCACTTTACACTGAACACTGAACACTGAACACTGAATACTGAACACTGAACACTGAACACTGAACACTGAACACTGAATACTAATCTATGCTAGCAATCTTAAAAAAAGAAATAAACACCTTCTTCGCGTCACCAATCGGTTATTTGGTTATTGGCGTCTTTTTATTACTCAATGGTTTATTTCTATGGGTTTTTAAAGGTGAATTCAACATTTTAGATAATGGATTAGCGAGTTTGTCATCCTTCTTTTTACTCGCACCTTGGATTCTTATTTTTTTGGTACCTGCTGTAACCATGCGCAGTTTTAGTGATGAAAAGAAACAAGGCACTTTAGAATTATTGGTTACTAAGCCTATATCACATTTTCAGATTGTATTAGGAAAATACCTTGGTGCTTTTGCACTTATCCTAATGGCGCTTGTGCCAACCTTATTATATGTTTATACCATTTCACAATTAGGAAATCCTGAAGGTAATCTCGATATGGGTAGCACTATTGGATCTTATTTTGGGTTGTTATTTTTAGTAGGAGCTTATACAGCGATTGGCGTTTTTGCCTCTACCCTTTCCGATAATCAGATTGTGGCTTTTATTATTGCTGTTTTTATCTGTTTCTTTTTCTATTTTGGGTTTGAAGGCCTTTCTAACTATAATATTTTAGACAACCTTGTTTATATGGAAAACCTAGGAATGTCAGCACATTATAATAGTATGAGTCGTGGCGTTATTGACACAAGAGATTTAGTGTATTTTATAAGCATCTCCTTCGCTTTTTTACTATTTACAAAACTCAGAATCCAAAAACAATAACATGATTATTACACCTTTATTAATTATATTCTTACTCATTGTATTTATACTACTGTTTTTGTTTCTAAACACGGTTGATAAACGCAAATGGCTATCTGGCTTAATCAGTTTAGTATTAACGCCTATTGTGTTTTTCTTTATGTTTTATCCGTTTTTAAATATTATAAGCAACTACCATTATCAAAAATATTTTGATAGTGAGGCTTGGACAGAAAGTCCTTCTCTACGTTATGAAATGATTGATAACACAGTTGAATCTGACACATTGATTACTGCTTCAAAAGAACAAATCACCACCCTTTTAGGAAAAGAAGAATGGTTGACTTGGGATGACACAAAAAAAGCACACGACACCAATAAGTGGAATTATGGCCTTGGTATAGAACCCGGTGCGTTTACCGATAAAAGAGAATGTGTAGAAATTACGTTTAAAGATGATAAAGTCATTGCCGTAAGGCCTTATCAAAAAGAAATAACTTTTGAGAATGAAAAAGAATAAATCTATACTATATATAGTCGTTATTATTGTTGGACTCGTTATCGTGAATACGATTTCAAGTTCTGTATATCAACGTTTCGATTTAACCAAAGACCATCGTTACACACTTTCGGATGCTTCAAAATCATTAATCAGCGACTTAGATTCTCCGTTAATTATAGATGTTTTTTTAGAAGGTGATTTCCCTTCTGAATTCAGATTACTTCAAACTGAAGTTAAACAAATTGTAGATGAATTTCAATTAGCATCTAACCAAATATTTGTCAATTATATTGATCCTGTTGAAGATGAAACCACACGCCAACAATATATTGAACAACTTACAAATGCTGGCCTAGAACCCTACATCAACACAGATAACAGCACAGGCAAAGTCACGCAAGACATTATTTTCCCATGGGCTTTTGCGAGTTATAAAGATCAAACATTAAAAATTCCACTTCTAAAAAAAAGTATCACGCAAGGTTTACAAGAACAAATTAATAATTCGGTACAAGCTTTAGAATATGCATTCGCAGACGGTTTTAGTAAACTGGTCAATGCAAAAGCTAAAAAGATTGCAATCTTAAAAGGTAACGGGGAATTAGATGATTTATACATCGCTGATTTTCTAAAAACTGTAAAACCGTATTATAATTTAGCGCAATTTACTTTAGATAGCGTCGCTACGAATCCACAAGGCACCTTAGATAATCTTACATACTACGATTTAATTATTGCGGCAAAACCAAGTGTTCCGTTCACTGAAAATGAAAAGTTAGTTTTAGATCAATATACTATGAATGGGGGTAAAAGTCTATGGCTTACTGAGTCTGTTGTTATGGATAAGGACAGTTTGCTAAATGATGCTGGTACTGGTGTTTCAATTATGCGCGATTTACATTTAAATGATTTCTTCTTCAAATACGGTGTAAGAATCAATCCTACTTTAGTAAAAGACCTCTATTCTGCTCCAATTATGTTGTCTATTGGAGAAGGCAGCCAAGCACAAATGCAACCTATACAATGGCAATATTCGCCTTTGGCAGCATCCAACCCTAATCATTCCATTACTAAAAATTTAAACTTAGTAAAATTTGATTTTGCGAGTCCGATTGACACATTAAAAAATGGTATTAAAAAATCAATCTTATTACAGAGTTCACCAAAATCAAAACTAGAAGGTGCACCAACTACAATTTCATTAGCAAATGTCACTAACTCACCAAATGAAGAAAGTTACAGTCTAGGCCCACAAAATTTAGCTGTGCTTTTAGAAGGTGAATTTTCTTCGGTATATGATCAGCGTGTTCTTCCTTTTAAGGTGAAAAACTTTAAATCTAAAAGTACTGCTACTAAAATGGTCGTGATTTCTGATGGAGACCTTATAAAAAATGAAGTCATTAGAAACAGACCACAAGAATTGGGCTTTGATCAACTCACCGGAAAATCATTCGGAAATAAAGAATTTCTGCTAAATTCGGTGAATTACCTCTTGGACGATTCTGGACTTATAAACATAAGATCTAAAGAAATAAATGTCGCTTTTTTAGATGCGGAAAAAATTAAAGATAATAAATCCACATGGCAATTTATTAATATTGCTTTGCCACTCATACTTTTAGGACTGTTTGGTTTTGTATTTAACTATTTAAGAAAACGTAAATATGCCGCTTAAATTTCGGTCATTTTCATCCTTGATTTCAGACCCTAAAGCGCATAATTTGTTAATAAGTTTGTTTTAAAAAACCCTTCTATTAGGATATATTTGTAATACCAATTAAAAGTATAAAACACATCTATTCAGCATGAAACATCTAACCAAATGAGGTCAGATTTTATCTTAAACTTTCATTAAGGTGTTCTTTGTGTCGGATACAAAACAATTAAGATATAACACATGAAATTCATTGTTTCAAGTACCTATTTATTAAAACAGCTCCAAGTATTAGGAGGGGTTATTAATAACAGTAATACACTACCTATTTTAGATAATTTCTTATTTGAACTAAGCCTATCAAAATTAACGATTTCGGCTAGTGATTTAGAAACGACAATGTCTGCAACAATTGATGTTGAAAGTGATTCTGAAGGCAGCATTGCGTTACCTGCAAGATTACTTTTAGATACCTTAAAGACATTTCCTGAGCAACCTTTAACCTTTGTTGTTGAAGAAAACAATACGGTAGAAATTAGCTCTAATCATGGTAAATATGCTTTAGCTTATGCTGATGGTGCCGAATTTCCAAATGCTGTATCTATTGAAGATGCTAGTACAACAACCATTATGGGAGACATCTTAGCAACAGCAATTAGTAAAACAATTTTTGCTGCTGGTAATGATGACTTAAGACCAGTAATGAGTGGTGTATTCTTTCAGTTTTCTCAAGATAATTTAACCTTTGTAGCAACGGATGCTCATAAATTGGTAAAATATACTAGAAACGATGTTAGCGCAACTGAAACAGCAGAATTCATTATGCCTAAAAAGCCTTTAAATCTTTTAAAGGGTATTTTATCAGGAAGTGATGATGATGTATTAGTAGAATACAACGAATCCAATGCCAAGTTTACTTTTGAAAACTCAGTATTAATTTGTCGTTTAATCGATGGAAAATATCCTAATTACGAAGCGGTAATTCCTAAAGAGAACCCAAATAAATTAGTAATAGACAGAACACAATTTTTAAACTCTGTACGTCGTGTTAGTATTTTCTCTAACAAAACAACGCATCAAATTCGTTTAAAAATCGCTGGTGCAGAATTAAACATCTCTGCGGAAGATATCGATTACTCAAATAAAGCAGAAGAGCGTTTAACTTGTGATTACCAAGGTGATGATATGCAAATTGGTTTTAACTCGCGCTTCTTAACAGAAATGATAAATAACTTAAACTCAGATAACGTTCAGTTAGAAATGAGTTTACCAAATAGAGCTGGTATTTTAACGCCAATTGATGGTTTAGATGAAGGTGAGCATGTTACAATGCTTGTTATGCCAGTGATGTTGAATAATTAAGAGCTTATTTCTTGCAACTTAATTCAATACAAAAAGGCTCACCAATTGGTGAGCCTTTTACTTTCCATATCTTTAACTACTAACTAATAAAATTAAGAGACAATGGATAGCTTGGTAATTCTCCGTTACTAGCTTTTATTGCATTTATAATTGGCATAACAAAAGCCAAAATAGCAACTAATATTAAGGTTAAAATTCCCAATCCAACAACAAAGATTAACGGAATACTAATTATAGAATAGATAAGCATGCTTAATTGAAAATTCAGAATAGATTTTCCATGAGCATCCATACCTTCAACTTGATCTTTTTGAGTTGCCCAAATAATTAAAGGTGCTAAGAGCCCTCCAAAACCTGTAACATAAGTTAATAATTGCGATAAATGTGTTATAACTAATAATTGATTGTCTGTGCGTTTAAGCGTGTGATAATTTGATTCCATAATTGATGATTTTACATTTATATGACGCAAATGGATTTAATTTGTTACACTTCATATATAAAATTAACAAAATTAAGAAATTCCATCCCACTTCCCGAAAACCTCACTTTACTAAAATAGTTTCAGATATGCGTAATCTTTATTAGTTCTTCCCTTTCCGAATGGCAAAATATCCTTAAATTTATTCTCTTATTTTTTTTTAAAATTCTTAACAAGACATCTTTTCACTTTTTGGATATCTTTTAAAGATATAATCTAGATTCTTATGAATATTACAGCTGCATATACCGACCTCTATCAAATCACAATGGCTCAAGTTTACTTTGGCACTAAACCCGATGGACGAGCGGTCTTCGATTATTATTTTCGACATAATCCATTTAAAAGTGGTTATTCTATTTTTGCAGGACTAGAAGATGTTTTGGAAATTCTTGAAACCCTTGAGTTCTCATCATCAGATATTTCATATTTAAAACAAAAAGGGTTTGAAAGCGATTTTCTAGATTATTTAAAGAACTTTTGTTTTAAAGGAAACATTTATTCGAGTAAAGAAGGTGATGTGGTGTTTCCCAACCGACCTATCTTACAAGTGGAGGCTAATATTATAGAAGCACAGATTATTGAGACGCTTTTACTAAACATTCTTAATTTTCAAACTTTGATTGCTACAAAAGCTAGTAGAATACGATTTAGCGCTAAAGACGGAATTTTATTAGATATGGGCTTACGTCGTGCACATGCTACTGGTGGCTATTATGCCTCTAGAGCAGCTGCAATTGGTGGGTTTGACAGCACAAGTAATGTTAAGGCTGCTGAGGATTATAATATACCTTCGTCTGGCACCATGGCACATTCTTTTATACAAAGTTATGACGAGGAATTGAAAGCTTTTCGAGATTTTGCTAAAATGCGACCAGAAAATTGTGTCCTCTTAATTGACACATACAATACTCTTAAAAGCGGACTACCAAACGCCATAACTGTGGCCAAAGAAATGGAGATAGAAGGAGAGCGATTGCTAGGCGTACGTTTAGATAGTGGTGATTTAGCGTATCTATCTAAAAAAACGCGTGCTATCCTCGATGATGCTAATTTAGGTTACGTAAAAATTGTAGCATCGAACCAATTGGATGAATATGTCATAAAAAGTTTGAAAGAACAAGGTGCACCTATTGATATTTTTGGTGTGGGCACAAACCTAGTCACCGGAAAACCAGATGCTGCCATGGACGGTGTTTATAAATTAGCAGAATATAATGATACACCAAGAATTAAACTTTCTGAAAATATTATTAAAACATCGCTACCATTTAAAAAGCAAGTTTACCGAATGATAGACGACAATGGTATGTTTTACGGTGCTGATGCGATAGCACTTTTTTCTGAAGGTGACGTTGATCTTATGGAACACCCTTTTGATACAACAAAAAGTTTAGACCTTAATTCTTTTAAACATGAACCGTTGCTTGAACAAGTCATGAAAAATGGAAAACGAATAGTTCCATCTCGAACTGTGACTGAAATCTCAAAATATTCTCAGTCGCGTTTAGAACAACTTCCTAATGAATACAAACGTTTTCAAAATCCACATATTTACAAAATCGGACTTAGCTCAACACTTAAGAAAGAGCGTGATACTTTAATTAAAAAACATAAATTCTAATTTAGCCTAAAAAATAAAAATTCTACGAATGAAAACGCTACTGATAATTGATGTACAGAATGATTTTATGCCAAGTGGATCGCTTCCTGTTCCCAATGGAGATGAAATTGTACCTGTAATTAATAAGGTTCAAGATAAATTTGATTTGGTAATTGGCACACAAGATTGGCACCCAAAAGATCATATAAGTTTTGCTAGCAATCACGAAGAGAAATCTAATTTTGATGTGATTGAAATTCATAATCAACCACAAACCTTATGGCCAGATCACTGTGTGCAAGGCACAGAAGGCGCAAAATTTCATCCCGGTTTAAATACCGAAAAATTTGAAGCTATTTTTAGAAAAGGAACAGATAAAACTATTGATAGTTACAGTGCCTTTTATGATAATGGCCATTTAAAGTCAACTGGATTAACAGGTTATTTAAAAGACAAAGAAATCACCCAATTGTATGTCTGTGGTTTAGCGGCGGATATTTGTGTTTACTTTTCAATAATTGATGCCTTGCAGGAAGGTTTTTCTTGCTATTTTATTGATGATGCTTCCAAAGCTCTAGATGCTAAAGAATTTGAAACGCTTAAAAAAGAAATGATCGCTAAAGGAATTCAAATCGTAAGGTCGGAATCTTTATAATAGAGACAGCACAATTAGTTCTCTGGTTTTTTATTCATTTTTAAGTAAATCCATTTAGCAAATACAAGTCCTAAAAGACCTCCCAATGCAGATACTACTATATTAATTAATAATCGAAGACCATCAAAATCCCCGTTGTTCATTATAGACCAAGGATCAAAACCTAATCTACCAAAAGACTTGATTAATAAAACACTTCCAAAAACGCCAACTAAAGTATTTCCCTTGAATCCAAACGTATATTTTTTATTAAAATAACCGAATAGATTCGCAGCAATTATTCCTACCAGAATACTAATTAATGAAATTAAAGTGCCTGTCATAATAACATCATTTTATTAATGTCCATAATCCATGTGATCTATTTTCCCACCCATTAATCTTTTTTGAATAATCATATATACGAAAAGAAGAATAAAACCAATAATTCCCCAAGTCATAGCCACAGACAAACCATATTCTGATGCAGCTGTATTGTATATGGTTAAATCCTCGTGAGTATTATTAATGGATGGTAATATTACAGGAAATAATGATGCCAATGACGATGTGATTCCTCCCAAGATTAATAAGGTTGACAATACAAAAGCATGACTATCTTTTTTGATTTTTTTTATAAAAAACAACCCTACTAATCCTATTATATAAATAAAAGGAAACACTAATAAATAAGGCTTATGAATAAAATTATCTAATGAATTAGGGTTCACTATTTGCCATACATATAATGAGAATAATGTCAGCACAGCCAGCGCGATATTCAACTTAAAAATAACACTTTTTAGCTTTGAATTGATTGAGGAATTCGTTTTTAAAATCACCCAATTAGCACCATGAATTGTTAAGGTCACTACAGCAATAAATCCTATAATAATTGTAAACCAATCTATAACTCCAGGGTGCTCTGTTAACGGACTAAAACTACTATCCCATAAAGGCAAGAAAAAATAATGCCCTTCATGAGCGGAAACTCCGTTTTCTACACTTCCTAAATTGACTCCTCTAACAATATTACCCAAAGCGATACCGAAAAACAAGGCTAATAATAAGCTAGAAACTCCAAAGGATTTATCCCAAATATCTTTCCACATTTGATATTTAAACTGTCCTCTAAATTCTAAGCCAATAGCTCTAAAAATAATTAGCCATAAAACAATTATTAAAGGCAGATAAAAGCCACTAAAAACAGAGGCATAAAATGTGGGAAACGCCATAAAAAGCATTCCTCCAGCGGCTACCAACCAAACTTCATTAGAATCCCAAAATAACCCTGCAGACTTTGTAATTACCTCTTTATCCTCTTCTTTTTTAGCAAAGAACAAATGAATGATGCCGGCACCAAAATCATAACCATCTAAAATAAAAAATACAGTTAAAACAATTCCTACCGCGATGTACCAAAATATTTCCATAATTAATGTGTTTTAGGCGTTGGACCTTCGTTAATTGTTTTGCCTACTAAGACTAGAAATAATAAGCCTAGTAACATATATAAAGCAACAAAACCTAATAATGTAAATAAAGTATTACCAGATGATACTGTAGGCGAAATACCATCGCTTGTTCTTAATAAGCCGTAAACTAAATACGGTTGCCTACCCAGTTCTGCTGTGTACCAACCCGTAATGTTTGCGATATATGGAAAGGGCACTAAAAACATGATTGTCCAAAGTAATGGTTTGATATTGTAAAGTTTTTTTCGCCATAAAAAGAACAGCGCTAAAGCCATAACACCAATAAATATAGTTCCTAGACCAACCATTATGTGATACGAATAATATAAGGCAGGTATATTATCTGGCAATTCATCGGCATCAAACTGATCCATACCAGGAATTTGTTTGTGCCATTCTTGATAGGTTAAAAAGCTTAATATATTAGGAACTGCAATCTTATTATCTAACTTTTTTTCGACCATGTTAGGCTGTCCTATTAGAACGATTTCGGCCCCTGCTTCTTCGGTTTCAAAAATGCCTTCCATAGCTGCAAATGTTCCTGGTTGGTATTTTGCAACGTTTTTAGCATTCCAATCTCCTGTCGGAAAAGCAACTAACACACTAGAAATAAGTCCAAATACCACACCTGTTTTTAAAAACAATTTTCCATATTCTGAATGTTTGTTTCTTAAGATATAAAACGCACCTATACTAGACATCACAAAAGCGGACGTTACAACCGATGCCATTTGATTATGCAGAAAAGCAGGCAATAACCAAGGGTTTGTAAAAAGAGCAGAAAAGTTTTCTAATACGAATTTACCATTGTCTAAAATTTCGTATCCAACAGGGTGTTGCATCCAAGCATTGGTAGCTAGGATAAACCAACCACTTGCCCAAGAGCCCAAGAATACTAAAAAACCTGTTAGAAAGTGTAGCTTCTGCCCCATTAACTTTTCACCAAAAATGAATAGCGCTAAAAACGACGATTCTAGAAAAAAGGAGAACATACCTTCCATGGCTAAAGTTTGGCCAATAATGCCTCCTGTTAACTCAGAAAATTTTGCCCAATTGGTACCAAATTGAAACTCCATCGGAATACCTGTAACCACACCCATAGTGAAATTAATGGCAAAAATCTTCATAAAAAACTTTGCTGCATTGTTATATTTATCAATTTTAGTTCTAAGAAATTTCCATTTAAAGTAGACGATCATCAACGATAGTCCCATGGTTAATTGCGGAAAAATGTAGTGAAATGTGATAGTAAATGCAAATTGCAATCTATCGTAAAAGATCATGTCTTCCATATCTGGATTTTAGACTATAAAAATACGAATGAAAAGCCAATAACTACGCAACTTTTGCGACATAAAAAGGCCACCTAAATCACTTTAGACAGCCACAATTTTTCAAATGATTGCATTTATAATTATCTTTCTATTGAATCGTCATCTTTAGGTTTTCCGCTCATCATCATTTTAAGAACAACTCCAACTAAAGTCAGACATACTAATGCAAAAATAGCAATCATTACAACTCCGTTATTCCAATTATTAACAAGTGTCACTGCAGTATTAATCATAATCATGTGTTTAAATTATTACAACAAAAATATAGTACGCAGCTTAATTTAATTATGACATTTATCAGTAAAACCAACTTTAATTAATGTGTATTAATCACATTAATAATATCACTTTCTTGAAGTACACCCGATTGTCTCCAAACTTGCTTACCATTTTTAAATAATAACATTGTTGGCACTCCTCTCACTTGATATTTTGAAGCCAAAGCTTGATTTTTATCAACATCTATTTTTAATATAGTAATACCATCACCCAATTTATCTTTTACTTGTTTTAAAATTGGACTCAACATTTTACAAGGTCCGCACCAATCGGCGAAAAAATCAACTAAAACGGGCTGCTCTTGATTTATTATTTCTGAAAATTTACTCATATCTAACTTAATTTTTTATTGCTAACCAATATATAATATACTTAAGACTAAATTAAACTCCTTATTTCATCTACTGTTGGACTCGGATAGAACGCTATATTAGCGTTACTTAAAGTTTCATTTGTTAGCGCTAATGCTCCTATATGATTTTCGTTTACTTTGAAACTTATAACACTTACATTTTTAAAATTACAGACCAATGCACTCAATATATTGTGGAAACCATCTGTAACAGGGATTTTAATTAAATCCTCATCAATACCTTTTCCTATGGCTTTAACAATCGCTTCTTTTCGAGTCCAAAATTTATAAAACATAGATCTACTGTCTTTACTGCTCTGAATAGTGTCTATTTCGATAATATCGTAGACCACTGGAATAATTTCAGAATAATCAAAGTGTTGATCTATTTTTTCTATATCAACTCCTAACTCACAATTACCAAAGGCAATAATTGCAAAATCACCTGCGTGAGAGACATTAAAAAACAACGTTTTATCTAATGGAAAATACGGTTTATGGTTCTCTCCTTTTTCAAAATAGACTTGTGATACCTCTATACTTTTCTGTTTTGCAATTAAAATTTTAAGAAAACTTCGACAGATAATAAATCGATTTGAATCTCTTAATTGATGATATCTCTGCGCTCTTAGAACTTCTTGTGGTGATAAAAATTTTGATAAAACCTCTATAATATTATAGTATTGCGACAATTCTATTTTAAATAATTTAATAGCTGAATTGTCATATACTGAAGCCTCACCTTGTGCCTGCACAACCTTAGACGATCCACAAAAAAAACGACTTTCTAAATTCTTAATCTTCATTATTTAAAAGTGTTTGAAGTGTTTTACCAAATTCTTCAACAACAGGTGATAAAAACATTTGAGAATGATTCCCTGGTAATATATGATTTTGAACACCTCTTAAGGCTATTTTTTTCCAACCTAAATATTTGTAGTCGTGCGCAAAGTATATTTTATTAGTCGACCTAAACAATTCTACTTTTATATTTTGCGGAACTATATGGTATCTTTTATAAGCCAACGTATGCATCTCATCAATTGTTGCGGAGCGGTTAAACTGTAATTGGTATTGTTTTTCACTTCCATGTTTTAGTTTTAAATATAAGCCAGAAAATTTTATTTTCAATAAGTTAACCCTACGTTTAAAATTAGAAACACTGCTAAACATGTTTAGGCCCATAAAACCTAATTGCCCTACCGCATACAATAAAGAGACTATTTTTTTCTTTTTGGGGTGTGAATAGAAGTAACTTGGATAGACATAACTATCAAATAAAAATAAGCCTTTAATATGTTTCCCTGAAGCCTTCAATTGTTTTACCATTTCAAAAGCGATAATGCCTCCAAACGAGAAGCCTGCTAATGCATAAGGTCCTTCTTTAGTTATATGAGTAATTTCTGAGATATATTGAGATGCCATAGCTTCTACTGTTTCATGTGGCTTTACATCTCCTTTCAACCCTTTAGCTTGCAAAGCGTAAACGGGCTGATCATCGTCTAAAACATTAGCTAAACTATTAAACTTTAAAATATCATAATCAGCACCATGTACAATAAAAAGTGGCTCTTTATGACCATTTTCTCTAATAGGAACCAAAGAATAAGACGTGACGTTGTTTTCAGAATTAGAAAGGTCTGAGGCTTTTAATGAACTATTTCCTTCAGATATTTTCATGTTAACTATCTAATATATTTTGCAAAATTCGTCCTAATTTTTTATCGTTTGGTGGTGAAAGCATGTTAATATGATTTCCTGGTATTTCATGCTTATTAACACCTTTGGTGGCTATTGGTTGCCAACCTAACAACTCTGTATCATGTGCGTAAAAAATATCATCCTCAGCGACTCTTAATAAATCGACTTTTATAGCTAGCGGTAAAATTTGATAACTATCTACAGCTTTATTGTGCATCTGATCTAACTTATATGGCCAACTCTTAACTAGCTTATGCTGATTTTCTTTTCCTAATTTCAGCTTTAAATAGCTGTTCTTAATACCACCTTTAAACAATTGAATTCTCCGATCAAAATTTGCCTTATTACTAAACATTGTTTTAGTCATAAAAACAGCCATTGCCATTCTGTATTTAGTCTTAGCTATTTTCTTTGCAGTAGTGTTAGAACTGTAATAATGTGGGTACACATAACTATCTAATAACACCACCCTTTTAACATCCTTATTTTGTGCTAATAATTGTCTTGCCATTTCAAAAGCAATGACTCCACCAAAGGAATAACCAGCTAAAGTATAAGGTCCTTTAGGATTAGATTTAATAATCTCTGAAATATAATGTGTCGCCATTTCTTCAACTGTACCTAGTGGCTCATCTATACCATTAAGACCTTTAGCCTGAAGGCCATACACAGGCTGATCTGCATCTAAATTATTAGATAACAATTTAAATATCATCACATTATGATCTGCTCCATGCACCAAGTACAATGGTTCTTTTTTTCCTTTTGGCTGTATAGGTACTAATGAATTCCATGTTATAGAATTTTGATCCATATCTAGATAAAGCGCCAATTTCTCTATTGTAGAATGGGTCATTAAAGCAGCCAGTGGTAATCTTTTTCCTGTTTCTTTTTCTAAAAGAGACATTACTCGTACGGCGATTAACGAATGACCACCAAGCTCAAAAAAGTTACTGTAAATACTAATGTTTTTAATCTTTAAACAGTCTTCCCATATGTCCGCAACTAATTGCTCAACAATTGTCCTAGGTGCTGTATGTTCTTCAGAATTATTTATAGATAACGTTGAGTTTTTTAATAAAGTTTTACGATCAATTTTACCGTTTAGCGTTTTAGGAAACTCATTAATAAGGTTTATTTTTTGAGGTACCATGTGAGACGGTAACAAGGCTTTTAAATTAGTTTTCCATTTTTGATCCGAATTCTCTGAAGGACTATAGGATGGACTTGCGATGACAAATGCTTTTAATTGTTCTCCATCCATCATTACAACCGAAGATTCAATATCTTCTAGTGTATTCATAACCTCTTCTATTTCGCCTAACTCAATACGATGCCCTCTTATTTTAACTTGATCGTCTATACGCCCTAAACACAGAACTTCACCTGTATGAAGTAATTTTCCTAAGTCACCGGTACGATATAATATTTTATTTGAAGTCGTTTCAAATGGATTTGGAATAAATTTTTCTGCAGTTAAATCTGATCGTTTCCAATATCCCATAGAAACACCATCACCTGCAATACATAACTCTCCAATCGCACCTGGACTTACTAACATGTTTTGGTCATTAAGTAAATACAATTGCGTATTAGCTATAGGTTTACCGATAGTAATTAAATCATCATCCGCTTTAATTTGTTTTACGGCAGACCAAATTGTAGTTTCTGTTGGGCCGTACACATTCCAAAGTTCATCAACCTTGTTTAGAAGCTTTTTTGATAAAGCTAGAGGTAAAGATTCTCCTCCACATAATGCTTTTAAAGGAAAAGCAGTTTCCCATCCCGAATCTAATAACATTTGCCATGTTGTAGGTGTTGCCTGCATTATGGTAATATTTTCTTTTTTAAGAAGATCTAACATTAAACGACCATCTTTTGCGGTATCATCATCAGAAATAATTAATTCAGCTCCTTTTAAAAGGGGAAGAAATAATTCTAAACCGGCAATATCAAAAGAAATAGTTGTTATTGATAATAATCTATCAGATTCCTTAATACCAGGCTCTTTGGCCATGCTACTTAAGAAATTAACTAAATTTTTATGAGAAACTTGTACTCCCTTTGGTTTTCCTGTAGAACCAGATGTATAAAGTAAGTATGCTATATCATTTTGATTAACCTCAACATTTAATGAATCTTGTGAGAATTCATTCAAATTTGAAAACAAGTCTTCTATTAGTAGTGTTGATGCTGTTGTTTCTAATTTTGAAGCTAATCCTTGTGTGGTTATTAAAACTTTGGATTCAGAATCGTTTATCATAAAATTTAAACGATCATTAGGATAATTTGGATCTAAGGGCAGGTACGCTGCTCCGCATTTCATAATAGCCAATAAGCTAACGACAAGCTCTATAGAACGCGGTAAACAAACACCTACAAAATCACCTTTAGCTATTCCTTTTGACTTTAAACTGTGTGCTAATTGATTTACTTGTAGCTCTAAATCTCTATATGAAATCTCAGTATCTGTAAATTTTAAAGCCTTTTTATTATGAAATTTTTGAGCTTGTTTTATCAATAACTCATGTAATGGTAAATCAGAATACGAGGTAACTGTAGCGTTTAGTTTTTTATAATCAGTATCATCCGTTTTAATTATATCCGAAATAGAGTTTTCTGGATTTTCTACAATTTTTTCTATGATATCCTCTAGAGAATTCATCATTTTTTTAATTGTTGCCCCAGTAAAAAGAGATGCATTATATTGCCATTCTAAAACAAAATCATCTTCTGAACCACTCGCATTTAAAAATATTTCAAAAGCTTCATACGTTCTAGGATTAGCCTTTAATTTAAACGTCAAATCTTTAAAAAAAACTTGATTGCTCATCCCCATATCAATATTAAAGACAACGGGTACTAATGGAATACGAGACGGGTCTCTTGCAATAGGCAATTTTTGAAGTAGTTGACCAAAACTTAATTGTTGATGGTCATATGCATCAAACATTAAAGATTTGCGATTTTTTAGATAAGCATTAAATGGCTGATCTAAAACAACTTTACTTCGTAATGGTAATAAATTAACACAATGTCCTATTAATTGTGTTTTCCCTGTGACTGCTTGTCCGGCTGCAGGCAAACCTAAAACAATATCACTCTGCCCTGTTTGTTTACAGAGAAACAATTCAAAAGCAGTCATTAAAGTTGTTACAAAACTACTACCAACACGTACACCTGTTTTTTTAAGCTTAGCTAATAAATCACTATTTAAAGGAAAGTCTAGGCGATCACTTTTATAATTCCGTACCTCAGGCCTTGGAAAATCCGTTGGCATATTTAGCTCTGGTACGTTAGGCTGGTACTGCTTTAGCCAAAATTGTTCTGTGTCACGAAATTCCTCACTAATTAAAAACTGTTGGTGTTCATCTGCATAATCACTATATGGTATGGGATCTGGAATTTTTAGATTCTCGCTAGATACATTTGAAGAATACAACAACCCCAATTCTTCAATCATAATACCAGTAGACCAACCATCGCATATTATATGATGTGCGGTTAGTACTAATTGATGCTCATTTTTGTTTAATTTAATCAATCCTGCTCTCAATAATGGTCCACTAACCAAATCAAAAACTTTATTAGCATCTGTTAAAATATACTGAGCAACTTTATTCTTTTTTTCGGAATCAGTAAGGTGAGAAATATCATCAAAATCTAAAGGAATAGTCACCTCTTCTAAGACAGTCATAAAACGTCCATCTGTACTAAATATAGCACGCAAAGACTCATGCCTCTTAATCAACTGGCTTATAGCGTCCTCTAAGGCTAATTTATCTAAATCACCATTTAAGACAATAGAAACAGACTCATTATAGGATCTATTAGCGTCCTCACCTCCTAATCTACAACCAATCCAAATTTCAGCTTGCGATTGGGTAGCGTAAATGACCTTTTCAACTTTTGGTCCATCAAAAGGGTTGAATGCTTTTTTATTTATAGTATCAGTTGGTTGTAAAATCATTTTTATAAAACGGGTTGGGCGTATTATTTAAATTCTATCTCTTATAATTCTATACGAAGAAATTCTCCTTCATTCTTTTCATCTTTAACAAACCATGCTGGGTTACCATTATCATCAATTCCTAAACGCGCGTTAGAAACAGGCGGGTTGTTTAATTCTTTAGTTGAATAATTATTTTCATCTATTTTAGCACCACTATGACCATTTAACTCTGAATTAAAAATTC
Source organism: Winogradskyella pacifica (assembly GCF_003386275.1). Classification (NCBI taxonomy): domain Bacteria; kingdom Pseudomonadati; phylum Bacteroidota; class Flavobacteriia; order Flavobacteriales; family Flavobacteriaceae; genus Winogradskyella; species Winogradskyella pacifica. The sequence continues at coordinate 93,640 of NZ_QREI01000002.1, read as the reverse complement.
CAACAGCAATAAGCTCTTCAATACTTAAAACGATATTCTTAATTAACTTATCGATATCATTTTCAGAAAATGCTTCTGTCATATAACACGGAAAGCCATCCCAAATATGGAATCCTTTTTCTCGCATTAACACGAAGAATAACTCTGAATAAGGAATCTCTTCTAAAAATTTAAGTCGCCATAAAGAACGGTAATAGGTGATTTCTATTGGAAGACTATTATTTTTAAAGTATCCATTAAGTTCTGTAGCTAAGCGTTCTGTTAGTGCTGCCAAACCATCTTGAAGCGCAATTCCTTTATTTTTAAAGTGATGTAACGACGCTTTTGCTGCCGCTAGAGCTAGAGGATGACGTACAAATGTACCTGCGAAATAAGTGACTCCTATTTCGGGGAAAGAATCATCACCAAATTTCCAGAAACCACCATCTAGCGCATCCATGTATTTTCTTTTACCACATATTGCACCTATAGACATGCCTCCACCGATCACTTTTCCGTAAGTTGCAACATCTGCCTCAATACCAAATATGGCTTGCGCACCACCGGGATGCATTCTAAATCCGGTTATAATTTCATCAAAAATGAGAACTGTATCAGATGCTGTAGTCACTTCCCTTACTTCCTTTAAGAAATCAATCGGCTGAAATTCTGGTCTACGACTTTGTACTGGTTCTACAAGTACTGCTGCTATTTCGTGAGCACGTTCTTTGATAATTGCTAAACTTTCTTCGGTTCCATAGTCTAAGATTAGCATATTCTGAACAGCACCTGGAAGAATCCCTGGAGCCGCTGGGAATGTTCTTAATTTTTTTGATCCTCTTACAATAACCTCATCGTTAATACCATGATAAGAACTAGAAAAGGCTACAATAAGTGAGCGACCTGTTACAGTCCGTGCAATACGCATGGCGCCTAACACAGCTTCTGAACCTGTATTACATAACGCTGCACGATCATGACCAGTAAATTCACAAAGTAGTTCACAAACCTCACCAGCTAATGGATGTTGAGGACCAACCTCAAAACCTTGTTCTATTTGATGGTGTAAAGCTTCTTTTATAAAATCGGGTTGATGACCAAATAAACAGGCCCCAAAACCATTTAATATATCCATGTATTCATTGCCATCTAAATCCCAAAGTTTATTACCTGACGATTTTTCGATGACCAACGGATAGACCAACTCTTTAGTTAATGGCTTAAAACCAGAAACAACTCTTGGATCTGCCATTTTAGAACGATGGTGTTGAGCATAAGCTTTACTCTTAGCTGTTTTAGCATTATAACTTGCTGTTAAATTCTTTAAAAACAAGCTTTGGTCACTACTTAATCCTGAAGATTGTTTATCTATTTTAGGAGATGCTCCAAAAGGTTTTTGATGTTCTTTCTTTTCTTCTTCTGTTCTAATATCATCATTAGAGTTAACTAAAGGCGAAACGGTCTTTGTGTTATTTTTCACTTCAGCCTCAGGTGTATTTGAAACAACTGGTGCAGGAGCATTATTTGCATCTCCCTGAAGTAATTGCAGTTGTTGACCTAAAAGTTGCAACTGTTGTGCAATAAGGTTCAATGCCGGATTTTGACCTCCTTGAGGTGCCACATAAGTATTTTGTATGGTATTGGCACTAGGTGCTGACTGTTGAATTGGTGCTTGTTGCTGTACTTGTTGTTGTTGTTGTTGTTGTTGTTGTTGTACAGGCGCAAAAGCTTCTGCTGGCAACACGCTGTCTAAATGCGTGGCCAATAGATTAGGTGACCCAAACTCATCATTAAGCTGTCTGAATGTTATAGGTACATTAAATTCATTCTTACAAGTAATAGCCATTTGTGTTAGAACGAGCGAGTCGAGACCAAGTTCTAAAAAACTCTGATCTGCTTCATTTTCTTCAATTTCTATTCCTGAGTTATCTTCAATGATATCTGATATTTTTTTAAGAAGTAAAGGCTTTCTCATAATCTTAGTATTGATATTCGGTATGGGGTCAATAATTATATTTTCTTCAATTTCGATATTACTTGTAACGGTATTAATATCTGTAACAGCATTAACCGTAGTATCTACCACTGGAGGGTCTAACCAACACGGCTTACGATCAAACACATAAGAAGGCAACCAAACTTTTTGTCTAGCTTGGCCATCATAAAAAGATTTCCAATTAGGTTCTATACCATTCAACCATAAATCTCCTAAGGCAGATAATATGGTATGGTAAGCGTTTTCGCCTTCCTTTGGAATAGTTAAACTAGCGATAGAAGCTAAGGATTTTAATCCTTTCTTTTGCATCGATAAGGTTGTTAATGCACGACCAGGCCCCATCTCTAATAAAACAGGATCTTCTAAGCCTAAAACCGTTTCCATAGCGCCAGAAAAGTTTACAGCTTCTCTTAAATGGTTCGTCCAATATGTAGAACTTGTTGCTTCAGCATCAGTAAGCCAATCTCCTGTAACCGTAGATACAATTGGTAAACGCGGCACACTTAGAGTCACCTTTTTTACCTCTTCCTCAAAAGCTCCTAAAACAGGGTCCATCATTGTAGAATGAAAAGCATGACTTGTTAATAAAAGCATATTTGCAATACTTTTATGATTTAAGACTTTTGCAAAATCTTCTACATCTTTATCAGGTCCTGAAATAACAATTAAGCGATCGGAGTTTATAGCTGCAATTGATAATGTATCTGGCAGTAAACCTTCAAGACTTTCAATATTTGTACGTACCGATAACATACTTCCGCCAGGTAACTCACTTACCAATTTTCCACGAACGGTTATTAAGTGTAATGCATCTTCCAAAGTGAAAATACCCGCTAAATGAGCCGCAACAAATTCACCTATACTATGTCCACAAAGTAAAGTAGGTTTAATTCCCCAGCTCATCCAAAGTTGTGACAGTGCATACTCTACAACAAATAATGCTGGTTGGGTAAACTTGGTATCCTTTAATTGTAATTCGGCCTCACTGCTATTATCATCTGGATATATAATTTTTCTTATGTCTAATTTTAATTCCGTTTTTAAAAGTTCAGCACAATGATCCACGGCCTCTCTAAAAACAGTTTCGCTATCATAAAGCGCTTTACCCATTTGCAAGTATTGTGAACCTTGACCTGGAAACAAAAATGCAACTTCACTAGGAATAACCTTCAATGTATTGCTTTTAACAGCTTTAGAATCCTCGGAACTTAACAAATGACTAGCTTCTATAGCATCATTACCTGTTATGGCAAAACTGCGATATTGAAAGACATCTCTTGTTTTATTTAAAGAATACGCTGTATCAGCAAGCGCTATTTCTGGATTCGTTTTTACATAATCACCTAACGCCTTTTGGTAACCCTCTTGACTGTTTTGTGATTTAGCAGACCATGTTAGTAATTGTAAAGGTCTACCTGAATCTGTTTCTTTTTCATTGGCTTCATATTCTTCTAGAACAATATGCACATTTGTACCACCAACTCCAAAAGAGCTCACTCCTGCAATTCTTGGAGTTTCAGACTCCCAAGCTCTTAACTTATTATTGACAAAAAACGGACTATTTTCAAAATCTATGGATGGATTAGGATTTTCAAATCCTATAGAAGCAGGAATCTGACGATACTTCATTGCTAAAGTCGTCTTAATTAATCCTGCCACACCTGCAGCTGCTGTGAGGTGCCCTATATTACTTTTAATTGAACCTACGGCGCAATACCCATTGGTTTCTTGATCACCGAAAGCCAAACGAAGACCTTCAATCTCAATAGGATCACCTAGAGGAGTTGCTGTTCCGTGTGCTTCTATATAACTTACCTGTGAAGGTTTAATACCTGCATCTAATTGCGCACTGTTTATAGCACCTGCTTGTCCTTCTACACTTGGAGCTGTAAAACTTCCTTTATCACTTCCATCGTTATTAACACCTATTCCTTTAATAACTCCATGGATTATATCACCATCGCGTTTTGCATCCTCTAAACTTTTAAGAAGTACCACGCCAGCACCATCGCAAAACATAGTTCCTGTACCGTTGGCGTCAAAAGATCGACACTGCCCATTAGAACTTAACATCGATCCTTCTTGATATAAGTGACCACTATTCATTGGAGACGTTACACTAGCTCCTCCAGCTAAAGCAACGTCACATTGCCCATTACGTATAGATTCTACAGCCTGAGCAATTGCTAATGAAGACGTGGAACATGCCGAATGTACACTTACCGCTGGTCCTTTTAAATTTAAATGGTATGCTGTACGTGTTGCAATGTAGTCTTTGTCATTAGTTGTATTGGCCTGTACTTCCCCGATTTGACTCATCAACTCTTTGTTCGGAAATACATTATTAAGAAAATATGTGTTGATATAAACACCTGCAAATACACCAATTTTACCATCGTAAAGATTTGGTAAATAACCAGATTGTTCTAATGCCTCCCATGATATCTCTAGAAATAATCGTTGCTGAGGATCCATTGCAGATGCCAATTTAGGGTTGAGTCCAAAAAATTTAGCATCGAACGTTTTTGCTGAAGGCACAATACCTCTCGCACCAACGTAAAGTGGATTATTACGTATCGATTCGGGAATACTTTTATCTAATTCTTCAGGTGTGAAAAATGAAATGGTTTCTTTGCCATCTCTTAAAACTTTCCACAATTCATTTATTGAAGAAGCTCCTGGAAATCTTCCTGACATTCCAATAATGGCGATATCACTATTGGAATGTCTCTTATTTTTTCGCTTTGATTGCGCAAATGTCGATTTATTCTGATCTAACTCAAAAAAATTAGCGAGTCCAGCAATCGTAGGATATTGATAAATCTTTGTTACTGGTACTTTTACGTTAAGGTTTTCAGCTATTAAAACGGCCACTTTTTGAGTTAAGAGAGAATTACCTCCCATTTCAAAAAAGTTATCGTCAATACCAATCTGTGGTATATGCAAAGCTTTACTCCAAATTTTTGCAATATCTTTCTCTATTTTAGTTCTAGGTTTTCTTAAAAGTGGAGCATTAGTAGATCTTTGAAACTCTGGAAGTGGCAGGTTCTTTTTATCAACTTTACCATTTGTTGTTGTAGGAAAATCGTCTATCCACATAATGAGCGACGGTATCATGTATTCTGGGAGAATTTCAGAAAGTTGATGGCGTACACTATTCGAATCTTTTATCGTATTTTCAGATTCTATATATGCTACTAATTTTGCTTCACCTGTATGATTACTAGAAATAACAGTGGCACGTTTTATATTTGGAAGTGTGTTAATTGCCGCTTCTACTTCACCTAATTCTAAACGATAACCGCTAATTTTAACTTGGTCGTCTTTCCTTCCTATAAACTCTATAGTACCATTAGGAAGCCATTTGGCTAAATCACCTGTTTTATACATCCTACCATTTTCTTCAAATGGATTTTCAACAAAGCTTTTTGTAGTCAGTTCTGGCAAGTTTAAGTACCCTTTTGCCAAACCTATACCCGACATGTATAAATCACCTGCAGTGCCTACAGGTAACATTTCCATATCTTTAGACAAGATGTAAACTTTTGTGTTTTGTATGGGTTTTCCTATTGTTAATACAGTATTATGGTTATCAGTGGAAGAATATTTGTATAACATCGAGGTTACCGTAGTCTCTGTAAGTCCATACGCATTGTAAAAATCACATATTGTGCTTAATTTTTGAGCTAAGGTTAACGAGCATGTCTCGCCACCTGCGACAATTCTTTTAAGTGATTTTATTTCAGATAAGCCTTCAATAGTTTCGAGATAACTAGGTGTGCTATTAAGGTGTGTTATAGAATGTTTTTTTATAAAATCTGTAACGGCATGATCTTTTATGGTTTGCTTATCAACAATTACCGTTGTAGCACCATTGAATAATGCTAAAAATATTTGCTCTATTGAGGCATCAAAAAAATAGTTAGAAAATTGTAATATTTTATCTGTACTATTTAAACCATAATTTTGAGTTTCGCCGAGTATAAGACTCACAACAGATATTTGTTTAATCATTACACCTTTTGGATTACCTGTGGTACCTGAAGTGTACATGATATAAGCAAGGTCATCAGATTTAGATCCTACGTCTGTTAGAAGTTTATCACTGTATTTTTCTTTTGAATTGATAAAATCTTCAATAATTGAATCATCGATAGTGAATTTACAATTACTATCTTTTTTAATAAACTCTTTTCTAACTAGTGGAGCATCAATATCTATAGGAACATAGGCTGCACCTACTTTAAGTATACTAAGAATACTTATTACAATCCATTCGCTTCGCTCAATCATTAGACCGACAAAGTCATTTAAACCTATATTGTGATTAGCTATTAAGTAGTTTGCAAATTGGTTAGAAATAGCATCTAATTCTTTAAAACTTATTTCTTTAGCACCAAAAATAACTGCTATATTGTTAGGAGTATTCTCTGCTTGTATTAAAAATAAGTCTACAATTGTTTTGTCTATAGGAAACTTAGCATCCGTATTGTTAAACTCCCTTAATGACTCAACTATCTCTGGTTTGGTTAAATCCATAGTATAAAATTATAACTTTTAAAGAATTAAGCGTTTAGCTAATTCTTTAACATCAATTAATATTAAAAACAGAGGGGGTTTTTATTAGGGAAGAATAAAATTAACGTAATTCTTCATTTAGATGAAAAATTTTAGTCATAAAACAATTTTCTCTGTTAAAGAACACCGATTTAATTCATAAAAATATAACTAACATTAAAACCTATTAACCTGCTGACTAATAAAGCCCTAATATAAAGGTTTTTTTATCATAAAAATATTCCAATTACAGCATTCTAAGTAAATATAGTGATGATAATTTACAACCTAACGCTATAGAACAAAACGTAAGTAAATTTCTATATTTTCTTTGATAAATACAAGAAGTATTATTAGAAACACATTCTCATATTAACACTCAAACATATACTTTATGAATAAATTTGGAACTTAACAACCGAGCAACAGCCATATAGTTTAGTCTAAACTTTATTTTATCTCCAACCTTGTACTTTATTGTATTTGCTTCTGTTTTATTGTCGCCCACATCAATAACGACCATATCTGAAGTTGCGCCTACAAATAAAAAATTATCTTCAGCCCCTAAATCATTTTTATCCACATCTAATAAACCGAAGTCTAAAATAGCTTTATAAGATTTAAGCGTACTACGATTACTATCATTATGAATTGCCTGTCCGTTGTTAGAATCAGTTATGACATCTCCTGGCACTACATTTTTTTCAATGAGCTCTATAATATTTGCATAGAATTCAAATGTGTCTTTATGCAAGCCTTTAAATTGTTGTCCTTCTAATGGACAAACACCTAAAAAAGCAGCCTCACCTATCCTAAAGTGATTGATATCTTTTGGCACTAAATTATCTTCAATTAGCGGAAGGGTAATAGATGTACCACCAGATATAAGTTTTAGGTTTTTATTGAATTTTGAAGCAATAAGCGCTTTACTATAAGACAATTGCTCTAACTTATTATAGCTTGGCTCTATACCAAACATACATCCTAAGTTTGAACCAATACCTACGACTTCAATATGAGATAAATTGAAAACACTTTGATAAAATGCTACAACATCCTCATTATTTATGCCTTCGCGTAATTCACCCAATTCGATCATAATAATGATTTTATGAATCCGATTTTTTTGCTTTGCAGACGCATTTAATGCTTCAATTGTAGAAATCGACGTGTTCAATGAAATATCAGCATAATCAATGACATCATCAACATGGGCTAATGCTGGTGGATTAATATAAATAGTTTCTAAATTAGGATATACTGCTTTCAGGGTTTTTAAACTGCTTAATTTTGAGTCACTAACCGATTTTATTTTTTCAATAACATCTTTAGTTAAAATCGTCTTAATGAAAGTATTATCTCCAGAAAACACTTTGGTAACTAAACTCCATTCAATATTATGAGCTTCAAAATAATGACTTAAAAACTTAATATTTTCTTTTATTTTTTCTGAATGTATAATTAACTCTGCCATTGCAATTTGTTTTTGTCTATAGATTGAAAAAGCGTAAACTACTTAATGCTTAATACTTAAGCTACTTAGCATTTTTTTGTTGTCGCAACTTTTATTTTTCTAATCGCATTTCCAAATACTTATTAGTAAATCCTAACTTTTCATATAGCATTTTGGCAGGATTATCTTTTTCACAGTGCAAGGCTATACTACCTTCACAATTACTAATAGCATACTCCATTAATTTTTTCCCAAAGCCTTTTCTCCTATGGTCTTTATGAGTTGCAATGTAGACCAAAATATTCTCTGGTATATACTCATCCATTCCTGTTTTATTGATAACGACAACACCTACAATCTTCTCCTCCTCTTCCATTACAAATACATAACCTCCTAAACTAGGACGATCTTTTACAGCATAGTCTATTGCCTTTTTTATAGCAGTTATGGGGTCACCATATTTCTCTAAATGTGTAAATATAAAATTGGCAACGCGCTCCCTTTCTAAAGCGGTTATTTTATTTAAAGCATCGTATGTCGTTGTCTTCATTTTTAATTATTATGTTATTATTCAATAACCTCTAAAGAATTTATCATTCAAAATGATTGAATGAAAATTATTATTAAAAGTTTTTTGACCCTACAATTTTTATAATATAAGGGTGTCCTGACTCACTTTTTGCATCTGAATACCAAACGTTGAATCCCGTGTCTTTAAAAAGTTTTTCGTAATTATGAGAAAAAGATCCTTCTACTCCATAGACTTTAGAGTTTTGATTGGTCTCATAATTATGCTCTGAATCCGTAGGTTCTATCGCATAGAATATAATATTACCTAAAGCATTTAGTTTTTTAAAAAAAACAATGAGCTGTTGTTGTGTAAAATATTCTAAAACTCCTCTAAAAGTTAAAAACACAAAATTACCTTGTTGCTGATTTTCTAGCCAATCGAGAACATCTCCACCAATAAATTTCAACTTAGAATTATCTTTATAGTTGATTTGATTAATTTTGGTTTGTTCTTCACTTAGGTCTATTCCTATAAAATCTTTTATATCAGGATAATTTGATGACAAGTAATTTAAAACACTACCATTACCTGTTCCTATTTCTACTAATTTCTCGAATGCCATAGGTGCATTTGAAATTTCATTTTTAAGAACATCGAGTGTATCCTTGTAAGCAGGCAAGTGAATATTCTTTAAATTATCTTCTGTGTTGTTTACAAAATGATCTCCTTGCTTGGCCCAATACGTCTTATGTAATTGCGCCAACTGATCATGGTCTTCATTCTTTTCAATTTTTTTAAGAATGGCTCTACGCATTAAGCGTTCAGATAAGCTTAAATTATCTCCCAACACTAGGGTTAATCCTTTTTCTGATAATTGCTTCACTTTTTGGGGGCGTAAGGTAACAAGCAGACTACCAACAGTATTTGTAAGAAACCCAACTAAAACAGACCTGATTTTTCCTTTCATAATAAAAGCTTAAACATTAATATTAGACATTATTTATGAGCGTTTTAATTGCAGCTTCTTCTTTTTATTATTTTTTATAAGGTAATCGGCACCCCATAATCCTAACATTGTTAAAAAATAAATGATACCAAAGGTCGTATATGTAGGTGCGCCTCCATTTGTTGGCGCTATTGGGAATGATACCAAAGTTAAATTCACCATAGATTGTAATAGCAGTACACAAATACCACTTTTAGTATGACTATAAATAAAAGCACACATTCCTGCAACACCAAACATAAAAATAAACGCAGATACTATTGGGATTTCAGGTAAAATACCCTCACCTAGAAGAATTACAGGAATAAACCATAACGTCCAAAAAACAGCTACAATTTGACCTGCATAAAATGGCTTTATACTTTTAGATAATTCTCGGATACAATAACTAACCCATACAACTTCACCTAGAAAAGCCCAAACAAAGAAAGCGAGATAAGCCCTAAGAGTTGTGGTTTTAATACTAATGAACGCATCAACCTCAACATCATAATAGGTACTTTTTAATACCAATGTAATAAGCGCTATTGTTGATGGAAAAATTAAACTTAAAAGATACCATTTAGGATGAACCCTCCAAGTTAGCATAGGCTTAAACAAATTAATTACACCTTTCAGCCCTCTAGTATACAGCAATAAGCAAATTAAAATAAATAATAGAATGCAAAAGCGACCTGTCATATATATAGATTCTGAAATAAAACCTTCAATTCTTGCCTGTACAAAAGGTACGTTTACCACAGGACAAAGAATTAGAAATATCCAAACTTCATATTTTTTTACAAAACTTCTCATACTTTATTTACATTAATTAATGCTTATAGATTAGAATTTCTTGTTATTTTATTTGTGCTTTTTTTAGAAAGCACACCATTCATTTTACAACTATAGATAGTGAATATACTTCAATAAATTAGAAACTTTTACTTTCTTTATAACATTATTCCAACTTTAAAATAAGTAAATCAACTCCCCATCAAACAACTCAAAATCAAAAACTTAAACTCAAGCGATACACAAATGGTGAAAGTTCAAAAAAAAGTTTAAAACAACAATACATTTCCTATGAAAAGCGAGAATTTAGGCTGAGTGACTAAGAATCAATTAGCACACAAACAATCTGATCTTTTTTCAATACACAATGTAAACAACAACCTCCTTCTTCTATAAATTTAAAAATGCAAGTACCAAATTCTCGTTTACATCTTAACTAGTTTTCGTAGTATTTTCATTCTAAAGATTATCTTTGAACATATTATGGATTCACTCACACAAATCGTTTTAGGAGCTGCCGTAGGCGAGGCCGTTTTAGGTAGAAAAGTTGGAAATAAAGCTATTTTATACGGTGCTATTGCTGGTACTATACCAGATTTAGACATTTTTGCATCCCACTTTACGGATACCGTTTCTGCATTAGCCATTCATCGTGGCTTTACTCATTCTATTATATTCTCATTGCTCTTTGCCCCTATTTTTGGTTGGCTCGTCTCACGCTATGAAAGCTATAAAGGTTTTAAAGGTTGGTCATGGCTGTTTTTCTGGGCTTTAATTACGCACCCTATGTTAGATGCACATACCACTTGGGGTACACAATTCTTTTGGCCTTTAGATTTAAGATTGGCCTTTAAAACCATTTTTGTAATTGATCCATTATATACATTACCCTTTTTAGTGTTTTTAATTTTGGCCATGTTACAAAAGCGTACTTCTGAAAAACGCCGACTATATAATGGTCTTGGTCTTACAATCAGTACCGCATATTTAGCCTTAACGTTCATTTTAAAAGATGTTGCAATAACTCATTTTGAAGACGAATTACTAATGCAAAATATTGATTACAATGAATTAGACACGCGACCGTCTCCACTTAATACCATATTATGGAATGCGAATGTGGAAACGAAAAACGCCTATTTATTGGGGACTTATTCCTTTTTTGACACTAAAGACATTACGTTTGAGACGTATCCTAAGAATCATGAATTATTAGGAGACTTAGTTGAAAATGAAAAGGTAAAACGTATGATTGCGATTTCGGAAGGTTGGTATACCATTAATACAGTTGATGACCAATTGTACTTTAACGATCTTCGTTTTGGATTACTAAGTATGGCACCTCAATCTCAAAATTTTGTATTTAAATATTTAATAGATATAGATTCCTTTGGAAATGTGAGCTTTATTGAACAAGAAAAAACACAGCGAGACGGTAAACAATTGATGTTAGATTTATGGAAACGTGTTAAAGGAAATTAAGCGGTTTGCTATTTACTTTTTTCTTCCATTAAACCATCTAAACTCATTAGTTCTAATAACGTAACCAATTCTAATCATACTTTGTGATTGTTGATAGTTTAGCAAACCTTCAGCTTGGCCAACATACCATTCTAACATTAAGTATTGATTAGAAATATTATTACTAAATGGATTGTAATAAACTCGTGCTCTAACAGATCCTTTTCCTTCAAAATTTAAACCTTTTCGCAATCTTAAATCAAAAATTAATTTATCTGGTCGATAGGTATGAGACACGTTAATTTGCCCCAACCCAACGTATTCTAGAAGATCTGGATTACCTTCTTTATAAGCAAACGGCAACCAAGCTTTAAAACTAGCTACTGTATTTTTATAAATACCAGTAGTATATTCTACATTTATACGGTTCCAACTACGAGAGGCAATACTATCTCTACCGTTAGACTCATGCTCAAAAGATAACGTCCCTACTCCTTTTAAACGATTCTCTTTATCATAGAAAAACTTACCTATCGCTATAGAAGGATTAAAATTAATATCCTTGAATGGAAACGAATCTTCATAGATATTCCAAAATGACTTCTGAGTGTAGGTTAAAAACAAATAAGTGTCTAACGGTAATTTACTTCGCGTCAAAATTTGTTTAAAACTTATTTGATATTTCGCATTAGCTGTGGCACTATTTATTGACTTATTAGTAGGTACACCTGTAACTAAAAAATTGTCTTTGTGTATAGAAAAATAAGGCTGCTGAGCAATAGAATCTTGTAGTTCTTCTTTCGTGTAGGCTTGCGAATGTAATGTGGTTGTAGCAAAAATCATCAAAAGAATAAGGCTTGCTGCTTTAAGGAGTTTAAAGTTGTGTATAAATTTAGTCATAGGAAGTTATAAAATTTCAGATCGTATTAATTTTAAGAAACAAAGATGATTAATAGTAACCAACTTACTTAACTCAAATACAGATTACACTAATCTAAAACAAAAATATGATCATTTTTTTCAGTTTGTAATTAGAGTAATCAAATTTCTAAATGAGCACCCCTTCTATTTTTTCTGTAATTACATTTATATTTTATCTCAAAATTTTATGGAGCTCTCAATAATTCTAGTCTTTATCATCATTGGTGTAAGCATACTACTTTTTATCACAGAGCTCTTTCCTGTTGATAAAATTTCATTTTTCATCATAGTCGCGCTAGTTTTATTACAACTAACGACACCTGAAGAAGCGATTAGCGGTTTTGCAAATCCGGCAACAATCACCGTTTTAGCCTTAATGATCTTAGCTGTTGGACTCGAAGAAAATGGAGTAATTCAGCTGCTTTCTGATGGTATTAAAAAACTAAAAATATTACCGCTCATTTTGTTGACTCCTGCGTTTATGATTATATCTGCTAGTATCTCTGCATTTATCAGTACAACGGCTGTGGTTATCATCTTTATAAAAATAGTAACAAGATTATCAGAAAAATACGGGTTCTCTTCATCGCGTTTATTAATGCCCATTTCCTTTGCTGGAATTCTTGGTGGGAGCTGTACATTAATGGGAACATCGACCAACCTAATTGTAAATGCCATTGCTAAAAAACATGGTGTAGAGGCTTTTAGCTTTTTTGAATTCACTTGGTATGGTATTATATTTTTTCTAATTGGATTGGTTATAATGACCTTTGCATCACGATTTTTACCTAAGAACAAAGAACGAAATCTATCTAGTGATTATAAAACTGAATCTTATGTTTTTACGGTTAAAGTAACGGAAGATTCACCGTTGATAGGCAAACGGTTTGGTGAGATTGAATTTTTAAACCAAGAGGATTCTAAGTTGCTCAAATTAATTAGAGACAATCAAGTTATTAATGATCCCGGAAAGTACATAAAACTTATGGCTAAAGATAATTTAGTATTGATGAGTGATTTAGATAATTTCCAAGCTCTTATGAAGGAAAACGGTTTTGTTTTAAATGAAGAACGACAAAAAAAACAACTTGAAAACTTAAGCGACATTGATGGAGATAAAGATCTAACCTATATTGAAACGCTTATCTTACCAGGTTCTAATCTTATAGGAAAAACGCTAAAAGGTTTACGTCGTATGTCTTTTGAAGGCGCATTTCCTATCGCCATAAAAAAACGTAGAAATCTAAGAAATACGCAAGAGCGCCTATTACGTAAAAACATTGATGATATTAACCTTAAACCTGGTGACCGCGTATTACTAGAAATGCAAGAACACAAGATTTCAGACTTATATAATATTGAAAATATTGCCATTTTAAATGAGCATGAGTTTAAGCCCAATGTCTCAAAGTCTAAAAGAATGTTAGCGTTGCTGATTCTGTTAGGTGTAATTTCACTAGCCGCAACTAGCGTAATTACCATATTAACGGCATCACTTGTTGGAGTTTCAGCGATGTTACTTACCAATATTATTCAGCTAGAAAGTGTGTATCAAAAGGTCAATTGGCAAATCATATTTTTACTTGCTGGTATGATTCCTCTAGGAATTGCGATGACCAATAGTGGAGCCGATATTTGGTTATCCAATCATTTACTAAATATAATGAGCAACCAAGATCCAACCATTGTTTTAGGCTTACTATTTGGAATCACCATAATTTTGTCTGGCGTCATATCTAATAACGCTACTGCAATTATTATGGCACCTATTGCCATTGCTGTTGCGAGTGGCTTAAACCTAGACATAAAGCCATTTTTATTGGCTGTAATGTTCGGCTCTAATTTTAGCTTTTTTACACCTGTGGGCTACCAAACGAACACGCTGATTTATGGTACGGGTGCTTATAAGTTTAAGCACTTCTTAATCATTGGGGGTATTTTATCTATAACACTTTGGATTGTTGGTACACTTTTACTTTCAAGCAGCTTGTAGAGCGTTAAGTAGTAAGAAATTTAGGTCGAGGTATTATTATTTCTCAACACTATTTCCTTTAGCCATCTCTTTCCTCATTTGTTTAATAGTCAATGTACTTCCATCATGACTCCAACCTGGAGGTCCAAATATATACATCAGCTTGTGATACCAATTCTTAGACTTTTTCATATCCTCCCAAATATTTTTGTATTCGTGAGTAAGAATAACGTATAAATTATAGGAATTTGGAGGAGTAGACACTCCGTATTCAATCTCAATAGTTTCGTCTAATTCTTTCCAAGTTCCAAAAATTCTATCAAAAACATTTAGAAAACCACCGTGGTTTTTGTCCATATATTCGATATTTCTAGCATGGTGTACTTGGTGCATCGTATGAGTATTTACAAACTTCTCAATAAAACCCATTTTCTTAACATACTGTGTATGCAATTGAAATTGCCATAAGGCTTCAATACCTAAACAAACAACAAGCATTTCTGGTGGAAAACCAATCATTACAATCCAAACATAGAAAAACGGCTTATAAAATATAGTAAACCAACCGTTTCTAACAGCAGTTCCTAAATTAAAATTATCTGAAGAATGGTGCACAATATGTGCCGCCCAGAAAAACCGAACCATATGATTTTGTCTGTGAAACCAGTAATATGTAAAATCATCTAAAAGCATGCAAATCACCCAAATATACCAGACATACCCAAAAGATTCGTACCCCATTATATTCGTACGGACACCATCAACGATAGGATTAAAAATATCATAGGCAAAATTAAAAATCACGACTATAGATACCGTTTTTATTAACGCAGCAAGCACAGCAGACCCAACACCAAGCGATACACTAGATATTAAATCTTTCCATTTGTAAAGTTCCTTATTATCTAAAACCTTGCTGTATGTAAGCTCTAAAGCAATAAGACCTAAAAAACACGGAACACCGTAAACTAAAGGGTTTGTAAAATCCATTTACTACTAATTTTGAAAAATTGGGTTGTTTATATGAGTCTAAATTCTGAAGAAAACAATTCGTTAAAACCTTTCATTAAAATTTAATAAAAATGATTAATAAAAAAAAATAAACGTCGTGTTACTAAAATTAATTTGTGAAGATACATCAACATCACTAAAAATCCGAATTTTTGAAATTTAAAAATAATTAAACCATCGTCCTAATACAGGAATAAGTCCTAAACTAAGTACTTAAAAAAACACACAAACATCTCTTTTTTATAAAACTATGTAAAGTCACGTATATAAATATCTAAACGATATTGCAACTTTATAAACGTATAACGGTGTATTTAAACACATCTTATCTAGAAAGAGATAAAGAACATCATTTAGTTTAAATAACACGTTGTGCGCTATTGCACAAAAACCATAACCAAATTACTACCAGTTAATTAAATTGAATTCGCGATTCGCTTTCAGATTTCGATCAAATACCGAATATATTAAAATTCACTAGTGATAAAAATGAACTTAATTTGCTTTATCAAATTCTTGAACCAAGAATAAGCAGTTCTGATAAAAATAATTTTAAGCAAGATATTCTAAAAAATGAGTTTTCAAACTTTAGGGATTTCATGGCTAAAAATTTCATTAAATTCATTGACCAGTTCGGAATAACCTGCTTTTCGTTAAGTCCATCTAATTTATTAAGTGGTAAAAGTACAGTGGTATAAAAACAAATAAAATTTATATCTTTAAACGTACAATTCGCAACGACAGAAAATCCTACGGATTCTAAGGCGCGCAAATCAAACACCAACAGGTTGTAGCATATTCTTAAAACCCTTATTCGTTTAGAATTTATGAAGCCAATTACAAAATATGCAATAAACAATGCTACTAATATTGCATATCAAGTAGTGGGGCAAGGTTCTATAGATCTTGTTTTTATACCAGGATGGGTTTCAAACATTGATATGATGTGGCTAGATTACAAACTTTCTGAATTTCTGACAAGACTTACTCAATTTTCGAGACTAGTCTTATTTGATAAAAGAGGTACTGGGCTCTCTGATAGAGTAAACCCATTATGTTCTCTTGATGAAAGAATGGATGATATTTTGAGTGTTATGGATGCTGCTAAAAGTAAAAAAGCCATTTTCTTTGGTCATTCTGAAGGTGGAACAATAGCAAGCCTTTTTGCCGCTAGATACCCAAAACGTGTCATTTCACTGATTACGTTTGGCATTTTTGCAAAACGAAAATATACAGTAGACTATCCTTGGGCCCCTAAAACAGAAGAACGAGAACTTTTCTACCAAACAATTCAAAAAGAATGGGGAAATGGAAAAAAAATGGGGTTAGAAATAATAATGCCTTCTATGGCTAATAATCCTGAATATTACGATTGGTTCGCAAGTTATTTGCGTTCTGCTGCTGGTCCTAGAGCAGCACTTGCACTTGCCAAAATGAATACAGAAACTGATATTTCAGATATTTTAAAAAGTATAAACACTCCAACCTTAATTCTTCATAGAACTCATGATATTGATGTAAATATCGAAGAAGCAAAATATATAGCAAACCGAATACCTAATTCTAAATTTGTGGAACTTAAAGGGAATGATCATTGTTTTTGGGTAGGCGACACCAACTCTGTTATCGAGGAAATGGAAGAATTTATTACAGGAATAAGACCTATTATAAAAATAAAACAGTTCGTTACTACAAGAAGTAAATACACTAAAATAGATATTGAAAAAACAATGCTCAATAATTTTCAATACAATTTAAAAATAGAAGATTTCGCAAAACTATGCGGAAGAAGCTTATCTGTTTTTAAAAGAGATTTTAATAACCGCTTTAACACGACACCTTTTAAATGGGTAAAGACAAAACGTTTAGAATATGCAAAAGAGCTTTTAATGGAAAGTGATTTAAACGTAAACCAAATATGTTTTGAAAGTGGTTTTATAAATAACTCTCATTTTATTAAATCATTTAAAGAAAAATTTAAATTACCTCCGCATCAATTCAAGTCCATAAATAAAAACTATTACTAATTTTTTTAAGTACCTGAACCTTAGAGCATACTTTTTGAATTTTTAAGCATATCAAATCTGTTTGATTTAATTGAATTTTGTTTAGTAACCAAAAACGAAATCAAATGAAAAAGATAGCCATCTTAATTTACGGAGCATTAGCATACCTTATTTTTCTTATTGCTTTCCTTTACGCTATTGGATTTGTAGGAAACATATATGTTCCAAAAACAATAGACTCTGGAGTTGAACCTACGTTACTTAATGCTATTTTAACCAATACTATATTATTAAGCCTATTTGCTTTACAACATAGTATAATGGCACGACCAAAATTTAAAGAATGGTTTAATTCTATCTTTAGTCAGGCTATGGAACGTAGTACGTATATTCTACTATCTAGTTTAGCTTTAATATTGATTTTTTGGAAATGGCAACCCATAACGACTATAGTTTGGGACGTAGAAAATACGATTCTCTCTAGTATTCTAATTGGCGTATTTTTTCTAGGTTGGCTTATTGTTTTACTATCTACGTTTATGATTAACCATTTTGAACTTTTCGGTCTTACACAAATCTTTGATAATCTAAAAAACAGGAAAACTCCAAACCCAAAATTTCAAACAAATTATTTTTATAAATTGGTAAGACACCCTATAATGTTAGGTTTTTTAATTGCTTTTTGGGCAACACCGGTAATGACAATGGGACATTTATTGTTTAGTATTGTAACCACACTTTACATTTTTGTAGCGGTAAAATATTTAGAAGAAAAGGATCTTCGTAAATTTATTGGAGAAGAATATGAAACCTATCAAAAAGAAGTTCCTATGATAATTCCTTTTACAAAAAAGTAATTCCATAAGTGTAATAGTCTGAACACACATATACTCATCGTTGGTATTGACCAGTCCTATGCTCTTATCATTTTATTATTTCTCAATATAGAATTAACAATCGCTTTTATATTAAAACTTAACTAGCATTGAGGTACAAAGAAGAACAAAATCAATCACTCAAAAAATCAGTAATCTTATATAAGTATTATTAACCAAATAGATTAACTATACTTATGCTTGAGTTAGAAATTAAAACCCAATTTTAATAAATTGGGTTTTAATTTCTAAGTCTGACCTATTGATTCATTGCCATGTCGTGGTCATATTTACAACAACCAGGTAAACCCTCATAGGCTTCCAAATCACCTGCAACTTTTTCTGTATCATAACCTGAAGCTGCAATTGCGTTATGAATTGCCATTTCATCTGTTTTAGAATCGTCAAATGACACCGCTATTTTCTTTTTTTCAACATTCCAAGTTGCGTTTTCAACACCTTCAACAATTACCTCTTACTCCAAAAGAAATATCTGCCATAGCCATATCGTTAGATACTTCTGTTGTTGAAGTTTCTGTGTCTTGTTTGGTTTCGTTTTTACAACTTGTGAAAGCTAAAGCAAAAATTACAGCGACACTTAAAATTGTTTTCTTCATTTTTAAAAATTTAATTGTTATTAATTGATTTCTATTTAATCTATTATTTGTTTCACTTCTCCGCAAGTCAGCATTTCTCCTCCAAAATAAGGGTTAATCACTTTTTCTTCTTTACTCAACCAATAGGCACCTTTATTATCATCTCCCATTGGGCAAAATTGATGATACACTATTTCATTGATTCCAAATACTTCAATGGCATTTGCTAAGTGTGCAGAAAGACTTTTAAAATAGCGTCGTTGGTCTTCAACTTTAGAGGTCTTAGAAATTGAAATAGCATCAGCTTTTATCTTTTTTTCAATGGCCATCCAATGTTTATGCGTGTCACGGTCTGTTAATAATGCCATATCTACGTTAGATAAATCATCCAATAGTTGTTTTGACTCTGCTACCACATTATTTAGATCATCTTGCACCAAAGCATCTTTCAATTGTATATAACCATTAAAAACTACTTTTAATTGCTTTTGAAAATCGTTAGACACTTCTACTCTTTCATTCATATTGGAATGATTTTCATTATTTTCCGAAGCCGTATTCCCCATACCAAGATGCCCCTCGTGACCAGTCGTCATTTTACCTCCTATTTTATTCATCATCGATTTTTTGCCTTGCAATTGTGCTGCGGCATCAATAGTAAACGTCCCATTTGTAACAATTTCGTCTCCATCGTTTAAACCTTCTAAAACTTCATAATTATCTCCAATAGAATTGCCTAGAGTTATTTGTCGCATTTCAAAAACGGGTTCATTCGGGTTTGCTTTGATATACACAACTGAGCGTTCTCCTGTCCATAATATTGCAGATGAAGGAACCTTTACAACAGATGCTAAGCTAGAAGTGACTCCTTTTACTTTACCTTCCACAAACATTCCTGGTTTAAACGCACCATCTTTATTTTTAAGAATTACTCTTAATTTTACAGTTCTAGTTTTAGCATCTAAAACAGGATCTATAAAATCTACTTTTCCATTAACCTCTTTACTCGCATTGACATTAGTAGTTATAGAAATGTCTTGGCCTTTTTTAAATAAATTAAGCTGATTTTCGTAAACATCAAAATTGGCCCAAACCGTATTCAAATTTGCAATTTTAAGCAGCGGTTGTCCTTGTTTAATATAATCTCCTTGTTCTACTAATTTTTCAGAAACAGTACCTGAAACCGTTGCATATACAGGAAAATTTTCTTTTACTTTTCCTGAACTCTCAATTTGATTGATCTGGTTTTCTGATAATTTCCAAAGTTTTAATTTATTTCGCACAGCTTTGTACAATGCTGGTTGCGATTCTTTTAAAGATGACGCTGTAATTAATTCTTGTTGTGCAGCGTACAATTCTGGTGAATAAATTGTTGCTAAGAGTTGCCCCTTGCTTACATCTTCTCCAGTAAAACTGACATTTAAACGTTCTATACGACCTGAAAAATAACTCACCTGTACAGCGTTTGCTTCTTCGTTTTCTACAATCTTCCCAGATAATTTAATGGCATTATCTTCTACTTGACCATTTCCTACAACAGATGTTTGAATATTTGCCAATGCCATAGCGTTTTCTGACAATTTAAATTGGTCTGCCATTAATCCTTCAGCACTACTTTCCGCAGGAATTAAATCCATTCCACAGATAGGGCAATCGCCAGCTTCGGGCTGCATAATTTGCGGATGCATAGAACACGTCCACATTTGATTGGTTTCTGCTACAGCATTATGATTATGCTCCGTTTCTTTAACAGGTGAATTACTAAAAAGCAACCATCCTAACAACACACCAACTGCGAGTATGCCTATATATATGACTATTTTATTATTTTTCATTTTCTAATCGTTTTATCATGGCTTTCATATCTTCTATTTCTTTACGTTGTGCTTTAATAATATCCTCCGCAAGTTGTTTTACTTCTGGGTCTTGAATATCTGCGCGTTCACTTGTAAGTATTGCTATTGAATGATGTGGTATCATTCCTTTTAACCAAAGCACATCTCCAACAATTGGTGCTTGTACCCTTACCAAACCTAACGCGCTGATAAAAAGCACTAAGCTTCCAACAAGTATTGCTGTGTTCTTCTTTTTGCTTTTATACATTTTCAGCATAAATAAAAGCATTATCACTGCCATTGCTGAAATTCCTAAACAAACCATATAAAAACGTGTCATACTAAAATACACGTGGTCTATAGCATAGGTATTTAAATACATGGTGATATACATGGCTATAAATGAAGCCCCTAACATTAAAAAGAATTTGGTATAATTTCCTATACCCTCTTTGTGATTTGTGTGTTCTTGTGAATTCATAATTTTTGATTTTTGTGTTAATAATTATTTACTTCTTTTTATTAATTTTCTCACGGACGGTGAAGACGTGAACCATAATAAAAACCCACTTAATACTGTAATCAACCCTAAAATTGAAAATGCTCTCAGTACAATCGTATTAAAATCATCGCGTCCTTGGTAATCCATAGTATGTGTCATCCATAAAAAATCGAACCAACGCCAATCGCGATGTCTCACCGTTTGAAAAGCACCATTATTTATTGCGATGTAAGCTTTCAGGTTTTCATCGGTTTTATATGAAATCTCGTAAGCCGGTAAAGGCCTACCTCTATATTCATGATGTGCACCAACCTGATTAATTTTTTGTATGTGTTCGATTTCCAATTCAGGTAACATGTAACGCTCTGCTACTTTAATAGCTTCTTGTTCTGTAATTTCTTCCTTTATCTCACCTGAAATGGCATTATATAATTGACTTTCATTTATCCAATAATAAGGCTGACCTGCAATCTCCAATAATTCTAAAGACTCGATAAGTGTCTTGTTTTCCAATTGAGATGTTCCCAATAAATTAGAGAAAGCCGTTTGCTGCGGCACTTCTTTTTTAAAATGGTCACCGTGAATTTCATCAATATCTGTCCAACTAAAATAGAGACCACTTATCGTCCACATTAAGAATTGGATTCCTAAAAAGATCCCTAAATAGCGATGTGTCTTCCTGATTTTTAATGCAGTATGCCTGTTAACCATATTAGTTTATTGTAAACGGAAATTCTATTTTTATTTTCTCCCAATTCATGCTTATCAAACCAGAATTTTCGCTGGTTTTTACTACTTTATACTCGAGTTGTTCTTGAATATCCTCAGAAATTTTTGGGGTAACTTTAAAACGAATCACATCATCCTTTTCTTCATATTCATCTTTACCATGTTGATCCCAATTTTTATTGATCATAACTGTCCAATCGCCTTTGGAAGGGATTGTGAAAAAACCATATTTGCCTTTTGGAAGAACCTCACCATTTATAACTAAATCTTTATTGGTTTCTATCCAAGTTGCATTATGTGCTCCAGCTTGCCATACATTGTCATAACCAACTAAACCACCAAAAATGATTCTTCCTCTAACGCCTGGTGATGAATAATCGATATGTATATGTGCGTCGTCAATCATTGCCATAGCAGATGTATGAGGACTTAATATTTTCTTTTTTGGGGTTTCCTCCTTTTCAAGTGTTGTCACATGATTTTCATGTTCATTGTCAACCGTCTGTTTTGCTTCATTTTTACAACTCAAAACGGAAAGTGTCACTACAAGTACTACTATTAAATTCTTCATCTACAAATAATTATATTTTAATATTTCTTAATCTTAATGCATTTACGATTACAGAAACCGAACTAAAACTCATGGCTAGAGCTGCAATCATCGGTGACAATAAAATCCCGAAAAAAGGAAACAAAACACCTGCTGCTATCGGAATACCTACAGTATTATATATAAGTGCAAAAAACAGGTTTTGTTTAATGTTTTTCATCACAGAGTGACTTAAATTTTTAGCTTTTACAATACCATGTAAATCTCCTTTTACTAAAGTGATCATTGCACTCTCAATGGCAACATCTGTGCCTGTACCCATGGCAATCCCAACATCACTTTTTGCTAAAGCTGGCGCATCGTTAATACCATCTCCTGCCATGGCAACGACCTTGCCTTGTTTTTGTAGTTGCTCTACTTCTTTCATTTTATCTTCAGGTAACATACTCGCCTTAAAATCGGCTAGATTCAATTCTGAAGCTACTGCTTGTGCTGTATCATGATTATCACCTGTAAGCATTACAACAGCAATCCCTTTATCTTGAAGTGTTTTAATAGCTTTTGCACTAGTCTCTTTTATTTTATCGCCAATAACAACGTAACCAACAACCTTACTGTCGATTGCTAAAAACGATACCGTTTTACCTTGTTTTTGGTAAGTTTTAGCTTCTTCCTCCATTTTTAATGAGATGTCTGCATTCGCATGTGCCATCATTTCAGGATTACCTAAGGCTACTTTTTTACCATTTACGTTGCCTTCTACGCCTTTACCTGTAACAGCACTAAATCCGTCCGATTTTAAAACTTCTGTTTTTTGCGCTTTACCATATTTAACAGTTGCTTCTGCTAATGGATGCTCACTATGAGAGTTAAGCGACACAATATATTGTAGAATCTCATTAGCACTAAAACCATCATTAAAAGTCCCAACAGTTTCTACCGTAGGTTTCCCTTCAGTTATGGTTCCTGTTTTGTCAATTATAAGCGTATCTACCTTATCTAATTTCTCAAGGGCTTCAGCATTCTTAATCAATACTCCATTTTGAGCACCTTTACCCACACCAACCATTACTGACATTGGTGTTGCCAATCCAAGTGCGCACGGACAAGCAATAATTAAAACAGCTATCGCATTGACTAAAGCATAAACATAAGCTGGTTCTGGTCCCCAAATGGCCCAAACTGCAAATGTTATTAATGAGATAATGACAACGACAGGCACAAAGTATCCTGAAACTTTATCGGCTAAATTTTGAATTGGTGCACGACTTCGACTGGCATTATTCACCATATGAATAATTTGAGACAATAAGGTATCACTACCAACTTTCTCCGCTTTCATTAAAAACGATTGATTGCCATTAATAGTCCCGCTACTGATTTTATCACCTGTCGATTTATTTACAGGAATAGGTTCTCCTGTAATCATAGATTCATCGATACTGGTATCACCTTCGGTTATAGAACCATCAACTGGAACTTTTTCACCTGGCTTTACTTTTAAAATGTCGTTCAGTTCTATCTTATCAATACTGACCTCAACCTCTTCGCCATCTACTATTTTTATAGCTTTATTTGGCGCTAATTTTAAGAGCTCTTTTACTGCGGAATTGGTTTTACTATGTGCACGCGCTTCTAAAAGTTGTCCGAGTAATACCAATGTAAGTATAACCGTCGCTGCTTCAAAATACACATGTACGGATCCAGATTCTGTTTTAAACTGATTTGGAAAAAAGTCCGGAAAAAACATCCCAAAAACAGAAAACAACCAAGCCACTCCTGCTCCAATGCCAATAAGCGTAAACATATTGAGATTCCATGTTTTTATACTATTGTAAGCACGTTCAAAGAACATCCACGTCGCATAAAACACGACAGGAATGGATAGTCCAAATTGAATCCAATTCCAGTTTTTTTGTTCCAAAACATCATATAATGGATTGTTAGGAATCATTTCACTCATCGCTATTAAAAATATTGGCAATGTGAATATCACGGCAATCCAAAACTTTTTTATGAGCTTTTTATAGGTTTTCTCTTCTGAAGAAATATCGGGTTGCATAGGGACTAAATCCATACCGCATATAGGACACGGACCAGACTCATCTTTTACGACTTCTGGATGCATAGGGCAAGTCCATTGCTCTGAAGCGTACGTGGACAGATTCTGTTCTTCAACTAAATCCATTCCACAGACCGGACAATCTCCTGCCTTATCATAGGTTTTATCACCTTCGCAATGCATCGGACAATAGAATGTGCCTGTGCCTTTTCCTTTTTCAATTCCCACGGAAGTAGGAATCTCATCCTTCACATGATGATGCTCACCTAGTTTATGAATACTATAACGTCCACCATCCTTTTTTAAAGCCTCTTGAAATTTTTCAATAGGAATATGGGATTCCATTTCAATGGTTGCTTCTGCTTTTTCTAAATTGACGGTTGCCTGGGAAACACCTTCAACTTTTGAAAGTATGTCTTCAACATGACTGCGACAACCCTTGCAAGTCATTCCGTGTATGTGGTATGTGTGTTTCATTCCCATTCCCACGGAAGTAGGAATCTCATCCTTCATATCATGATGCTCACCTAGTTTATGAATACTATAGCGTCCATCATCTTTTTTTAATACGTCTTGAAATTTTTCAATAGGAATATGGGATTCCATTTCAATAGTAGCTTCTGCGGTTTCTAAATTAACTGTGGCTTGCGAAACACCTTCAATTTTTGAAAGTATGTCTTCAACATGACTGCGACAACCGTTGCAAGTCATTCCGTGTATGTGGTATGTGTGTTTCATTTTATTTGTTCTTTATAATTTAATAACAAATGTATTACCGTTTTAAAGCATACGTTTTTCTAATTCTGATTCTTATTTATACAATTTGGTCATATGGTTTTCTGTCCCAATCTTGCAAGCTTTTATAGTCAGACATCGACATTCCCGTAATCGCTTTAAACTGCCTTGCCAAATGACTACTTGTTTTATAGTTTAAGGTATAGGCTATTTCAGAAAAATTTAATTGTCCGAGTTGTATTAATTCTTTTACTTTTTCAATTTTTAAATTGATAGTATATTTCTCTAGTGTAAGCCCTTCATGTTTACTAAACAACTTACTTATAGCAGTTTCCGTTTTCCCAAATTCTTCAGCTAAAATTTTAAATAAATCCTCTGTCTCGCCTAATTGAATTTTATGAATAAGCTTCACTTTTATATGTTCAATTAAAGTATCTATTTCATTTTCGATAATTTCAAAACCGGTACTTAAAAGTGTTCTCTTTAAATTTTCAGCATTACTATTTACACCTTTTACGACGACAACTTTACCTAACTCTACAGATTCTACATCATAGTTTTCAGAATTAAAAATTGCTAAAACCGAAGCGATACAACGGTTACAAACCATGTTTTTTATGTAGATTATTTCTTTCATTTTTAAAGATTAGTCTTTAATTGAGTCATCCATTGAATGATTGTTGTTTTATCTTCTTCTGAAAATTCAGCATCTTTATGAATCAATGTATAAGAATCTAAAGGCATCTCTCCACTTTCAATTTGCTTTATAATTGACCGAAATTTACTTGCTTTTCTGCGGTTTGATAATAAACCCCATTCACTAAAATTTAATTCAGATTTTCCTTCTGTTATATGATCTTCTAAAAACCAAGCTGCAGGTTGTATTTTGTTATACCAAGGATATTGGGTGTTGTTACTGTGACAATCATAACATGATGTTTTGAGCTTGTTTTCAATGTTTTTAGGAATATCATTAACTAGCATAAAATCAGTAGCAGGAACACTTTCATTTTGATTGCGCTCTGTCGGCACAAACTGTATGCCTACAAACGCTACCAATAATACTAATGCTATGATTTTAACAATTCTCATTTAGTTAATCTCTTTTTGCACTTTTCCGCAAGTCAACATTTTACTTCCATAATAAGGATTCTTAACATCTTTACTCATACTCAACCAAGCGCTTCCTTTATCATACATTGGGCAAAACTGCTCATATAATGTGTTTTCTGTTCCAGTAATTGCAACCATATCCGTGACATCTTTACTCAAAATTTTAAAATGTTCACGTTGGTGCTCCATTGGACTCTCTGAAATATGTTCTGCATGTTCCGTTGCATCTACAATAATGTCATTTAGTTCTGATTTTTGATCATCCGTATATTTTGAAACATCTAGATTACCCAAACTTTTTACTAAGATTGCACCTAATTCTTTTCCTTTAGACTCATCATCTGCTACCAACGCGTTCTTCAGATTAAAATAATCTTTTAATATATTCTCAGAGCTTCCATTTTGATCGTCGCTCATAGCCATTTCTTTTTCTTCTCCATCGTGATGTCCATCACTGTTATCATGATTCATTTCAGAGTGCATCTCATCATTTGATACTTCTTTTTTACCGTCTTTGCAAGACATTGCAGTAAAGCCTATAAGAGCTATTGCTAAAATTGCTGTTGTTACTTTTAAATTTTTCATTGTTTTTTGTGTGTTTATTAATATGTGATTAAAATCGAACTGATAAGCCTCCGCCAGTTCCAAAACGGTTATCATGACTTCCCATAAGTGAAAAGTTTTTTGATAAAAAATATTCTATTCCAACACTCCAAGTCACTTCATTGTCAAAGTTATCTCCTGAAGGCAGATCGTTTACCCAACCAAAATCAGCTTGATATTCGTAGTTTCCAAAAATGGCTGTTCTTGGAAAAATCATTATTTCTCTGCTTAAGCTTATTTGTGGTCTTAATTTACTATCCATACGGACATCGAGATTAAACAAATAAGGTGTTAAAAATCGGATTCCTGCAATAGCTGTCGTTTCAATATCGTCAATTGAGTCTTCCATTTCATTTTCAATGTTAACACCACCAAATACTCTTAAATAATCGTGCAAGTAACGCTCGTAAGTTACTTCGGCTTCAAGGTTTTGATTCCAACCATACTCTGCCGAAACATTGAATTGGTTACGTAGGTTTGATGCCACATAACTAAACTCTGTCATGTGCGAAGCAACGTCTAACATTGACCATGAATAAAACTGGTCTGCTTCATGAATTAGGTTTGAAACTGGATATGGCTCCATACGCTCATCACGAGGTGTATCATAACTGACAATTCTTGCCATACCGCTCATCATATGGTATAATATGTGACAATGAAAGAACCAATCTCCATACTCATCTCCATAAAACTCAATAGTAATTTCTTGCATTGGTGGAACGTTTACCGTGTGCTTTAATGGTGAGTATTCGCCATTTTTATTGATAACTCTAAAGAAATGACCATGAAGATGCATAGGATGATGCATCATTGTAAGGTTATTAAAAGTCATCCGTGTTACTTCACCTCCTTTTATTTTAATATTATCTGCTTCACTTAAGGGCACACCGTTCATACTCCAAATGTAGCGGTTCATATTACCTGTAAGATTTAATAGGATTTCTTTAACTGGATCGTCTTTTTTGTACGTTGTTTTCTCTGGTGATTTTAAGTAATCATAATTATACTCCGAAAACATGTTCATACTTTGCATCTCGTCCATTTTCATATCCTTATCCTCCATATCCATTTTAGAATGCTCGATATTACTATCCATAACTTCTTTTTGAGGTTCCTCCATAGTCATTTTGCTATGATCCATTTTTGAATGATCTACCTTTTTAGGCGTCATTGAATCTTTAGACTTATCCATGTTCATTTCATCATGGTTC
This sequence comes from Winogradskyella pacifica, assembly GCF_003386275.1. Taxonomy (NCBI): domain Bacteria; kingdom Pseudomonadati; phylum Bacteroidota; class Flavobacteriia; order Flavobacteriales; family Flavobacteriaceae; genus Winogradskyella; species Winogradskyella pacifica. The sequence goes on along the minus strand of NZ_QREI01000002.1, from coordinate 65,179 downwards.
ATTTTTGAATGATCCATTTGCATACCGTACTCCGCCTTTATTTCGTGGCGCTCATCTTTATTAGGTTGAAATTTTAAAGCGTGAGCTCCCATTTTCATATCCATCTTCGCCATTTGTTGCATCATCGCAATTTTATCTGGTCTAGGAACTTCCATAGCTGGCAATATGTCGCCATTACCAAAAAACGCAGATGCTGTACCCGATCCATCTTGAGCCGTAATTTTAAATTCTAATTTCCCATTATCTGGAATGGTTACTATAAAATCATATGTTTCAGCAACACCAATAAAGGTTTTATTCTTTTTAACAGGAACAACATCGAGTCCATCTGCAGACACTAAAGTTGGCATTCCGCCACCAAAAGTCATCCAAAATGAAGAGGATGCAGCACCATCGATAATTCGTAACCTAACTTTTTCACCAGGTTTAAACTCTGGATATTCTATTCGTTCTTCCCCATTAATCAAAAATGCAGGATAATATACATCTGCAATGTCAGCTCCTTCCATTCGTTGTCTCCAAAAATCTAACTGCGCTCCAAGTGCACCTCTGGCTATCACTTGATTTAAAGGTGTAGCAGTTCCTTTTTTCATACTATACCATTCATTGCCTCGCTTTAAATTTTTTAAAACATTCATCGGTTTTTCATTCGTCCAATCCGATAATAGTAATACCATTTCCTTATCATACTCTAATTTTTGTTCTTTAGGCTTAATTACAAAAGACCCATAAACTCCACTTTGTTCTTGTAACATCGTGTGCGAGTGATACCAATAGGTTCCGGACTGTTTTAAAGGAAACTCATACTTAAAAGTTGTTCCAGGTGCAATAGGTGGTGTGGTTAAATAAGGAACTCCATCATAAAAATTAGGCAGTAGCAGTCCATGCCAATGAATAGACGTTTCAACATCCATATTATTTTTAACATAAATTACCGCATATTCTCCTTCTGTGAATTCTAAAACCGGACCAGGAATGGTACCATTAACAGTCATTCCCATCACATCTTTACCCGCTTTATTAACCGTTTTTTTATCTATGGTTAGTGTGTATTCTTTTACAGGTAGATTGTCACTGTTTCCTTCTTTGGATTGTGCGAATGAAAATTGCGTGGCAATTAGCATGAGCACTATTATATATTTTAGTTTTTCCATTTTTAGTTGCTTAAATAATTAATAATTGTCGATTGTACATAATAGTTTTTAATCGACTCTATTTGATTCATTTGAAACTTCAACTGTAATTCCTGAATATCTAATACATCATTAAAATCAATAGTTCCTGTTTCATAACTTTTTACTAAGATTGATTCCGCGTCCTTTGCTTGTTTTAAATTTTTAGTTTGCGTATCATAAGAAATTCTAGATGAAATTCTATCGTTTATAGCTTTATCTAAAAGCGTCTCTAAAGTATTAAAACGTTCTAATTTTTGATACTCAATTTCTTGTTGTTGCAGCTCGTTTTGTTTGGTTTGCGATTTATATTTTTCATTGAATATTGGAATAGATAAAGAAACCATTGGCATTACGATATCCTTTCCGTTATCACTAAAATCCATATTTGGCATTTCTGAAACAGCGATATAATCTAATCCGAATCCTATCATTGGACTGCTTTCTTTCTGATTTAATAATTCAGATTGTGCCACTGACTCATATAACTTATCATATTTTAGTAATTCTGGATGTAATGCTAAATCTTCAGTAATAACTTCGATATCTTCGGAAGGCATTAGTAATGAATCGCTTACTTTAATTTTAATTGATTTATCACGATTTAAGAGCTTATTAAAAGTAGTCTGATCTGCGTAGAATTGTTGACGTAAAACCGCTAATAATTGTTCCATTTCATTCTGTCGCATTTGTAATCGTAATACATCTACGGCTGATGCTTTACCAACTTCAACGGAAGTTAAAGCTAGTGTTTCGTATGTTTCAAGCAGTTTTATATTTTCCTCTAACACCTTTTGCTTTGCGCTATTTTCATACAAATTGTAATACGATTGTGACACTGATGTCATTAATTTTCGTTTAGCGATTACGATGTCTTCATATTTAGCATCTGCTAATGCACTTACATAATTTTCGCGAGACGTAATTGTACCAAACCAAGGCAGCATTTGTTTTGCGGAAATTTTAAAACGTTGTGCACCTGTGCGTGTTTCTGGTTCGCTTACAAAATAGCCTGCACTAAAATCAGTGTTTGGAAGCGCATTAACTTCATTTACTTTCTCTGAAGCAATGCTATACTGCACCTCGAATTTTTGAATTTCAGGATTGTTTTCTAGAGCCTCGTTTATATAGGTTTCTAATTCTTGACTTTGAATTGATAGAGCAAAGAGTAAAGAACCAAGAAGCAAGACTGCTTTACGTACGTTATGATTATTAATATTTCTCATGGTGTTTTTTTTAACCTATATTCTATTCTCTTTTTTCTCTAATCTTTTTAATCGAAACTCTTCTCTCCAACTATATAAAACAGGAACGATAAAGTAAGATGTAATGTCAATCACCATACCTCCAAAAATCGGGATGGCCATCGGAATCATAATATCACTCCCTTTTCCTGTGGACGTCAATACCGGAAGCAAAGCCAAAATGGTAGTTACGGTTGTCATTAAACATGGACGAATTCGTTTTTCAGCAGCCTGTAAAGCAGAAGCTCTAATGCTCATTTTATCAGAAGGTTTTTCACGATCAAACGTTTGTGTAAGATAGGTTGCCATCACCACACCATCATCCGTAGCGATTCCAAATAATGCAATAAATCCGACCCAAACGGCCACACTTAAGTTGATGGTTTTCATGTTGAAAAGATCTCGCATATTCTCACCAAAGAGACTAAAATTGAAAAACCAATCTTGTCCATATAACCAAATCATAATAAAACCACCTGCGAAAGCCACTGTGATTCCGGTAAACACCATTAACGATGTGGTTATCGATTTAAACTGAAAATAAAGAATTAAAAAAATGATGGCTAATGCCAATGGCACCACAACAGCCAATGTTTTTTCTGCACGTAACTGGTTCTCGTAGGTTCCAGTGAATTTATAACTGATCCCTTTTGGAACTATTAATTCACCAGAATCTATTTTCTCTTGAAACAGCGCTTGTGCATTTTCTACCACATCAACTTCTGCAAATCCGTCTATTTTATCGAACAACACATAACCGACTAAAAAGGTATCTTCACTTTTTATCACTTGCGGACCTTGCTCATAACGAATCGTTGCCAATTCACTTAAGGGCACAGGACTACCTTTTTCAACAGGAATGTAAATATCTTTTATGTCTTCTGGATTGCCACGCAACTCTCTTGGATAACGCACACGAACTCCGTAGCGCTCTCTCCCTTCTACGGTTTGCGTTAATGCCATGCCGCCAATAGCTACTTTTAACACACTTTGAACATCTTCAATAGAAATACCATAACGTGCTATTTTTTCTCTATCAATATCGATAAGCAAATACGGTTTCCCTACAATTCTGTCAGCAAAAACGGCTTCAACTTTAACACCCTCAGCTTGTTTTAAAAGTGTTTCTAATTGCAATCCGAATGCTTCAATTTGTTTTAAATCTTGACCCTTCACTTTGATTCCCATTGGGGCACGCATTCCTGTTTGTAGCATGACCAATCGGGTTTCAATAGGTTGTAATTTTGGCGCCGACGTCACTCCTGGTAATTTGGTGACTTTTACGATTTCATTCCAAATATCATCTGGACTGTTAATTTCTGGTCGCCAGTTACGATAGTATTCACCATCAGCATCTTCTATGAGATGATTGCTTGTCACATTGGGCGCCGTTGAAATGTTTTCCGCTTTGTTCTCGACTGCGCTCGAACTGACAGCTAAATTTGCATTATAAAACAGTCGTCCATCTTTCAATTCAAACAATCCATCGGCATTAACTTTATAACGTTGTCGTTTCCCTTCTGCATTTCGCATGTATTCAGATTTATACTGAATCATATTTTCGTACATGGATAAAGGTGCCGGATCTAAAGCCGATTCTGTTCTACCAGCTTTTCCGACAACGGTTTCAATCTCTGGAATCGTCGCGACAGCCATATCTAATTGCTGTAGCACACGCTTATTTTCTTCCACACCAGAATGTGGTAATGAGGTTGGCATCAGCAGAAAAGAACCTTCGTTTAAGGATGGCATAAATTCTTTTCCGGTGTTATTCATAATCCACACTCCAGAAACCAATACGAATGTCGGAATTAATAAAAACAACAATTTATTTGCTAAAGCCCATGCTAAAATCTGACCATAAAAACGTCTTAATACAGAGAATATCCCTAATATTCCGAAGCAGATAATGGCCACGAAAACCAAGTTGATAAGGATGCTACGATCAAAACCTAAAGGCCTCCAATATTCGGCAAGAAGAAATACAATAGCTGCTGAAGAAATGATGATGTTAATGAGGTTAGCTTTTTTCGTATCTAATTTTCCTAATAGCGTTAGTAATCCTGTGACTCCAAATGCCATCAGAACAATGCCTAACCAATAACCGCTTATGACGATAGCAAGTCCAGCCGCGATTATCACACCATTTAAAATATGTCTAAATGATGTTTTAAGCGTCGTTTTTCTAAATAGGTAGGCTGCGAAAGGTGGAATTAAAAATAAGGCAATCACTAAGGAAGCCGTTAACGCCATTGTTTTAGTAAAGGCTAAAGGTCTAAACAATTTTCCTTCGGCACCGATCATAGTAAAGACAGGCACAAAACTGATAATTGTGGTTAATACGGCTGTTAAAATGGCACCAGAAACTTCGGAAGTGGCGTTGTAAACAACTTCGTTTATGGTATATTCTGAACCATCATCTCGCAGTCGCAATTTTTTATCATCGAGGTGCCGAATCATATTCTCAGCCAGAATCACTCCGACATCCACCATCGTTCCTATGGCAATCGCAATACCAGAAAGTGCCACAATATTGGCATCCACATCAAATAATTTCATGGCTACAAAAACCATTAAAACAGCCACAGGTAATAATCCGGAAATTAAAATGGAAGCACGCAGATTAAAGACCATCACAATGATGACCAAAATTGTAATTAATATTTCTAGGGTTAAAGCCTCATTTAAGGTGTCTAATGTTTCTACAATAAGCTCGGTACGATCGTAAAAAGGCACGACTGTTAATTGAGAGGTGCGGCCGTCTGCCAAAACTTTGCTTGGTAAACCACCTTTAAGTTCTGCTATTTTTTCTTTAACATTGGTAATCACTTCCATCGGATTAGCACCATAACGTGCTACCACCACTCCACCGACAACTTCAGCTCCTTCTTTATCTAAAATACCACGTCGTGCTGCAGGACCTAATGAAACGTTAGCAATATCTTTAATTTTAATAGCCGTGTAATCTTCGGAAGTCACAACGGCGTTTTCAATATCTTCTACCGACTTTACATAACCCAATCCACGAACTAAATATTCCGCTTGGTTAATCTCTAAAGTCTGAGCTCCTATATCTTGATTACTTTCTTTGACCGCTTTTACAACTTGGCTTAAACCGATGTTGTATTGACGCATCAATTCCGGATTCACATCAATTTGATATTCCTGCACATAACCACCAATAGAGGCCACTTCAGAAACACCACTTGCAGACGATAAGGCATATTTTACATAGTAATCTTGAATGCTTCGCAGTTCGTGCAAATCCCAACCACCAGTAACGTTTCCGTTTTCATCGCGTCCTTCAAGGGTATACCAATAAATTTGACCTAAACCAGTGGCGTCTGGTCCTAAAGCAGGATTAACATCTTGAGGCAATAAGCCACTTGGTAGGGAATTCAGTTTTTCTAAAATCCGGCTACGCGACCAATAGAATTCAATATCTTCTTCAAAAATGATATAGATGCTTGAAAAGCCAAACATAGACGAACTACGAATGGTTTTTACACCAGGAATACCGAGTAAAGACGTGGTTAATGGATAGGTAATTTGGTCTTCTATATCTTGTGGGGAACGACCATCCCATTTGGTGAAAACGATTTGTTGATTTTCGCCAATATCTGGAATAGCATCAACAGCGACAGAATCACTTGGCAAAAAGCCAGTATCCCAATCAAAAGGTGCATTTACAGTTCCCCACCCTACAAAAAGGACGAGCAATAAAACGGGTACGAGTTTATTCTCTATTAAGAATTTGATGCTCTTATTTAGCATGAAGTTTGATATTTAAAACAATTAGACATTGATGTTAGGAAAACACCGCATACAGAAAATCATCCTAATGAATGACATCACCGGATAATACAGTCTATTGTTTAAAAATCAAATTAAATACGTCTCGTCGAGCTTGAAGAGTTGCTTGCGGACGAGTGGCGGTTTATAGTCTTCATAAGACGATGTATTGTCATCTAAACTTTCGAAAAGATTGATATACGTATAAACAAATGATGCTATAAAAACCTGCTGTTCTATAGAAATTTTATCGAGTGCCAACTGTAGTTCATCTTGGCCATCAACGACGGATTGTTCATTTTTACAACAATCCTTTTTGGTAATTGCACAACCTTCTGTTGAAGGATTTGCCATGTCCATACCACAGCCTTTAGTTTTATTAAAAACCGCTGTTTCTACTAAAGCATCTCCACAATAATGCATATTAATAGTGAACGACAATGTAGAAAATAAAACTACAAACGCCATCACTAAAGACATTATTTTATGAGAGACTTTTTTCATATGAGTTGCGAAGTTACAAAAATTGAACAACTTATTTTTTTATTTAACAGAAGTTTAAATTATATAGCGCACTTTGAGGACATCTTGAAACGGTTTAAAGGTATAAAAAAGCTGCACCCACTTTTAAACTTATAAAGCGATTCCAATAAAAACGAACCTGTCTATAAATCATTAATTATCATAACACTACGTAAAGTTACGTATATAAAAACCGAAAGGATGTTGTAACTTTATAAACTTATAACAGCGTGTTAGAACATATCTTATCCGTAACGCATAAAGGGATGTGAAATGGAATTGAGTTGATATGATACGTTAGGCACAATTAAAAACCAACGACAATGACAAAAATCCACAGAAGTTTTTCAGAACCAGACAGAGCGAATCTCTCTTGGGAAGAAACTTGGCGACAAGAAGATAAAGGTTTGATTAAAAATTACGAAGTTGGTAGAGCTTTAGCCAAAAAAGAACCTGAATTAGCTGAAAAAGCTAAAAGAGGAGAATTACCAGTTCTTGGATATAAAGGTGGCGTAGATAAAACATTAAAGAAAAAAGAAAAAATTGGAGCTCTGAATTATATTGCTAAATGGCAAGCACTTCGTGGAGAAGACTTAAATCTAAATTTAGACGAAGAAATTGTTTTGACTTGTACGAAAACTGATATGCGAGTTACATTTACAATGGACTTGGAAAAACTAAAAAATTCAATCTAATGAACTTTTTAGCAATTGACGTTGAAACTGCTAATTCTGATATGGCATCGATTTGCCAAATTGGTTTTGTTGTTTATGAGAATGGTCAAATTAAAAAGGAATGGTCGAGTTTATTAAATCCCGAAGATTATTTTGACTTTTGGAATGAGTCAATCCACAATATTACCGAAGAAGATGTAATTGAAAGTCCAAAATTTACCGACATATATGAGGTTTTACAACAAAATTTAGAGAATAATATCTGCGTTTGTCATACACATTTTGATAGGGTTTCAATAAATAGAGCTTGTGTAAAATACGGATTGCCATTAATGCAAATCAATTGGATTGATACAGCTAAAGTAGCAAGAAGGTGTTGGGAAGAGTTTGCTTATAAAGGTTATGGATTAGCAAATGTTTGTAAAAAATTAGATTATTCATTTAAACATCACCATGCGTTAGAAGATGCAAAAGCTTCGGCACATATTCTAATTTCTGCAATTAACGAAAAGCAGAACACAATAGATGATTGGTTTATTAGAGTGAACAATCCTCTTTTATCCAATGCAAAATCTTATGATAAATCCGTTTCAAAAGACGGAAATCCAAATGGAAACCTGTTTGGAGAAATTTTGGTTTTCACAGGTTCATTAGAAATACCAAGAAGAGAAGCTTCAATCCTTGCATCCGAAATTGGTTGCAAAGTTGAAAATGGAGTAACAAAAAAGACAACACTTTTAGTTGTTGGCGACCAAGATTTAAGTAAATTATCAGGCAAAAAGAAAAGTTTAAAACATAGAAAAGCAGAAGAGTTGAAAGTAAAAGGACAAAAATTAAGAATCTTAAAAGAATCCGATTTTGTTGCACTTTACGAATCAAATGTCGAAGAAAGTGAGCAATAACTGTGCCTAACAACGTATATGAAAAATAGCGCGAGTCGTTGCTAACACAAAGGTTCGGGCATTTTTACGAAGTCGCCAAATTTTTAAATTTGACAATTTCCCAAAAATAAAATAAATAGTAAAATTTAAAAATTCGGCTTGTGTTTCATCCGAATAGATAACGCTTATTTTCAGCGCTACTTTTCATAGACAAGACCGTTGTAACCAATATAAAACCAACTATATGAAAAAATCAATATTAATTCTGACAACAATTATTTTATTTGTGCTTCCACAAATAGTTATCTCTCAAAGCAACTCATTTGTACCTGCGGATTTTAAAGTTCCAGATACATTAGAGAATGAACATTTCAGAATTAGGATGCTTACAGTTAACGATGTCGTAAAAGATTATGATGCGGTTATGACAAGTCTTAGCCATTTACAAGAAATGTTCCTTCCAGTATGGAACTGGCCAACAGAGGATTTATCATTCGAACAGGATTTGATTGATTTGGGATGGCATCAAAAAGAGTTCCAAATGCGAAGTTCGTTTGCGTATACTGTTGTAAGCCTTGATGAAAGTCAAGTCCTTGGCTGCTTATATATTGAACCTTCTAAAAAGGCTGATTTTGATGCTGAAATTTATATGTGGGTACGACAAAGTGAGGTTGCAAACGGACTTGACTCAATTCTGTTTAGCACAGTAAAGAAATGGATTGACAACGAATGGACTTTTAAGAATCCTGCATATCCCATTAGGGAAATAAGTTTGGAGAAATGGATGTCAATGAAATAAATAATTACTGGCTACAACAATGGCTATAATTCATTGCTTGTTCTCGCCTACTTCTGAAAATCTTCGCGGATTTTTATCTTGGTATGTACTTGCGAAGTTAAGTTCTAAACCACGCAACTACTCATAGCAGAGACCGCTGTTGCTATTAATTAAAAAAAAGCATCAATACGAAAATCTAATATCTACTTTCCGAAATAAAGCTGGAGCTCATTATGATGAAAACTTTATAATATATTTTGAAAACTTAAAGAATGTTGATAAACCTATAAGCTTGAAAACTATTTCAGATTTTTCTAACTTCCTGATGACATTAATACTTTTTTGGAGTAAAATAATTGATGTTTTTAAAGAAAAAACAGAAAAAGAAATGAATATTTCATTAAAAAAAAAAAAAAACGAAATGTCAATAACAAAAGAATCAGAATTAATCGGAATGAAAAAAGTTAGTGAAGTTGTTGGAACTACACTAAAACTAATGAGAGAATACGCTGAAATTGGTATGTCAACTAAAGAGCTTGATGAATATGGAGGTAATATTTTAAAAAGTTATGGAGCAAAATCGGCACCTTATGAAACTTATGGTTTCCCTGGATACACTTGTATAAGCATAAATGAAGAAGCTGCTCACGGAATTCCATCCGAAAACAAAATATTAAAAGAAGGTGATTTGATAAACATTGATGTTTCTGCTGAACTAAATGGCTTTTGGTCTGACAATGGAGGCTCATTTATTATTGGAAAGGACTTACACAACTATCAACCTCTTGTGGATGCTTCTAAAAACATTTTACGCAAAGCAATAAGCAATATCAAAGGCGGAGTAAAAATTTCTGAAATTGGTTATTTAATTGAAACGGAAGCTAAAAAATCAGGGTTTAAAGTAATTAAAAATTTAGCTGGTCACGGAGTTGGTCGAAGTTTACATGAGGAACCTGAAAATATTCTAAATTACAGAGTTAAAAGCAATAGAGAACGATTTAAGAAAAACACTACTGTAGCTATAGAAACTTTCATCTCAACAAATTCGACAGTTGCTGTTGAATTAAATGACGGTTGGACTTTAGTAGGTAATAAAGGTGGATATGTAACTCAACACGAACAAACCATACTTGTAACAGATAGTTATCCAGTAATTCTAACAAAATCTAATGAAATTTGGAACTAAAATAACTGACTACAACAATGTATAACCGCAATTACGGCGGATTCGACTACGTCCGAATCCACTCGGAATTACGAGCGTCAGTGCCAAACCGAAAATTAACGCATACTAGACCGTAACTGACGGTTATACAAGACCGCCGCTAGCCATAATTTAAGAAATGACGATACTAACAGAAAATCAAGTAACTGAACTTTGTGTTTTTATAGAAAATCGAATTGAAAAAATCGGTTGTGACCACTCATTAAAATACACTTTTGAATGGGCTGAAAAAAACGGAATTGATAAGTCTGATTTAATTGACGTTTTAGAAACGAATGGTGGATTTTGTGATTGTGAAGTAACATTTAATTTACCAGAAGATTATGATTTAAAATTAGAGTCAGAAAATAAAGAAATGGACTTTAAAAATCCTTTCAAAATACCGCTGAATTTTCAACAGACCGTAAATAGAATTTATACGAAAGCATTATTTTCAAGTTCTGAATACGACCATAATAATTATACGAAAAACGGAGAATTATTAATTCCTGCACCATTTGGATTTAAGCCCAAAAAGAGAGTTAGAAAAAGTATGCACTTCTTTAACGGAACTGAATCAGAACTACCAAGTGAAATTGGAATTGTGAAAGAAATAGAGCCGATAAATGGAAAACAGTTCGCTAAAATGGTTCGTGATTTAAAATTGGAGTCTTTTAAAAAATTTTCAGAACGAGATGCTGAATACTACTTTTCGAGAATTGAAAAAATTGAAATCGGAAAACCAATGGGAACGCACTTTATGGAAAGAACAGGAATTGACGGAACAAAAATTGATTTAAAAATACATAAAGTAATATTTAGAAAATAAAAAACTATGACTAACAACGTATGTAATTTATTGCTAGTTCTAGCCTACCCCACTAAAATCCTTGCGGATTTTTACTACGCACAGTTCGCTACGCTCGTGTCTATTCGGTTTTTATTTGCTAAATTACGTGCTTAAGCACGCAACTCGTCATACATAACATAGTTAGCGGTTATACGAAGGCACAAACTTCTCAACAACCACTTTAACACTACTAATTTAGAAACTACCAAAGAAAATAAAGTACGAACCGCTAAGTTTGATGTATTACCATAAAAGAATAAAATGATTATAGAACAAGAACAAAAATTTAAAGAAGTCCTTTCTAAAATAGAAGGAAAAATTAGTGAACAAAGTTTTTTCAATATGTTCTTGGAACTGTATCCTGACGTATGGAAAAAACATAAGGCTAATTATTTTAAATTTAATAGAAGTAAACAATTTGGACAAACAATTCCGTTAGCAAATCCTGAAGTTTCATTACGAAAAGAAATTAGGATATGGTTACGAAAGCAATAAAACCATTGTAACTAATGTTAGAAAAACGTAAAAAGTTACTACATTAATCAATGTGATAATCCTTAATTTAGAGCGCAAGAAGGCCGTTATCTAGAAATGATTTAAAATGAAGAAAAGATCTTAATCTTTTAGACTTCAGTAAACATATCAGCGAAAGTAACAATGGTCTAAGTAAAATATATATGACCGCTCTTAAAATTGAATAAAACGATTCTCAACACCACCTATGATTCGACATTTAAAACAACAAGTAATAAGGCATTATTTTTTAACTAAAGCTCTTTTATAAATTTTGACGCTCTATAAAAAAACGATGTCTCAAATTTAAAATAAAACACATCACATTACCGCTTACAATCGTCCAAACCCCATGCATCTAACCGCTTTAAAATATCCTCGAGCGATTTCCCTCTAGCGCTTAACGTATACTCTACTTTAGGCGGCACTACAGGATAAACTTTTCGAGAAATAAGGCCATCTTTTTCTAAATCCCTTACCGTTTGGGTAAACATTTTATTTGAAATCCCTGGAATTTTCTTTTGTAATATTCCCGATCGTAAACCACCTTCTAATAAATGAAATAAGACTAAGGGTTTCCATTTGGTTCCTATTAAATTCATGGTGTAATTCAATGGGCAATTCGACTCTTTATTCAAAAATATATTTTTATAATATTGATTATCATTATTTTACTCGTTTAGGTAACTATACCACTATTTAGTAAGTTATTGCCCAAGAGACAAATATAGCTTAATTTTGCAATCTAAAATATAAGTTATGACAACTAATAAAAATTATCCAAAATCATTTTCACATATCGGACTCACAGTTCCAAATATAAAAGAAGCTGTAAAATTCTATTCAGAAGTTATGGGCTGGTATGTTATTATGGAGCCATCAACGGTAAAAAAGGAAACGGAAACCGCTATTGGACAAATGTGTATTGATGTCTTTGGCGACGATTGGACGGCATTTGAAATTGCACATTTGGCAACTTCTGATGGCATTGGCATAGAATTATTTTCTTTTCCGAATGGCATTAAAGAAGCCCCTGAGTTTAATCCTTTCAATACAGGTTTATTTCATTTTTGTATTCAAGATCCAAATATTGAAGACCTTATTGCCAAAATTTTAGATTATGGTGGCAAACAACGCATGCCAATTAGAGAATATTACCCCGAAGACAAACCCTTTAAAATGTGCTATGTTGAAGACCCATTTGGAATTGTATTCGAGATCTACACCCATAGTTATGAACTGACCTATTCTTCTGGTGCTTATTCAAAATAAAAATCTGTCGGCTAGAACATGAAAATTTCAGAGTAAGTTTTAGCCGACTTACACTACCACTCCAGCATATTATATCTGTAATTTATGTGCAACTTTTTAACACATTTCTATGACTTCAACTTTAGACCTTCTCTTTATAAAATAAATAAATCCAAATAGACCTCGACAATTTAAAATTAAGAGTGCTTAATAGAAATGCCATCGCCACAATAATTAAGAAAACACGTAAGGGCGAAAAATCAATAAGACTCCAAAATACAACCATACACGCCATCATTTCTGCTGCAGCAAGTGCATAACTAACAAACATAGCTCCAAAAAAGAAACCCACTTCACGTTCAAATTTATAATCACATATTGGACATCTATCGTTCATTTTAGGAATTTTCAACAATAGGATATTTCCACTCTCACTAAAAATCTTACCGTCTTTACAATTCGGACATTTACAATTTAAAGCATTAATAACTTTACTCATCACATCGTGTTTATTAGTCCGCAAAATTCAAATTATAAATTGCTTTTAGACATATAGTATATACACCAATTTTTGTACTTTTAGGACATTATTATGAAAATACCAGTTCTAAATATTAGTCAGTTTAAAGAATCCGCATCACTAAATGATGTGTATATCAATTCGTTTTCAAATCATATACAGCTCAATAAGCACCTAATAAATAAACCTCACAGTCATAATTTCTATTTATGTGTGCTCTTTAGTGAAGGCACAGGAACCCATGAAATCGATTTTAATTCTTATGATATAAATCCGGGGAAAGTATTCTTATTAAAACCAGGACAAACACATTTCTGGAAATTTGAAACCCCTCCAGAAGGTTACATCTTTTTTCATTCTCAAGAGTTTTATGAACTCAAATTTTTAGAACATAAGCTTCAAACGTTTCCTTTTTTCTACTCGAATCAAAATCCACCTGTGCTAGAATTAACGGTAGATAAACGCATACAATTACAGCTCAAATTTCAGGATGTCTATACCGAATACCTGCAAACTAATCTATTAAGAGAATTAAAAATAGTCAACTCTATAAACCATATTTATATCGAATTAACAAGAGCGTATACCGTTAACACCAATTTAGAAAAACTAAATTCTCCGCACTATGCTAACATTCTCGAAAAGTTAGAAACCCTAATTAACTCTCATTTTTACAATGAAAAATTACCAAAATTTTATGCGGATAAATTACATATAACCACAAAGCATCTTAATAGAGTCGTAAAAGAAACCATAGATAAGACCACAAGCCAGTTAATTTCGGAAAGAATAATCCTAGAAGCAAAACGATTGATTGTACATTCTAAAGACAATTTGGCCAATATAGCTTATACACTGCAATTCTCTGACTATGCCTATTTTTCAAAGTTTTTTAAATCTAAAACAGGTATGACGCCTTTAGATTTTCGGAAAAAGTATTTTTGATAATACCTACAATTTCATAATACAGCACACAATTATAGACGCTATCACATTCATTTTTTAACTAAATCCTGTGTAAAAGTTCATCTCTTGTTTATTTACTAAATTAGTTGCCCAGCCTTGTAACACCCAAAAAAGGAGAAGCAAACTGCCCAAAAATATTTTGTACGAAATTTGACTTAACCAAAATTGAAACCGATTGAGAAGACTATTACTTGTTTTAGGAATTATAATAATTAGTTTAGAAATCGTGCTTTATACATATTGGTATAAAGTGTTAGAATTTATGGAGTTCTTTGTGGCTCTTGGACTTTGTCATTTGGCGAATTCAGCTATTATTCTTGGCTTGCTGACAGAATTACTCCCCAAAGACAAAAGAAAACTGAAACATAATATAGTACTAGGCGTTGCGATGACTTTCTTTCTCATCCTTTTTTTTAATGCTTCTAGAGTTAGAAATCGAATAGATAAAGATGGTATTTTAACACATGGCATCATTATTAAGAAAAAATATGGTGCTAAAACATCTCCATATGTCATTACTAAATTTAATTATAAGGGTACAAATTACAAATCAACCTTAACCATACCCGACTCAACAACATTTGAAAAAATAAACTTAGGGGATTCAGTGGTCATCAAGTTTGTAAAAGAATACCCAAAAATGATGAATAGAACTGTAAGCTTATTGAACTAACCGCAGATCATAATGTTGCATATTTGAAGAATTACCTTCTTCTAGTCTACTCACAATCAAAGTACGCAAAGTCAGACACCACAACCTTCAAACCGTAAAATACCCGATACTAGGTATTGAATTCAATATAATTTAGCTCTAATATTGACTATTAACTAAATCTTATATCATGAAAACAAAACTACTTACACTTTTACTATTTGCATTGATTTTAAACACAATGCAATCGCAAACAAATACCACAGACTATGTTTCTGGTGTTATTGGTGCAAAATCCTTAACGATAAACGGAACCACAATGTATGCGCTAGGTGCTGAAAATATTTACAGCATAGATACGACATTAAATAACCCTGTACCAACGGTAATTTACACAGTACCACCAGACTTTTTTTTGGTAAATTTCACAATTAATGGCAATTTAATTTACATAATATTAGAAAACTATATACAAGCTACAGATACCTTTTTAGGTGGTAAAATTGTAGCCTTAGATGTAAACAACTTATCAAACCCTGTTCAAGATATTTATACCAGTAGTGAATACATCAGCGCTATTGCAAATGATGGTTCTACATTATACATTACCGCAGAAACATTAACAAATCCACCGAACTTTGACCCTTTTATAACCCATTTAGATGAAATCAATTCTAGCATATCAAACCCAACAGCGCAATTGGTGGTGAACAATGTAACGGATACTAGTGTTGTCACTGGAATTACTTTTGATAACGGTGACATTTATTTAGCATCGAGTGATGCTAATGAAATTTTAAAAATAGATGTTAATCAAAGTAATCCAACGGTAGATCTATTAACGGACTTTACATTTTCTAGAGGTATTTTTAAATCTGGAAATGAATTATACCTGTCTTACGGAAGCTTAATCACCAAAATTGATATCACAAACCCATCAGCCGGATCAACTGCTATTGCTGTAAACGCAACCTACCAAGATACTAACCCAAATGATGGCACTCAATTCTTTGCAAATTTCAGAGATGTTATTCTTGTCGGTAATAAGGTATATGCAACATTAGCCAATCAAAATAAAGTGGTGCAAGCGATTGATGTAACATTATCTACAAATGAATTTAATGTTCTTGAGACCAGTATCTATAACAATAAAAATTATGTTTATATTAATGGTTTAACCACTCCTAAGGACACACAGATTTTTAATGTCTCTGGCCAATTGCTAATTAATAAAACAGTATCACCAAATAGCAACTCAATTGATATTAGCACTTTATCTAACGGAATTTATATGGTAACTATAGACAATCAAAAAACATTCAAGTTTGTAAAGTAAACTTGTAAAAATTTAAAGAGTGCCACCAATGACCTTTAAGGATTTGCTGGTGCTTTTTTACTCCTTCTAATTCCACTTATTTTGCTTGTCCACTTCATAATACTCGATTCTATTCGTTTTTTATTAAATTAGGTGACTAAAGTAAATTTGCAACGCACAGCCATACACAAAACCGTTGACATCTATTGCCAGAACGCATTCAAAATCATAAAATATGAATAAAATAAAATTGACTTTAATCTTTGTGTTAATATTCTCTTTAGACTGCTTCAGTCAAAACTCCGGAAACAACGGAATAAGAAATACAGCAATTAGCAGTGGAATTGGATTAGGAAGTGTATTAGCTGTTGTCGTTTCTTGGGAAAGGAACAAGTCTGTTTTATTAGCATTTTTACACGGAATTTTTAGCTGGTTATATGTTTTATATTTTGTGCTAACAAGAAAACCTGAAGAAAGGCAAAAAAAATAAGTCCGAACTTATACCAATTTATCTAAGCTGAATTGTGTGTATGAAAGGTAAGTTGCGGAATTAGATAAATTTGACTATTAAAAAGCCTACAGGTAACCTCGTATATAAAGTATTGCTAGATTCTTGCCTACTTAGAAAGTCCTTGCTGATTTTGTATTCCGTTTTTATTTACTAAATTAAGTACAAATATCATGCAATAAATCATTTATAACACCTTTATGCTTCATTACTAGAAACCGCTAACCAATCTAACATAATGCAATGCCCTATTCTTTGATCTGGCTTTAGTACAGAAATCGGTCTCGCAAATCATCCCTTAAACACATAACAGCACAAGCAGTTTTAAGCAAATCGTTCTAGGCACACAAGATGATGTGGTGAACCCCAAACAAACTCTTAAATTTCTCTCTGAGACCTTAATAGATCCCCCAGAATACAAAATACACATTCATAATAATTTAGCGCATCGCATTCCTTTAGAGGTTTTTGAAAAAGAAATACAACTGTTTTTTAAGTAGTTATCACTTTGAACATAACTAATCGTCAGTTCAAAATGTAATATAAAAAAAGGAACCCTATTTTGTGTAATGTCATTTAACATTAAACAAAATGGGTTCCTAATCAATTATTAAACAAAAAAGAACGCATCAGTTATAAAACGTTTAGGGAGACGTTCTAATACTAATTAGACTTTAATAAGCGTTTAGTAATTGTACCGTTAATAGTTTTTACCTTAACCAAATACACTCCTGAAGCTAAATCACTAACATCAATCGCAGCATTAGGCTGAGTAACTGTTTTAACGTTTTTACCCGAAATAGTATAAATAGTAACAGCCAATACATTAGTATCACTCTGTACTGAAAAACTAGTGTTTGCTGGATTAGGGTATAATTGAATTGGGTTATTATATAACACTTCTGAAGTAACCGATAAAGTTATTAAGTCAATATCGTATTTTATTAATCCTAAATCGTGTACTCCTAAGTAAACACTTACCTCATCTTCAGTAAAAAGAAAAGCAGAAGATTCTGTAAAAGGATAGTTTAACATCTCAGGTGATATTTCACTCCAAGTCTCTCCTAAATCAGTAGTAATCTTAATTTTTGCTTTCGCTATTGGCAACGGCACGTTAAACCCATCAGAGTAATGTGTAACTCCTACAATGGTGTTCTCGGTCACAGATGAAAAGGCAACATTATCTGTAAATTCCGCAGAAATAGAAACCCAAGAGTCACCTTTATCTTCAGACAAATAGATACCATCAGTACTAGACAGCAACAATTGGTTTGCATTTAAAGGGTTTTGCTCTATATCTAATATTAAATGATCACGAGCATCCAAATGTTCTAAACCACTATTACTTAAAGTCCAGTTAGTACCATCATCAGTTGATTTATAAAAATCAACCCCTTGCGTAATAAAAATAGTAGTTGCAGCGTCACTATCTACTTGTACAGCTGTAATAACCTCTCCTAACTCAGGAATAGCAATATTCTGATCAATAATATTATCCATATCCGTTAAATCTACTTTGTGAACCTCTAAACCTGTAGATATCCAACTAATATTTGGATTAGCAATAGAAGTTGATACGTCTTCAAGAATTAAGAAGAACATAGAACTCGCTATCAATTTAGGATCTAATCCATGCGCTGAACTCACGTTAATGTAAGATGTATTCAGTGACCTATTCCCTGTAAAAACACGTCCAGGAACAACAGGATCCGCAAATACTTTCACTGCTGACCCAAAACCTTGTGTTAAAGATTGAAGATAATGTCCTTCCTCCGTATCGTTTTGCAAATCTTTATGCATATAACCTGAACGCATCCCATAATAGACATGATTTTCATCTGCCGATGAGTAGGTTGAAATAATTCCTGTTGCATTCACAAAAGGATTTTCTAATTTTTCAAGTGTTAAACCACCATCTGTAGTTAAGAACGTATAAAAGTTTGTTGTAATTAATAATTCATCAGCCGTAAAAGGATTATACGAAGCCGTTAAACCATAGTAATACGCCTCCGGGTCTATTGTGGTGTAAACATAATTTTCCCAAGTCGTTCCGTTATCAGAAGATACAACCATTTCATTTTCTTCTAAGATTATGATTTCATTAGAATTGTTAGGATTAAATTCAATTTTATTAATGTGATCAGAAGACATAGTTGTCCATGTAATTGGCACAATCGCCCAAGTATCTCCACCATCTAAAGAACGGTATAAATTTTCGACATGAGTATCGTAACCATAACTTGTACCTAATAAGATATCATCCGAATTATCTGGATTAAAAGCTATAGCATCGTAAGTGTTTCCTGGTATTTTATTTTCCCAAGTTTGCCCTGCGTCTGAAGACACAAAGACCCCTCCTAATTCTCTAGAGGTAGAACCACCACGCATCAGGAATAACTTGTCGTCATCTTCTGGTGAAATACTCACATTGTTTATAGCAACATTATCGTTAATAGCACTATAATAAATTGAGTTCCAATTAAGACCACCATTAGAGGTATAAAACACCTCATGAGTATACGCTCCAAGCAAAGAATACGTTGTATGCATCAACACCACATCATTATTAGAATCAGAAATATCATACGACTCTATTAAGATATCAGACTCAAAAGAGTTAGGTGGAGAAAACGTTTGAGTAATGGAAGCTGTAGCTAAATTAAACATTACTATTTTGTTGTAATCAGTACCTTCAGCTCTAACATTAAAACTTAAGACATCTCCATCATTAATAAGTTTTAAACCTCTTAATATCGCATAATCATCTAGTGGATCTGAATATAAAACAGTCCAAGTGTCTCCTCCATCTATAGAAGTTACAACATGGTTAGTTAATGTAAGAGCATAAATAACATCCTCTTGGGTTTTACTATACGTAACATCGAGCAATTGTCCATAAGCTTTTGAAGCTTCTAATTGAATTTGAGCAGTCGCTGTAATTGAAATAATAACGCTTAAGAAAAAGAATAATAAAGTAGTTCGTTTTTTCATAATATCTTATTTTAGATTAGGGTGATAAATATAGATACAAGAGATCATTAGAGGTGTATTTTAAGCGTGACATTCCGTGACACCATTAAGTCTTTAACGTGACACCCCAATTAAATCATTGACAAATAATTATGAAGTGTAGTGTCTTCTGGGATATTTAACTTATTAGAAAGTCGCTCTTTACGCTTCCTGCAGGATTGCGGAGTGATGTTTAAAAGCGATGCGATTTCTTTATTTGACAAATTCATGTACAAATAAGTGATATAACGAATATCACTTGGAGTCAATTTTTCATGTTTACGCCTAAGTCGATCTAAAAACCCTTGATTGATTTCCTCAAAGTGCGTAAAAAAACTATCCCATTGTGTATCTGTTTTAAGATGTTTTTTTAATTCTCTTATGTGTTGTTTTAATTCTGGGTTTTCTGAAATTAAAGTATTTTGAGATAATGATTGCACGACCTCTTCAATTAAATCATTTTTACTAGACAAAGACAAAGCTTTTGCTGTGAGCTTTCTATTTTTTACTTCTAATTCGTTTTTAAAACGTTCTTGTTCTAATAGCGCTAAGGTTTCTTGCTCTCGTAATTGTTTTTGGATAAGCAAGTAATCACTTTTCTCTTTCGCTAATTCTAATTCTACAATGGTTTTACGTTGTCTATGCTTAATAGAATTACTTCTAAAAACCCACAAAATAAAGCCCATACTTAATACTGTAATCCCAATGATGCTATAAAAGAAGCGACGTTCTTGTTTTAATATTTCTTTACTTTCGGAAAGTTCATGCTGATAATTTTGAATTTGAAACTTTACTTTTTCGGTTTCAAACAGTTTTCTATTTCTGGTGGTCGTTAGTGAGTCTGAAGCCATAATTACAGAATCCTTATAAACTAAGGCCTTTTCTAGCATCCCCATTTTACCATATAAATTAGAGAGATAACCATAGATTTCTGAGCGGTTCTCTATGCCAACTTGCGTATACCGAGCTTCAATTACATAATGCAGCGCTTTATCTAAACGGTTTTGTTCTTCATTAATCTTTGCTAAAACAAATAGAATAAAAACCTTATTCTCTACTTGTGATATATCTTGAAACTTTTGTAATAAATTAAGAGCAATAGCTTCGGATTTAGCATATTGCTTTTTTAAAAGATACATTTCAGATTGGGCCATTTTTCCCTGTACCAAAACCTTTGGCTCGTTCTTTAATAAAGGAAAGGCCTCTTCAATATAACTTTGAGCAGAATCTGGTGCTTTCATTTTATTAGACACCAAAGCCAAATTTACCGCGTAATAACCAACTTTAACCTCATCTTCTATGTCTTTTGCTTTTTGATAAGCTTTGAAGAAATAATCCTTAGCTTGTACTAAATCCTCTTCTTGAAAATAAAGTATCCCTATGTTATTGAGCACCGTCATTTCCTGACGAGAATCTAAATGTTCAATCGCAACTTCATAAGCTCGCAAATAATACAACACCGCTTCGCCAAAATCTGAAAGCAAATAATAATTGGAACCGATATTTAAGGTTGACCTAAAGACCTGTTCATACCATTCATTTTTCTTGGCTATCGTTTCGGTAGTGATCAATAATTCAATAGACTGAGAATGTTCTTTTTGAAACATTAAGGCAATACCCTCTTCTATTTGAACATCTAAAGCCTCAGGAGTCTCAACTTGAGCGTAACTATGTATTGCCATCAATAAAGCAATACATTTGATGTATAAACGTCGTTTTTTATGCATTAAATCGTAGCCTTTTTTAAGGCTAAATGTAACTAAAATTTGAAGAATGCTTTATTAAAAACCTATTCCCCTATTTACAAACAGGTTATCTTTACATAAAATAGAAACTCTTAGCCACACTCGAGTTATTAGACGTAATTCTGGACAACTTAATATGAATTTAAATGATCAATTTAGTCTATTGAGCACCTCAAAATGATCTATGAGGATTCTACTTCCCGATACAAAAATTAGCAAAAATATTACCCAACAAATCATCATTAGTAATCTCACCTGTGATCTCTCCGAAGTGATACAACGCCTGACGAATATCAATCGCTAACAAATCTCCAGACAAGTCAGTTTCCAATCCGTATTGTACCTTCTGAACCTCTTCAAAAGCCTTCAATAAAGCATCGTAATGACGAGAATTCGTGACGATAGTTTCATTATTTCGAAGGGCTCCTGTGTTTATTAAATCGAGAAGCTTATTAGTTAATTGTTCCACACCAAAACCAGATTTTGCCGAAATAGGAATCACTTGCGTATCTTTAGAGTGTAAAGCCGTTCTAATATCTGCCAATTCCGAATCCGTTATCTGATCTATTTTATTCAAAATAATCAATAACTGTTTTTGTGGGAACTTGTTTTTTACCTTTTCAATTTCAATAGTTATAGTTTTAATAGCTTCTTTATCTACAGCTAAATGTGCACTGCTCACTAAAAACATCACCACTTGGGCTTGTTCTATCTTTTCAAACGTCTTTTTAATACCAATGCTCTCTACCACATCTTCAGTTTCACGGATACCTGCCGTATCTATAAATCTAAACCCGATACCTCCAATGGAAATTTCATCTTCAATGGTATCTCGTGTAGTTCCTGCAATTTCAGAAACTATGGCTCTATCTTCATTTAATAACGCGTTCAATAAAGTAGATTTTCCAACATTGGGCTCTCCAACTATAGCCACTGGAATTCCGTTTTTAATCACGTTTCCAACCGCAAAAGAATCTATCAAACGCTTCAATACAAAATTGATGCGCTCTATTAATTGTTTAAATTGTGTTCTATCTGCAAATTCTACATCTTCTTCTGCAAAGTCTAATTCTAGTTCTATTAACGATGCGAAGTTTAAAAGCTCTTCACGAAGCTTAGCTATTTCGGAAGAAAACCCTCCACGCATTTGTTGCATGGCTATTTGATGCGACGCTTCATTATCACTAGAAATAAGATCTGCTACAGCTTCTGCCTGACTTAAATCTAATTTGCCATTTAAAAAAGCGCGCAGCGTAAATTCACCTGCTGTTGCCATACGACAACCTTCTCTTAAAAATAACTGAATAATTTCTTGTTGAATATAAGATGAGCCATGGCATGATATTTCCACCACATTCTCACCCGTATAAGAATTAGGATCTTTAAATACGGATACCAAAACCTCATCAATAGTGCGATTATTATCAATAACATGCCCTAAATGAATGGTATGTGTCGCTTGCTTGTTTAAATCCTTATTAGAAACAGATTTAAAACATTTTGAAGCTATAGTTATGGCGTCATTTCCAGATAATCGTATAACAGCAATGGCACCACTTCCTGATGGTGTTGCTAAAGCGACAATGGTATCGTTATGCATCTTCTAATTCTTTGTTGCAAAAGTATTGTAAATTATGGGATTCTTTAACTATTAACGTCAACAACTTTAAGAGTTACTGTTTTATATTTTCCGTATTAAAGCTTTGTTTTTATATTTGTGATACACAAAAATAGTATTATGAAAAACGTATTTATCTTCACAGTTATTGGACTTTTATTTTTAAGTTGTAAACCTGAAGAAAAACGAACAGACTACATTATTAATGGGGATGCATCAGGCGTTTATAATGGTGTTAGAGCGTATTTAAAAGAAAAAGACAGAACCGGTAGAGAACGGATTGTTGATACGGCTGTTGTTGTTAATGAAAAATTTACATTTACAGGTAAAGTTGATATTCCTAAACCTTCGGTAATATCTATTAATTCTGTAAATGGAAATCTCAATTTTATGTTAGAAAACAGTGTCATTGACATCTCTATTGACAAAGCAAATATATCACAATCACAAGTTTCTGGTTCGGCTTCACAAACAGATTTTGACGCTTATAACCAAGGTTACGCAAAACTTAAAAAGGAATCCGTAGATCTACAGAATGAATTACGAAATATACACAGACAATTAAGTAGTGGTAGCTCTGAACAATTACAGTCTAAAAAAGATTCTTTAACAGACCTATTTACAGCAATACGACAAAAAGAACAAGACTATCCGCTTAACTTTACAAGAACCAATACCGATAGTTATTATAGTCTTGTTATAATTGAGCGCGAAATAAACAAGAAAAATGCGAATATTAAAGATTACCAAGAGGCCTTTAATAATCTTAACTCAGAATTACAATCGTCTGCAGCTGGTTTATATATTAAAGCAAATTTAACGACACTCATGGTTGCTTTTGAAGCCAAATCTAGGGTTGATATTGGAAAAATAGCCCCAAACTTTGAAGCGCCAACTCCGGAAGGAAAAACAGTGAGTCTAAATGATATTAAAGGCAAAGTAACTATTATCGACTTTTGGGCAGCTTGGTGTGGCCCTTGCCGAAGAGAAAATCCAAATGTCGTTAACATTTACAATAAATATCATAGCCAAGGCTTAGAAATAATTGGGGTATCTTTAGATGGGACGCGTTCTCAAAAAGATCCAAAACAAGCTTGGGTAAATGCTATAGAACAGGATAAATTAAGCTGGACACAAGTATCTAATTTATCTTATTTTCTAGATCCTGTTGCACAACTCTATAACATTCAAGCTATTCCTGCGGTATTTATATTAGATGCTGAAGGCAAAATTGCTGCTAAAAACCTTAGAGGAAACGCTTTAGAAGCTAAAGTAAAAGAACTCTTAGCTCTATAAACAGCTTACAATTCTATAGCTCTAGACTCGCAATAAATAAAAAGCCTTTACAGAATTGTAAAGGCTTTTTATTTTTAGCAGCATTCTATTTTAGACTCTTAAACCGTTTCTAACTGAGGTATAGAAACATGCGTCAATTCGTTTTTATAAAATTGAAGTTCATTTTGAATAGTCGTATATTTTGAAGATAGAACACTTACAAACAAGTCTTCATAATAGGCAATACCACCAAACAGATTGCCTTTAAATGCCGTCCATTTTTTAATCTGTTTAGCCGTTAGGTCTTCAGAAATGGTGTCAATATCAGTCTTTAAATAATCCACATACATTTTCAATTCCTTTATAAACATATTTGGACGATCTACATTAGAAAGTACAGAGGCATTTCCATTAATGTGTTGCATCATTTGAGATAGCGATACTTCTTTATCAAAATAAGCCATATTTGGTCCTGGACAAATAACAACTCCTTGCTCCTGCCCTTTAATATTAATATCGTTTTCTAAATAAGAAGCATTTGCCAAACCAACACAAAGGCACGCTTTTTCAGTTATTTTTGCTTTAGCATTCTCATAAATGGCAGGAGACACGTCCGCTTTTTTAGCTTCTAGTTCCTGTAGCTTAACATCTTGATATTTTTTAGACGCGGTACAAATCCCTTCTGGACCAAACGCTTTATTTAAAGCCAAAAATTTCTTTGGGCAAGAACTTCCTGCCTTATTATTAGCAATACGTTTTTGTTTATGAAACTCATTGGTCGTTCCTTTTATAGTATTAAAAGGCACACCTAAAGGAGAAATACCGCTTAAATACAAATCTTTTTCTTTAGCGCTACGCAATAAGTCTCTGGTTTCTTGATCTACAGATGTGGCTTCGGGCACTAATAAAAATGGTGTTCCCCAACCTACCGAATCGACCTGATAATTTTCAAGTAAAAAATGATGCTCCTCTGCGGTACCCACACCACCTTGAACCGTAATTTTTAATTCTAAAGGTTGCTCAGGAGCATCGATTTCCTTTTGATTTAAACCTTTTACATAAACCGCGTGCGTGTCTTGTATTAATTCTATTTTCTTCGTTTTAAACTCTTCTAAAATCGGCCCCAATAAAAAACCTTCGGTAGCAAAAGCATGACCTCCACAGTTTAATCCAGATTCTATTCTATATTCGGAAACCCAAAGGCCTTTTTTAGCCAAAAATTTCCCTTGAATAATTGCAGAGCGATAATCACTAACTTTTAATATGATTTTCTTTTTTAACTGCCCATTCACATCTGGAAAGAAGTCCTTAAAGCTTTCAAAGTAACTGTAAAGTCTCGGATTCATTCCTGCAGAAAGGACTACAGATGAACTTAAATTACTATTCGCAAAACCACGTAGCGATGCATGTGCATCATTGAATTGTGTTGGTAATTGTTCCCCTTTAATAAAATTATCTTTATCTACTTTGGTCATGATGTTAACATCAATAGTTCCCACTTTTAGATGTGTTTCGAGATAACTTCTAGCCTTGTCCTTAAATGCAACTCCTTCTTGTAGTAAATTGGAAAGTCCATCCTTAAAATCAGATGTATTAGGTAAGGTGGTGATGAAGTGTTCTAAAGCTGCTTTGCTTTCGGATAATTCTGTTTTAAAATTTACGAATTTTTCTTTTACAATTGTATCAGTCAAATTTAAATACGAGGTAATCCGCTCTGCGCGATAATCTTGCACTTTCTTTGTGATTTCTTGGTATGGTACGTTAAATTTTTTGCTATAAAATGAATTCATCTTTTCGATGAGCTCGTCGTCTATAATAGAAACTACGGACGAGATACCATATTGAGCCACTCGTATAGGACTATCAATAGTATACGCTAAACCCATTACGGGTATATGAAAATTGTGGAGTGATTTTGTTAAAGCCATCTTCTAATTTTGTTTAAAAATTGAATAAGCTACAAAGATGACTTTAGTTTTTATGTCAAAACATGACTTATGTCACACCTTTTTACCCTTTATTGATCTTTGACCTTGTTAGTGAATGAGAAGTCTTATTTCAACTTTCCTGTTTTATAAAGCACAAACAGAATAATTATAGGCACGGCCAATAAGCCAACATAGCCTAGATTACTTGTAAATAAACTTGGCATCATTATTAAAGTTACAACATAGCCACCAACTGCTCCACCAAAGTGCGCATCATGCCCAATATTGCCTATTTTATTTTTCATGCCATAAATAGAATATAATAAATAGCCAATACCAAATACATAACCAGGAATCGGAATGGGTATAAAATACATGTACAAGTTCATATCTGGTCGTAAAAGTATGGCTGCGTATAAAACACCGGTTACCGCACCACTCGCACCAATGGCACTATACCAATACTCATCTTTATGAAAATATAATGAGAGTAAATTTCCAAAAATTAAACTCGCAAAATAAATCACTATAAATTTAAAAGAGCCAAGTATCATAACTACAGCATCTGCGAAAAAATAAAGTGTAAACATATTAAACAGTAGATGGGTTATATCTGCATGTAAAAACCCAGAACTCAACATTCTTATCTGTTCTCCACGTTTAATACTCCCAACATTAAATTTATATTTTTCAAAAAAAATGCGGTCATCAAATCCTTTAAAAGACATAATAACGTTAGCTGCAATAATCACGATGGTAACTATACTTATACCCAAATTGTCCATAAACTCTAATCCTATAAATCAAATATAATATATATTTGTACTTCAACGCTAATATACATTAATGCAACTTATTGCTTATATTTTAATCTACCCTATTCTTTGGTTAATTTCAATTTTACCTTTTAGATTACTTTATGGATTCTCTGATGTGATTTACATTTTTATGTATCGCATATTTGGCTATAGAAAAACCACTGTAAAAGAAAATTTAAGATTGGTTTTTCCTGATAAGTCTGAAAAAGAAATTTCTGAAATAACAGGAAAATTCTATCATCATTTTTGTGATATGATGGTTGAAGCGATTAAATCCCTAACAATTTCGGAGGCTCAAATGAACAAACGCTTCAAGTTTACGAACGTAGAACTCATTAATGATTTAGAAAAAAAACAACGAAATATTATTTTAATGTGTGCCCACTATGGCAGTTGGGAATGGATTTTTATTTTACAACGACATATTGAATACAAAGGCTATGCCGTTTATAAGCGCCTAAAAAACAAGTATTTTGACAAACTCGTTAAACGGATCAGAGCCAAATATAATTCGCATTTAATCACCACTAAAGAAACTTATGGTGTCCTTCTTAAAAGCAAGAAAAAAGATGAACTCACCATTAACGGATTTGTTTCTGACCAATCCCCAAAAGCACATAAAGCTTTTCATTGGAATGAATTTATGGGCATAAAAGTACCTATGTATACAGGTGCTGAAATGCTAGCTAAAAAATTAGATATGGCGGTGGTATTTTTCAGTGTGAAACGAGTTAAACGTGGTTATTATGAAACCACATTCACAACCATTACCGAAAACCCAAAAGAATACAAGGATTATGAAATCACAGACTTGTTTTTTAAAATGGTAGAAAAACAAATCTTAGAAGCTCCACAATATTATCTATGGACGCACAAACGTTGGAAACATAGAAATAAAGTGCCCGCTGAATTTCTATAAAAAATAGTATAACTCGTGTAAAAATTGATGTTTAAGTCTAGAACTCAATTAATTCATATCAAACCAAGCATCTACATTTATAGCATCACAAGGGGTATCAACTAAGGTTTTATGCACAAACTCATTATTACATCTTGAGTATTCATAATCCTTAGCCCATGCGTCATGATTCTTAGCTAAATCGATAATACTATCACAAACATATTTAATCTCTGCATTCGTGGTTGTTGGATGAATAGACATACGAATCCAACCTGGCTTACGAACTAAATCCCCAATAGAAATTTCATTAGTTAATTCGTTAGACATTTGCTGATCTACATGTAATAAGAAATGGCCATAAGTGCCTGCACAACTACAACCTCCACGGGTTTGAATACCGTATTTATCATTCAATATTTTAACCGCTAAATTAAAATGCAAATCGTCAATATAGAATGAAATGACTCCTAGCCTATCTTGGTGTTGGCCTGCAAGAATGTTAAGATTCGATACGTCCCCAAGTTTATCAAAAATAATTTCAACCAACTCATGTTCGCGTTGCAACATCTTATCCACTCCCATTTGTTCTTTTAAACGAATGGAAAGTGCCGTTTTTATAACTTGAAGAAATCCTGGCGTCCCACCATCTTCTCTGTCTTCAATGTTATCTATGTATTTGTGTTCGCCCCAAGGGTTCGTCCAGCTTACAGTTCCTCCCCCCGGACAATCGGGCACCATGTTTTTATATAATTTCTTATTAAAAACCAATATACCTGAAGTTCCTGGTCCACCTAAAAACTTGTGAGGTGAAAAGAAAATAGCATCTAATTGCGCATCTTCATCAGTAGGATGCATATCAATACCTACATAAGGTGCCGAGCATGCAAAATCTACAAAGCATACTCCACCGTGCTGGTGCATTAGTTTGGCCACATCATGATGCGGAATTTGAATTCCTGTAACATTAGAACCACCGACTACTGACGCAATTTTAATGGTACAATCTTTATATTGATGTAATAAGGTTTCTAAATTCTTAAGGCAAAATAAACCGTCTTCATTTGGTGGTACAACCTCAACCTTTGCTATCGTTTCTAACCAAGTTGTTTGATTGGAATGATGCTCCATGTGTGAAATAAAAACTACTGGTTTCATTTCTTCTGGAATGTTTGTATAGTCTTTTATATTTTCAGGAATCTTTAATCCTAATATACGTTGAAACTTATTGATAACACCGGTCATACCATTACCAGAACAGATTA
Source organism: Winogradskyella pacifica (assembly GCF_003386275.1). Classification (NCBI taxonomy): domain Bacteria; kingdom Pseudomonadati; phylum Bacteroidota; class Flavobacteriia; order Flavobacteriales; family Flavobacteriaceae; genus Winogradskyella; species Winogradskyella pacifica. The sequence continues at coordinate 35,781 of NZ_QREI01000002.1, read as the reverse complement.
AAATATCATCATCATTGGCATTAACGTGATCTTTAATAATATGCCTCGCTTTATGATAGGCTTTCGTCATAGCTGTACCAGAAACTGTAGTTTCCGTATGGGTATTTGCAACAAAAGGACCAAAATCATTCATTAATTTTTCTTCAATCGGTCTGTATAACCGACCAGAAGCCGTCCAATCGGTATAGATGATTTTTTGTTCTCCATAAGGAGATTCAAACCGTTGGTTTTGACCAATAATATGTTGTCTAAACTGATTAAAATAGGTTTCTAATTCAGTGGTTTCGGTTGTATTTGTTTCTAAAATCATGGCCAAATATTATTATATATACATCATTAAAAAGGTAATGAAATGTCAGTTTGAGCGCAGTCGAAAACCTTAAAACAGTCACCATTAAAGCATTTCGACTGCGCTCAATGTGACATTTATATTTATAAAATTATTCAATTAAAATACCCCTACAATTTTTCAATTTATAAGTACTTAATTTCATTTAAAGCTATTAAATATTAGCAATAGCTTTTATTTCAGCAATAAAACGATCTGCTAACGTATCTGCTGCTTCTTGCGAAGGAGCTTCTGTATAAATTCTAATTATTGGTTCCGTATTACTCTTACGTAAATGCACCCAACTATCCGAAAAATCAATTTTTACACCATCTATAGTGGTTAATTTTTCATGACTATAATTAGATTCCATAGTGCTTAAAATACCATCAACATCTAATCCTGGAGTTAATTGAATTTTCTTCTTGCTCATAAAGTAATTTGGGTAAGACGCTCTAAGTTCACTGACTTTCATTTTTTTCTCAGCCAATAAACTTAAAAATAAAGCCACACCAACTAAGGCGTCACGTCCGTAATGAGAATCTGGATAAATAATTCCTCCATTTCCTTCACCACCAATAACTACATTATTCTTTTTCATTAAAGTTACAACGTTGACTTCACCTACAGCACTAGCTTCATAAGTTCCGCCATGTTTTTCAGTAACGTCGCGTAACGCACGTGTAGAACTCATATTACTTACGGTGTTCCCTGGTGTCTTACTCAATACGTAATCTGCACAAGCGACCAATGTATATTCTTCTCCAAACATTTCTCCTGTTTCATCCATAAAAGCTAAACGATCTACATCTGGATCTACAACGATTCCGAAATCCGCATGTTCTTTTACAACTGCTTTTGCTAAGTCACCTAAGTGTTCTTTCAAGGGCTCTGGATTATGAGGAAAATGACCTGTTGGATCACAATATAATTTTACAGGCTCAACACCTAAACGTTCTAATAATAATGGAATAGCGATACCTCCTGTAGAATTTACACCATCAACAACCACTTTAAAATTTGCGTCTTTTATCGCTTGTACATTGACTAATTCTAAGTCTAAAACTTCATCGATGTGAATATCGATATAGGCATCATTAACTGTTATTTTCCCTAAGTCATCTACCTCAGCAAAATTCATCGTATTAGACTCTGCAATCTCTAATATTTTCTGTCCTTCTGCTCCATTCAAAAATTCACCTTTGGCGTTTAAAAGTTTTAAAGCATTCCATTCTTTTGGATTATGACTTGCTGTTAAAATTATACCACCATCAGCATGCTCTAATGGTACAGCAATTTCAACCGTTGGTGTGGTAGATAAACCTAAATCAATAACGTGAATTCCAAGTCCGACTAAAGTATTCATCACTAAATTCTGAATCATTTCTCCAGAGATACGAGCATCACGTCCAACGACAACGATATAATTGTCTTTTTGGCGCTGTTGCTTTAACCAAGTCCCATAAGCTGCTGCAAATTTAACCGCATCAATTGGTGTTAAGTTATCATCTACTGGTCCTCCAATAGTACCTCTAATTCCTGATATTGATTTTATTAAAGTCATGTATATTTCTATTTTCAACAAATATAAATAGATATACTGTTTTTAACTATTTTGTGATTATGAATTTGTAATTTCGAAATATGAATTTTCTCGCTCATATTTACCTTTCAGGAGGTAACGAACTCATTACTATCGGAAACTTTGTTGGAGATGGAGTAAGAGGTAATAAATACAAATTATACCCTAAAGAAATACAAATTGGTATTCAATTGCATCGCAACATTGATACGTTTACAGATGCACATCCTCTTTTTAGACAATGTACCAAACGCTTGCACAAAGGGTATAGTCATTACAGCGGAGTTATTGTAGATATATTTTTCGATCACTTTTTAGCTAAAAACTGGACGACCTATTCCGATATTCCATTAGATGTATATATTGCCGACTTCTATAAAAGTTTATCGCATCATATTGCTATTTTACCGCCGCGATTTCAAAGTTTGACTCCGATTATGATTGAAGGTAATTGGCTACTGAGCTATGCTACCGTTGAAGGTATTCAGATTGTATTAAACGGAATGAATCACAGAACCAAAGGACTATCTAAAATGAATGAAGCAACTAAAGAACTCAGAGAACATTATGATGCTTTTGAGGCCGATTTCACGTTGTTTTTTGAAGACCTTAGAGCGTTCAGTGTTTTAAAACGAATTGAGATTGAAAAGCAATTTAATTTAAAATAACCACTAATTTAGCAACCTTAAAAGTAAATAGCTAAAGCTTTTTTAGCTTTATTAAATTTTATAGGACTAGTTACGTATTATGGCAAAAGCATCTAAACTAAAAAAAGCATTAAAAATTATAGGAGGAGTGATTGTATTCTTCACCTTACCAACTCTACTACTCTTTGGGTTTATATATTTTAAATATAACGAAGAATTACCAACAGGTCAACAAGGTCCTAAAGCTGAGCTGTTAGCTAATAAAATGCTTAAATCATTAGATGAATCGGCCTATTTAAATACAGATTATATAGAATGGACTTTTAAAGGCAGACAAAAATATAAATGGTATAAATCGGACAATACCTGTGAAGTCTATTGGAAGGATTTTACAGTGATTTTAGATTTAGAAAATCGTAACAACTCAAAAGTTTTTGTTTTAGAACAAGAATACAATGGCGTTGAAAAACAAGGTTATATTACAAAAGCCGAAAACTATTTTAATAACGATTCGTTTTGGTTAGTTGCGCCGTATAAAGTTTTGGACGAAGGCACTGAACGTCGTATTGTGATCACAGAAGACCACAAAGAAGCCCTTTTGGTAACTTATAAGACTGGCGGTACAACACCAGGCGATTCTTATTTGTGGCATTTTGATGATGAAGGAAAACCAAAAAGTTTCCAAATGTGGGTCGATATTTTACCCATTAAAGGTTTAGAAGCTACTTGGGGAAATTGGACGACTACGGAAAGTGGAGCCCAGCTACCAACCTTTCATAAACTTTTGATTTTGGGTATTGAGATTACAGATATTAAAGGCTTAAAGATGTAATACTGTTGCCTTACCAAATAAAATTATTTAATGTGTTGTAATAAGGTTTCAATTAAGTTATTAAAGAAACTATCTCTTTTAACTATTCACTCCTAACTTTTCACTATTAACTAAAAACTATTTAGACCGTTGCCCAACAAACTGTTGACTCTTCAACTTAAATAGCACATTAAAACTTGTTAAACTTCCATAGCTTCTCGTAATATACTGTTGAAGATCTATCTTCTCTTGCTCCTCGAGATTACTCGAATTTATCTTTTGTTCCATAACACGAAGGCGGTCACGTACCATAGTAATTTTATGAAAGAATGTATCTATTGGTACTTCACTAGACTTTAAATTAGAATCTCCAGGTGTCATAATCAATTTTCCACCTTTCCATTTATCTGCAATTGTAATAACTTCAGATACATCAGACCATTTTTTTAAGATGGACTTTAAACTACGCTCTACATCGTAAAAACTTACAGCGTCCACGTCGTCCTCTGCGGCTTCAATCACTTCAAAATCAGAATCTAAATCTATAGTCTCTAAACCGTCGTCGATAAAGATGACCCAATAGTGCTTTGAAGTGACGTTGGTCACCACACCTTTTCCATATTCTGAATGCTTTATTCTAGATCCTATTCCCAGTAATTTCATAGTGTTCTTTATGTGCTATTTGAGTTAATAAAAAAACTAAAATAACAAAAAAAACAGCTTAAAATTAAATTGAATTTACAAATGTTAAGAATTATTAAAAGTTGTATTTCGTACGAAATAATCTTATTATTTTTACAGTAAACACAATCTAAACCCAATTAATTATGAAAAAAATAATTTTCACACTTTTATGCTTCGGCTTTATCTTAACAGCTTCTGCGAATAATGACCCTAAGATTGGGGATTTATTAACAGTAAAAACACCAACTGCACAAGGATTTAATCACGTTGATTTTCCTAAAGCTAATATTTTAATAAAACGAGGTGTCGTAACGAACTATAAATCCGTAAATAATGAGACTGTTGTTATAGACAAAGTAGAAACTGAAGCTAACGGATCTACGACTGTAATTCTTAAGAAACAAGATGGTTCTAAATTCTTTGGTTTTTTGAACAACGTTAAAGCTGATTATGAAAAAGCTTTAGATTCAGGAGAACTTGTTGTAATTAAATAACATCACTTCTAGCTTTTAGATATAAAAAAAAACTTAGTCTATAATGAGACTAAGTTTTTTTTGTTTTAAGATAAATGTTTAGAATTACTACTCTTTAACATAAGCATCACCTAAAATTTATTTAATGTAATCTCGTTTAAAAATTACCATAAAGCGGTTTTCATTTCAGCCTATCTTTTATTTTTTCGTTTAGGTTTGTCTTCTTGGAGTCTTACATAAATTAATTTAGAACGTCCTCTTGAATCCTCGCGTCGCTCAATTTCGAAAGCTGAAATTGAATTAATTAAAGGAGTTAATTTCTGAAAACCATAATTTCTAGAATCAAAATTAGGCTGCTTCTTTAATAGTAAGCTTCCCACATCACCCAAAAATGCCCAGCCATCATCATCTGCTACATCATCTATAGTTGTCGCAATCAGCTTTATTTCTTTTGCTGTAATAGTATCATAATTATTCTTTGATGTTGTAGACTTCGTTTTGTCTTCTAATGGGCTTTCTTCTTTTATATTTTTAAGAATCTCTATATATATAAACTTATCGCAAGCGACAATAAAGGGATTTGGTGTTTTCTTTTCACCTATACCATAAACCGCCATACCTGCTTCGCGCAAACGGGTTGCTAACCGTGTAAAATCACTATCACTAGAGACCAAACAAAAACCATCTACTTTCTCTGAATACAAAATATCCATAGCATCAATAATCATAGCAGAATCCGTAGCATTTTTCCCTGTAGTATAACCATATTGCTGTATAGGAGTTATGGCATTTTCTAAAAGCATATTTTTCCATTTGGATAAATGTGGCTTGGTCCAATCACCATAAATACGCTTTATAGTTGGATTGCCGTATTTGGCAATTTCTTCCATCATTTCTTTTACATAAGCTGATGGTATGTTGTCACCATCAATCAGTACTGCTAATTTTATATCCATAAGTGATTTTACATATTAATTTTTGTAATCCTAAAGATAAGGGCTTTAAAATAAAAAACCACTTCAATTGAAGTGGTTTTGTTAAACTTTACTGTAATCGTTACTTACGACTTACCTTTTTAGCGATTTTATCTGCTTTTTTTTCTTTAGCCGATTTAACTGGCTCTTTTTTTGAATTTTTCTTTGCATCTTGTGATTTAGCCATGACTATATATTTTAAGTTTTTACTTTTTAATTAGTATTAAATATAGTGAAAAAGAAAATACAAATGCGTGTTAAACGTCCAACTTCATTAGTTTTTTAAAATTCCGTTATTCTTCGTCTTCAATCCGTTTCCAAATCAACTCACTATTAAGTAAAAAACTACCTATGTGGTCAAAATTACAATCTGAAGGAGCAATAATAGATAAGAATGATTCTTCCTTTTTATCGCGATACAAGTGGTAAGTCTCACCAACGATGGGCTCAAAGGTATAACGAGAATTATAAACCAATGTGTTATATTCTAGCTCTTGCATCATTTTTTCGTATGCTGCTTTAAGCTCTAAATATTTGGCTTTAATTTGTTTATTGGCCTTATTGATGTTTCTAGTTTTCCAAGACGAATTATCTGTAACTTGTATGGCAGGTGCACCAACATTAGTGGCATACGGTTTTAGATACGCATCATAACGGCTGGTAACTTCATCATATACAACCTGATCTGGTTTCTTATCTTTTGACATATTCCACTGGCTTTTTACAAAAAACACCCTTAATGTCTCTTTAAAGGGAATTGATTGTGTTTTTTTTTATTAAATTTAGATCAATTAATTAACCCATTATAAACTTTATGAAAAAAATAGGCTCATTAAACCTCTTTATGATAGCACTATGTGTTTTAATTATTATAGTTGCCATGTATTTATTCTTAAGAGGAGATCAGCGTCATGCCATTTTTATAGGACTCTGGGTACCAACAATTCTCGCATTCGCAATCTTTCTAAAACAAATATTCAATGGAGGCAAATGAAATAATCTTCTCTTTTTCGATATTTGTATCTATATGCGTAGTCGTTTGGGCTGTTTTGGTCATTCGCGCTTATAATAAGATAGATCGAAATGACTAAGTAAAACAATCATCTTTACGTTATAAAAAAGCAATGTGCTAAGGATTTAAATCATCTTAAAATCCAAAAGCAATTCCCCTTCAATTGAAGCCTGTAAATGATCACCTTTAACAACCAAGCCCGTGCCACTGGCAGGCGTACCTGTAAAAATAAGATCACCTTCTTCTAATGTCATAAAAGACGATATATAAGTAATAATTTCAGCAAAGCTATAAATCATTAAACCCGTTATACCCACTTGTTTTTGTTCTCCATTAATTTTTAAATCAAAATTTATAGCATTCAAATCTGAAAATTCTGAAATCGGTTTAAACCCCGAAATCGGAGAGGCACCATCAAACCCTTTAGCCAAAGCCCAAGGCCCTTTATTTTCTCTACTAGCAGCTAACACATCTTTGGCTGTGTAATCAATACCAATTGCCAATTCTGAAATATAAGACACAGCATCATTGAGTACAATATCCTTACCACGTTTTCCTATTTTAACCACCAACTCTACTTCGTAAGCTAATTGATTTGTAATTTTCGGAAATTCAACATCTTTATTATCGGTAACTAAACTAGAGTCTGGTTTCGTAAATATAGTTTGTGCACCAGTTTTTAGAGCACTAATTTCTGATGTTTCGTTGACATAATTTTTGCCAATACCTATTATTTTCATGTGGTTTTATCTTTCAAATTAATTAAGAATAAAGATAGAAAAAGCCATTCTAAAACCTATTAAAAAAATAGGTTATCAATGAAAAAATAATACAACTTCTAAAACACCTCAAATACATACCCAAGCAGCCAATAGAGTATAAAAAATACCACGATAGTACCTATACAACCACACTTACCACCTCCTATTTTCTTAGCTCCCCAAGCAGCACCTATAATTCTTAATAATTTTTCCATAGCGTTACATATTATATATCGTAAAGTTAAGTCGCGTTTAGATAATTATGGTGCTGTAATTAAATAAATTTACGCTCATATCATTATTTTAGATTGTTATTACAGACATTACTACGGTTATTTTTAACAACTATAATTTGTACCTTTGCAGCTTTGCTAAAAACAATAAGAGGACAAATCCAAATATGAGCCAATTCAACGATTATATTGAAGTCAAAGGAGCACGTGTTCACAACCTTAAAAACATTGATGTTACCATTCCACGGGAAAAACTTGTCGTAATTACAGGTTTATCAGGAAGCGGAAAATCATCCTTGGCTTTTGATACTATTTATGCCGAAGGACAACGTCGCTATATTGAAACATTTTCAGCGTATGCGCGTCAGTTTTTAGGTAATTTAGAACGTCCTGATGTCGATAAAATTGATGGCCTTTCTCCTGTTATTGCTATAGAGCAAAAAACAACGAGTAAATCACCGCGCTCTACGGTTGGCACAATTACCGAGATCTATGACTTTTTACGCTTGTTGTACGCCAGAGCTGCAGATGCTTATAGCTACGAAACAGGCGAACAAATGGTAAGCTATAACGATGAGCAAATTAAAGACCTTATTTTAGAGTCTTACAAAGGCAAACGCATTAACATCTTATCACCTGTGGTGCGTTCTCGTAAAGGTCATTATCGCGAATTATTTGAGCAAATTGCAAAACAAGGTTTTGTTAAAGTTAGAACCGATGGAGATATTGTAGATATCGAAAAAGGTATGAAACTAGACCGTTACAAAACCCACGATATTGAAATTGTTATTGATAGACTAAAGATTGATAGCACTGAAAACGATGAAAAGCGCTTAATGGAGAGCATTAATACAGCCATGTATCATGGTGAAGATGTATTGATGGTTATTGACCAAGACACTAACGAACCGCGTTTTTTTAGTCGTAACCTTATGTGTCCTTCTTCTGGTATTTCTTATCCCAACCCAGAGCCTAATAATTTTTCTTTTAACTCACCAAAAGGAGCTTGTTCTAATTGTAATGGTATTGGCGAATTGTATGTGGTAAACCCAAAGAAATTGGTGCCAGACGAATCGTTATCCATAAAAAATGGAGCTTTAGCACCCCATGGCCCACAGAAGAAAAGCTGGATATTTAAACAGTTTGAAACCATAGCACAGCGTTTTGATTTTTCTTTAAACGATGCTTGGAAAGACATTCCTGAAGACGCAAAACAAATTATTCTTCATGGTGGGAAAGATAAATTTACAGTAGAAAGTAAGCTACTAGGTGTTACACGCGATTACAAAATTGATTTTGAAGGCGTTGCTAATTTTATTGAAAGCCAGTACAATTCAGATTCCACATCATTAACGCGTTGGGCAAAAGAATATATGGATAAAGTAGAATGTCCTGTTTGCGAAGGTTCTCGTTTACGCAAAGAGTCTCTCTATTTTAAAGTGGATGGCAAAAGTATAGCCGATTTGGTGAATATGGATGTGGTAGAGTTAGGCGTTTGGCTAGATGGTTTAATGGACCGTTTATCTAGCAAGCAACAACAAATTTCTGCCGAAATCATAAAGGAAATCCGAAGTCGTGTTCAGTTTTTATTAGACGTAGGACTCACCTACCTAAGCCTAAATCGAAGTTCAAAATCCTTGTCTGGAGGAGAAGCACAACGTATTAGATTAGCCACGCAAATTGGTTCGCAATTAGTTGGTGTACTTTATATTTTAGATGAACCAAGTATTGGTTTACACCAACGCGATAACGAGAAACTCATCAATTCCTTAATTTCTCTTAGAGATGTTGGAAACTCTGTTATTGTGGTCGAACACGATAAAGATATGATAGAACGTGCCGATCACGTTATTGATATCGGTCCTTTTGCGGGTAAATATGGTGGCGAAATTATTAGTGAAGGCACTCCAAAAGAATTACTAAAACAAAAGACATTAACCGCAGCTTACCTCAATGGCGAAAAGGAAATTGAAATCCCAAAAACCAGACGAAAAGGCAATGGTAAAAAATTGATATTAAAAGGTTGTACTGGTAATAACTTAAAGAATGTTGATATTGAGTTACCACTAGGTAAAATGATTGGTGTGACGGGAGTTTCCGGAAGTGGGAAATCGACATTAATCAATGAAACTTTATACCCTATTCTTAATGCTTATTATTTTAATGGTGTAAAAAAACCGATGCCCTATAAAAGCATAAAAGGTTTAGAGCATTTAGACAAAGTGATTGATATTAACCAATCACCAATCGGAAGAACACCAAGAAGTAATCCTGCAACTTACACGAAGACTTTTGATGAAGTTAGAAGTTTGTTTGCTAAGATTCCCGAAGCCATGATTCGCGGTTACAAACCAGGACGTTTTAGTTTTAATGTCAAGGGTGGACGTTGCGAAACGTGCCAAGGTGGTGGCTTGCGTGTTATTGAAATGAATTTCTTACCAGATGTTTATGTCGAATGTGAAACCTGCCAAGGCAAACGTTTTAATCGAGAAACATTAGAGATTCGCTATAAAGGAAAATCGATTAGTGATGTTCTAAATATGACCATCGAAGAAGCAGTTAGTTTCTTTGAAAACATTCCTAAGATCCATAGAAAACTCAAAACAATTAAAGATGTAGGGTTAGGATACATTACGCTAGGCCAACAATCTACAACACTTTCTGGTGGGGAAGCGCAACGTATAAAATTAGCGACAGAATTAAGCAAACGCGATACCGGAAATACCTTTTACATACTCGATGAACCAACTACTGGTTTACATTTTGAAGATATCAGAGTGTTAATGAAAGTGCTTAACAAATTAGCAGATAAAGGTAATACCGTTTTAATTATTGAACACAACCTCGATGTTATAAAAACCGTAGACTACATTATAGATATCGGTTACGAAGGCGGAAAAGGCGGTGGTAATGTGGTGGCTAAAGGTACACCTGAAGAAATTATAAAAGATAAAAAGAGTTATACTGCTAAGTTTTTGAAAAAGGAAATGCAGTAAGTGCAACTCAACAATCTACTATAAGTAAGATTTCCTTCTAAACATTTAAAGACTACAGACAAAATTTAAGTTAAAAAGAACTTTTTTACAACTATTGTTAACTCAATCGGTTTTACCATAATGAAGCTATTGTTATATTTTATAACTTGACTTCACTAACACAAAAACCTTAACATTATGAAAAGTATTCTTTGGCTTGTAGCCGTTATCTGTATAGTAGTATGGCTACTTGGATTATTAGACATTATTCCAGGAATGAGCAGTAATAGTCTCATACATATATTATTAGTTATTGCTGTGGTTGTTATCTTATATAATATAATTTCGGGTAGGAAACCATTATAAATTCTAAATAAAATAAATTCATAAGCGTATCTCAATATTTAGGTACGCTTATTTTTTTTGTGTTTAAATATCTATTTCAATCTATTTAACTTAACTTTGAAAGTCTTAAAAATTAGACAAAGCCATATTAATATATGGCTTTTATATTGTTATAATAAATTATATTGATATTATGCGAACAGAAAGCAACAGCAAACGATGGAATGAAATAAAAACAAATGACTCATGGGCGATTTTCAAAATCATGGGAGAATTTGTCAACGGATATGAAAAACTGAGTAAAATAGGTCCTTGTGTTTCTATTTTTGGATCAGCAAGAACTAAACCAGACCATAAATATTATAAACTAGCAGAAGAAGTTGCTTCTAAAATTGTGGACCAAGGCTATGGTGTTATTACAGGTGGTGGACCAGGTATTATGGAAGCGGGAAATAAAGGCGCACATATTGCAGGTGGAACGTCTGTAGGTCTAAATATCGAATTGCCATTTGAGCAGCACGACAATCCTTATATAGATTCAGACAAGAGCTTAGACTTTGATTATTTCTTTGTTAGAAAAGTAATGTTTGTAAAATACTCGCAAGGTTTTGTTGTAATGCCTGGAGGTTTTGGAACTTTAGATGAACTTTTTGAAGCGATAACATTAATTCAAACGCACAAAATAGAATCATTTCCTATCATCTTAGTTGGAAAAGATTTTTGGGGCGGTTTAATGGAGTGGGTAAAAACGACCTTATTAGATGCCGGAAACATTAGCGCTAAAGATTTAGATCTTATTCACCTTGTGGATTCTGGAGATGAAGTAATTGAAATACTTAACGATTTTTATAAAGAATACGATCTTAGTCCTAATTTCTAAAAAAAATTTTTATTTTTCAATTCAATACCTTGAAAAAAAATTTTTAAGTTATTTTACAATAAAAATATTCACTTTAACGATTCTTAATCAAGAAACCGTTAAAGTGATGTTTTATAATTTATGCTATTACCCTTTAAAAGATGCAGTTACTAATCCCAAAAACTTTATAATTTCTTAATTGCATAAAAACCTATTCATAACAGTCCTCTTCATTGTTTTTAGCTACACTATTGCGGCTCAAAATATAATTGCTATTAATGCAGATGTCGATGTTGAGTCCAAAACTATCGCTATAGAACAAACCATAGTTTATAAGAATGAAACTAAGGACGTGCTTAGCAGTATTTATCTTAATGACTGGAATAATAGTTACTCTACCAAATCCACACCACTAGCAGAACGTTTTGAACAAGAGTTTAGCACTAAATTCCATTTAGCTAAAAACGAACAACGTGGGTTTACGTTGGTGACTTCAATAAAAAACGATGCTGAAAATCCTTTAAATTACGACCATTTAAAAGCACACCCCGATGTTTTAAAAGTTGACTTAGCTAATCCATTGCAACCTGGCGAATCTTATACTTTGCAGCTCAATTATCAGCTGTTAATTCCTGATGCTACTTTTACGAATTATGGCATAACTAAAGCTAAAGATTTCGACTTAAAATATTGGTACATCACACCTGCCGTATACGATGGCGAATGGCATTATTATAGCAACAAGAATTTAGATGACTTATTTATTCCTAAAGCAGATGTAACTATTAGCATTACTCACCCGAGAAACTATAAAGCCACTTCTGAGCTCAATTTTATTACCTCAAAAATTAACGAAGAACAGAACACACAAACCACGATTCTAAGCGGAAAAGATAGAATAGATACCTATTTATCACTTTATAAATTCTCGTCATACAATTTTGTACAGACTGATGACTTTATTATAATTTCTGATATAAAAGAAAAGGACTTACCTGGTCCTGCAAAAGCATTGATAACAGATAAGGTTACGAGATATCTAACTAAGCATCTTGGAACCTACCCGCATGAACAACTTTTGGTAACCTCTATTGATTACCAAAAAGATCCACTGTACGGCCTTAATCAACTACCTTCTTTTTTTAGACCTTTTCCTGAGGATTTTCAGTACGAATTAAAACTTCTTAAAACCGCATTAAAAAAGTACATAGACAATATTCTATTATTAAACCCTAGAAAAGAACATTGGTTAAGTGAAGGGCTTCAAGTATATTATTTAATTAATTATGTTGAAGAAAATTATCCCGACATGAAACTCTTAGGAACCTTAGCAGACGTTTGGGGAATTAGAGCTTTTCATGCTGCCGATTTAAATTTTAATTTTCAGTACTTTTTGTACTCCATGGAGATTGCTAGAAAAAATAGAGATCAGCCTTTAACCACGTCTAAAGATTCCTTAACTAAATTCAATACTAATATTGCGGGTAAATATAAAGCAGGTGTTGGCTTAGATTACTTAGATCAGTTTACAGACGACATCAACTTATCTGATAACATCACAGAGTTCTTACAAGAAAATCAATTAAAAACAGTTTCTCTTACCGATTTTGAAACCTTTATCAGCTCTAAAACATCTAAAGATATTCGTTGGTTCTTTAGCGATTACCTAAATACTAGAAAGAAAATAGATTTTAAAATCTCCGCGATTAAATCCATAGAAGATTCCTTAGAATTAACCATAAAAAATAAGCGCGATAATGCGATGCCTATTTCAGTTTTTAAGTTGAAAAACGATTCTGTTATTGGAAAATTATGGGTAGAAAACATAAATGGCACTAAAACTGTAACACTGCCAAAAGACAGTACAGAGAAGTTTGTTTTAGATTACGATAATGTGATACCAGAATACAATCAGCGTGATAATTATAAAGCTGTTAATGGCTCTTTTCTAAATAACAAACCACTTCAGTTTAGATTATTTAAAGATATTGAAGACCCTAATTACAATCAAATATTCTTTATGCCATTGGTTGAGTTTAATAATATCTATGATGGTTTAACATTAGGCACAAAAGTGTATAATAAAACGATTTTAAGAAAGCGATTAAACTATAGGTTCTCGCCACAATATGCTACAAAATCGAAATCATTAACAGGCTCTACTTCTGTATTCTATTCACACAATTTAGAAGATCAAAATCTATATGATATTACCTATGGGCTTTCTGCAGGTTACCAATCCTTTGCTACAGATGCCTTTTTTACCAGAATAAGACCTTCGGTTACTTTTAGTTTTAGAGATGATTCGGATTTTAGATCCCCACAAACGGATCAGATTATGGCTAGGTATGTTAGCATATCTAGAGAACTTGGCGAGGACGCTACAGTTCCCTTAGACGAAGACGAACCTGATTATGGTGTTTTTAATTTAAGGTATACGCATTTCAATCCTGGCGTTATTAATTATTCAAAATTCTATACTGATATCCAAGTGGCCAATAAGTTCAGTAAAATTTCATTTAATTACGAATTTAGAAAACTAACTCAAAGCAACCGAAATATTAACTTTAGATTTTTTGCAGGTGCATTCTTAGATAACCGTTCTGACCTTAGTTCTAATTATTTTAGTTTCGCCTTAGACCGACCAACAGATTATTTATTCGACCTAAACTATCTTGGTCGTTCGGAAGCTTCAGGGCTTTTTAGTCAACAAATTATTATTGCAGAAGGAGGCTTTAAATCGAAGTTAGAAACACCTTTTGCTAACCAATGGATGACTACAGCTAATTTTAGCACCTCTATTTGGAGATACATTCAAGCTTATGGTGATGCAGGTTTAGTAAAAAACAAATTCAGTAATGCTAAATTTGTTTACGATTCTGGCATACGATTAAACCTTGTTGAGGATTATTTTGAAATCTACCTCCCTATCTACTCTAATCTCGGTTGGGAAATCGGACAGCCAAATTACGATCAGTCTATTCGTTTTATGTTTACTGTAGACCCACAAGTTCTTTTAGGGCTTTTTAGACGAAAATGGTATTAAGGAATTCTTATTGAAAAGTTAAAATTATTAAATAATTTAAGCTATTATCAGCGATAAAGCTATTTCACTGAGAATATCACAAGATTATAACGCTGCTCACTGTTGCATAAAATTTTAATTTTTTGTACTTTCGCAAGACTTAAACAGTGACTATATGAAGACGGATCCTAACACCAAAACAGAAATTACTTTTGACGATTTTAAAACCGAAGTTTTAAGCGACTACAAATTAGCGGTAACCAGCCGAGAATGTAGTTTGCTTGGTCGTAGAGAAGTTTTAACTGGGAAAGCCAAGTTTGGTATTTTTGGTGACGGAAAAGAAATCCCTCAAATCGCTTGGGCAAAAGCATTTAGAAATGGAGATTTTAGATCTGGTTATTATAGAGATCAAACCTTTATGATGGCTATCGGTGAATTGACTATAGAGCAGTTCTTTGCTGGTCTGTATGCAAACACAGATATTAAAGAAGAGCCTATGTCTGCTGGTCGCCAAATGGGAGGCCACTTTGCAACCCATAGTTTAGATGAAAATGGCCAATGGAAAAACCTAACAGAACAAAAAAATTCTAGTTCAGATATTTCTCCTACCGCAGGACAAATGCCTAGACTTTTAGGTTTAGCTCAAGCGTCTAAAATATATAGAGAAGTTAAAGGTATTGATACCGCAATGTTTTCTAAGGAAGGTAATGAAATTGCTTGGGGAACCATCGGTAATGCCAGTACAAGTGAAGGCTTATTTTTTGAAACTATAAATGCTGCAGGTGTTTTACAAGTACCTATGGTCATTAGTATCTGGGATGATAATTACGGAATTTCTGTACATGCGAGACATCAAACAACAAAAGAAAATATTTCTGAAATACTAAAAGGGTTTCAACGTGAAGAAGACCAAAAAGGTTACGAAATTTTTAGAGTTGATGGTTGGAATTACCCTCAATTAATTGACACGTATCAACGTGCTGCTAAGATTTCGAGAAACGAACATGTACCAGTAATGATACATGTTCAAGAATTAACACAACCTCAAGGCCATTCTACATCTGGATCTCATGAGCGTTATAAGAATAAAGAACGTTTAGCATGGGAAGCAGAGTACGATTGTAATGTACAAATGCGTCTTTGGATTATCGAGAATAACATTGCTACAGACGAAGAACTAACAGCTATAGAGCGTACCATTAAGAAAGCAGTTAGAGAAGGTAAAAAAGCAGCTTGGGCAGCGTGTATAAATCCTATAATCGCAGAACGTAAAGAAGCACTGAGTATGTTAGAGCAACTAGCAGCATCTAGTCCAAATGCCGTGTTTATTACCAAACTAAAAAACGAATTAGAAGGTTTTGATGAACCTTTACGACGCAATATACTTACGGCAACTAGAAAGGCGTTACGCTATGTGGTTTCTGAATCATCTTCAGAAAAAACAGCCCTTCAAAATTGGATTACAAATTATATTAATACCATTCAACCTAAATACAGTTCGCATTTACATAGCGAATCACAGAAAAGTGCTTTTAACCAATCTGAAGTTATTCCAACTTATGATGCCAACGCCGAAGAAGTTGATGGACGTGTGGTTTTACGAGAAAATTTCGATGCTATATTTAGTAACTATCCAGAAGCGTTAATTTTTGGAGAAGATGCTGGTTATATCGGAGATGTTAATCAAGGCTTAGAAGGTCTTCAAGAAAAGCACGGAGAACTTAGAGTTTCAGATACTGGTATTAGAGAAGCGACCATTATAGGACAAGGTATAGGAATGGCTATGCGTGGTTTAAGACCAATTGCAGAAATTCAGTATTTGGATTACATTATGTACGCAATTCAAATAATGAGTGATGATTTAGCTACAGTCCAATACAGAACTAAAGGTCGCCAAAAAGCACCATTAATTGTAAGAACTCGTGGTCATCGATTAGAAGGTATTTGGCATTCTGGCTCGCAAATGGGTGGTGTTCTTAATTTAATTAGAGGTATTCATGTTTTAGTACCAAGAAACATGACTAAAGCCGCTGGTTTTTACAACACTTTATTAGACAGTGACGAACCTGCTTTGGTTGTAGAATGTTTAAATGGTTATAGGTTAAAGGAAAAATTACCAAATAACATCGGGGAATTTAAAACACCAATCGGAGTTGTAGAAACCATTAGAGAAGGTGATGATATTACCCTTATATCTTATGGCTCAACATTACGTTTAGTTGAAAAAGCGGCAAAAGAATTGCAAGTGGTTGGTATTGATGCAGAGATTATTGATGTACAATCATTATTACCTTTTGATTTGAATCACGATATCGTTAAAAGTATTGCCAAAACCAACCGTGTTATGGTAATTGATGAAGATGTAAAAGGAGGAGCTTCGGCTTATATTCTGAATGAAATCTTAAATACACAAGATGCCTTTCAGTATTTAGATAGTGCACCAAAAACTTTAGCAGCAAAGCCACACAGACCAGCGTATGGTACAGATGGAGATTATTTTTCAAAGCCATCTGCAGAAGATATTTTTGAAGCTATTTATGATGTGATGCATGAATTGAGTCCTGCTGATTATCCTAAATTAAGATAATAAGAATCACAATTTTATAAAATATATAGAAGCAGTTAATTATGACATATAATTAGCTGCTTTTAGTTTTACATGGGTTTCATATACAACTACAACGAAAAGTCTTAAATTTATAGCATGAAGATTGAATCCATCGTTACCATCAAAAAAGAACTCAAACACCTTTCTCAAGAGGAGCTTTTAGAGCTGTGTTTACGCTTAGGCAAATTCAAAAAAGAAAATAAAGCACTACTCACCTATTTGTTATTTGAATCTCATGATGAGGATGGTTACATCGCAAGTGTAAAAGCGAGTTTAGATAATTTGTTTGAAGGTATTAATACCGATAGCTATTTCTATATGAAGAAAACGATACGTAAGATTCTCAGAGAAATCAGAGTATACAGTCGTTATTCGTTAAAGAAAACAACCGAAGTGGAGCTCCTACTCTATTTTTGTGAACGGATGAATGAATTAAAACCTTCAATTCATAAAAATACTACGCTGAGTAATTTATATGAACGTCAAGTGCTTTCTGTGAAGAAAAAAATTAAAGTGTTACACGAAGATTTACAGTATGATTATAATTTGCAATTGGAGGCTTTGGAGCGGTAATTTGTATTTCTCGTAAAGGCGCTAAGACGCAAAGATGAACTCTGAAAATTAGCACTGAAAGTTATGACACAGAGTTACACGAAGAAGGCTCAAATATGCACGGAGAGATTGTTCTAAAAAACAAACTCTATTTGCTCATTCATATTATAAATCCATTCGAAAAAACACTTCGTTTCTGAAAACTACTACTGAGACATTAGGCTTTTAACTAACGACTACCAACCAACGACTAAAGACTAAAGATTAACCTACTGCTTATGAGTCTTCTTACTACCTTCGTACATTTCGTACTTCACCAAACGTGCTTCAAGCTTAGCGTTAAAGACTTTTATTTTTCTTGAAGGTCTTAAACCTACAGATTTTAAGGCTTCAAGATTAGAGGTAATTAACCACGCATTGGTATTGGGATAACCGTGCTTTAAAGTCGTTCCTATATTACCGTAGAATTCTTCAACATTTAAATTCTCTAAACGTTCACCATAAGGAGGGTTAAAAACCATGTGTAATTTTTCATCACCCGATTTTTGAGTTTTAAAGAAATCTTCATGCTGAATATGTACAAATTCATCTAAATGTGCATTCTTAATATTCTCTTTCGCCTTTACAATTGCCGACGGAGATTTGTCGTAACCCATTATTTTATGATGAAAATCACGTGTTTTTTTCAATAAGGATTCTTCAATTTTTTCGAATAATTCCACATCCCAATCTGTCCAACGTTCAAAGGCAAACTCTTTTCGCATTAAATTTGGCGGAATATTACAAGCAATCATAGCGGCTTCTGCCAACATCGTTCCACTACCGCACATCGGGTCCATAAAATCAGATTGTCCATCCCAACCACTCATCATAATAAGTCCGGCAGCTAAAACCTCATTAATTGGAGCAATATTCGTTGCCGTTTTATAACCACGTCTATGTAATGATTCTCCAGAAGTATCTAGAGAAATCGTACAACGTTGACGATCTATATGTACATTTATTTTTAAATCTGGAAAACGTAAATCTACATCCGGACGCGTACCGTCAATATCTCTAAAACGATCTACAATAGCATCTTTCGTTTTTAAAGCGGTGTATTGCGAATGCGTAAAGACACTATTATGAACCGTAGCATCAACAGCCAAAGATCCAGTAGATTTTAAATAGTCTTCCCATTTCATATTCTTTACATTTTTGTAAAGATCTTCCTCTTTAGTCACTCTAAAAGAATGAATAGGTTTTAATATTTTTATGGCCGTTCTAATTCCAAGGTTCGCTTTATACATAAAGCCTTTATCTCCTTCAAAGCTCACATTTCGCACACCTTTTTCCACTTTCATGGCTCCAAGTTGTGTGAGTTCCTTTGCTAAAATATCTTCGAAGCCAAATAGTGTTTTGGCTAACATCTTGTAATTATCTTCCATAAATTCCGTCAAATAGATTGCAAAAATACAGTATTTTTGCAGCATGACACCCTAAAATTTGAATAGGACTCGTCATTACGAAATTTTAAGACAAAGTTGACACCATCTTTTTATTGATAATGAGATGACCACGCTTATGCTTCTCGTAATGACAACTAATTATTTTAACGAAAGTGACTCCTACTTTTATTAGGAGATAAATATGACTAAACCAGCAAAACAATGGTACGCATCGTGGTTTGACACCCCTTACTACCATATCTTATATAAAGACAGAAATTATACTGAAGCCCAGGATTTCATGGATAATTTAACAAATTATCTTAACATTCCCGAACAAGGTAAAATTCTAGATTTAGCTTGTGGTAAAGGAAGACACTCTGTGTACTTAAACTCTTTGGGCTATAATGTTACAGGTGCTGATTTATCAGAACAAAGTATTGCTTATGCGGAGCAATTTGAGAATGACACACTAAAATTTAAGGTTCACGATATGAGTAAACCTTATCCTGATACGTTTGATGCTGTTTTTAATCTTTTTACTAGTTTTGGTTACTTTGAAGACGAAAAATGTAATCTTGAAACGATAAAGTCTATTCAAGCAGAATTAAATGAATTTGGATTTGGTGTTATCGATTTTATGAACACCAATTACGTTATTGAAAATTTAATTCCAGAAAATATTAAAACAGTTGAAGGGATTGATTTTCATCAAAAACGATCGGTTAAAGATGGTTACATTATTAAAGATATTAGTTTTGATGCTGACGGTGAACATTTCGAATTTCAGGAACGTGTAAAAGCTTTTACGCTAAAAGATTTTGAAACGCTTTTTGAAAAAGCAGGAGTACATTTGTTGGATGTTTTTGGAGATTATAAATTACACAAATATCATACTCAGACATCTGAGCGTATGATTATGATTTTTAAGTAAACTGCATGAATAGCTATTTATTACCATTACTTGCCGTAATCATCGGTGTTGCTATCGCTTTAGTCACTAAAAACCAAAAGTCAATTTACACCAAATTGCTTTTATCTTTTAGTGGTGCCTTTTTATTAGCATTAACACTCTTTGATTTACTACCAGAAGTCTATCAGCACATTGATGCCAAGCTCACTGGTTTGTATATAATGTGTGGTATATTACTTCAAATTATTTTAGAGTTCTTTTCTAAAGGAGCTGAGCATGGACACGTTCATATTCATAAAGAGGACAACGAATTTCCTTGGTTACTTTTTATCAGTTTATGCATTCATAGTTTTTTAGAAGGCTTTCCCATACACCAACATAATGATATGGTTTATGGAGTTTTAATTCATAAAATTCCGATTGCCATTTTAATAACCGCATTTTTATTAAAATCTAGTTATAGCAAATTACAGATTATAAGCTTCTTAGCAATATTTTCGGCTATGACGCCTTTAGGAACCTTAATATCTAATCACTCTAGCTTTATGGCAACTTATGTAGATGTCATTAATGCTATTGTTATAGGTATCTTTTTACATATTTCTACCACTATTTTATTTGAATCTGGCGAGGGCCACAAGTTTAATTTATCTAAATTAGTCGCTATCTGCTTAGGAATATTAATTGCTTATTTCATCTAAATGTTTTCAAAAGAAGAATCACGATTATTACGACAAGAATTCTGGATCAGCTTCGGAAAATCATTTCCTAGAAAATGGTTGTTATACGATACAAAAATAAAAGGGTTCTCGTTTAAGTTTCATTTCGATACGAAGTCCGCTTTAATCGCTTTAGATATTGAAGATGATTTGGAGAATCGTATTAAATATTGGGAAAAACTCACCTCTTTAAAAAGCATATTAAAGAATGATTTTCTTCCAGAAATTATTTTTGAAGAAGAATACATCCTAGAAAATGGAAAGGAGATTTCACGAATATATTTACCATTAAAGCAAAAAGTATCGATCCATAATAAAAATACATGGAGAGACGTTATGGAATTTTTTAATGAAAATATGGATTTATTTGAATCCTTTTTTTATGAATATAGCGATATTATAAAAGATTAATTTTTATACTAGATTTCTTTTATTTAGCTTAAAAGCATTGCTATCACTAAGAAAAACCATTTCACCTTATTAAGCGCTCTAATTTTTTTAAGAAATATTTATCATTGTAATGCTAAAATTAAAACTATCTCTTGTTGGTAATATAAATCTAATGGTATAGTTTTGACCCCCGAAATGAAAAAGACTTTCAATAGATACTTATCTTTAATTGTTGTTCTATTACTAAGCACATTTGCTAATTTACAAGCTAATGAAGCTATTGGCAATACAACAAACACGCTCACTACCCATCATTGTAGTATAACACTTACGTATACTAAACAATTTAGTGATGCAACTATTATTCCGTATCATAAAGGTGCGGATGATAGAAGAAATGTTGAAGTTATTGAAAGTAACAAAGTAGAAGACGAAGAAGCTTCTAGTAAAAAACAGTACTATAAAGACTACCTAGAAACAGCTTTTATAAATGCACTGTTATTTGAGTTTTCCTCTAAAGAACTACAAAAAAAACCATACCGCTCAGAAAGCGTTATCAATGAACCTTGTCTTAGGCTTCATATCCAATTCCAAGTTTTTATAATTTGATATCCACAAGAACAGACATACAACTTAAAACGGTCTGTTTCTAATTTATGTATTTAGAGTTTAGACCAAAACTCTAAAATGTCATGCCCAATTCTCAATGGGTCTGACCAATTAATTATATCATTTTATAAAATAATTTACAAGTGAACACCATTAAGAAAATAACAATTTTCACAGGCCTATTTATGTGTATAACTCTGGCGAGCTGTGAAGAACACAAAGAAGAAAAACACGAAGAATCAACATTTCTCGTAACCAATCCTATAAAAAAAGACACGACTCTTATTAAAGACTATGTGAGTCAAATCCACTCTATAAGACACATAGAATTAAGAGCTTTAGAAAAGGGCTATTTAAAAAATATCTCTGTAGATGAAGGGCAACATGTAAAGAAAGGACAGCAGTTATTTCAGATTATGCCTAACATTTATCAAGCTGAACTCAATAAGGCTAAAGCCGAATCCAAAGTCGCGCAAATAGAACTCGCCAACACGCAATTACTAGCTGATGGCAATGTAGTATCGCCTAATGAATTGGCAATGGCACAAGCCAATTTAGAAAAAGCCAATGCTGAAGTCTCTTTAGCGCAAACCCATTTAGGTTTTACCAGTATCAAGGCACCTTTTAATGGCATTATTAACCATTTGGAAGCTAGAGAAGGTAGCCTTTTAGATGAAGGTGAATTATTAACCACACTCTCAGACAACAGTGAAATGTGGGTATATTTTAATGTGCCTGAAGCAGAATACTTAGATTATATTACCAGTGAAGCTAAAAAGAACAACACAAATGTTGAACTTCTAATGGCGAACAACAAGCGTTTTAACCAAAAAGGTATTGTAGAAACTATTGAAGGAGAATTTGATAGCGAAACCGGAAATATTGCGTTTAGAGCTACATTCCCTAATCCCGATGGAATTTTAAGACATGGTGAAACAGGAAGCATTTTAATGACCATTCCTTTCAAAGATGTTGTTATTATTCCACAAAAAGCCACGTTTGAAATCTTAGACAAAACCTATGTTTTCGTCGTTGACACTAACCATGTTGTACACCAAAGAGAAATCACTATTGGTGCCGAATTGCCGCACTTATTTATTGTAGCTAAAGGATTGTCTGAAACCGAAACGATACTTCTCGAAGGTATTAAAATGGTCAGAGATCAAGAGGAGATTCATACTAAAACTGTAGATCCTGTTACTGTATTATCTAATCTAGAACTTTACGCAGAGTAATTCTAACTAATCTACACACATCATGTTTAAAAAATTTATTAAAAGACCCGTCTTGGCTATTGTCATTTCGGTGATCATTATATTTATAGGTGGCTTAGCGATAAAGCAATTGCCTATATCTCAATTCCCGCAAATTGCACCGACTACAGTCAATATTTTTATTGCCTATCCAGGTTCGAGTGCTGATGTATTGGTGAATTCCACATTAATTCCATTAGAAACCGCCATTAACGGTGTTCAAGATATGCGTTATATCGCTTCTGATGCTACTAGTGCAGGTGAAGGTACCTTACGTGTTATTTTTGAACCAGGCACAGATCCCAATGAAGCGGTTGTTAGAGTAAAAACCAGAGTCGATCAGGTAATGCCATTGCTTCCTGAGTTGGTACAACGTGAAGGTGTTATTATTACACCTGTACAGCCTAGTATGTTAATGTACGTTAACCTTTCGAGTACAAATAAAGACAACGACGAAAAGTTCCTCTACAATTATGCTTATACCAAAATAATTCCTGAGATACAGCGAATTAAAGGGATTGCAAGTGCTCAAATTTTAGGAAGTCGAAAATACGCTATGCGTGTTTGGTTAAAACCAGATCGTATGCGCGCTTATAATATTTCTGCAGAAGAAGTTTTAGAAGCGATGGAAGACCAAAGTATTTTGGCACGTCCTGGTCGTTTAGGACGAAGTTCGGGTAAAACAGCCCAATCCCTAGAGTATGTTTTAACCTATCAAAACCGTTATAACGAACCCGAGCAATATGAAGAGATTATTGTTAAAGCCAATAAAGAAGGGCAAATCGTTACGCTTGCTGATATTGCTGATGTAAAATTAGGAAGTGAATTTTTTGATATTTATTCAAATTTAGATGGAAAACCATCGGCTTCCATTGTATTAAAACAAACTTTTGGTAGTAATGGTAGCGATGTTATTGATGCTGTAAAAGAAAAGCTAAAAGAGCTTGAAGTTGATCTTCCTCCAGAAGTTGATTTTCAAATTAGTTATGATGTTTCTAATTTCTTAGATGCTTCTATAGATCAAGTTATTCATACATTGCGAGATGCTTTTATCTTAGTTGCCATAGTGGTATTCTTATTTTTAGGAGATTGGCGTTCAACTTTAATTCCTATTATTGCTGTCCCGGTTTCCTTGATTGGAGCCTTTTTCGTGATGCAGATGTTTGGGTTATCCATTAATCTTATTACGCTTTTTGCCTTAGTATTAGCGATTGGTATTGTGGTCGATAATGCCATTGTGGTCGTTGAAGCTGTTCACGTAAAAATGGAAGAAGACCATCACCTCACTCCCTACCAAGCATCTTCAGAAGTGCTGGGCGAAATTGGTGGTGCTATTGTTGCCATAACGTTGGTCATGGTCTCGGTATTTATTCCTATTTCGTTTATGACGGGTCCTGTTGGTGTTTTCTACCGACAATTCTCCATTACCATGGCTGGTTCAATTGTTATTTCTGCCATTGTGGCCTTGACGTTAACTCCAGTGCTTTGTGCCATGTTGCTAAAGAATAATCATGGTAAAAAACGCACATCACTATTAGATAAATTTATTGATTGGTTTAACGGAGGTTTTGAAAAACTGACAGGAAGCTATGTTAAGATTCTAAACAAAATAGTAGCGAGACGCTTTATCACCTTTGGAATACTTGCCGCTTTCTGTATTGGAATTTTCTTTACAAATGAAGTGTTACCTGCCGGATTTATTCCTAATGAAGACCAAGGGATGATCTATGCCATTATTCAGACACCACCTGGTGCGACTTTAGAGCGTACCAATGAAGTAGCTAAAAAACTTCAAAAAATATGTGAAGAAACTGAAGGTGTCGAATCCGTATCCTCTTTAGCCGGTTATGAAATTATGACAGAAGGTCGTGGATCCAACGCAGGAACCTGTTTAATTAACCTGAAACCTTGGTCAGAACGCGAGCACTCGGTTCATGAAATCATGGAAGAATTAGAAGAAGAAACCAAAGACTTAGGAGCAGTTATAGAATATTTTGAACCGCCAGCAGTGCCAGGATTTGGATCTTCAGGTGGATTCGCTTTACGTTTATTAGATAAAACAAACTCTACAGATTATCACCATTTTGAGAGTGTGAATAACGAGTTTATGGACGCCTTATCTAAGCGCCCAGAACTATCTGGTTTATTTACCTTCTTCTCTGCCAACTATCCGCAATATGAGTTAAAAATAAACAACAAAATTGCGATGCAAAAAGGAGTGACTATTGGTACAGCCATGGAAAACCTCAACATTTTAATTGGTAGTACTTACGAGCAAGGCTTTATTCGGTTTGGTCGTTTCTTTAAAGTGTACACGCAAGCAGCACCAGAATACAGACGTTTACCAAGTGATCTCGAAAAATTATTTGTAAAAAATGAAGAAGGAGAAATGGTTCCTTATTCTGCTTTTATGAGTATTGAAAAGAAGCTAGGCCCTAACGAAATTACACGTTATAACCTTTACAATTCGGCATCCATTAGAGGATTGCCTGCGGCAGGATTTACAAGTGATGATGCTATTAAAGCGATTAAAGAAGTTGCTGCGACGCAATTACCAAGGGGTTATGATATTGCTTGGGAAGGCTTGAGTTTTGATGAAGCGCAACGCGGAAATGAATCTATTTACATTTTTATAGTCGTGCTCATATTTGTCTACTTTGTATTAGCAGCACAATATGAAAGCTTCCTATTACCTTTTGCTGTTATTTTATCTTTACCTGTTGGTGTCTTCGGTTCGTTTATACTTCTTAAAGCCATGGGATTAGCTAATGATGTTTATGCTCAAATTGGAGTCATTATGCTGGTTGGTTTACTCGGTAAAAATGCCGTGTTAATTGTGGAGTTTGCCGTTCAAAAACGCAGGCAAGGTGCTACAATTTTAGAAGCCGCCATTGAAGGTTCTAGAGCGCGATTTAGACCAATATTAATGACATCCTTTGCTTTTATTGCCGGATTAATTCCGTTAGTTATGGCTTCTGGAGCTGGTGCTATTGGGAATAGAACTATTGGTGGTTCTGCCTTAGGGGGAATGCTTATCGGTACGCTTGGTGGTATTTTAATTATTCCTGGTCTGTATTACATTTTTGCAAAAATGGCTGATGGAAAAAGTCTAATTAAAGACGAAGCTAGTGAGCCTATTTCGGAAGAAATGATGCGCGTTAGTGAAACTAAAAATCAAAGTGAAGCTAATGCTGAAAAAATCAGCAAACTCACAAAACTATTGAAAAAACTTCGTAAAAATAAAAACGATGAATAAGATAAAAACGATTAGAAAAGCACACCTTATTGGTGTGCTTACCTTACTATTACTTTGCTCTTGTGTACCTACACAACACGCTGTAAAAGAAGCGAACACCACAGTGCCTGATCAGTACCAAGATAAAACTACAGATTCGGCAAATAGTGCCACCATACAGTGGAAAACATTCTTTTCAGATCCAAAGTTAGTCGCATTAATTGATACTGCGTTAGCCAATAATCAGGAGCTTAATATTATGCTACAGCAAATTGCAATGGCAAATAATGAGGTACAAGTTAGAAAAGGAGAGTATTTACCTTTTGTAAATGTTTACGCAGGCGCAGAAGTTGAAAAAGTTGGTGAATACACCCGAAATGGAGCTGTAGAACAGCATTTAGATATTCGTGAAGGCGAAGAATTTCCAGAACCTTTAACCGATTTTTCAGTTGGTTTGGATGTGTCATGGGAACTCGATGTGTGGAAAAAACTGCGCAATGGAAAAAAAGCAGCCGTTTTAGAATACCTAAGCACTATTGAAGGTAAGAATTTTATGGTCACCACTATTGTTTCAGAAATAGCCAATTCCTATTACGAGCTTTTAGCTTTAGATAATCAGTTAAACATTATTGAGCAGAATTTAGAGATTCAAAAAAATGCTTTAGAAATGGTTAAACTTCAAAAGCAAGCTGCAAGAGCTACGCAATTAGCGGTGAGACGATTTGAAGCAGAAGTCTATAAAAATCAGAGTAATAAGTTTGAAATTCGTCAAGAAATTGTTGAAACTGAAAATAAGATTAATTTTCTTTTAGGGCGCTATCCACAAAAAATTGACAGAGATTCTGACGATTTTATTAATCGCCCAATAGATACAATTGAAGCCGGTATCCCAGCGCAGCTTTTAGCAAATAGACCCGATATTAAACAAGCAGAATATGAATTAGAAGCTTCAAAATTGAACGTTAAAATTGCCAAAGCGAACTTCTACCCTTCTATTGGTATTAAAGCAGGTATTGGTTTGCAAGCTTTTAAAACAAAGTATTTAACCAGTACACCAGAATCGCTTTTATATTCTTTAGTTGGAGATGTGGTTAGTCCATTAATCAATAGAAATGCGATTAAAGCGGAATACAGTAATGCCAATAGCAGACAACTACAAGCGGTTTTTGAATATGAAAAAGCCATTCTAAACGGTTATATTGAAGTGGCCAACACGCTTTCTAATATTAATAATTTAAAAGAAAATTATGAGTTAAAGGAAAAGCAAGTTGATGCTATGACAGAAGCTATTGATCTTTCTATACAATTGTTTAGATCTGCTAGAGCAGAATACACCGAAGTTCTATTGACGCAAAGAGAAGCTTTAGATTCTAAAATTGAAATTATAGAAACGAAAAGAGACCAATTCTTGGCGAATGTAAAAATTTATCAAGCCTTAGGTGGTGGATGGAATTAGTTGAAACCTGTACCAAATCTGAAAGCCATTTTACACTACTGTATAATGGCTTTTTTTTTATAATTAAATGAGTGTTGACAATGGTGTAGCGCTTCTTCCGTCTTATGCAAAGTAGGGCAACAAATGTGTTAAACCTTATAAAAAGTATTCCTATTCATAACCCAAAAACATGAGTCTAGTTGAAGCTGTACTCAATAACTTAACGCAACAAATATAAATTAATAGATTTGTTATTATGTTACGTAAAAAAATTGGTCGACTTACTCTGAAAGGAAAAATACAAATAGAGACTCTTTTAAACTAAAATAAGTCAAAAGCACATATCTCCAAAACTTTGAATAGATCGCGTTCTACAATCACTAGAGAGGTCAACAAATGGGTGCAATCTCATAGAGATAAATACGCCGCTGAGTTAACCCATTGGTATGCTAAAGAGGATTATTTAAACAAGAGAAATACGGATAAAATTTCTACATATAAAAGACTTCGGTTATACGTCTATAGAAGATTATTATCTGAATGGACACCTGAGCAAATTGCTGGTAAATTAAAACTAGAGTATCCTAACGACCCTATAATGTCTATTTCCCAAGAATCTATATACAGAAACATTTATACACAACTACAAGCTAGCTTATACAAAAAGTTAATCAAACTACTCGTACGTAAAAAACTAGACGTAGACCCCCTAAAAAAAGACGGGGAATTGGAAGCAAAATCATCAACTAGGTCAGTATTGACAATAGACCTAAGCATATTCTATTAAGAGAAGAAATTGGACATTGGGAAGGTGATTTAATGATTGGTAAAAACCAAAAATCTGCAATTGGAACCATCGTAGAACGCAAATTTAGATACACAATAATAGTCAAGTTAAAAGCTAAAAACTCTAAAGAAGTCGCTAAAATGTTCTCCAAACACTTAAATAAATTAAACCCGTTATTCAAAAAAAACAATGACTTATGATAACGGAATTGAAATGGCAAAACATGAATTTATTACACAAAAAACAGGGACAAATATTTACTTTGCTCACCCTTACTCCTCTTGGGAAAGAGCCACTAACAAGAACACTAATGGACTCATTAGAAGATACCTTCCTAAAGATACTGACTTTAATAAAATTGATCAAAAAACATTAGTAGATATACAAAAAAAATTAAACAACAGATCTCGAAAATGAACAGAAATTTGTAGCTTAGACTCATTAAAAAAAAGCAACGGTTGTTGCGTTAGAACCTTGAATGCAGCGAAAAACCTGTTAATTTCTTGAGCTAACCAGTAAAATTCTTGTGTGCAAAAATTATTGTAAATTGGCGTTAGTCAGAATTTTGAAAATAAAATCGAATTATGAAAAACCCCAAAATACCAGAAAATGAGTCTGAAAGACTAAAAGAATTGGAAAGTTATCAATTGATTGGGCTTTCCGAGAATGACGATTTTGATTTTATTACTTCTATGGCTGCACAAATTTGCGGTACAAAAATATCTTTAATTAGTTTGATAACCGAAAACAAGCAATGGTTTCTTTCTCACCATGGCTTGGAAGTTCGTGAAACACCAAAAGACTACGCATTTTGCGCACATGCTATCAATCAACCAAATGAACCATTCATAGTGGAGGATGCCCGAAAAGACGAACGGTTTCATGACAATCCTTTAACTACCGGTGATCCAAATGTTATATTTTATGCGGGTATCCCTTTGGTTACTTCCAATGGCTTCCCATTAGGTACGCTTTGTACTATTGATGACACGCCTAAAAACATCAACAAATCGCAGCTGGAGCAGCTTAAAAAATTAGCAGGACAAACGGTAAAACTTTTTGAAAACAGAATAAAAAGTATTGAGCTAGATGTTCTTAATCAAGAACTAGAGAAAAAGAATGAATTGCTCCAAGAAACACAAAAAGCTAATAAGCTAGGTATATGGGAATTGGACATCGCTACAGGAAAAACCACCTGGAGTGATTTAGTTTATGAAATTCACGAAGTATCTCAGGATTTTAACCATAATAAAGCAAATGCAATAGAATTTTACCATCCTCACTATCGTCCTATAATTACCGATGCGATTACAAAGTGTATTTCTAATAGCGCCCCATTTGATTTGGTATGCCAAATGATCACCGCTAAAGACAAACTGATATGGGTAAGATCAACAGGAAGAAAATTGGGCGATAAGCTCATTGGTAGTTTTCAGGATATTACTGAAATAAAGCACAATGAAATAAGATTCAAATCGGTAATAGAAGGCACCCATGTTGGCACGTGGGAATGGAATGTACAAACTGGGGAAACCGTCTATAATGCGAGGTGGGCTGAAATTGTTGGTTATAGCTTGGAAGAGCTCACTCCTATTAGCATAGAAACCTGGGTGAAATTAGCTCATCCAGATGACCTAGAAGAATCCAATCGCAGATTAAATGCTTGTTTTGAGAAAAAGGTAGACTACTATGAGTTTGAAGCACGTATAAAGCACAAAGATGGGCACTGGGTATGGGTCTATGATAAGGGCAAAGTTTTTGAATGGACTAAAGACGGAAAACCCTTGATGATGTATGGTACCCACCAGGATATTACCGAAAGAAAGCAAAGAGAAGAAAGGCTACGAATCAGTGAAGAAGCTTTTAGAGGAAATTTTGAAAATGCTGCCATTGGAATGGCTTTGTTAGATGAAAAAGGGAAATGGCTAAAGATAAACACAAAGGTTAGCGAAATAATTGGGTATTCAGAAGAAGAGTTAATTAAGCTTACTTTTCAAGACATTACATATCCCGATGATTTAAATTCTGATTTAGAGCTTTTAACTGAACTTATTGAAGACAAAAGAGATCACTACCAAATGGAAAAGCGATACTTCCATAAAGATGGACATATAGTTCATATCCTATTAGCAGTATCTATGGTAAAGAATGAGCAAGGTAAAGTAGTCTACTTTATTTCGCAAATTATAGATATTTCTGAAAGCAAAAAGCTCCTTTTAGATATTGACTACCAAAAAGACCTGTTATCTGCTTTATACAATTTATCCCCGATAGGAATCGCCCTAAATGAATATGACACTGGCAAATTTTTAGATGTAAACAATAAACTACTTGAACCAACAGGTTACAACAAAGAGGAATTCTTATCACTGAGTTACTGGGATACTACGCCTAAGGAGTATGGGCCATTTGAAACTACTGCAATTCAGCAAATGGAAAGCAAAGGAAGCTATGATCTCTTTGAAAAGGAATACATCCGTAAAGATGGCTCACGATACCCTATAGCTCTTCAAGGAGTGGTGATAAAGGACAGCAAAGGAAAGAAACTGATTTGGTCTTTTGTAAGGGATATTAGTCAGGAAAAAGAGGCGGAAAGAAAACTTCAACATGCTATCTCGAGTTTGCAAGCCATATTGGAAGCAAGTAAACAAGTTTCGGTTATTGCCACCGATACTAAAGGTACAATTACCTTGTTCAACTCTGGTGCCGAAAAATTACTAGGTTATAAAGCCGAAGAATTGGTAGGAATACATAATCCACAGTTAATTCACCAACGTGAAGAGGTAGAAAAGCGAAGCATTGAATTGTTTGAAAAACATAAAAAAGAAGTAAAAGGTTTTGACACCTTTGTTTATGAAGCTAAAATTGGTGAGCCAACCACCAAAGAATGGACCTATATAAGAAATGATGGTACAACTTTTCCTGTTTTACTTTCTATCAATACTATTCTTGATCATGATAATATAGTGGGATATTTGGGTGTAGCTACCGATATTAGTGAATTAAAAAAAGTAGAGAAAGAGATCAAATCACTGCTCGATATTACGAATGAACAAAATGGAAGGCTCCGAAATTTCGCACATATTGTATCCCATAATCTGCGTTCTCACAGTGGAGGTATATCTGGAATTCTCGATTTAATTCAAATGGAACAGCCAGACATATTGAAGAATGAATTATTTGCACTTCTTATTTTAGGAGCCGAAAATCTGAATCAGACCGTAAATGATTTGACAGAAATTGTAAAAGTGAATTTAACACAGGCTGATGTTTCAAAAGTAAATATCCATGAAGTCATTCAAAAAAACATAGAGATCCTAAACATACAAATAATGAAAGCTAAATTTGAAATCATCAACAATGTAGATAAGAACTTAACCGTCAAAGGTGTTCCTGCATACTTTGATAGTATTGTGCTAAACATGATTACAAATGCCATAAAATATAGAAGTGAAGAAAGAGCGAGTTATTTGAAGATTTATGCAGATGTAGAAACTGAACAATCAATGATCACTTTATTTTTTAAAGATAATGGGTTAGGGATAGATCTGAAAAAAAATGGGGACAAGCTCTTTGGCTTGTACAAGACTTTTCATCGTCATGATGACTCCAGAGGAGTGGGTCTATTTATTACAAAAAACCAAATTGAGAGTATGGATGGCAAAATTGAAATAGCTAGTGAAGTAAACTTAGGTACAACATTTAAAATAACATTACCAAAATGAGAAAAATAGATTTAGCATGTATTGTTGAAGATGATCCAATGCATTTGTTTATAACAAAGAAATATATGGAACTATCAGGGTTTGTTGAAAAAATATTAGTTTGTAAAAATGGAAAAGAAGCATATGATACACTAAAAGCTATGTTTCTAAATAGTGAAAAACTGCCCCAAATTATATTTTTAGATTTAAACATGCCTATTTGGGATGGTTGGCAGTTCTTGGATGAATTCACTAAAATACCTATAGAACAAAAAGTTATTATTTACATTTTAACAAGTTCAAATAGTGAAGAAGATATTAAAAGGGCTGAACAGTATAGCTTAAAGAGTAACTACTTAATCAAACCAATAAATCAAGGTCAACTGAAAAGTGTTTTAGAAGAGCTTGTAAATAATTAATCGCAATCAACCAATTTTAAAAACGTTTGCTAACATCATATAAAATTAATTGCTAATACAAACCTACTTACGAAAATCCTTGCGGATTTTCTATTCGGTTTGTACTTGTTAAATTGCGTTTATTACCATCGCAACTATTCTTATACAAAACCGTTGCAAACAATTAACTTACCAATGAAAATAAGGTTAACTTTAATATTTTTATTACTAAATTGTTTTTTAAGTTATGCTCAATATGAATGGACTTCAGGTCAACTAATTTTAAAGAATGGAGATTCATTAATTGGATTTATACAAATTCCAATGAATGTTGCTAGATTGGTTTCATTAGGAAAATCAGAGGTTGAGTTTAAAGAAGATATGCAAGGATATGTCAATAGCTATGACAAATCGCAAGTGGAAAAAATCATATTTAACACTTATGATGCAAATCCTGGATATTATGAATATGCACTATTAAAAAAACGAAAATATAGAATTTTTAAATTGTTACTTGATGGAAAGGTAAAGTTATACACTAGAACTGTAGCTATTGAACACAAAGAAAAAATTATTGACAATCCTTATAATCCAAACTCGGATGTGGATGTTTTTAAATATCATTATGAAGAAGAACAAGAGTTTTATGTAATTAGAGAAGACGAAACAAAACTAACACCATTAATATCTCATTATTCCTTAAGCAATTTTAAAAACAGAGCTCTCAAGTATTTTTCAGATTGTAAAGATCTGACTGAATACTTAAAAGAAGACCTCTATGAAGAAATCGATATTATTGAATTAGTCAATGATTACAATTTAATTTGCGAATTTTAGCAATCAATCATGCCAATTTATATTCAAATATATTATTAACTTATAACTTACGAAAAAATAAAAAAAGCTATTCTTTTAATTTTATTAATTACTTCTTCTTATACTTATTGCCAAACTAGAGTCTATTCCCCTAACATTAAAAAATCTGAAGATATTAACACCAAAAATTCAGATTCAATATTTTATTCAGACGGTAGTAAAGAAATACTAGAGCTGTCAGAAAAGGATATGTATTCTGTTATACAATGTGACAACAAAATGGGAATGTGTAAATTTAATGGCAAATATTTTGATAAGGTTACTTTAAAATACACCACAAATAGTTACATAAGAAGTGGTTATAAAAAGAAGAATAAAAAGAGCAATGATCTTTACATTACCACAACTTAAATACAAAGGTCAATCATATAACTTTTATCAGGTTGATTTAATAATTTCAGATGGGCCAAAAGAATACATTGTTTTAACAAAACCTAATTCTAAAGAAGTTCTAGTTATTTTTTTTACTGGTAATATTCATATGAGAAGTAAAGGCTTTAGTTTTGAAAAATTATTTAAAATTTCTAAAAAATCATTTGAAAAAACAGATCTAATAAATAAATCATTAAAAGACAAAGAGTATAAAAACGATGATTTTGAACCATATGAAATATTAGATAATTCTGGAGGTTTAAAGGCTGAACTCAAAAAATTTATATATTAAAATAATACAACGTTGCACAGCACTTTTATAATTTCCATCATATATTAATCCCGGTTTAGCAATTGCAAAGGCCTGCTTTAGTAAATTACTACAAACCGCTATTGATACTATTTTTTTACACTTTCCTTTGGCAACTATGCGCTCATAAATTGCTTTGCAAGCCTGGTTATATTTGCAAGCAGTAAAACTGCGCCTAAATAATAAGTTTCTCAACTTTTTATGCCCCATTTTACTTATTCGTGGCCTCCCTTTTACACTACTTTAAACAATTTTATTAACGATATTGTATGTTTTTCTGCGATAGAATTGTGGCATAAAAAAGGCGGCAAAAATGCCGCCTTTTTATTTATTAAGAAAGTTTAAAAAGCCCGAACTGCACGCACATTATATCCCCAGCCCTTAGCTGCAGAGCCATTATTAGTTAATTTACTTGTCTCCGCTTTCTCAAAATTAACCTCCGTAGAACTCCAGTAGAAAGTAGTATTAAAAACAGCACCGCCGTTAGCCGTTGCTGTAGCTTCTATAGCTGCTCCATTTAGGAATATTTCTTTCAACTCATCGTCACTCGGTAAAAACCAATCGTTAAAACCACCTCCTGTATAAGCTTTTGCTAAACCTGCTGCATAATTGGTTTCTGTTGCACCTTGTGCTGTAATAATAGTAGCTGTATTTGCAGCACCAGTACCAATTGCTACACCTGTAGCTCCGGTAACTATGTAAGAACCATTAGACCATTGTATTGCTGAACTTTGGTCTGCTATGGCGCAAACTAGCCCATGGGTATTATCTGTAGGGTCTATCCAGAATACCACGCCTCCATATCTAAATTCGCCTATAGTTGGTAGAGGTTCCAAAGCAATAATCCGTGCATCCAACGCCGCTATTTGCGCTTGTAATGCATCTACATAAGCTTTTGTTGCAGCATCTTGGGCATCTGTTGGGTCGGTTACGTTTTTTATTTGAGCATCCGCTGTATTACCTTCAGTAAGTACTTCTGATAAATTTTGAATTTCGTTACTAATATCACTATCAGCATCATTAATAAGTGATGTTAAATCTACTGTTCCGCCACTATCAGATAGTGTTAAGTTAGGTGATGTAAAACTTAATGTTTGTGCAATACCTACTCCATCGGCTCCATCATTACCTGCAGGACCTTGTAGTCCTTGTAACCCTGTAGCTCCTGTAGCTCCATCCGTACCGTCAGTGCCTGCAGCTCCATCTGCTCCGTCAGCACCATCATTACCTGTTGGACCTTGTGCGCCTTGTGGACCAGTAGACCCTGTTGCTCCTGTTGCTCCATCCAAACCGTTAGTGCCATCAGCACCATCGGATCCGTCGGCACCATCATTACCTGCTGGACCTTGTGCGCCTTGTGGCCCAGTAGACCCTGTTGCTCCTGTTGCTCCATCCAAACCGTTAGTGCCATCAGCACCATCGGATCCGTCGGCACCATCATTACCTGAGGGACCTTGTGGGCCTGTTGGACCAGGCGTAGAACT